>NZ_JBPXMB010000002.1:0-537644 GCF_051918945.1 Streptosporangium sp. LJ11
GCGCGGTGGTCATCCAGGTACGCGGTGAGCGCGACCTGCTGGTGGACGGTCGCACGCAGCAGGAACTTAAACGACCTGCGCACGAGCACCTCCCCCCTTGGGGACGCGCTCGTATTGGGTCTCGATGTAGCGCTGCACGGTATCGGCGGACACCGCGCCGGTCGTGGCCACGAAGTACGACCGCGACCACAGCGTCGGCAGTTGGGAGCGCAGGTGCGCAAACTCGGCGCGCAGGTGGTGGGAGGTGAAGCCCTTGAACTGGTTGGCCACGTACGACGGAGAGTTCTTCGGGTGCGGCTTGACGAACAGGCGCACGTGGTCGGGCATCACCTCAAGCGCCACGATCTCCCAGCCGTGCTCGTCGGCCTTGGCGCGAATCAACTCCTCAAGGCGGTCCTTGACCCGCCCGCCAAGAACCGGGCGGCGATACTTCGGACACCACACCACGTGGTATCCGAGGTCGTACGCCGCGCCGGGAGAGGTGCGCACCTGACGAGTCACACGATCAATATAAAAGCGCCGTCCATCTAATGCGCGACGATCGGAGATCCCACATGCGCAGACCTGACCGGCCAGGGCACGCTCGGGCCTTGACGGCCCTCCCGCTCCCGATTCCCCCGTCGCCTAAAGGCGACGGCCCCCTCGGGAGAATCTGATGGAGCCCCGCCTCCTGTTCCGGCGGGGCTGATGCCAAGGTGGCGGGTGCCCGTGCCCGAGGTCAATGTCCACGGCCGACATGAAGCGCGGAGGGCTTCCGTGCCCCGCCGCCTCTGACCGCCTTGTGCCCATATAAGCCCATAATTGCCGTATGAGAATCACCGTCATCGAGCACGAGGCCGACGCGGGACTCGGATTCCTCGCCGGATGGCTGTCCGGCGCCGGAGCCGTCTGCGAGGTCGTCCGCCCCTACCTGGGCGAGGCCGTGCCCGAGCGGGCCGCCGCAGGGCTGATCGTCCTCGGCGGCGAGGCGGCGGCCTGGGAGGACGAGCGGTGTTCCTGGCTGCCGGCCACCCGCGACCTGATCCGCGTCTGTGTCGAGGAGGGCGTGCCGACCCTGGGGATCTGCCTGGGGGCACAGCTCATGGCGCTCGCCTGCGGCGGTGCCGTCGGGCGCGGGCAGCACGGGCTGGAGGTCGGCGTGACCGAGGTCGTCCCGCTGCCCGCCGCCGGAGCGGATCCGCTGTTCGCCGGCCTCGGCCCCTCCCCCGCCGTGCAGTACCACCGTGACGCGATCACGGAGCTCCCCCCGGGCGCGGTGCCGCTGGCCACCGGGGACCCGTACCCCAACCAGGCCTACCGGCTGGGGGAGAACGCCTGGGCGGTGCAGTTCCATCCCGAGGCCACCCCGGAGATCTTCGTCGGCTGGACGGCCGGCTCGACCGACGCGCTGACCGGCCTGGGACACTCGGTCGAGGAGCTCAACGCGCGGGTGAAGGAGAGCGAGGACGGCCTGGTCGCCGCGTGGAAGCCGCTCGCCGAGCGTTTCGCCGCGGTCGCCGGGGCCGTCCAAACCGCGTGACCGCGCGATTACGGTGCGAATCCGCTAACGACGCCGCACAGTTTCAGGATTAGCCTGTGCGGCGACGCTCCGAACGCCCGGGACACGGGCCAGGGTGGGGATCCGGAGGCAGATCGCGCCGATCCCGCTCACCCGCCGGGAGAACCGCGGTCCACGCGACCGCGGGGAGCGTGCACCTTTGATCGCTCGGGGTAGGGACTGAGGAAGGGCACCCGTGCTTGTGATCGAGGAACATGGAGGGTCGGTGGAAACCGTGCCTCGGATGCAGACGACCGCCGGGCGCCTGGCGAGGCTCGGCTTCGCCGACGGCGCCAGGGCCGAGCGACTGCTCGACGAGCTGGGTCCCGAGGCCGTCGGTGACATCGACCTGCTGACCTCGCTGGTCGCCGCGGCCGACCCCGATCTGGCGCTCACCTCGCTGAACCGGCTGGCCGAGCAGGATCCCAGCGTGCTCGGAGCGCTCCGGGCCGACCCCGGCCTGCGCACGCGGCTGCTCGGCGTCTTCGGCGTCAGCGCCGCGCTCGGCGACCACGTCGTCAGGCACCCGGACCACTGGCGCCTGCTCGGCGGGGCACCGGACGCGGACCGCCCGAGCGGGGAGGAGCTCCGCGCGGAGCTGCTGCTCGCGGTCGGCGCCGAGCCGGACGACCCCGAGCCGAGGGCCACGGACGCCTCCACCGCCACCCTGTCGGCGCTGCGCGCCGCCTACCGGGGCCGCCTGCTCCACCTCGCCGCGCGCGACGTCACCGGGGTCGTCTCGCTGCCCGGGGTGACCGCCGAGCTGTCCGACCTGGCCGGAGCCGCGCTGGAGGCGGGACTCGCCGTCGCCAGGTCCGAACACCCCGAGGCGGGGGCGGTACGGCTCGCCGTCATCGGCATGGGCAAGTGCGGGGCACGCGAGCTCAACTACATCAGCGACGTCGACGTCGTCTTCGTGGCCGAGCCGCGTGAGGGACCCGGCGGCTCCCTCGACGAGCACGCGGCCATCAAGCTCGCCACCCGGCTGGCCCAGGGCATGATGCGCGCCTGCTCGACCAGCACCCCCGAGGGCGCGCTGTGGGAGGTCGACGCGGCGCTGCGCCCCGAGGGCAAGGCCGGGCCACTGGTCCGCACCCTCGCCAGCCACCTCGCCTACTACCGGCGCTGGGCCAAGACCTGGGAGTTCCAGGCCCTGCTGAAGGCCAGGCCGGTCGCGGGCGACGCCGAACTCGGCCAGCAGTACGTGGCCGCGATGAACGAGATGGTCTGGCAGGCCGCCACCCGCGACAAGTTCGTCGAGGACGTCCAGGCCATGCGCCGCCGGGTGGAGGCCCACGTCCGCGGCGGCGAGGCCGACCGTCAGCTGAAGCTCGGGCCCGGCGGGCTGCGCGACATCGAGTTCGCGGTGCAGCTGCTCCAGCTCGTCCACGGCCGCCTCGACCCGCTGCTGCGGCGGCGGGCCACGCTCCCCGCGCTCGGCGCCCTCTCCCGCGGCGGCTACGTGGGCAGGGACGACGCCAAGGCCCTCGCCGAGGCGTACACCTTCCTGCGCCAGGTCGAGCACCTGATCCAGCTGCACCGGCTGCGCCGCACGCACGTGGTGCCCGAGGGCAACGCCGACCTGCGCCGCCTCGGCCGGAGCCTGGGCATGACCGCCGACCCGGTGGGGGAGTTCACCACCAGGTGGCGCCGGCACGCCATGGAGGCCAGGCGCCTGCACGAGAAGCTGTTCTACCGGCCGCTGCTGCAGGCCGTCGCCCGGCTGCCCGAGTCGGAGGCCCGGCTCTCCACGGCCGCGGCCAAGGCCCGGCTGGAGGCGCTCGGCTACGCCGACCCCGGCGGGGCGCTGAACCACATCAGCGCGCTGACCACGGGGGTCTCCCGCCGCGCCGCGATCCAGCGGACCCTGCTGCCGGTCATGCTGGGCTGGTTCGCCGACGCCCCCGACCCCGACGCCGGCCTGCTCGGCTTCCGCCAGATCTCCGACAAGCTCGGCTCCACCCCCTGGTACCTGCGGCTGCTCCGCGACGAGACCGCCGTGGCGTCGCGCCTGGCCAGAATGCTCGGTACCAGCCGCTACGTGACGGGACTGCTGATGAACGCCCCCGAGGCGGTCGCGATGCTCGGCTCGGACGCGGAACTGGCCCCCAGGCCCGTCGAGGCGGTGCTGTCCGAGGCGCGGACCGTGGTCGCCCGCCATCCCGGGGACGCCGAGGGCGCGGTGGCCGCGGTCCGGGCGCTGCGCCGCAGGGAGTTGTTCCGTACGGCCGTCGCCGACCTCTCCGGGATCATCGGCATCGAGGAGGTCGGCCAGACGCTGTCCGGGCTCAACGACGTGACGATCCAGGCCGCGCTCGACGCCGCGATCGACAAGGTCGAGATGGAGCGCCGCACCCCGCTGGGCACGAGGTTCGCGGTGATCGCGATGGGCCGCCTGGGCGGGATCGAGTCCTCGTACGGCAGTGACGCCGACGTGATGTTCGTGCACTCGCCGCTGGAGGGCGTGCCGGAGCGTCAGGCCACCGAGACGGCGTTCGAGGTGGCCAACGAGCTGCGTCGCCTGCTGGCCCTGCCCGCCCCCGACCCGCCGCTGCTCATCGACCCCGGCCTGCGCCCCGAGGGCAAGGCGGGACCGCTGGTCCGTACCCTGGCCTCCTACGCCGCCTACTACGAGCGGTGGTCGTCGCCGTGGGAGTCGCAGGCGCTGCTGCGCGCCCGCTTCTCCGCCGGGGACGCCGAGCTCGGCGTCGGGCTGCTGCACCTGGCCGATCCGCTGCGCTACCCCGAGGGGGGCATCTCCGACGCGGCCGTATTGGAGATCCGCAGGCTCAAGGCCCGGATGGAGGCCGAACGCCTTCCCCGCGGCACCGATCCCGCGCTGCACACCAAGCTCGGTCCCGGCGGGCTGTCCGACGTGGAGTGGGTGGCCCAGCTCATCCAGCTCCGGCACGCGGGGTCACGGCCGTCGCTGCGGACCACCCGCACCCTGGAGGCGCTGGGCGCGGCGGTCGCGGAGGGCCTGCTGTCCGAGGCCGACGAGGCCGTGCTCGCCGAGGCGTGGCGGTTCGCCTCGCGCATCCGCGACGCCATCGTCGTGGTCAGGGGCCGCGCCTCCGACGCGATCCCGGTGGACGCCCGCGAGCGCACGCTCATCGCCCGCGCCCTCGGCTACCCGCCCGACGGTACGGAGGATTTCGTGGACGACTACCGCCGTGCCACCCGCCGCGCCCGCCGGGTCGTGGAGCGCGTCTTCTACGAGGACTGACCCGCTTCTACGAGGACTGACCCGCGCGCCCGCGCCCGTTCGCGCGGGCGTCCTCCCGGTCACGAAAACCGACCTGTTTCGGTGATCGCGTTGCGCCACCGGGGGCGTCCGTGTATCAACGGTCCGGGTGATCCATTTGATATCCGTTTACATTGATCTGGCCATCGGCCTGATCCTGGCCTTTCTGCTCCTGTCGCTCCTGGTGAGCGGGATCAACGAGGCCTTCGTCCGGCTGCTCGGGATCCGCAGCAAGTTCCTGTGGGCCTACCTCAGGGACACCCTGGACGGCTCGGAGGACGGCAGGTCGTGGATCCCGTCGAAGATAGCCGACGTCTTCGCGAAGCTGCCCTTCTCCAAGGACGATCCGCGCCCGGTGCACAGCTCCGACCCCGCGCCCGCGGTGGTCGAGCCGATGCGGGTCGACGCGGCCACGGTCCTGGCCGCCCAGGCGGCCGCGGAGAGGGGTTCGGAGGAGATCGCCGAGGAGGTCGCCGAGGGGATCGCCCCGGAGAGCGCCGCGGGGGAGGCCGCCGAGGGGGTGGGCACCGATGGCTCTCCCGGCTCTTCCGCGGGCGGCGGGCCCGGCGCCGGGGAAGCGCCGGAGAGGCTCGCGCCGCCGGTGGACATGACCGCGCGGCTGTACGAGCGGCTGCAGGAGATCGACCACCCCAAGGGCGCCCGTACCAGCATCGCCAACATCCCGCCCGAGCGGTTCTCCGGCGCCGTGATGGAGCTGGTCGCCGCCGAGGAGGGCGGGATCGACGGCCTGCTCGCCAAGCTGGAGGCCATCAACAGCCCGCTCGCGGGCCACCTCAAGGGCGTCTGGGAGGGCGCCCAGCGGGACCTGCCGAGGTTCCGCAAGGGCGTCGAGGACTGGTTCAACGGGGAGATGCAGCGCCTGTCCACGCTCTACGCCCGCTACGTGAAGTGGGTGGTGTTCGCGCTGGGCGTGGTGCTGACGCTGGCGTTCAGCATGGACGCGCTGGAGTACGGCAAGACCCTGCTGCGCGACAACGCCTACCGCGCGGGGGTGAGCGCCATCGCGGGCGGCGGCGGGGACGGGTACGCCGCGCTGAAGGACAAGTGCGCCGGTGGCGAGATCGGCCTCGCCGAGCCGTACCAGTGCGTGACCGAGTCCCTCAGCTCCCCGGCGCTGGTCAAGATCTTCGATCACGCGATCGTGAGCATCACGATCCCGCCCGACGGCTCCGCCGATCCGTCCTTCCACTGGAACGGCGGAGCCTGGTGGGACCGGCTCATCGCTCCCGGGCACTGGCCCGGCTACCTGCTCACCATGGTCGCGCTGCTGTTCGGCGCCTCGTTCTGGTGGGACGTCCTGCGCCGCCTCACCGGCGTCCGGGGCGACCGCTCCTAGCGGAGCTCTCCCAGGAGCAGGTCGACCTGGGGGAGCGGGTCCGGTCCGTACGGGCGGACCACGACCGTGCGGGCACCCGCCTCCCACAGGGATCTGACCTGGTCGGCGGCCTCCTCGGGAGAGCCCACCGCCATCACGACCTCCTCCGGGGCGACCTTCAGGAACCCGGCGGTGCCCTCGGCCAGGGCGGTGACCACCGTGGGGTCGTCACCGAGGTAGAGGTTCACGAAGACCACCATCTCGTGATCGCCCTCGCCGGTCAGCTTCAGGGCGTCCTCGATCTGCCGGGGACCGACCCCCTCGGGCAGGATCGTGCCCTGCGCCACCCGTCCCGACAGCTCCAGCGAGCGGGGTCGCACCACCCCGGCCAGCACCGGCGGTACGACGGCGGGGGGATGCACCAGGCTCACCCCGTCGAGCCGCACGGCCCTGCCCTGGAGGGTGACCGTCTCGCCGCGCAGCAGCCCCCGCACCGCCGTGATCGTCTCCTCCAGCAACGCCAGCGGCGAGGGCGCGAGGGCGCCCACCTGGCGCATCCAGTCCTGGACGCCGTGCCCGATGCCCGCCGCGAGCCTGCCCGGGTGCAGCCTGGCCAGGTTGCCCAGCTCCATGGCGAGCAGGGCCGGGTTGCGCAGCGGCGCCGGGGTGATCCCGATGCCCACCCGCAGGCGCTCGGTGACGGCGAGCGCGGTGGCCGCCGACGAGACGGCCCCGGTCCAGCCGAGATCCTCCACCACCCAGACGTCGTCCACCTCGGCCGCGTCCAGATGGCGGCAGAAGGGGATGAGTGACTCGGGGGGAAGGTCACGGTCGAACATGACGCCCAGGCGCATATCTCTCCTAGTGAACGGCGGGGGTTCCCGCTGTGCCGTTTTCGCGGGACCTCAGAGGGTCCTCGTGTAACGGAAGTAGCCGGCGAGGTCGTCGACGGCCGCTACGCGATCGATCCGCACCTCGGTCCCGGTCCTCCGCGCATTGATCATCTTGCCCTGGCCGACATAGATGCCGACGTGGTGGGTCCTGACTTTACGCTTGCCGACCTTGCCGTAGAAGACGAGATCCCCCGGCCTCGCCATGGCGGCGGGGATCTTCTTGAGTCGTTTGACGTGGTCGTCGGTGTTACCCGGTCCAAGCACGTCGCGCCCGTAGGCGAGGTGGTAGACCCAGCGGGCGAGCCCGGAGCAGTCGAGCCCGAGGGTCCTGGTGGCCGGGCAGGGCTTGATCGACCCCCGGTAGCCCTGGCAGGTGCCGAGGGAGGGGCCCGGGTCCTTGTCGTGGCCGCCGCCCCAGGAGTAGGGGATCTCCCCACCCCACCAGCCGGGCTGGTGCTGCCCGGCCTCGATCGCGTACGCGATGGCGGTGATCCGGTTGGGGGTGACGGGCCGGGTCGGTATCCAGGCGGAGGCGCTCAGGAGGAGGAACGCTCCCAGGAGCACGGCCGCCGCGGCCTGCCTGCGGCGCCGATGAGGGTCGTGGCGCCCGGGAGGACCGGAAAGCCAGGGAAGGCCGGAGAGGAGCCGGGAGAGACCGTGACGTCCGGGGAACCGGTAGCGTTCGAGGGGTTCGAGGGGTCTGCGGGGGACGGAATGCCGCTCCCCGGCCAGGGGAGGCCTGAGATACGCCTCCTCGTCCCGGAGCGCCGCCACGTCACCTCGCCTGGTCGGTCCCTGTGAGCCATGACCAGTCTGCCCAATAAGTCGGTGATGCGCGGCGTACGTGCTTTTGACGCGCATTGTGAGGGCTTGGTGGCAATCGCCGATCGTGGCCTCAGGACTTCGAAACGGAGGATCGGGCCGTCACGGCCGGGACGAGCGGGTGGCGGGCATCGCGACATGCGGCGACCCGCGTGCGGGGCACGCGGGTCGCGGTGGTGCCGGGGCGCGATGTGGAGGCGCAACCGGCCCGTGGCCTCGCGGGGCGGCCGTCAGTTGTCGTCCCCGTCGTCGTCCGTGCCGCCGTCGTCGTCCACGCCGGGGCCGGTCGTGTTGACGACGTCGGGACCGTCGTCCCCGTCGTCGTCCCCGCCGCCCCCGCAACCGCCGACCAGGCCGACGAGCGCCGCCACCGTCGCGGCGACCAGTGCCGCCTTCCGCGTGGTCTGAGCAAGCATGCACAACCTCCAGGTGCTGGTCCTCGGCCGGACGCGTCGGTGTCCGGCCCTACCTCTCTGTCCCGTCCGGCGATGATCTAACGCCGGGAGGGAATGCGGTGTTGGCCACACCCAGCCGTAGGCCGACCTAACGCTCACCTTCTGGGCAGGCTGGATCGTCCCGGTTCAAAAGACTTTCACAGGGAAAAATTCGAAGTCGTCCCCGTCTCGTACGGGGGCCGCAACGCCTTCGGACGGAATCCCGGCCATCGGCGGGGTGGGCCGCGGACGGTGCGCGTATGACCGTCCGCGGCCCGGTAGAGACCTCACGTCAGCTGCGCAGGCTCCACTGCTGGTTCGCGCCGCCGTTGCACGCCCACAGAATGGCCCTCGTGCCGTTGGCCGTGCCGCCGCCGTTGGCGTCCAGGCACAACCCGGACTGCACACCGGTGACGGTGCCGTTGGAGTTGAGGTTCCACTGCTGGTTGGTCTGGCCGTTGCAGTCCCAGATGATCACCTGGGTGCCGTTGGCGGTGCCCTGCCCGTAGGCGTCCAGGCACTTGTTGCCGAACACCTGCAGCTGCTTGCCGGAGGTGTAGGTGAACCGCTGGTTGGTGCCGCCGTTGCAGTCCCACAGCTGCGCCTGGGCGCCGTTGGTCGCGGCGCCGCCGCTGATGTCCACGCATCGACCCGACTGGCCGCCCACGATCGTGCCGGTCTGGCCGCTTCCGCCGCCGTTTCCTTGCCTGACGAGCGACTTCGACTCGGCCGACCGGTTCCCCTGGGCGTCCACGACGTAGAGCCGGTACTCACCGGCCGACGTCGGAACGGCGATGGAGGTCGCGGTTCCGGTCGCCCTGGTCATCGTGTTGCCGGCGGTGAAGGACGTCGTGCCCGAGGGGGCCAGCCAGACCGACTTGCTCGCGTCCCCGGCGCTCCGGATGGGAATCGACGTCGTACCGGCCGCGACGAACGTGCTGGCGGGCAGGACGTAGTCCGGCAGGGAGAGATTGCTCTGGGGGATGATGTTCCTGTACGCGTCCTCGAGCCCGGAGTTCACGGCGATGCCGTAGGCCTGCGACGGCCAGACGTAGTCGGAGGACACGAGGATGTCCTGGATCGTGCTGTTCGGCAGGTTCTTGTTGGAGACCTTGTTGATGGGGCCGTAGGTCTGCGTGATGCTCAGGTCGTGCTTGCGCCCGAAGTCGTCGGAGTTGATGAGCCAGGTGATGTTCTTGTCCACGCTCAGGACGTTGTCGCGGAAGGTCATGTTCCCCGAGCCCTCGTCCGGGTGGAGCCCGTACTTGTGACCGGACGGGACGCCCTGCATGTAGTTGTTGGTGATCGTGGTTCCCGGCTGGTTGCCCAGCGTGTAGACAGGAGCCGTGTCACTCAGGCGCTGCACCGTGTCGATGAAGTGGTTGTGGCTGATGGTGTTGTTCTTCGCCGTGGTGGTCGGCCGGTTGGGCGCGATCGAGCCTGACGAGCCGTCGAAGTTCCACCAGCCCCAACCGAGCGTCACACCGGACCACGGGGTCTTCTCGATGCGGTTGTTCTTGATGGAAAGGCCGTCGGCGAAGTACGCCGAGATGGGGCTGTGCCCGTTGAACAACACGGCACTGTCGTAGATGTAGTTGTTCTTTATCTCGATGTTCTTGGGCGCTCCCTCGACCTGAGCGGGATACTTCTCGCGATTCGTCGCGGTGTGGTCCCCGATGTAGACATGCTGGGGGTGGCCCACGGCGATGGCGGATCCGGCGATGTCGTTCGTGTAGTTCCCGATCAACTGCGTGTTCACCACGTCGTTGACCATGTTGATTCCGTCGACGCCGGTGTGCTGTACCCGGTTGTTCTGCAGGACGAGCCCGTCGGCGTTGTCGATCTGAATGATGCCGGGCGCCATGTCGACGTTGCGGTAGTAATAGACGTGGAAGTTCTGCTTGGCATACGCCTGCGCGCCGAGATTGCCCTGCTGGGCCTGCTTGAACGCCGAGCCGGCCACGTTGAACAGGTTCCAGTCGGAGTGCTGGACCGTGAGGCCGGAGAACGTGATGTTCCGGGCGCGAGCGCTCGTGGAGGTGCCGGCGACCTTGAGAATGGTGGACACGTTGTTCGGTGCGAAAACCGTGGCGGTCGCCATGTTCTCGGAGCTCGCCTTGTAGTAGTACACCGTCCGGCTCGTCTTGTCGAAGAAGAACTCGCCCGGCGTGTCCAGGAACTCGTAGGCGTTCATCACCTTGTGGGTGCCGCCGACCTGGGCGTTCCCGTTGAAGGCGCCCTGGGCGATGGCCGCTCCCGGCTGCTGGAACTGAGCGATACGGTTCGTGCCGTCAGAGGTGACCTGCCGGACTCCCACGATGGCCGTGGTCCAGGTCGTCCCCGTCTCCACTTCGATGTCGTCTTGATTGCCGGCGATGGCCGGAAAATCATTCAGACCGTACTTCGCTCCCGCGCACTGCGAACCCGATTCCCACGCCCAGGACGCCTGCCCCGCCGTGATGTTGTAGGTTCCGGTGCACCCCGCCGATCCTATTGTCTTAGAGGCCATGTACGCCCGCTTGTCGTTGACGTAGAGCGCGCGGAGCTTGTTGCTCCGGTTCAGCGGGGCTTTCCAGATGTTGCCGCTGTGCTGCGTCCATCCGGTTACCTGAACGCCTCCGCTGAGGATCGGCGTCTCGTTCTGGTACGCGGCGTATATGACCCGGTAATTGTTCGTGCCGGAGTCGGCCGGCGTGAAGTCGATCGTGCTGCTGACCGAATAGTTGCCCCCGCGGAGATACACGTAGATGTCGCCTGTCATGTTGGCGTTCACCGTACGAACGACGTCCCTCGCGCGCTGCAGGGTCCTGAACGGTGACGTGATCGTTCCAGGATTGGCGTCGTTGCCGTCGGGGGCGACGTAGTAGGTCGCCTGGACCGCTGCCGAGGCCGGGGTACTACCTGCGAAGGTCGGCAGCAGCACGGCGGCAACGAACACCGCGAGCGCCGCTAACGCCTTCCCGGTGGTGGACAAGGCTGACTTCACGCTCTGTTCCTTTCGCTGGTTCCGAGCAGAGTGTTCGCCGCGCGATCACCCCGCCGTGGCAGGACTCGTCGGGGTGTGCCATCGCGCGGACGCGGCGCCTGTCTTGCGGTTGGGGACATCGATCGGAGGGCCGTGCATCTTTCCGGGCCGAGGGGCCGGCCGCCCTCACGCCATGCGCGGCGATCGCCGGCAGAGCGCGGGCTTCGGCGGACTTGTCGGTGAGACCGGATGTCCTTGCCGCGGGATGGGCGGTGCCGGCCGGTCTCGCGCGCCGAGCGTTCGCCACAGACGGCTCATGTGCCCTCCGGTACGCGAAGGACGAGCTCGCCGGTACTGAAGAAGCCCTGGCCGTCCGCCCCGGCACCGCGCTGACGAGGGTCGCCGCCGGCGAGAGGTCTCCTCATGACACGCCCTAAGAATCCGTGGCAAACGTGGCGTTACCATCTCGTAACGTATGACGTATGCCGAATGATGTCTGGGGGTAATGTCCCATTAACGAAGGTGTCTCGCAATAGTCGATGGAGCGGAGGAATGCGCATCCTCGTCCACTCCAATGTCGCGATGCCGGAGGATCCTTCGCGACATGGTGGAATTCCCGCGGGTCACGGGGGGACCTCGCCGGTCATGCGTACGGCAGGACCTGGTGGCTCGTGGGCCCGATCTGCCAGGCCAGGGGCCGGTGTCTCCGTCGCCGCGCCGGTTGCCGGCGGCCCGGCGCAATCCTCCACGCGGTGCTCGCGGCGCACCGGACAGCCCGTATTCCGGGCAGGTCGAGGGAAGAGGCCGCTTACATCAGCATCGGTGAATCACATTCGCCGATGTAAGTTTCATCGGCGAACATGATCACATTCGCCGGTTCACCCCGTTGATGTCCCTCGGCTTTCGCGGAGTCGCTCGTCTGTCCCGGGTTCACGCCGCGGGCCTACACGGAATTCATGCCGTCGGGGGCATGCGAAAGGCCGCCGAGCGTGCCCTCAGCGGAGGGACGACCGACGGCCTTTCGCGGGATGCCTGAGTGCCCTGGATGTGCCCCGACAGATCAACTGTCAGTGTTTCTCCAGGTCAGAAGCTCAATGGCTCAGACGTCGTAGTAGAGCTCGAACTCGTGCGGGTGCGGGCGCAGGCGGATCGGGTCGATCTCGTTCTCGCGCTTGTAGGCGATCCAGGTCTCGATCAGGTCCGGCGTGAACACGCCGCCCTCCAGCAGGTACTCGTGGTCGGCCTCCAGGGCCGCGAGCACGTCCGACAGCGATCCCGGGACCTGCGGGATGTTGCGGGCCTCCTCAGGGGGAAGCTCGTAGAGGTCCTTGTCGACCGGCTCGACCGGCTCGATCTTGTTGCGGATGCCGTCGATGCCCGCCATGAGCTGGGCGGCGAAGGCGAAGTACGGGTTGCAGGAGGGGTCGGGGACCCGGAACTCGATGCGCTTGGCCTTCGGGTTGGAGCCCGTGATCGGGATGCGGATGCACGCCGAGCGGTTGCGCTGGGAGTAGACCAGGTTGACCGGGGCCTCGTAGCCGGGCACCAGGCGGTGGTAGGAGTTGACCGTCGGGTTGGTGAACGCCAGCAGCGACGGGGCGTGCTTGAGCAGGCCGCCGATGTAGTAGCGGGCGGTGTCGGACAGGCCCGCGTAGCCGACCTCGTCGTAGAAGAGCGGCTCGCCGTCCTTCCAGAGCGACTGGTGGCAGTGCATGCCGGAGCCGTTGTCACCGAAGATCGGCTTGGGCATGAAGGTGACCGTGTGGCCGTGCTCCAGGGCCGTGCTCTTGACGATGTACTTGTACAGCATCAGGGTGTCGGCGGACTTGAGCAGCGTGTTGAACCGGAAGTCGATCTCGGCCTGACCGGCCGTGCCCACTTCGTGGTGCTGCATCTCGACGTCGATCCCGGCGTCGATGAGCTTGCGGACCATCTCCGAGCGCAGGTCGGTGAAGTGGTCCATCGGCGGGACCGGGAAGTAGCCGCCCTTGAAGCGCGGCTTGTAACCGAGGTTGCCGCCGTCCTGTGCCTTACCGCTGTTCCAGGCGCCCTCGATCGAGTCGATGTGGTAGTAGCTCGAGTGGGCGTTGGTCTCGAACCGCACGTCGTCGAAGATGTAGAACTCGGCCTCGGGGCCGAAGTAGACCGTGTCGGCGATGCCGGTGCCCTTGAGGTACTCCTCCGCCTTGCGGGCGACGTTGCGCGGGTCGCGGCTGTAGGCCTCGCCCGTCAGCGGGTCGTGCACGAAGAAGTTGATGTTGAGCGTCTTGTGCTGCCTGAACGGGTCGAGCACGGCCGTGGACGGGTCGGGCAGCAGCAGCATGTCCGACTCGTGGATGGCTTGGAACCCGCGGATCGACGAGCCGTCGAACATCAGGCCGTCGGTGAAGACACCGGCCCCGAAATTCTCCGAGGGGAACGTGAAATGGTGCGTCGTCCCCGGCAGGTCGGTGAACCTGACGTCAACGAACTGCACCCCTTCGTCCTTGATGAACTTCAGGACGTCGTCGGCGGAGTTGAACACGCGAACCTCCCATGGGACGGGCTAACAGCCCGAAAGTATGCCTGCGCCGTTACCGTCCCGTGTCTCGTTTGTTTCACCCGTGTTAAGCGAACATCGCCTCCACGGTAGTCCTCAAGTCCGCTCTGGACGGGTATGAGAGGTCTTTCCTTTACTCGAGTTTCACGTCCCCGGCGTCAGTTCCCGGAGGTTCCCAGGGGCGTGCCGTCCTCGGCGCGGGAGGAGGGATCCATGACGGTGCGGACCTGGTCGACGACATCCGGCCGGTAGGAGACGAACACCCCGGCCGCCGCCACCAGGACCGCCACGGCGATCGCCGCGTTCCGCAGCCTCCGGCGCCGCCGGAGGCGGGGGTGCCGCGCCCGCTCCTGGACGGCGGCCCTGCTCATCCGCCTGCGTTCCCGCTCGTCGATCTGCGCCGTGAGCGCCTTGAAACGCTCGTCGATGTCGTCGATGTCAGACACGGGGGTTCTCCAGGGATCTCGGGGGATGCCGGCACACATGATCCACGGCTTTCGCGTGATACCGGTAGCCGGTAGGGGGTGCGGGCGAATGCGAGGGCGGCGTCCCGGGCGGCTACCGTTGGGGGCATGAGCAGCAAGCAGCCGCGTTGGACGCAGACCTGGCTCGGCGGCGTCAGGTCCGCCGGAGTCGATCTCGGCTACCCGGGGGAGCGGCTCGGGCTGCCCAGGGAGGGCAGCGGCTCGGTGGCCGGGTTCGGCCGCAGGATCGGCGCCATCGTGATCGACTGGCTGATCTGCACCTGGGCCATCACCCAGGGGCTCCTGCGGATCGACCCCACCGGGGCGCCCTGGGTGCCGGTCCTGATCCTCGCCGCCGAATACCTCCTGCTGGTGGGCACCATGGGCATGACCTTCGGGATGCGCCTGCTCGGCGTCAGGGTCGCCGCGCTCGGTGGCGGCGCCCCCCGCTTCGTCGCCGTGCTGGTACGGACCTTCCTGCTCTGCCTGGCCGTGCCCGCACTCGTCTGGGACCGCGACCAGCGCGGCCTGCACGACCGCGCGGCGAACACCGTGGTCGTACGCATCTGAGCCGGCCCCGCAGCATCCGGCTTCCCGTTCCCACCTCCCCGGCGTCGGCTCCACGCCCGCATTTCCTCGTCCGTGCTCGTGATCGCGCCCGCGCTCTTCTCGCCCGTGCTCGCGCTCGTGATCGCGTCCGCACTACCCTCGCCCCGTGCCCGTGCCCGTGCCCGTTTCGGCTCCCGGATCGCCGCCCGTTCCCGGGCTCGTGCCGGATCCCGCGGTCCGGGAGGGGGGAACCGGGGCCGGCGCCGATTCCTTTCCCGGCCGATGGCCGTCATACCGGGGGCGGCCGCGCCGGGCGGGACGCCGTAGGGGAGGTACGAGGTCGTGACCAGGGACGAGACAGGCCGGGAACCGGTGGAGGACGGCGAGGTCCTGGCCGCCGCGCTGGCGGGTGACGAGCCGGCGTTCGGCGCGCTCGCGGAGAGGTACCGGCGGGAGTTGCGGGTGCACTGCTACCGGATGCTCGGCTCGTTCGAGGAGTCGGAGGACATGGTGCAGGAGACGTTCCTGCGCGCCTGGCGCAAGCGGGAGAGCTTCCAGGGGCGTTCGACGTTCCGGGCCTGGCTGTACCGGATCGCGACCAACGCGTGCCTGGACCTCCTCGACCGCCACCCGCGCCGCCCGCGCCCGCGCGAGGCGCCGGTGCTGGCCACTCCCGGCGTGCCGTCGCCGTCGCCGACCGAGGTCTTCTGGCTGCGCCCCTACCCGGACCGGCTCCTGGAGCCGGTCGCGCCCGCCGGCGCCGAGCCGGACGCCGCCGTGGTCGCCAAGGAGACGATCGAGCTGGCGTTCATGGCCGCCATCCAGCACCTGCCTCCCCGGCAACGGGTGGTGCTGATCCTGCGCGACGTCCTCGGCTGGTCGGCGCAGGAGACCGCCGCGCTGCTGGAGGTGAGCGTCGTCTCGGTGAAGAGCACCCTGCAGCGGGCACGGTCGACGATGCGGGAGAACCTGCCGGCGCGACGGCTGGAGTGGGCGCCGTCCTCGGATCCGACCGGTGAGGAGCGCGCGGTGCTGCAGCGCTACATCGACGCCGTCGAGCAGGCCGACCCCGCCATCCTGGCCGGGGTGCTGCGCGCGGACGCGTGGCAGTCGATGCCACCGGCGTCGATCTGGATCCTGGGAGGGCCGGCGATCGTCGACGCGTGGCGTCCGGCGATGATCGGCCCCGAGGCGTGGGGCGACTGGCGCGTCCTGCCCACCCGCGCCAACCGGCAGCCCGCGGCGGCGGCGTACGTCAAACGTGCCGGCGAGTCCGAGTACCACGGCTCGTGGCTTGGGGTCCTGCGGGTCGAGGCCGGGCTGGTCACCCAGATCACGACCTTCGGCGCCGAGCTCTTCCCGACCTTCGATCTTCCCCAGACGCTGTGACGGGCGCCGGTGAGAACCCGGCGCCCTCGCCTGCCGAACGGTCCGGGCCGTCGTTCGACGTGCGGAGGGTCGTGGTCGAGCCCGGCGGCTCGCGCGTCCACGACGGGGCCGAGTGGCGGGGGGCGATCGTCCTGCTGGAGCGCGGGCGTATCGAGCTGGTCTGCTCCGACGGTGATCACCGGGCCTTCCGGCGCGGCGACGTGCTGTGGCTGGACGGGCTGCCGGTGCGAGCGCTGCGCAATCCCGGGCGGGAGCCCGCCGTCCTGCTCGCGATCTCCCGGCGATCCTCGCGCTGATCTCCCGTTCCCGGGATCCGGACCGATTTCCCGTCCCCGGACCGATTCCTTTCCCGGAGTCCGGCCGTCATACGGGTCACACACCTCATCGCGAAGGGAAAGACCGTGAACGACATGCAGAAGCGGGTCCAGGAAGCGGCCGACAAGCTGGTGGAGTCCGGGGCCGAGCGGGGCCTGCAGGTCGCCGCGTACCGGCACGGCGAGCAGGTGGTCGACGTCGTCGCGGGCGTCGCCGATTCGGCCACCGGGCGCCTCGTCACGCCGGACATGCCGTTCTGGAGCGCCTCGACCGGCAAGGGCGTCACCTCGACCGTGGCGCACGTGCTCGTGGAGCGGGGCGTCTTCGGCTACGACACGCCGATCGTCGAGCTGTGGCCGGAGTTCGGCGCCCACGGCAAGGAGCGCGCGACCGTGCGGCACGCCCTGACCCACTCGACGGGCGTGCCCGGCGTACCGGTGGACACCACCCCGGAGGACCTGTGCGACTGGGAGGGGATGTGCGCGGCGATCGCCGGCGCCAGGCCCTGGTGGGAGCCGGGCACCAAGAGCGGCTACCACCCCCAGTCGTTCGGCTACATCGTCGGTGAGATCGTCCGCCGGGCCACCGGCACGCCGATCTCCCAGGTCCTGCGGGAGGAGGTCGCCGGGCCGCTGGGGGTGGCGGACGAGCTGTTCTTCGGCGTCCCGGAGTCCGAGCTGGGCAGGCTGGCCCGCCTGGAGGACGCGCCGAGCGACTTCGAGATGCCCGAGGGGATGTCCGCGGAGACGATGTTCGCGGACATCCCGTTCTTCAGGGTCGTGGACGGCTACACGGCGGCGCCGATGGCGGCGATGCCCGACGCCGCTTTCGGCAACCGCGCCGACGTGCTGACCTCCGACATCCCGGCGGGCGGCACCATGTCCGCCCGCGCCGTGGCCCGCATGTACGCCGCCCTGCTGGGCGAGGTGGACGGCGTCCGGCTCGTCTCGCCGGAACGGCTTCGCGAGATCACCACGGTGGAGTTCGGCGGCGTGGACGAGGTCACCGCCTTCCCGGCCACCAGGTCCCTCGGGTACGCCCTCGGCGCCACCGGGACTCTCGACAGCCTCACCCTGTTCGGCATGGCGGGCAGCGGCGGATCGGCCGCGTACGCCGACACGGCCACCGGGATCGCGGTCGCCGTGACCAAGAACCTCGTCTCCGCCGGGGATTTCACCACCTTCGAGGCCCTCGGCGGGCTGGTCGTGAACGCCGGTGGCGACCGCTAGGGCGCGTCCGGCGTGAGCGGTCCACCCCGCCGGGTCACTCGGCGGGGTTCCGCACGCCTTGCCGTGCGCGGGTCGTCTACCGCGCGCAGGTGAAGATCGCGGTGCCGGGCAGGTGGCGGCCGCGCAGCGGGCTCCAGCCGCCCCACTCGCGGTCATGGCCCGGCGGCCACTCGGGCTCGGCCAGCCCCCGCAGCACCAGCCCCGACGCGGTGATGAGCCCGACCCAGTCGGCCATCGTGCGGTGGTGCTCGACGTAGGACGGCCGCCCGTCCTCGCCGATCTCCACGTACGCGGAACGGTCGAAGTAGGAGCGGTCGGAGGTCAGCCCGGCGGGGCCCGGGTCGTCGGGGAAGGCCCAGCGGATCGGGTGGCTCACCGAGAAGACCAGCAGGCCCCCCGGGCGCAGCACCCGGTGGATCTCGGCCAGGACGGCCCCGGCGTCGGCCACGAAAGGCAGCGCGCCGTAGGCCGAGCAGGCCAGGTCGAACGTCTGGTCGGCGAAGGGCAGCGCCTCCGCGTCCGCCTGGACCACCGGCAGCGCGGACCCGGCCTCCAGGTCGATCCGGCCGGAGTGCTGGAGCTGCCGGAAGGACAGGTCGAAGGCGGCCACCCTGGCGCCCTGCCCGGCCAGCCAGCGCCCGCACTGCCCGGCGCCGCAGCCGATCTCCAGCACGTCCCTGCCCGCGACGTCGCCCAGCAGGCGGGCGTCGGCCTCGTCCAGGCCCTCGGGGCCCCAGACGAAACCGGCGTCGCGCAGGAACTCCCCGTGCTCCGCCTGGTACTCGTCGGCGGCGCCGTCCCACCAGCCGCGGTTGGCCCGGGAGGTGGCCGCGGCGTCCACCCGGTGGCGGCCCACCCCGGCGAGGCTCATCAGCGCATCTTCGGGCGCGGCATCTTCGCGCCGCGCGGCAGCGGGCCCTTGGGCATCGGCAGCGTCTGCGGGAGGGCCTTCAGCCGGTTGTTGATCTCGTACAGGGCGGGCTTCTTGAGGTTGCGGGGCAGCTTCATCAGATGCCGCTGCAGCTTGGCCAGCGGGACCTGCCCGTCGCCGTCGCCGGACTGGATGTCGTAGACGGGGACGTCCAGCGCGACCCGCTGGACGCGCTTCTTCTCGGCCACCAGCATCTTCTGCACGCGGCTGCCCGGCCCCTCGGAGACCAGGATGATGCCGGGGTAGCCGACCACGCGGTGCACGATGTCCTGGTCGCGGGTGACGGCGACGGCGGGGGTGACCTCCCAGTTGCCGCGCATGCCCTGCAGGATCGCGGCGGCGGCGCCGACCTGCCCGTGCAGCATGGAGTACTGGGCCCTCTGGGCGAGCTGGCCGAACACCACCAGCCCGACGGTCAGGGCCAGCATGATCCCGATGAAGAGGAGATACCAGAACCAGCCCGTGACCAGGCCGATCACCACGCACAGCGCGAGCGTGCCCAGCGCCGAGGCGTAGACGATCGGCATCCCCTTGGGGTTGGCCTCCTTGATGATCTTCGCGATCATGCGGAGCTGCTTGATGCGCCCCGGGCGCTCTGAGTCTTCGGGCTTCTTGGCCATGTTCTGAAGGATACAAATCCAGGGCTCAAGAAGTGAAAACGTGACCTGCCGAGTGCCGGTCCCGGTACGGGGAGCCGCCGGGTGCCCGTGACCGTACGCGTTCGCCGGCGCCGGGCGGCCCGCCGTCCCCTTTCCCGTTTCCCGGGTGGAGAGGGCCCGCGGACCGGCCACGCCGGATGGGAGCCGAGGGCGGAAAACCGGAAGGACCCCGCTCGGGAGCGGGGTCCTTCCGGTTTCACGCGGGGCTCGGGGAGCCGGGGCTCAGGCGTGCTGGCGAGCCTCGACGGCCTGCTTGTACAGGCGGCCCGCCCGGTAGGAGGAACGGACCAGCGGCCCGGAGAGGACTCCGGCGAAACCGATGGCCTCCGCCTCCTTCTGCAGCTCCACGAACTCCTCGGGCTTCACCCAGCGCTCGACGGGGTGGTGGCGCGGGGTGGGCCGCAGGTACTGGGTCACGGTGAGCAGGTCGCACCCGGCCTCGTGCAGGTCGCGCATGGCCTGGATGATCTCCTCGCGCTCCTCGCCCATGCCGAGGATCAGGTTGGACTTGGTCACCAGACCGGCCTGGCGGGCCTTGGCGATCACTCCCAGGGACCGGTCGTAGCGGAACGCGGGCCGGATGCGCTTGAAGATCCGCGGCACGGTCTCGATGTTGTGCGCGAACACCTCGGGCCTGGAGGAGAACACCTCCTCCAGCTGGGCCTGGTCGCCGTTGAAGTCGGGCACCAGCAGCTCGACGCCGCACCCGGGCAGGAGCGCGTGGATCTGCCGCGCGGTCTCGGCGTACAGCCACGCGCCGCCGTCGGGCAGGTCGTCGCGGGCGACACCGGTCACGGTCGCGTAGTTGAGCCCCATCTGCCGCACCGAGTCGGCCACGCGACGCGGCTCGTCGGTGTCGTACGCCTTGGGCTTGCCGGTGTCGATCTGGCAGAAGTCACACCGCCGGGTGCACTGGTCGCCGCCGATGAGGAAGGTGGCCTCGCGGTCCTCCCAGCACTCGGAGATGTTGGGACACCCGGCCTCCTGGCAGACCGTGTGCAGCCCCTCGCGTTTGACCAGCGCCCGGAGCTCGGTATGGTTCGGGCCCGCCCTGAACTTGGTCTTGATCCAGTCGGGCTTCTTCTCGATGGGGGTCTCGGCGTTGCGGACCTCGAGGCGGAGGAGCTTCCGCCCTTCGGGGGCGACGGTCATGCGAGCTCCTTCGTCGGTCGGGGGACCGAGGTGGTGCACATCGAGGTGCGGTAAATATCGTCACGCTCGCTCACCTCACCAGCTTATGTCCCGCCGCGGGTTGCGGCGGACCCGGGTCGCGGTGGGTGAGGAGGCGGGGAGAACGACCCTGAGGACGGTGCGGGGTCAGCGCCGGAACAGGTCTTCCTCGGGCAGCTCGAAGGCCTGCGCGCCGAGCGCCTCCGCCAGGTGCTTCTCGGCGTACGGCAGGACCTCGTCGACCACGATCCGGCGGCCGGTCTCGGCCGACAGCGAGGAGACCCCGGCGTCGCTGATGCCACACGGGACGATCCGGTTGTACCAGCTCGGGTCGTTGGAGCAGTTGAGCGCGAACCCGTGCATCGTGACGCCGCCCGAGACCCGGATGCCGATCGCGCCGACCTTGCGGTCCGGCAGGCCGTGCGAGGGGTCTCCGGCCACCCAGACGCCGCCGCGCCCCTCCACCCGGCCCGCCTGGACCCCGAAGTCGGCGCAGACGTGCACCAGGGTCTCCTCCAGGAGCCTCACGTAGGCGTTCACGTCGAGCGGGCCGCCGAGCCGCACGATCGGGTAGCCGACCAGCTGGCCGGGGCCGTGCCAGGTGATCCGGCCGCCCCGGTCGACCTCGACGACCGGGGTGCCGTCGGAGGGCCTCTCGTGCGGCGCGGTGCGCCTGCCCGCCGTGTAGACCGGCGCGTGTTCGAGCATCAGGCAGGTGTCGGGAATCTCCTCGGCCACCCGGCGCGCGTGGATGCGCCGCTGAAGATCCCATGCCTGCTCGTAGGGGAAGTCAACGCCAAGACGGACGATTGCCAGGTCACTCACGCCTCAAGAGTAGTTGACCCGTTCGTGGTTAAGACGTGAGAAGCCGAGGCTCGATGCGGAACTCCTTGGCCCCGCCCGCCCCGTCGTGCTCGACCTTGTAGGCGTAGGCGTCCGGGTGCACGCTGACGGCCTGGATGAACTCGGTGCCCACGTAGTGCAGGGCGACGCCCTCGTCGGCGGCGTAGCCCTCCGGCAGCTCGCCCGAGGCCACCGCCTCGTGCAGCAGCCGGCGGCGCTGCGGGTCGGAGTTGTAGTGGACGCCGCAGGAGTAGGGCAGCATGCCCAGGCCGTCGGACCAGACCCGCAGCGTCGGCCCGAAGGAGTCGGTGTTGCCGCCCACGTGCCAGCAGAGCGCCCCGGCGCTCTGGCCCGCCAGCACCACGCCCGCCCGCCACGCCTCCTCGAAGATCTCGTCGAGGCCGTGCAGCCGCCACAGGGCCGCCAGGTTGGCCACGCTGCCGCCGCTGACGTAGATGATGTCCTGGCCGAGCGCCCACTCGCGCGGGTCCTCGACGTTGGTCATCGGGAACACGGTCAGGTGGCTGACCTCGACGTCCCACGCGCCGAAGGCGCCGTACATCTTCAGCAGCCACTCCGCGTCGTCGCCGGTGGCGGTGGCGAGCAGGCCCAGGCGGGGCCGGTCCTGGCCGGTGAGGTCGAGGGCGTACCTGAGCAGCGGGCTCGCCTCCATGATCCCCTGGCGCGTGGACGCGCGGAACGAGCCGCCTCCGATCGCGAGGATGTGCGACTGCCCGGGGCTGCCCATGTCTGTCTCCCAAGTGATCTCATCGGCCGGAACGCCGAAAACAGGGATCTTAGAGTACGGCGGCCAGTGCCTCGTTGAGACGCGTATGCCGGAACGCGTAACCGCTGTCGAGCAGGCGCCGCGGGAGTACCCGCTGGCCGGTCAGCACCCCCTCCTCGGCGAACTCCCCGAGGGCCGTGCGCAGCACGAAGCCCGGCACGGCCAGCGGCATCGTGGGCCGGTGCAGCGCCGCCCCGAGCGCCTTGGTGAACTCGGCGTTGGTGACCGGCTCGGGGGCCGTCAGATTCACCGGGCCCGAGATTTCAGGATTTTTCAGGATGTGTTGTACGGCGAGCACCCAGTCGTCGATGGAGATCCACGACCAGTACTGCCGCCCCGACCCCAGCGGGGCGCCCAGCCCGACCTTGAAGATGGGGAGGATCTGCGACAGCATGCCGCCCCGCCCGCTCAGCACCAGGCCGGTACGGAGCGTCACCACCCGGATGCCCGCCTCCTCGGCGGGCGCCGTCTCCGCCTCCCACGGCACCACCACATCCTGCGCGAGGAACCCGGAACCGGCCGGGGCCGTCTCGTCCACCGCCACGTCCCCGGTGTCGCCGTAGAAGCCGATCGCCGAGCCGGACAGCAGCACCGCGGGCTTCGCCGCCAGACCCGCGAGCGCGCCCGCCAGGGTCCTGGTCCCCTCGACCCGGCTGGCGACCACCTCGCGCTTGTGGTCCTCGCTCCAGCGCCGGTCGCCGATGCCCGCGCCGGCGAGATGGATCACCGCCTCCGCGCCCTCCAGCGCCTCCCGGTCGACGACCCCCTTCGCCGGGTTCCAGAAGGCCTCGTCGTCGCCCTTCGGCACCCGCCTGACCAAACGGACCACCCGGGCGCCGTCGTCCCGCAGAGCCTTGACCAGAGCCGATCCCAGCAGGCCCGAGGACCCGGTCACTGTGATCTTCATGTCGTCCAATGTAATCGACCTCCCCCCGGATCTTCGGAAACCGGGCGTCCACCGGATTCGCGTCACCGCCGCGGGCTCTCGGAGGGCTACCGGGCCCCGAGACCCCCGGTACCGGCGAGACGCGGGAAGCCGCCCGCGCCCGGGGGAGAACGAGCCGGGCCGGCCCGCGAGATCGCGGACCGGCCCGGTGGGAGAGAACGGGTGACTAGCCGTTCAGGCCCAGCTGGTTCTCGAAACGGCCCTCCTCGAGGCGACGCTTGACCGTCGTCAGGAAGCGGGCGGCGTCGGCGCCGTCGACCAGGCGGTGGTCGTAGCTGAGCGCCAGGTACATCATCGAGCGGACGGCGATGACCTCGCCCTCGGGGGTGTCCAGGACCACCGGGCGCTTGACGACGGCGCCGGTGCCCAGCATGCCGACCTGCGGCTGGTTGAGGATCGGCGTGTCGAACAGCGCGCCGCGGCTGCCGGTGTTGGTCAGCGTGAACGTGCCGCCGCCCAGCTCGTCCGGGCTCACCTTGTTGGTGCGGGTGCGCTCGGCGAGGTCGGCGATCTTACGGGCCAGCCCGGCGATGTTGAGGTCGCCCGCGTCCTTGATCACCGGGACGATGAGGCCGCGCTCGGTGTCCGTCGCGAAGGCCAGGTGCTCGGCGTCGAAGTACGTGACCTCGTTGGTCTCGCTGTTGATCGTGGCGTTCAGCTTCGGGTGCTGCTTGAGCGCCTCGATCGTGGCGAGGGCGAAGAACGGCGTGAACGAGAGCTTGACGCCCTCGCGCCGCAGGAACTCGCCCTTCGCCTGGTCGCGCAGCCGCGCGATCTTGGTGACGTCGACCTCGACCACGCTGGTGAGCTGGGCCGAGACCTGCAGCGACTCGACCATGCGCTTGGCGATGGTCTGGCGCAGCCGCGACATCTTCTCGGTGCGCCCGCGCAGCGTGGTGTCCACCTCGACCGGCTCGGGGGCCTGCGGGGTGGACGCCTGGGCCGGAGCCTGGGCGGCGGCCTGCGGAGCCTGGGCCTGGGGGGCCTGGGCCGCGGCGGCACGCTCGCGCTGGTCGCGGGCGGCCTCCAGCACGTCCTGCTTGCGGATGCGACCGCCGACGCCGGTGCCGGTCAGCGCGTCGAGGTCGACGCCGTGCTCGCCGGCGAGCTTGCGCACCAGCGGGGTGACGTACGGGCTGTCGCCCGACGGCGGCGCGACGGGCTCGGACGCCGCGATCGGGGACGGCGGCGCGGACTGGGAGGGCTGGACGGTCTGCGGAGCCTGGACCTGGGGGGCCTGCTGCGGGGCCGGAGCCTGCTGCGCCGGGGCGGGGGCCTGCTGCGCGGGCGCCGGGGCCTGAGCCTGCGGAGCGGGCTGCGGGATCGAGGAGGCCGGCTGCGCCTGCTGCTGCGGAGCGGGCTCGGGCTCGGGCTCCGGCTCGGGGGCCTTCTCCTGCGCCGGGGCGGCAGCGCCCTCGGTGCCGTTCTCGTCGATGACGGCGAGCTCGGCGCCGACCTCGACGGTCTCGTCCTCGGCCACCACGATCTTCGTGAGGATGCCCGCCGCCGGGGAGGGGATCTCGGTGTCGACCTTGTCGGTGGAGACTTCGAGAAGGGGCTCGTCGGCCTCGACGCGCTCGCCCTCCTTCTTCAGCCAACGGGTGACGGTGCCCTCCGTGACGCTCTCACCGAGCTGGGGCATCTGTACGGACTTCGGCATGGGTTGTCTTCTCTCGCGTTCCGAGTGAGGGCTTGCGTTAGTTGTGGACGTGGAGCGGCTTGCCGGCCAGCGCCAGCATCGCCTCGCCGACGGCCTCGGACTGGGTGGGGTGCGCGTGGATGAGCTGCGCGACCTCGGAGGGCAGGGCCTCCCAGTTGTAGATCAGTTGACCCTCGGTCACCAGCTCGCCGATGCGGCGGCCGACCATGTGGACCCCGAGCACCGGACCGTCCTTCGCCGAGATGATCTTGACGGCGCCCTGCGTCTGCAGGATCTGGCTCTTGGGGTTGCCCGCGAGGTCGTAGGTCAGCTCGACGATCTCGTGGCCGCGCTCCCTGGCCTGGGCGGAGGTGATGCCCACCGAGGCGACCTCGGGGTCGGAGTAGGTGATCCTGGGCACGCCGTCGTAGTCGATCGGCATGGGGTTCAGGCCGGCGATGTGCTCGGCCACCAGGATGCCCTCGGCGAAGCCCGCGTGCGCGAGCTGCAGGGTCGGGATGAGGTCACCGACCGCGTACACGCCGGGCACGCTGGTCTGGCAGAACTCGTTCACCGTGACGGTGCCGCGCTCGATCGCGATGCCCGCCTCCTCGAAGCCCATGCCCGCGGAGACCGCGCCGCGGCCGACCGCGACGAGCAGCAGCTCGGCGTCGAGGGTCTTGCCGTTGGCCAGGCTGACGACCACGCCGGTGTCGGTGGTCTTGACGCCCTCGAAGAAGACGCCCAGCTCCTGCTTGATGCCGCGGCGGCGGAAGGATCGCTCCAGCAGCTTGGAGCTGGACTCCTCCTCCAGGGGCAGCAGGTGCGGCAGGGCCTCGACGATCGTCACCTCGGCGCCGAAGGAGCGCCAGACGCTGGCGAACTCCACGCCGATGACGCCGCCGCCCAGGACGACCACCGAGGTGGGCACCCGGTCGAGCTTGAGCGCGTGCTCGCTGGTGATGACCCGCTCGCCGTCGATCTCCAGGCCCGGAAGGGACCTGGGCGCGGAGCCGGTCGCCAGCACGATGTTGCGGCCCTCGTAGACCTCGGAGCCCACCGACACCCGGTTCGGGCCCGCGAGACGGCCCTCACCCTCGATGATCGTGATGCCCTTGCTCTTGAGAAGGCCCTGCACACCCTTCCAGGCGCGAGTGACGATCTTGTCCTTGAACGCGTGGACCGCGGGCACGTCGATGCCCTCGAAGCGGGCCTTGACGCCGTAGGTCGCGCTCTCCCGCGTCTCGTCGGCGACCTCCGCGGAGTGCAGAAGCGCCTTGGTGGGAATGCACCCGCGGTGCAGGCACGTACCGCCGATCTTGTCCTTCTCGATCAGCGCGACCGTCTTGCCCAGCTCGGCCGCCCGCAGAGCGCAGGCATACCCACCGCTACCGCCACCTAGGACGACGATGTCGTAGGGGCCGCTGCCATCAGCCACAGGAAAGCTCCTTGTCGGATCGGAATACCGTCTTCGCGGTCGCGCCCCTCGTCGTGCCCTGGACGGCCGCGCGGATCCTCGATCGCATCCACGCCGCCGCCGAACCCGGCTCGGCGCCGTGCCGGTGCCCGCCCTCGGCCTGACCCCGGCAACCGCATCTTTTCATTTGTCTGGGTTGCTTGTGACCCGCTTGCGCGGCGACGACGGTTACCGCACGGGCTCGCCCGCGTGGCGTTCGGCGAGGCCGACGAGCGTCCGGGTGATCGCCCCGGTACCGCCCTTCGGCGTGTAGCCGTGGGCCTCGCCCTTGTTGAAGGCGGGACCAGCCATGTCAATGTGTGCCCAACGGACCCCGTCCGGTACGAATTCCCGCAGGAAGATGGCGGCCGTCAGCATCCCGCCGAAACGCTCGGGGTGCAGGTTGGCGATGTCGGCCACCGGGGAGTCGAGCCCCTTGCGGAGCTCGTCGGGCAGGGGCATCGGCCACGCGGCCTCGCCCTGCTCGCCCGCCGTGGCGACGATCTCCGCGCGGAGGTCGTCGTCGTTGCCCATCACGCCCGCCGTCCGCCAGCCCAGCGCGACGATCTGCGCGCCGGTGAGCGTGGCGACGTCGACGATCACGTCGGGGTCGTCCTGCCCGGCGCGGGCGATGCCGTCGATCAGGACCAGGCGGCCCTCGGCGTCGGTGTCGAGCACCTCGACGGTCTTGCCCGCGAAGCTGGTGAACACGTCGGAGGGACGCTGCGCGGTGCCGCTCGGCATGTTCTCGGCCAGGCAGAGGTAGCCGACCGCGTTGACCTTCAGGCCCAGCCTGGCGATCGCCAGGAGCGCGCCGAAGACCGCGCCGGCGCCACCCATGTCCGACTTCATCCAGTCCATCGAGGCCGTCGGCTTGAGCGACAGGCCGCCGGAGTCGAAGGTGATGCCCTTGCCGACGTACGCGAGCTTCTTGGTGGCCTCGGGGTGGCTGTAGGAGAGGCGGACCAGCCGGGGCGGGTTGGCCGACCCCTGGCCGACGGCGACGATGCCGCCGTAGCCGCCCTCCTTGAGCGCCTTCTCGTCCAGGACCTCCACCGACAGGCCGGCCTCGGTGCCCACCTGCTCGGCGATCTCGGCGAAGCGGGCCGGCCACAGGTCCGACGGCGGGGTGTTGACCAGGTCGCGGACCAGCGAGACCGACTCGGCCAGCGTGGTGGCGCGCTCGATCGCGGCCTGGGCGCCCTCGGCGTCGCTCAGCACGGCCAGCTCGCCCACCGGGGAGCTCTGCTCTCCCACGGTGCGGTACCTGGTGAACGAGTAGGCGCCGAGAAGGCCGCCCAGGGCGGCGGCGCCGGCGTGCTCCGCGCTCGCGGCGGGCAGGGCGAGTGCCACCCGGCCGGTGCCGGCCAGGGCGCGGACCGCGGTGCCCGCGGCGCGGCGCAGGACCTCGGCGTCGTAGCCGTCGCCGGGGGCGTCGCCGAGGCCGACGACGACCAGCAGGGGCGCGGTCAGCGAGCCGAAGGTGGGGATCTTGGAGATCTCGCCCGGCTTACCCTTGGCGCCCACGCTCTCGAGCGTGGCGGCGAGTCTGCCGCCGAGCGCCTGATCGAGGCCTTCGGCCCCGGGAGCGGGGAGCAGACCGTCCGGTCCGGTGTGGACGCCGACGACCAGCGCGTCGGTATCGAACGAGACAGCGTTGTCAGTTGGGGTAAGCCGCACAGTGGTCACGTAGGCCGATGCTAGTCGGGCTGGCGCAGTACGCATAAACGAGGGTTCGTCCTACGAATCCTGCCGCCCGATGGTGCTATTCGCAGTGGCACCATTCGAGGGTTTGGTGCTAATGTCGCTAGCACTATGTTGCTCACCTTGGATCTGAACGATCCCCGGCCGCTGCACGAGCAGGTCGCCGAGGCGATCAGACGTGCCGTCGCCGAGGGTTCGTACGCTCCGGGAGACCGGCTCCCGCCGGCTCGCGACCTGGCCGCCGCGCTGGGCATCAACGCCAACACGGTGTTGCGCGCCCTGCGGGACCTGCGCGACGAGGGGGTGCTGGAGTTCCGCCGGGGCCGTGGCGTGAGCGTGCTCAGCCGCCCGAACCCGCGCAGCGTCATCGAGGAGAAGCTGCGCTCCCTGCTCGACGAGGCGGTCCAGTACGGCTACCGCCACGACGACGTCATCGAGCTCATCAGGGAACTGTCGTGACCGGGCCGGGAGCCCGGTCCTTGGAAGGGTGACCGACGTGGGTTTGCGAGCCCGATTCCTGTCCATCGCCGCCGGCTGGGTCGCACTGGTGACCGCCGCACTGATCGCCGCGCCGCTGGCGCTGCGGGACCGGCTGCCCGATCCGATCGCCACGCACTGGGGGCCGTCCGGCGCCCCCGACGGTTCGATGCCGTTCACCGCCTCGCTGCTGTTCCAGGCGGGCCTGTGGGCGCTGCTCGCGGGCGGGGCCCTGGGGTTCGCGCTCGTCAACACCGCGATGTTCAGGCGCAGGGCGAGCCGCATGGCGATCGGCGCCCTGCTGGGCGGTGCCGGCCTGTTCTTCCCGGGGTTGCAGGCGGTCACGCTGGTGGCCAACCTCGACGCGCCCGACTGGGAGCGGGCCGCCGATCTGGGGTGGGGGGCGCTGCTCGCGGTCGCGGGATTGGTGCTGGGCGGCTGGCTCGGCGCCCTCGCCGCCCGCCCGGGGCCCGACGACCGTCCCGAGCCGACCGCCGTCCCCACGCGGCGGCTCCCGCTCCGCCAGGGCCAGCGCGCGGTGTGGGTCTCCTCGGTGGGCAGCGGCCCGCTCTCCGCGTTCGGCGGCTCCGTCCTGGCCGCGGGCCTCGGGCTCGCCGTGCTCGCCCTGGCCGGCGGCGACGGCGCGCCGTGGATCCCCGCGACGATCATGTTCCTGGCGGGCCTGCTGGCGCTGACCTTCAGCTCGGTGCGGGTGCAGATCACCGAGGAGGGCGTCGTGCTCTTCTACGGGCCGTTCCGCCTGCCCCGCAAGCACATCCCGATCGAGCGGGTGGAGCGGGCCTGGTCGGAGGAGCGGTTCCCGTCCAACGTCGGAGGCTGGGGGATCAGGGGCCTGCCCGGGGCCGTGACGGTCATGATCCGCGGCGGGGAGTGCCTCGTGGTGGACTACGTCTCCGGTGGCCGCTTCGCCGTCTCGATCGACGACGCCGAGAGCGGGGCCGCCCTGCTGAACACCTTCGTGGACCGGGTGTCCACCGGGCCGGCCGCCCGCTGACCTCCCGTGGCCGTCTCCGCTGCTTTCCGCTCCTCCCGTTCTCCCGCGCCCAAGCCCCCGAAGGCGGTGTCATGTTTCGCCGATCCCCTGACCTGTGGCTGTTCCTGCTCGTCGCGTTCGGCCTGTCCTGGTTGTTCGCCCTCCCCATCTGGCTGACGGACGCGTCGAGCAGCACGCCCGTGTTCCTGGCGATGGGGGTGGCGATAATGTTCACCCCGACGCTCGGGGTCCTCGCCGTCCGGCTGCGCGGCAGGCGGTTCGGGGATCCCGCCACCGGGCGCGAGTGGGCCGTGCGGACGGGCCTGTCGGCGGGCGGGAGCAGGGGCCGTACGCTCGCGCTGGTCGCGCTGGCCTGGTTCGGCATCCCCGCGCTGGTCGTCGTCGCGATCGCGCTGAGTGCCGCCCTCGGCCTGCTCTCCGTCGACCTGCGAGAGTTCAGCCTGTTCCGCGAGAGCCTGGCGGCCACGCCGGGCGGGCCGCCCCCGGTGGAGGCCGGAGTCCTGGTGGCCGTGCAGGCCTCGTCGATGGTTCTGATCGTCCCGGTGGTCAACTCGGTCGCGGCCTTCGGCGAGGAGTGGGGGTGGCGAGGCTGGCTGCTGCCGCGCCTGACGCCGCTCGGCACCTGGCGGGCGCTCCTGGTGTCCGGGGTGATCTGGGGGCTCTGGCACTTCCCGCTCACCCTGCGCGGATACAACTACCCCGAGCTCGAGGCGTGGGCCGCGCCGATGTTCATCGTCTTCTGCGTGACCTTCGGAGCCCTGCTCGGCTGGCTCCGCCTCTATTCGGGAAGCGTCTGGCCCGCGGTCGTCGGGCACGGATCGCTGAACGCCTCCGCGGGCCTGATGCTGCTCGTCGGTGACGCGGCCGAACCGCCGGTGTTCACCGTCGCGGGGATCACCGGCCTGGTCGGCTCGGCGCTGCTGGCCGTGGTCTCGGCACTGCTGTTCAAATACCGTCCGGTCGGGCGGCCGGTCCCGGTCGCCGCGTGAGATCCCGGGTGAGGGCCGCGTGAGGGCCGCGTGAGATCCCGGGCGGGGAAGGTTTCCCGGTCCCCGCCCCCCGGCCCTCGGGTCCCGGCCCTCGGGTCCCGGCCCGGGCCCGGGGAAAGTCAGTTCACGAGGATCGTGCAGGCCAGCAAGGTCGTCGCGGCGGTGATCTCGACGAGGGCGCCGAGTACGTCGCCGGTGACGCCGCCGAGCCGCCGCACGGCCCTGCGCCGTACGGCCCAGGCCGCCAGCAGCCCCACGAGCATGGCCAGGGGAAGACCCAAGGGGACGAGGAACGGCCCCAGGCCCGATATCAGACCCACACCGTGGGTGCCCGCCCCGAGGAAGTCGCGGTCTTCGGAATAGGTCATGTCCACATAGGCCACATAGCCCCATCCGCCGGAGGACTCGGACGGGGAGCCGGAAGACCACAGGTCGAGGGCACCGATGCCGTGGAGGTAGACCAGCGCCGTCGCTCCCGCGAGCACCAGCGCGGTCACGGCGACCGCGACGCTCCGCCGTACGGTGCCCGCGACCATCGCGCCGAGCCCGTCGGGGCGTGCCGGGGGAACGCCCGCGCGGCACGCCCAGGTGAGGGCGAGCCGTCCGGCCGCGCAGGCCGCGACCAGGGTGATCGCGCCCGCGCCCGCGCCGGCACGGGTGACGGCCTCCTGCAGGGCCGTCACCTGGACCAGCAGGACGAGGACCAGCGTCACCACGCCGAAGGGGCCGATGTCCGACCGCTTCATGATCTCCAGCGCCCGCTCGGCGGGTTTCCCGCTGCCCAACCCGTCGGCGAGGTCGGCCAGCCCGTCCAGATGCAGTCCCCGGGTGAGCAACGCCACGATCGCCACGGCCAGCACCGACGCCGGAAGCGGTGTCATCCCCAGCCACAGGGAGATCACCAGCACCAGCCCGCCGGCGGCCCCGATCGCCGCTCCCACCAGCGGCGCCAACGTCATCGCGATCCCCCCTGCCCGGCGGTCGACCGCTCCTGGACGGACCGGGAAGACGCTCAGCGTGCCGATCGCGAGGCGCACCCCGTCGGCGAACGTGGACGGGCCGTCCTTGGGAGGGGGCGAGGAGTCGGACATGACCGACGATCGTAGCCTTCGGCCTCTCCGGCGCCGTGCCCGTGTACGTCCATCGGGTCCGGCGGCGTGCCGTCTCGGGGACGGCCTCGGCCGGAGCCGTGCTGGAAGCCCGGTGAGGGCTGCCGGTCACAGTGTCAGGAAGGCCAGACAGGCAGGAAGGCCGGACAAACGGGGGTTGCCACGGGAGGGAGCGGGTGGGGGAGGTCAGAGGGGAAGGGGACCGCGGGACAGAGCGGAGGGGGAAGGCCAGGTGGGCGGGCATCAGACGGGGAGCGGGAGGAGACGGCCGGAGACCACGAGGGTGGCGTCCTCCGACTCCAGGGCGAGGCGCTGGTTCAGCCGGCCGAGGGCGTCCCGGAACATCCGGCCGGCGGCGGTGCCGGGCACCACGCCGAGCCCGACCTCGTCGGAGACCGCCACGACCCGGACCCGGGTCTGCCTCCAGGCCGCCACCAGGTCGTCGCACCGGGCCGCGACCGCCTTACCGCCGTTCCCGCCATCGCCGCCGTCCTCGCGGGTGGAGCCGTCGCCGCCCGGCCAGGCGTCGCACTCGTCGAAGACGGCGGCCACCCAGGTACCGAGCCCGTCGATCAGCAGCGGGACGTCGGCGGACCGCAGCAGCCCGGCCAGGTCGGTGGTCTCGACGGTCCTCCAGTGTGCGGGCCTGCGGTCGCGGTGCGCCCGGACCCGGCGCAGCCACTCGGGGTCGCCGGCGCCGGACGGGCCTGTCGCGACGTAGAGCACCTCGGGCTCCGCCGCCAGTCGCAGTTCGGCCTCCGCCGACTTGCCCGACCGGCTCCCCCCGAGCAGCAGGGTCCTCTTGGGCGGGGGAACCCGAGCGGGCGGAGGCTCGCCGGTGTCGACGATCGTGCCGTCCGGTACGACGCGCACGCCCCACAGCGCGGCCCGCCGGATCAGTTCCGCCTCCGTGGGGACCCGGTGGTCGACGCCGACGGCCACCACGTGTGTCCGCTCACCGACCAGGCCCCGCCGGCGCAGGTCCCCAAGCCGTTCCGGCCGGTCCAGCACGTCCAGCAACACCAGATCCAACGCCCCTCCCGCGCCCCCGGCGTCCCCCTCCCGGACGCCCCGCTCGCCGCGCGGAGGCTCGCCGTACGCGGGAGAGCCGGGCGAGGAGGAAGCGGCGTGGAGGACGCGCCGGCCGCCGGGGGTGGTGACGGCGAGGCCGTCCGGGCCGGTCGAGGTGTGGTAGCCGGGCGGAAGCGGGCCGGCCGGCGGCAGCCGCGCGAGACCGCCGGGTGCCGTAGAGCCGCCGGGTGTTCCCGAACCACCGGGCGTCACCGAACCGTCGAGGGGTACCGAGCCGCCGGGGCCGACGAGCGGCATCGGATCGCCGGGCATCAGGGCGCCGCCGGGTACCACCGGGACGTCGAGTATCACGGAGACGGGGCGGCGGCCCGGCGTGACACGGGCGCAGGAGGCGCACCCGCAGTCCGGCGCCGGCCATCCGCCCGCGCTCGCCGTGCCGGAGATCAAGATCTTCACGCCCGCTCTCCTGTCGGGTCGAGGAGCCGGTCGAGAGGTCGCGCGCCTGCGTATCCGGGCGGACGCCGACGACTCCCGCGGCGTGCCGGGGGCGCCGGGAACGTCCCGGCGGCGGAGCACGAGGTCATGATCTCGCCTTCATGCCCGGGAGTGCCCGGGAGAGGTAGTGTTCGCTGAGCCGCCGAGGGGCACCGGCAGGACCCGCGAGAAGGAGCTATGGCATGACGTGGCGCTGGCGTTACGAAAACGCGAATGGTGGCGAGGTGGTCGAGGGTGTTTCGCCGTCCGACACGTTCCCGAGCCAGGCGGATGCCGAGTCGTGGCTCGGTGAAAGCTGGCGTGAGCTGCTTGAGTCCGGAGTCGAGAAGGTCACCCTGCTCGAAGGCGAGCGCGTCGAGTACGAGGGAATGTCACTGCGCCCGGAGTGAACCCGGATGAACGGAGAACCCCTCGGACCCTCGGTGAAGATGAGGAACCGAGGGGTTCTTTCCCGTTCCACGCCCGCGCACGAACGCGACAGGCCCGATCAACGCCTCCGGCGTTCGCCCGAGGTCACCGCGCTACGGACGCCGCTCGGGGCTCACGGTCTTGGCGGGGTCGCGCTCGACGATCGGGCCGAGGATGTCGTCGATCTTCTTCAGCACCTCGGACTCCAGCTTCACCCCGGAGGCCTTGACGTTGTCGCGCACCTGCTCGGGCCTGCTGGCCCCCACGATGGCGGAGGACACGTTGGGGTTCTGCAGCACCCAGGCCACCGCGAGCTGGGCCATGGTCAGGCCGAGGTCGGCGGCGACCGGCTCCAGCTGCTGAACGCGGGTGAGCACGTCGTCGTTGAGCATCCGGGCGATGAAGTTCTTCCCTCCGGATTCGTCGGTGGCCCGGGAACCGGCGGGAGGCGGCTGCCCCGGCCGGTACTTACCGGTGAGCACGCCCTGGGCGATGGGGGAGAAGACGACCTGGCCGAGGCCCTCCTTCTCGCTCAGCGGCACGACCTCGGCCTCGATGACCCGCCACAGCATGGAGTACTGGGGCTGGTTGGAGACCAGGCGGTCGAAGCCCATCTCGTCGGCGATCTTCAGTGCCCGGCCGATCTGGTCGGCGGTCCACTCGCTGACACCGATGTAGAGGACCTTGCCCTGGCGTACGAGATCGTCGAAGGTCTTGAGGGTCTCCTCGAGCGGCGTCTCGTTGTCGAAGCGGTGTGCCTGGTACAGGTCGACGTAGTCGGTCTGCAGGCGGCGCAGCGAGCCGTGCAGTGACTCGGTGATGTGCTTGCGCGACAGCCCCCGGTCGTTGGGGCCGGGTCCGGTCGGCCAGTAGACCTTGGTGAAGATCTCCAGGGACTCGCGGCGAACCCCCGCGAGAGCGCGGCCGAGAACCTCCTCCGCCTTGGTGCCCGCGTACACGTCGGCGGTGTCGAAGGTGGTGATCCCCTCGTCGAGTGCCGCTCGCACGCATTGCTTGGCGGCGTCCTCCTCTACCTGGGAACCGTGTGTGATCCAATTGCCGTAGCTGATCTCACTGATCATGAGACCGCTGCGGCCAAGGTGACGGAATTCCATGGTCCGACATTAGTAGGCACCGTATTTCGGAATGATTCGGGATACCCTGCCGGGCGTGTTGCGGTTGATCACTTCTCGGAGGGTACGGTTCGCGCTCGCCGCGGCGGCGCTGGCGGCCGTCGTCGTGGCGGTCGCCCGCCTGTGGCGCCGGGCGGAGGACCGCCGGGCCGCCTCCCCGGTCGAGAGATCCGGGATCGCCTCCCCGGCCGGGGGATCGGGCTCCGGAGCCGGGCGCGCGCCGCGATGGCCCCCCGCGCCCATCCTCGGCACCCCCACGGACGAGGACCTCAGGCGGTACGCCGGGCCCCCCTCCGCCGTCCGGACCGCCGTCGAGCGGATGTTCGAGCGGGGGCCGCGGACGCCGGGAGAGCCGCTGGACGAGGCGGCCCGCAGCCGCCTGGTCCGCTGGGGCGCCGTGGGGATCGGGCTGTGCCTGCTCGCCTTCGGCACGCAGGTCCTGGAGAGCGCGGTCTTCTCGAACGGGGTGGAGACCGTCGAGGCGACCGGTTTCCGGAGCGCGGACGAGCAGTGCGAGCCGGAGCCGGACACCCCGCTGGAGCCGGGGTTGCGCTACCCGGCCGACGCGGAAGGGGCGGTCCGGTACGCCCGGTGTGTGGACGCGGAGGAGTTCCACCACATCGAGGAGCCGTATCCCGGCACGGAGTGGTACCCCCAACCGGCCGACCCCGTCCGGCCGGAGGAGACCCCGGTCCCGGAGGTGACCGCCGAGACCTCCGTGACCGTTCCCGACGCCGACTGCCACCCGCGGGCGCGGGCCGCGCGGGTGCGGGCGGTTGACCCGAGGGTGACCCGGGCGGTGAACCGCCAGTGGCGCCGCATCGAGAGGTGGCTGGAGGTCAACGCCCCCGCGAGCCTTCGCACGCTGGGCAAGCCCGCCAGAGCCCGTACGATCGCCGTCGCCGAGGCGCAGATGGGCCTGCGCTTCCCCGATGATCTACGTGCCTCCCTGCTGCGCCACGACGGGGCCTCCGCCGTGGCCGACACCTGGCCGTTCGGGTTCCTCGGCAACTGGAACCAGGGGGTCCGCGAGATCCGTGACACCTGGCGGCGGCTGTGCGAGATAGAGGGAGAGGTCAGGGGCGACGCCGACGCGCGGACGGAGTGGTGGGACGGGCGGATGATCCCGTTCGGCGCCGACGGGAGTGGCAACCACCTGGTGATCGACTCCGTGATACGTGACGTCGGCGACACCGATCACGAGGGCATGATGAGTTTCGCGCCCGGCGGCACTTGGATCGCTTCGTACTACGTCCTGCTGCGGGCGACGGCGAACGCCCTGGAGACCGGCGGGTCCATCGGGTTCTGGAAACCGGTGGTCACCGGCGGCGAGCTGGACTGGACCGTCGTGGAGGAGTGACCGTCGTCCAGGATGACGCTCGTCCGGTTCGCGAGCGGGGTGCGCCGGCGGGGACGCGAAGAACCCCGCCCCCTCGTGGAGGGGACGGGGTCCGGGAACGCGCTCGGCCGCGGTGCCTGCCGGGCTCCGCTGTCTCCGTGGCCGGCTTCGCCGTCAGTTCTTCGGCGGGACTGGCCTGCCGCCGGGCAGCACGGCGGGCGGCGGGAAGCGCAGCTTGCGGATCTGCAGCGCCCGCATGGCGGCGTAGAAGCCGACACCCTTGAGGTTCTCGTTGGGGAACTTCTCGGCGGTCAGCTTCTTCACCTTCCAGGACACCCAGATCGAGGTGAGGAGCACGCCGACCATCATGAGCGGCCAGCCGACCGTGATCACCGCGACGTAGACGTACCCGCGGATGTCAGCGGGGAAGGGGATCCAGGTGAGCAGCAGGATGAGGAGGGAGAACGGCAGGAAGTACTGGCTGGCGAGACGACGGGAGTCGACCCAGTCACGCGCGAACTTCCTGGCGGGCCCCTTGTCCCGGGCGGGGAAGTAACGCTCGTCGCCACGCAGCATGCCCTCGCGCGCCTTGACGCGTTCGCTGGCCTGGCGTTCGCGGAGGTTCTTGTAGGCCTCTTTGCGGTTCTGGGGGGCGTTCACCGGCTGCCGGCGACGGCCTTCGGCGTCCCGTCGCTTGGGTGTGGGACGCCCCTTGCCCGCAGGCTTAGGATCGTTGGCGGAGGCGGGGGAGTCGTCCGCGGTGGTCTGGGTACGTCGGAACACAACGTCAGCCTACCGGGAGTGCAACTTAGTGACGCCCCCGCGCGTTATGCGTAGGGTGAACCCTATGGTGGCTCCGGTGCTTTTCGGGGGGCTGGACTCACTTGGGGTGACCCGAAGCGCACTTGAAGAAGGGGACGGCCGACGCGCATGAGCGTGATGAAGAGACTTTCGCTGATCTTCAGGTCCAAGGCGAACAACGCGTTGGACAAGATGGAAGATCCTCGCGAGACCCTGGACTACTCATATCAGCGCCAGCTGGAGTTGCTGCAGAAGGTGCGCCGTGGTGTGGCGGACGTCGCCACCTCGCGCAAGCGCGTGGAGCTTCAGATCAACCAGATCGAGGCGCAGTCGCGCAAGCTTGAGGAGCAGGGCCGCAAGGCGCTCGGAGTCGGCCGCGAGGACCTGGCCCGTGAGGCGCTGACCCGCCGTGGCAGCCTGCAGACCCAGATCGCCGACCTCCGCGTGCAGCACGACAACCTGCAGGCCGAGGAGGAGAAGCTCACCACGGCCTCCCACCGGCTGCAGGCCAAGGTCGACTCCTTCCGCACGAGGAAGGAGACGATCAAGGCGACCTACACCGCCGCCGAGGCGCAGACGCGGATCAACGAGGCCTTCTCCGGCATCTCCGAGGAGATGGGCGACGTCGGCCTGGCGATCCAGCGCGCCGAGGACAAGACCGCCTCCATGCAGGCCCGCGCGGGCGCCATCGACGAGCTGCTGGCCAGCGGCGCGCTCGACGACTTCAGCGGGCAGCGCGGCGACGACATCCAGGCCGAGCTCGACCGCATGGGCGGCGGGCACGACGTGGAGCTGGAGATCGCGCGGATGAAGGCCGAGCTCGGCCAGGGCCCCGCGCCGCAGGGCGCGATCACGCCCGGCCCGGCCCAGCCCCACCAGCAGCCCCAGCCCCAGCAGCCGCCTCAGCAGCAGTCGCAGTCCAACCAGACGCAGCAGCTGCGCCAGCCGGGGGAGGGCCTGTGATCGTCCGCATCATGGGGGAGGGGCAGATCGACATCGCCCCCGCAGACCTCGACGTGCTGAACGCGCTGGACGCCGAGCTGGAGGCCGCCATCGAGGCCGGCGAGGAGGAGGCCTTCCGGGTGCGGCTGCACGCCCTGCTCGACAAGGTCCGTCACGTCGGCAAGGCGCTGCCCGACGACAGCCTGGAGTCCTCGGAGCTGATTTTGCCTCCGGCCGACGCATCCATGGACGAAGTGCGGGAGATGCTCGGCAATGAAGGGCTGATTCCCGGCTAGCTTGGGCATATGGCACAAACCCGGTTCGCCCCGGACCGGGGCCTGACCAGGCGCATGGTGGTCACCATGTTCCTGCTCGGACTGCTCTACGTGATCTTCGTGGCCGTGTTGATCGCGCTGGGCGTCCGGGCCGTCGTGGTGCTGCTGATCGCCGGCGGCATCCTGCTCGTGCAGTACTTCATGTCCGATCGCATCGCGCTGTTCGCGATGCACGGACGTGTCGTCTCCCCGCAGGAGGCTCCGGAGCTACACGGCATGGTCGACAGGTTGTGCGCGCTGGCCGACATGCCCAAACCGCGGGTGGCGATCGCCGACTCGGACGTCCCGAACGCGTTCGCCACCGGCCGTGACCAGAAGAACTCCGTGGTCTGCGTGACCACGGGGTTGCTGCGCCGCGTCGACGGCGGCGAGCTGGAGGGCGTGCTGGCCCACGAGATGTCCCACGTGGCCCACCGCGACGTCGCGGTCATGACGATCGCGTCCTTCCTCGGCATCGTCGCCGGGCTGATGACCAGGGTCGCGCTCTACAGCGGCCTGGGCGGGCGCGAGCGCGACGACAGGGGCGGCCTGCCGATCGGCGTGATCATCCTGCTCGTCTCGGTCCTGGTGTACGCGGTCAGCTTCCTGCTCACCCGTGCCCTGTCGCGCTACCGCGAGCTGGCCGCCGACCGCGCGGGAGCACTGCTCACCCAGCGTCCCTCCGCCCTGGCCAGCGCCCTCGTCAAGATCAGCGGTGAGATGGCCCGCATCCCGACGAGGGACCTGCGCGAGGCCGAGCCGTTCAACGCCTTCTTCTTCGCGCCGGCCCTGTCCGGCAGGGCCGGCCTGGCCGCGCTCTTCGCGACCCATCCGCCGCTGGAGCGGCGACTGGAGCAGCTCGGCAGGATCTCCGCCCAGCTCGGGCAGGGCGGATGACCGGACGCCCGGTCGCACGGGGGCGTGAGGGGGAGTGATCCGATGCGCTGGTGGGACGCGCTGATGGGGCGCAGCGAACCGGCCAGGGCCGACCTGGACGCGCTGTTCGCGCTGCCCTCGGCCGCGGTCACCCTGCAGGCCGCCACCGATCTGGCGCCGACGGGGGTGGGGGCGGTCTGCTTCCGCTCGGCCGAGGGCGGGGCGTTCGCCGAGCTGGAGCGCGACGTCACCCAGCTGCTGGACGCCGGAGGCGGCCCCCCGGTGGAGGTGTCGAAGGACTCCTTCGGCTACACGTGGCTGCTGGTGCGCCGGGCCCCCGAGATGCTCGGCGACCTGGTCACGGACCTGCACGCGGTCAACTCCTCCCTCGAGGCGGCGGGTTTCGGCCCCTCCCTGCTCTGCTCGCTGGTCTCCTTCGCCGCCCCCGACGGTCGCGGGCTCGCCCTGGTCTACCTCTACAAGCAGGGCACCTTCTACCCGTTCGCCCCGCTGCCCGCCGAGCGGGCGGGTGGGCGGGCGTCCGGGTACGGGGCAGGACAGGCACAGCGCAGGGACAACGCGCTGGAGTTGCAGGTACGCGGCGCGATCGGCGGCGAGCTGGAGATCGAGCCGGACCTCGGCCGCTGGTTCCCCCTCTGGGGTGCGCCCGGCCTCTGAGAGGTCCTCGCGAAGCCCTTCCCACCCGGCCTTTCCGCGCGGTTCGCGAGGCCGTCTGGAACGCGCCATCGTGGCTGTCCGGCTTGCGATTTGATGTACGTCCTGTGACCCTTTGCCCCCACAATGGGACCGGAAATCCATCGCGGGAGAAGGGTGTGACCATGGCGGACCTCGCGTCCTTGCGGCCCGGGGATCCCGAGCACGTGCGGGAGTACCGGCTCACCGCCAGGCTCGGCGAGGGCGGCCAGGGCACGGTCTACCTGGGCGTTTCCCCGACGGGGGCGCGCGTCGCGGTCAAGTTGCTCCGCGCGGATCTCACGCAGGACGAGGAGGCGATGGAACGCTTCGTCCGTGAGGTCAGCACGACCCAGCGTGTCGCGCCCTTCTGCACCGCCGCGGTGATCGACACAGGGGTCGACCGGCATCGCCCGTACATCGTCAGCGAGTACATCGACGGCCCGACGCTCGACGCGGTCGTGACCACCGAGGGCCCGCGCGAGGGCGCGGGCCTGCACCGCCTGGCGATCGGCACGGTCACCGCGCTCGTCGCCATCCACCAGGCGGGGATCGTGCACCGCGACTTCAAGCCGTCCAACGTGCTACTGGCCCCCGACGGCCCCCGAGTGATCGACTTCGGCATCGCCAAGGCGCTCGACCGGACCTCCACGCTGACCGCGATGGCGATCGGAACCCCTTCCTACATGACCCCCGAGCAGCTGGCCGGGGAGAACGCGGGGTCGCCCGCCGACATGTTCGCCTGGGGCTGCACGATGGTCTTCGCGGCCACCGGGCAGCCGCCGTTCGGTACGGACAGCCTTCCGGCGATCTTCAACCGGATCATGAACATGGAGCCGGACCTGGGGGCGATCACCGACCCGGCGCTGCGCGACCTGGTCGGGCAGTGCCTGTCCAAGGACGCCGCCCAGCGGCCAGCGGCGGGTGAGGCGCTGCTGCGGCTGCTCGGCCACGCGGGCGGCCCGGGTGGCGTGGGCGGCGCGGGAGGCACAGGCGGCGTGACCGGTGCAGCGCCGCCCACCGCGCCGCGCGGCATCCTGGCCGAGGGCTCGGCCGCCGCGGCTCAGCGGACCGGTCCCGGTCCTGAAGGGAACGACCCCGGGCACACCGTGTACGGGCAGCGGAGCCAGGGCGGCGACGACCATGTCCAGTGGGCCCACCGGCAGCACTCCGGGCCGCAGCCGTTCGCCCGGCCGAGCGGGCCCGGCGGGGGATACCCGGCGCAGGGCCCGCAGGGCGGTCCCACCGGTCACGCCCAGCAGTCGGACCCGCGTGGTCACGTCCCGTACCCCCAGCACTCGGACCCGCGTGGTCACGTCCCGTACCCCCAGCACTCGGACCCCCGCGGTCATGCCCAGAGTCCCGGGCACGTTCGGCAGCCGGACCCCAGTGGCCACGTTCGGCAGTCCGGGCCCCACGGTTTCCCGCAGCAGGGGCCGCCCCACACGCGGTCCTCTCCCGGCGGGTATCCCGGCCCCGACGGCCACGCGGGCGGCTACCCCCCGCAGGGCTCCGGGCACCCGCCGCCGGGATATCCGGGACAGCCCGGACACCAGTCCTACGGCGGTCCCGCGACCTACCCCTCCTCGGAGGGGACGCCGTACCGGAACCCCGCGGCACCGGCGTACCCGGGACAGGCGGCCCCCGCCCGGCGCGGGGCGTGGCCGGCGATCGTGGGAGGCGTGCTGGTCACCGCCCTCGTGGCCGGGGGTGTCGTGCTGGCGCTGCGCGGCACCACCGAGACGCCGGGGACCACCCGGGCGGGCAGTACGAAGGCCACGAACACCCCCACTCCCACCGCTCCGACGGTGCCGGAGGCCGACAGCACGATCAAGCTGCCCGGCAGCTCGCTCACGCTCCACGAGAGCGACCAGGACCCGATCAAGCTGAGCTCCTACAGCCTCGACTGGGACAAGACCCTCTACGTCCGCGAGCGGGACACCGGGCGGTTCGTCAAGAACGGCAAGTACTTCCAGTACACGGTCAACGCCGAGGGCACCCAGGCGCTGGGCACCGACCGGATGTACGACGCGCAGAGCTACGCGATCGTGTCGATCGTCGATCATCGATCCGGTGCGGCGAGTAGGATCAGGATCACCAAGGCGCCGGTCTACCCGACGCTGCCGCAGTGGTCGCCGGACGGCAGACGCGGCCTGGTGACCCTCTACGAGGCGGTCGGCGACATCAGCAAGGAGTACGGCTTCGCGATCATCGACGTCGCCACGAAGAAGGCGAAGGTCGTCCGCGTGAAGGAGAAGGACGCGGGCAAGTGGAGCTATTTCTGGCGGGGCGACGGCCGGGCCGTCGGCACCTGGGCGCTCACCGGCAAGACCCAGCGCATCCGCTTCTACGACACGCAGGGCACCGTCCTGCAGACCCTGCTGGACGTGGGCACGCCGATCACGGTCGAGGGCGACGACATCTCCCCGTCCGGCTCGTCCCTGCTGACGTACTGCAAGGAGAGCAAGAAGGAGATCTGCGTCTGGTCCACCGGCTCCGACGCTCCGGCGAAGGTCCGGATCCCGTTCGAGACGGAGCGGCTCATCGGCTGGTACGACGACGAGCACATCGCGGGCTGGCGGCGCAAGGGCTCCGGCTACGAGGCGGTGGTGTTCGACTTCACCGGGAAGGTGCAGCGGTTGCTGGTCACCAGCACCGACGCCAGGGAGTACGAGAAGCAGTTCATGCGCTTCACGCGAGAGGGTTGACATGAGGGAGTGGACCCACGCCGAGCACACCGCGGCCGCCGCCACGGAGATCGCCCGGATGGCCGACGTCCTGCGGGGGCGTGACATGTCCGTCTCCGTGCTGACCTGTCCCGGCTGGGATCTGGCGAAACTCGCCGTCCACCTCGGAGGCGTGCACCGGTGGGTGGCCGCCATGGTGCGCGACCTGGCCGAGCGGCGCCACGACCGCGACGGCATGGACATGGGCCTGCCCGCCGACCCGGCCGGCTACCCCGCCTGGCTCGGTGAGGGCGCCACCTTCCTGCCCGAGGCGCTGCTGTCGCAGGACCCGCAGGCGCCGATGTGGGCCTGGGGCGGGGAGAAGCGGGTGTGGTTCTGGTCGAGGCGGATGCTCCACGAGACCCTCGTGCACCGGGTGGACGCCGAACTCGCGCTGGGTGTCCCGGTCATGATCCCCGAGCACGTGGCGGCCGACGGGGTCGAGGAGTTCCTCGACGTCCTGCCGTACGTGAAGTGGAACCCGAACGTGGCCGACCTCAGGGGCGGAGGCGAGACGATCTCCCTGCAGGCCGACACCGGAGCCGGGTGGGTGATCACCCTCGATCCCGACCGCTTCCACCACCGGCGGTCCCTGCAACCGGGCACCGTGACCGTGCGCGCCGCCACGTCGGCCGACCTGCTCCAGGTCGTCTGGGGGCGGCGCAGCCCCGACGACTACGCCATCGAGGGCGACGGCGGGCTGCTGGGCTGGTGGCGGGAACTCACCCGGATCTAGACCGCGTCCGCCCGCCCGGGCCTGGGCCGCGTTCACCCGCCCAGGGCCGGCTCGTGCCCGCTCGCCGTGATCCGGCCGGAATCCAACCCGGTCGGCGGCAAAACACCCGTCCGGGATTCGGCCAAGACACGACAGGGCCCACGCAGCGCTCGCCGCCGCGACCGCGGTCCCGTGGTGCCATGACTTTATGATCAAGACGTCTCAGGCGGTCGCCTCGGCCGTGCTCGTCTCCACGGGACTGTTCCTCGCCGGTCTGTCCGGCGGCGTCGCGCTCGCGGACTCCGAGCCCTCCGCGACCACCGCGGAGGGGAGCCGCCCCCAGATCACGATCGTGGGCGAGGGCACCGTTTCCACCACCCCCGACATCATGCGTCTGGACACCGGCGTCGAGGTGCGCCGCCCCACCGCCGGGGCGGCGTTCACCGCCGCCCGCACCGCCGCCGCCGGCCTGACGCGGGCGCTGCTCGCGGCCGGGGTCGCGGCGAGGGACCTGCGGACCGACGAGTTGACCCTCGGCCCCGAGTACAAGGAGTACCCCACGATCTCCGGCTACCGGGCCACACAGGGCGTCGAGGCCATAGTGCGCGACATCGACGACGCGGACGACGTGGTGGAGGCGGCGGCCGCCGTCGGCGAGGCGGTCCGGCTGAACGGCATCTCCTTCGAGGTGTCCGACAACCGCGCGCCGCTCAGGCTGGCGCGCGAGGCCGCCTTCAAGGACGCCCAGAACCGCGCCACGCAGTACGCCAGGCTCGCGGGCCGCGGGCTCGGCCGTGTCATGGAGGTAAGCGAGCAGAACGTCACCCCGCCGACGCCGATCCTCGGCTTCGCCGCGGCCGTCGACAGGGCGTCGATCAGCCCCGGCCGCCGGAACGTCTCCGTCAGCGTCAAGGTGGTCCACGAGCTCGAATAGGCCCCGCTCAAGCGGTGCTCCCCCGACCCCGGGTACGCGACAGGTCCCCGGCACGCGATGGGCCCCGGCGGGTCACCACCCGCCGGGGCCCGTCCACGCCGGGGTCCGCCGGAGTCCGCCGGGGTCCGCCGAGGTCAGGGCAGGGCCAGCATCCGGTCCAGGGCGACCCCGGCCCAGTGGGCGGTGTCGTCGTCCACGGTGATCTGGTTGACGACCTGGCCGGCGGCGAGCGACTCCAGCGCCCACACCAGGTGCGGCAGGTCGATCCGGTTCATCGTCGAGCAGTAGCAGACCGTCCGGTCCAGGAACGTCACGTTCTTGTCGGGGAACATGGCGCCGAGCCGCTTGACCAGGTTCAGTTCGGTGCCCACCGCCCAGGAGGACCCGGCCGGAGCCTCCTCGATCTTCTTGATGATGTACTCGGTCGAACCGACGTGGTCGGCCTTGGTGACGACCTCGTGCCTGCACTCGGGGTGCACCAGCACGTTGACGCCGGGGATGCGGGCGCGGACGTCGTCCACGCACTCGGCGCTGAAGCGGCCGTGTACCGAGCAGTGCCCCTTCCAGAGGATCACCTTGGCGTTCTCGAGCTGCTCGGCGGTCAGGCCGCCGTTCGGCCGGTGCGGGTTGTAGACGACGCAGTCGTCCAGCGACAGGCCCATCTCCAGCACCGCGGTGTTGCGGCCCAGGTGCTGGTCGGGGAGGAAGAGCACCTTCTCGCCGCGTGAGAAGGCCCACTCCAGGGCGCGCCTGGCGTTGGAGGAGGTGCACACGGCGCCGCCGTTGCGACCGCAGAACGCCTTGATGTCGGCGCTGGAGTTCATGTAGGTGACGGGGACGGTGACCCCGGCGATCCCCGCGTCCTCCAAAGCCTCCCAGCACTCCTCCACCTGGTCGAAGGTGGCCATGTCGGCCATCGAGCACCCGGCCGCGAGGTCGGGCAGCACGACCTTCTGGGAGCTCGACGTGAGGATGTCGGCGGATTCGGCCATGAAGTGCACGCCGCAGAAGACGATGTACTCGGCGTCGGGGCGGGCCGCGGCCTCCTTCGCGAGCTTGAACGAGTCGCCGGTCACGTCGGCGAACTGGATGACCTCGTCGCGCTGGTAGTGGTGGCCCAGTACGAAGACCCGGTCGCCGAGCGCCGCCTTGGCCCTCCTGGCGCGCTCCACGAGCGCCGGGTCGGAAGCCGACGGCAACTCGCCGGGACAGTCGACGCCGCGCTCGCTGTGCGGGTCGACACCTCTGCCGAGGACGAAGAGCGGAAGCCCGGTCTCGGTGGTCGTCATGGCCACACCCCCTTATCGTCGAAGTGACGACTAATGATGACACACAGGATTGGGGCTTTATTCCGGGGGAGGGGGTTTTGTCCAAGGGCGGATGTATCTGTCGTCTCAGGAATGTGTACAGGGAGACGGGTGTTGGTAGCGTCTGAGAAGGACGTCATAAACAGACAGCCGTTCCCGGGGAGCGGCTGACGCAGACGCGGGAGTCACCAACATGTCGGTTGAGAGCAGCGAGACCACGGCGCAGGGCCTGATCCTCAGTTCCGCGGCCGCGGCGAAGGTCAAGAGCCTGCTGGAGCAGCAGGGCGAGGAAGGTCTCCAGCTGCGCGTGGCCGTGCAGCCCGGCGGCTGTTCCGGTCTGCGCTACCAGCTCTTCTTCGACGACCGTTCGATGGACGGCGACGTCGTCTCCGACTTCGACGGCGTGAGCGTGGTCACCGACCGGATGAGCGCTCCCTACCTCGTGGGCGCCACCGTCGACTTCGTCGACACCATCGAGAAGCAGGGCTTCACGATCGACAACCCCAACGCCACCGGCTCGTGCGCCTGTGGAGACTCGTTCAACTAGGCGAGCTCGACAGGCGAGCCGGACCAGGCGAGCCGGACCAGCGAGAGCGCCCGGCCCCGCGGGGTGACATCGGTCACCCCGCGGGGCTTTGGCGTGCCCGATCGGGGTAGCCCTTGGGGTGAGAGCGGGACGCGGGAAAGGTCGCGTATTCTTGCGTGGCTCAACTTCCCGTGCGGCTCAATCGCCCACGTTCCGAAGATGCAGACAACGAGGAGAAGAACCCCGTGCGCATCGCCGTCACCGGCTCAATCGCGACCGATCAACTGATGACCTTCCCCGGCCGCTTCAGCGACCAGCTCATCGCCGGCCAGCTTGACCGGGTTTCCCTGTCGTTCCTCGTGGACGACCTGCAGGTCCGCCGCGGCGGCTGCGCGGCCAACATCGCGTTCGGAATGGGCTGCCTGGGGCTCAAGCCCCTTCTGGTCGGCGCGGTCGGCACCGACTTCGCCGACTACCGCTCCTGGCTGGAGCGCCACGGTGTGGACTGCGACTCCATCCACGTCTCCGAGACGCACCACACCGCCCGTTTCCTGTGCACGACCGACGACGACCACAACCAGATCGCGTCGTTCTACACCGGCGCGATGGCCGAGGCCCGCCTCATCGAGCTCGACCCGGTCGCCCGGCGGGTCGGCGGCCTCGACCTGGTGCTGATCAGCCCCAACGACCCCGAGGCGATGCTCAGGCACACCGCCGAGGCGCGCCAGCGCGGCATCCCGTTCGCGGCCGACCCCTCCCAGCAGCTCGCCCGCATGCCCGGGGAGCAGATCCGCGAGCTGGTCGACGGCGCCGCCTACCTGTTCGGCAACGACTACGAGAAGGGCATGATCGAGCAGAAGACCGGCTGGAGCGACGAGGAGATCCTCGATCGGGTCGGCGTCCGCGTCACCACGCTCGGTCCCAAGGGTGTCGTCATCGACCGCAAGGGCGAGCCGTCCCTGCACGTCCCCCCGGCGCCCGAGCTCGGCAAGGCCGATCCCACCGGCGTGGGCGACGCCTTCCGCTCCGGCTTCCTGTCCGCCCTGGCCTGGGGCCTGTCCCTGGAGCGCTGCGGCCAGGTCGGCAACCTCACCGCCACCCACGTCCTGGAGCAGGTCGGCGGTCAGGAGTACGAGCTCGGCCAGAAGGTCTTCCTGGAGCGCCTCGCCGACGCCTACGGCGCCGACGCCGCCGCGGAGGTGGCCCCCTTCGTGAAGTGCCACCACGCCTGAGCCGCCACGGCCGGACACCGGGCCGCCACCGGCCGCCACCGGCCGCCACCGATCCACCGCCGGGCCCCTCGCCCGGCGGTGGACGGCCGGTGCCGCCGGTACGGCGGCCGCCGTGTCAGGTGCTCGCGCGGGCCGGGCGTCAGCCGCCGCTCGCGTAGACGCGGTGCACAAACTCGGCCAGCTGGTCGTCGGACAGTTTCCTGGCCAGGTCGGCCTCGGTGATCATGCCGACGATGCGGCCTTCCTCGATCACCGGCAGCCGCCGGATCTGGTTCTCCTCCATCTTGGACAGCGCCTCCTCGACGCTCGCGTCCGAGGACACCCAGACCAGGCCGGTCGCGAGGTCTCCCGCGGTCATCTGGGAGGGGTCCAGGCCCTGTGCCACGCACTTGACCACGATGTCGCGGTCGGTGATGATCCCCTTCAGTCGGTCGTCGCTGCCGCAGATGGGCAGCGCGCCCACGTTCATGTCCCGCATCATCTGTGACGCCCTGTCGAGGGTCTCGTGTGCCTCGACGCACCGGACCCCGGCGTTCATCAGATCTCTGGCAGTCTCACCGCTCATGTCGTCCCCCCGAACCGTTTGGCGTGTTTTCGGGGGATGTCATACCCAATTTCAGGACATGTCAGTAGTTGCGGCGCACGTGAATGGCCCAGCCGCGCCCCGGGAGCTCGTAGCTGCCCACGTGGTGGTGTGACTTCAACCGGCACCAGGCGGGGATGTCGGTGAAGGCGGCCGGATCGTCGGCGAGGACCGCGACGATCCCGTTGCGCGGTACGTCGTTGATCTGCGCCGCCAGCATGATGATCGGAATCGGGCACTTCTTGCCCAGCGCGTCGATGGTCAGGGCGGGAGGCTGTGCCGATCCCGCCGGAGTGGTCTGGCCGGACGTCATCACGTCTTCACTCCCCGAATGTTGATCAAAGCTTGACACCGGCCTCCTCGCGTATCCTCCGCACCGCGTCCGGCAGGAAGGCGAGGAAACGGTCGACATCCGTCGCCGAGGTGCCCCGGGGCAGCGAAACGCGGACGTTCCCGTGCGTGAGCACTCCCATGGCCTCCAGAACATGCGACGGACGAAGCGTACTCGCCGTGCAGGAGCTGCCGGACGATACCGAGAACCCGGCCTTGTCGAGTTCCGTCAGCAACGCCTCACCTTCCACGTAAAGACACGAAAAGGTGACAATATGCGGCGCCCGTACGACCGGATCGCCGATGACCTCGACGTCCGGGACCAGCCGGGGCACCTCGGTCCTGACGCGGTCCACGAGCGCCGAGAGCCTGGCCGACTCCATGGCCGACTCGGCCACCGTGGCGCGCAGCGCGGCGGCCGCCGCGACGATCGCCGGCACGTTCTCGAACCCGGGGACCCTGCGGCGCTCGCGGTCGTCCTCGGGCAGCGGGGTGCGCCACCGGGTGCCCTTGCGGACCACCAGCACGCCGACCCCCGCGGGGCCGCCCCACTTGTGCGCGCTGGCGGCCAGCACCGACCAGCCGGGCGGCAGCGGCATCCTGCCCGCCGTCTGGGCCGCGTCCACCAGCAGCGGCACCCCCGCCTCGGCGCACGCCGCCGCCGCCTCGGCGACCGGCTGGAGCGTGCCGACCTCGTGGTTGGCGCTCTGCAGGCAGGCCAAGGCCGTGCCCTCGGCGCGGACCGCCTCGCCGAAGACCTCCGGGTCGACCGCGCCGGTGATCCCGACGCCGACCGTCTCGACCGAGCCGCCGTCGCGCTCGTGGACGCCCGCCGCGTGCAGCACGCAGGAGTGCTCCACGGCCGAGGTGACCAGGCGGCGCCCGGCCCGCCGGCGGCCGCGCAGGGTGCCGAGCACGCCCAGGTGCACCGCCTGGGTGCCGGAGGAGGTGAACGAGACCTCGTCGGCCCTGGCGCCCAGGGCCTCGGCCACCTCGGTCCTCGCCTGTTCCAGTAACATCCTTGCCCGGCGGGCGGAGCCGTACAGCCTCGCGGGGTCGGCCCAGCCGACATCGAGGGCCGCGATGAGAGCCTCGCGCGCCTGAGGGTGCAGCGGCTCCGTGGAGGCCGCGTCGAAGTACGCCACGTCCCAATCGTCGCACCACGCGCGGTGCGGGCGGGGGCTGCGGGGGAGGGCGAGGGGTGTCCGCGCTAATGTGTCCCCCAGTGTGAAGCTGTGAACTACGAAATCTTGAACGTGAACAAACGACCGCCCAGGAGCGACTCCTGGGCTTCATCTGTGGGGTAGGCGATCCGTGAGTCCGACCCGCCGTTCTGCACGGCGTTCGTTGGCCCGCCGCCGGGTGCCACGCGCTGCCGCTCTGGCGCTGCTGCTGGTTTCCCTGACGGCGTGCAGTGCCGAAGACTGGTCCCGAGCGGGCCTGCCCGAGGGCGTCACCAAGCAGTCCGAAGCCGTCCAGAGCCTGTGGAACGGCTCGTGGATCGCCGCTCTCGGCACCGGTGTGGTCGTGTGGGGCCTGATCCTCTGGTCCGTCGCCTTCCACCGAAAGAAGAAGAACTCCAAGGAGGAGCTGCCGCCTCAGGTGCGGTACAACCTCCCGATCGAGATCCTCTACACGGTGGTGCCGATCATCATGGTCGGCGTGTTCTTCTTCTTCACCGCGCGGGACCAGAACTACATCACCACCCTGTCCCCCAAGCCCGACGTGACGGTCAAGGTCGAGGGCTTCCAGTGGAGCTGGCGCTTCACCACGGAGTACAACGGCAAGACCGCCCAGGTCGTCGGCAAGCCCGCGGAGAACTACATGGCCGGGCCGCAGCTGGTGCTGCCGGCCGGTAAGAAGATCAAGTTCTTCCTCAACTCGCCGGACGTCATCCACTCCTTCTGGGTCCCGGCGTTCCACTTCAAGCTCGACGTGATCCCCGGCGTGAACAACAGGTTCGAGGTCGAGACCCTGAAGACGACCGGTACCTTCGCCGGCCGCTGTGCCGAGCTCTGCGGCGTCGACCACAGCCGGATGCTCTTCTCGGTGAAGCTCGTCACTCCGGACGAGTTCGACCAGTACATCGCTAGCCAGGCGGGTGCCCAGTGACCGCACTTAACGAACCCCTCGTCCTCTCCCCGGTGCCGACCCGCAAGGGCTCGATCATCACGAAGTGGGCGTCGTCCACCGATCACAAGATCATCGGACACCTCTACCTGATCACCTCGTTCGTCTTCTTCCTGATCGGCGGCGTCATGGCGCTGGTCATGAGGGCGGAGCTTGCGCAGCCGGGTCTCCAGTTCACCAGCAACGAGCAGTTCAACCAGCTGTTCACCATGCACGGCACCGTCATGCTGCTGATGTTCGCGACCCCGCTGTTCGCGGGCTTCGCCAACGAGCTCATGCCGCTGCAGATCGGCGCCCCCGACGTCGCCTTCCCGCGGCTGAACATGGTCAGCTACTGGCTCTTCACCTTCGGCAGCCTCATCGCCCTGTCGGGCTTCATCACCCCGGGCGGCGCGGCCAGCTTCGGCTGGTTCGCCTACGCCCCGCTGTCGGACGCCATCTACTCTCCCGGCGTCGGCGGCGACCTGTGGATCGTCGGCCTGACCATCAGCGGTCTGGGCACGATCCTCGGCTCGGTGAACTTCATCACCACGATCGTCTGCATGCGCGCGCCGGGCATGACCATGTTCCGCCTGCCGATGTTCACCTGGAACGTCCTGCTCACCTCGATCCTGGTGCTGATGGCCTTCCCGGTGCTCGCCGCCGCGCTGCTGGCGCTGGAGTCCGACCGCAAGCTCGGCACGCACATCTTCGACTCCCAGACCGGCGGCGCGCTGCTCTGGCAGCACCTGTTCTGGTTCTTCGGCCATCCGGAGGTCTACATCATCGCGCTGCCGTTCTTCGGCATCGTGACCGAGGTACTGCCGGTCTTCAGCCGCAAGCCGCTGTTCGGCTACATCGGCCTGGTCGGCGCGACGATCGCCATCGCGGGTCTGTCGATCACCGTGTGGGCGCACCACATGTTCCCCACGGGACAGGTGTTGCTACCGTTCTTCTCCTTCATGACGTTCCTCATCGCGGTGCCCACCGGGGTGAAGTTCTTCAACTGGATCGGCACCATGTGGCGCGGCCACCTGTCGTTCGAGTCGCCGATGCTGTTCTCGATCGGCTTCCTGGTGACGTTCCTGTTCGGCGGCCTGACCGGTGTCATCCTGGCCTCCCCGCCGCTGGACTTCCAGGTCTCCGACTCCTACTTCGTGGTCGCGCACTTCCACTACGTGGTCTTCGGCACCGTGGTGTTCGCGATGTTCGCGGGCTTCTACTTCTGGTGGCCCAAGTTCACCGGCAAGATGCTGAACGACACGATGGGCAAGATCCACTTCTGGACGCTGTTCATCGGTTTCCACACCACCTTCCTGGTCCAGCACTGGCTCGGCGCGCAGGGCTTCCCGCGCCGTTACGCCGACTACAGCCCGATCGACGGCTTCACCGACCTCAACATGGTCTCCTCGGTCGGCGCGTTCCTGCTGGGCGCCTCCACGCTGCCGTTCCTCTACAACGTGTGGAAGACCCACAAGACCGCGCCGCAGGTCACCGTGGACGACCCGTGGGGGTACGGCAACTCGCTCGAATGGGCGACGTCCTGCCCGCCGCCGAGGCACAACTTCACCTCGCTGCCCCGCATCCGGTCCGAGCGCCCGGCGTTCGACCTCAAGCACCCGCACATCCCGGCCCATGAGCTGGAGGAGAACCGATGAAGGTCCAGGGCTGGTTGTTCATCCTCTGCGGCGTCTTCTTCGCCGCCGTGGACGTCGTCTACTGGTACTGGTCCAAGGAGCCGGTCGGCACGACGGCGATGGCCATCTCGGTGGGCTTCGCGTTCATGATCGGTTACTACCTCATGTACACGGCCCGCCGGATCGGCGAGCAGCCGGAGGACGACAAGCTGGGCGAGATCAGCGAGGGTGCCGGCGAGCTCGGCTTCTTCAGCCCGCACAGCTGGTGGCCGCTCTTCGTCTGCCTGGCCGTCGCGCTCAGCGCGGTCGGCCTGGTCATCGGCTGGTGGCTCTTCCTGATCGGCGTGTTCGCGATCGTGATGAGCATGATCGGTTTCGTCTTCGAGTACTACCGGGGCAACTTCTCGCACTGACCTCGCGTTTCACCGCCGTCCGAGCGGGCCACGGAAAGCTTCCGTGGCCCGCTTTTTGGCGTTTATTTGGCGCCTAGGGTGGATGTCTTATGTGGTGAACCGCTTACTCCGGGTAATAACTGAATCAGTGGTTCAGTCCGGGACAGGGGAGTTCATGTGGGGCACGCGATCCGTGGTTCGAGCCAGGGAGCGGGACTGCTGACTCTCGCGCTGGTGGCGGCCTCCTGCTCGGGAAACACCGCCGTACAGGGCGGCCGGACGCCACAGGCGGCGCAGAACTCACCCGCCGCCGTCGCCGCGGCCGTCGTCACCGTGGCCCCTCTCGACAGGGCCAGGGGCGTTCCCACGGACACCCCCGTCCTGGTCGCGGCGCAGGGCGGCACCCTGCGACAGGTCGCCGTCAGGGCCGTGAAGGGCGCCAAAGGCTCCCTGCCGGGCGTTCTCAGCGCCGACGGTACCCAGTGGCGCAGCAGGGGTGTCGCGGCTCCAGGGGCCTCCTACGAGGTCTCCGTGACGGCCGTCAACCCGGCGGGCGCCGTCACCACCACGACCTCCTCCTTCTCCACGGTGAAGGGACGCGAGACCTTCGCGATCGAGAACTTCATGCCGGGCAGGGACACGACCGGCCTGACCGTCGGTGTCGGCATGCCGGTGATGATCACCTTCGATCGCGACGTCACCGACCGGGTCTCCATCGAGCGCAACCTGTTCGTCCGCACCTCCAGACCGGTCTTGGGGGCGTGGCACTGGTTCGACGCCCGGAACGTCCACTTCCGCCCGAAGAAATTCTGGCCCGCCGGTACGAGGGTCCGGGTCGAGGCCCGCCTGGCGGGGGTACGCGGCGGCAACGGCCTGTACGGAGCGGCGAACAAGACCGTCAACTTCAAGATCGGCCGCTCGCAGATCACCCGGGGCAGTGTCCAGACGCACCATCTCACCGTGAAGCGCAACGGCAAAGTCGTCCGCGAGATACCCATGAGCGCAGGGCAGGGCGGCAACTGGAAGTACCACACGACCAGCGGCGTGCACCTGGCCATGTCGCGGGAGGACGTCACCGTCATGACCTCCCCGGGCATCGGGCCCGGTTCCCCCGGCTACTACCAGCTGACCGTCTACGACACCGTCCGCATCTCCAACAGCGGTGAGTACATCCACAGCGCCCCGTGGTCGGTCGGCTCCCAGGGCAACTCCAACGTCAGCCACGGCTGCGTCAACGTCAGCCCGAGCAACGCCAAGTGGTTCCTCGACAACACCCTGATCGGGGACCCGATCATCATCACCGGCTCGCCCCGCGTCCTGGAGCCCATGAACGGGTGGGGGCACTGGCAGGAGAGCTGGAAGCAGTGGCTCAAGTGGAGCAGCCTCAAGCACTTCAACACCGACGACGTCTGACCGGCGGCGTCCTGACGTTCCCTGGGACCGCCGGGGAAACGGGATGGGTTGTTGCGGCCTCGGCCGGGGAAAGGCCCGCAGAAGCCTTCTGGAGGCCCCTGCGGGGGCCTTGTGGCAGCTCGGGGGCATCGCCGTACCCGTCGTCCGGTGACGTGCGAGGCCGTCGTCCGGTGACGCGCAAAGCGGAGGGCCCGGACACCACATGGTGTCCGGGCCCTCCGGGTGGCGTCAGCCGTGGCGGGTCAGCGGGTCAGGGACCTGTCGTCCCCGGCCTGGCCGACCGCCGCGTGCTCCCCGTGACCCGTGCCGATGGCGTCGTGGTCCTCGCCGTGGCCGTGGCCGTCGTCGAGCGGGATCTTCTCGCCGCCGTACGCCGCGCTCATCTTGGCGCGCAGCCTGCCGAGCGGGCCGCGCATCCCCTTGGACGGGATGTCGTCGCGGCTCTTCGGGCCCGCGCCGCCTCCGGAGACGATCGGGATCACCTCCTTGCCCCGCATGTGGGCCTCGATGGCCTCGTGCGGCGGGACGTGGACCTCGATGTACTCGCCGTGGGGCAGGCGCTTGATCACACCGGACTCCACGCCGTGGCTGATGATCGCCGCGTCGCTGCGCTGCAGGCCCAGGCAGATCCGGTAGGTGATGACGTACGCCAGCACGGGGCCGGCGATCACCAGGAACCGGCCCGCGTAGGTCGTCCAGTTCAGCGAGATGTGGAAGAACGCGGAGATCTCGTCGTTGGCGCCCAGCAGCCACAGGACGCCGTAGAACGTGACCGCCGACATGCCGATCGCGGTGCGGTGCGGGTTGTTGCGGGGACGCTCCGCGACGTGGTGCTCGCGGCGGTCGCCGGTGACCCACTGCTCGATGAACGGGTACAGCGCCAGGCCCGTCATGACGATGCCCATCGGCACCAGGGCCGGGATCAGCACGCTCATCGCGAGCGTGCCCCCCGCGCCGCCGAAGAGGTTGAGCTCCCAGGCGGGCATCAGGCGCAGCGCGCCCTCGAGGAAGCCCATGTAGAAGTCGGGCTGCGAGCCCGCCGAGATGTCGGCGGGGGTGTAGGGACCGAACAGCCAGATCGGGTTGATCTGGGCGAAGGTGCCCAGCATCGCGATGACCCCGAAGGTGAACATGAAGTAGGCGCCGGCCTTGATCATGAAGGCCGGGTAGAACGGCGCGCCCACCACGTTCTCGTTGGTGCGGCCCTTGCCCGGCATCTGCGTGTGCTTCTGGACCCACATCAGGATCATGTGAGCCGTGATGAGCGCGAGCAGGATGCCGGGGATGAGCAGGATGTGCAGCGAGTAGAAGCGCGCGATGACGTCCTCGCCCGGATACTCGCCGCCGAAGAGGAAGAAGGTGATCCAGGTGCCGACCAGCGGCAGCGAGATCGCCACACCCTCGGTGATCCGCAGACCGGCGCCGGAGAGCAGGTCGTCGGGCAGGGAGTAACCGGTCAGGCCCTCGAGCAGCGCCAGCGTGAGCAGCAGCACGCCGATCAGCCAGTTGAGCTCGCGCGGCTTGCGGTAGGCGCCGGTGAAGAACACCCGGAGCGCGTGCACCATCATGCCGCCGATGAACAGCAGGGCCGCCCAGTGGTGCATCTGCCGCATCAGCAGGCCGCCGCGCACGTCGAAGCTGATGCTCAGCGACGAGGCGTACGCCTCGGACATGGTGACGCCCTGCAGCGGGCCGTACGAGCCGGCGTACTCGACGTGGCCCATGCCGGGCTTGAAGAAGAACGTCAGGAACGTGCCGGTCAGCAGCAGGATGATGAACGAGTAGAGCGCGATCTCACCCAGCAGGAACGACCAGTGGTCGGGGAAGATCTTCCGCAGGTTGCGCCGGAGGAAGTTTCCCGCGCCGATGCGGTCGTCGACGAAGGTGCTCGCACCCTCGATGGGCTTGGGAACGGTCTCGATGCTCATGACTTTTGGGCTCCGTTCTCACGGACCTCGGCCTCGGCGTCGCCGCGCTCCCAGAAGCTGGGACCCACAGGGACCGCGAAATCCGCCGTTGCGACGAGATATCCCTCATTATCGACGGCGATCGGCAGCTGAGGAAGCGGCCGAGCGGCCGGGCCGAAGATGACCTTGGCGCCGTCGGCGGCGTCGAAGGTCGACTGGTGACACGGGCACAGGATGTGGTGGGTGGTCTGCTCGTACAGGGCCGCGGGGCAGCCGACGTGCGTGCAGATCTTGGAGTACGCCACGATCCCGTCGTGCGTCCAGTTCAGGTTGGTCCCGGATTTGAGCTCCTCGGGACGGAACTTGATCAGGATCAGCGTGGCCTTGGCCAGCGCGTTCAGGTCGTGCTCGTACCCTTCGGGCACCACGGAGAGGATGCCGCCGGGGGAGTTGAAGTCGGCGGCCCTGATGGGCGAGCCGCTTCCCTCGACGAGGAGCTTGCGCGGCTTGCCGTCCTTGGTCTTCTCGCCCCAGACGGTGTGCCGCAGCTTGGCCGGGAAGTTCGTGTGGCTCGGGCCGAGGTCGCGCAGCAGGACCAGCGGGGCCAGGCCGAGCGGGGCGGCGGCGGCCAGCAGGGTGCGGCGCAGCAGCGGGCGCTTGACGATGCCGCTCTCGTTCGCCCCCTGCAGGAAGGTCTCGGCCACGTAGGACCTGGTCTCGGGGTCGGAGGCCATCGTGTGGCGCTCCTGGACCAGGTTGTACTTGGGCATGACCAGGCGGACCCAGGTGGTCAGGCCCGCGGCCAGCCCGAGCAGGGCCAGGGTGAGCGTGCCGCCCAGCGCGAGGTTGGAGACCTGCGTCTTCTCGATGTCGCCGACCTGGAAGACGACGTACGACACCACGAAGCCGATGCCCCCCAGGAAGGCGACCAGGAAGCAGAGGGCGGCGTACCGCTCGCCCTTCTTCGCGGTCGCCTCGTCCTGCGGGACCACCCCGGGAACCTGGACGACGTCCGTCTTCCTCGGCTCGTCGCGGCCGAGAAGCGAGGTGCTCGCCGCCGGGGAGGGGGTGCCGATCACGCGCTTCGGCGCGCGCTCCTCCGGCTGCTCGATGTCGTGATTGTTGTCAGTCATTTGGCCTGTCGCCTCTTCGCGGTGATCCAGATGGCGGCCAGGGAGAGGAGGCTGAGCCCGACGACCCAGGCCACCAGACCCTCCGTGACCGGGCCGATGCGGCCGAGACCGGCGCCGCCCGGGTTGGGCTCCTCGCGCACGCCCACGATGTAGGCGATCATGTCCCGCTTCTGCTCGGGGGTGATGATGCTGTCGTTGAACACCGGCATCGCCTGCGGGCCGGTGATCATCGCCTCGTAGATCTGCCTCTCGCTGGCCTGGTGGAGCGGCGGTGCGTACTTGCCCTGGGTCAGGGCGCCGCCGGAGCCGACGAAGTTGTGGCACTGGATGCAGTTCGCGCGGAACAGCTCCCCGCCCTTGGACTTGTCGCCCTTGGAGGCGTCGACCTGCTCGTCGGTCGGGACGGTCGGGCCGCCGCCGAGTGACTGCACGTAGGCGGCGAGCTGCCGGACGGTGTCCTCGTTGACCCAGGGCGCCAGGGGCTTGCGCGGTGCCTGCGCGCTGGGGTTGGCCAGGGGCATGCGGCCGCTGCCGACCTGGAAGTCCACGGAGGCGGCGCCGACGCCGATCAGGGTCGGGCCCTGCGCGGTGCCCTCGGCGTTGAGGCCGTGACAGCTGGAGCAGCTCTGCTCGAAGAGTTTCTTGCCCTCCGCCACGTCGTCGGCCCTGCCGGACGCGATGGCGGCGTCGGCCTGCCGGCTGGGGGAGACCGCGAGCGCGACGGTGTAGACCCCGCCGATCAGGCCCAGGGCCAGGAGCAGGACGGCGTATCTCGCGAGGGGATGCCGCCGCCCAGCGGTGATCCTATTCACAGAGATCCCCGATTCCTTAGTGAATGCCATAGATGGTTACGAAAAGGCCAATCCAGACCACGTCGACGAAGTGCCAGTAGTAGGACACGACGATCGCGCTGGTCGCCTGCTCACGGGTGAAGCGCTTCGCGGCGTACGTGCGTCCCAGCATGAACAGGAACGCGATCAGTCCACCGGTCACGTGCAGGCCGTGAAAGCCCGTGGTCAGGTAGAACACGGAGTCGTACGCGGAGTGCGACAGCGTGTGCCCCTCGTGGACCAGCTGGCTGTACTCGTACAGCTGGCCGCCCACGAACACGGCGCCCATCAGGAAGCTGACGACGTACCAGAAGCGCAGCTTGGCGACCTGGCCCTTCTCTGCCGCCCACACGCCCAGCTGGCAGGTCACACTCGACAGGACCAGGATGATCGTGTTGACAAGGGCGAACGGGACGTTCAGATGGGCCTCGGGCCAGGGCAGGCCCTGGCCGATGCTCACCGACCGGATGGTGAAGTACATCGCGAACAGCGCCGCGAAGAACATGAGCTCGGAGGACAGCCAGACAATCGTCCCGACGCTGACCAGATCGGGTCTGCGGGACGAGTGTGCTGTCGTCGTCGTTGAAATTGCGGATGCTGTCGCCACGGGCAGCATTATTGCGGCTCTCCTGCTCGGGTCGCCGCACGACCCCCCGATAGCGGGTGCGCACGTCCCCCCAAAGTGGACGTATGGGGCAATTCGCTCGCCCTCGGCTCCGGCCTGGGTCTCCGGACCGGCTGACCGGTAGCATCCCAGGTGACCATACATCGACGAGGGATAGTGAGCGCGACCGTGAGCACCGACGACAAGATGAGGGTCCTCGTCTACAGCGACGACGCGAGCACCCGCGAGAAGGTGCGGCAGGCGATCGGCCGCCGCCCCGCCGGCGACGTGCCCCTCGTGGAGATCGTGGAGTGCGCCACCCACGCCAAGGTCGTCCAGCACTTCGACTCCGGCGAGATCGACGTCGCCGTGCTCGACGCCGAGGCCCAGCCCGCCGGCGGCATGGGCGTGGCCCGCCAGGCCAAGGACGAGGTCCACGACTGCCCGCCGATCTGCCTGCTGATCGCCCGCCGCGACGACCGCTGGCTGGCCGAGTGGTCGCGGGCCGAGGCCGTCGTGCCGCAGCCGATCGACCCGGTCGTCCTCGCCGAGACCGTCGCCGACCTGATGCGCCGCCGCCTGTCCACCCGCCTGTCCGCCCGGTAGCCCCCCGGAAACCCCCCTGGAGACCTCCATGGACGCGCGCACCACCTGGCCCGCGCTGTTATCCGCCCTGATCGCGGGCGAGCACCTGACGGCCGACGAGGCCGCCTGGGCGATGAACCAGATCATGTCCGGCTCCGCCACGTCCGCCCAGATCGCGGGCTTCGCGGTGGCGATGAGGGCGAAGGGCGAGACGGTCGCGGAGGTGACCGGCCTGGCGCGCACGATGCTGGAGCGGGCCACCCCGCTGTCGGTCGAGGGCCCCGTCGTCGACGTCGTCGGCACCGGCGGCGACCGGGCCCACACCGTCAACGTCTCCACCATGGCCGCGATCGTGGCCGCCGCCGCCGGGGCGAGGGTCGTCAAGCACGGCAACCGGGCCGCCTCCTCCTCCTGCGGCGCCGCCGACGTCCTGGAACACCTCGGGATCGTGCTCGATCTGGCCCCGGCCGACACCGCCAGGGTCGCCGTCGAGGCGGGGATCGCCTTCTGCTTCGCGCCGGTCTACCACCCGGCGCTGCGCTTCGTGGGCCCCACGCGCAAGGAGCTCGGCGTCCCCACGATCTTCAACTTCCTGGGCCCGCTGACCAATCCGGCCAGGCCCGCCGCCCAGGCGATCGGCATCTTCGACGCGGGGATGCTCCCCACCGTCGCGGGCGTCTTCGCCGAGCGCGGGGCCTCCGCGCTGGTCTTCAGGGGCGACGACGGGCTGGACGAGCTCACCATCGCCACGACCTCCACGGTGTGGGTGGTGCGCCGGGGCGCCCTCGAGAAGGTCGTCTTCGACCCGTCAGCCCTCGGCATCCCCAGGGCGGCGCCCGACGCGCTGCGCGGGGGGGACGTGGTGTTCAACGCCCAGGCCGTCCGCGACCTGGTCGGCGGCAGGACGGGGCCGGTCCGCGACGCGGTGCTGCTGAACGCCGCCGCCGCGCTGGTCGCCCTCGACGGCGCGGGCGAGGGCGCGGACGACGGTGCCGGTGACGACCTGAACGCCGCGATGGCCGCGGGGTACGAGCGCGCGACGAAGGCCGTCGACTCCGGTGCCGCGGCCGAGACCCTCGACCGCTGGATCGAGGTCAGCCGGGCCCTGAAGCCGTCCTGACCTCCGTCGGGGAGGGGTCCGGGCGAGGCCCCGGCCGCCTCGCTCGCGAAGGCCGTCCCGGCGTCGTCGTCCCGGATGGCCGGAGGTGTCCCGGCCGGGCGGCCGGGGTCGCCACGGTGTGCCGGGCCGTCCCGGTGCCGGAGGTCCTCCTCTCGTGGGCGGATGCAAGATCCGCCCACGAGGGGATGTATCGCCCCGGGTGGCCGTTCTAGATTGCGGCCATGTGGCGTGCCGACCTCCTGACCGGGCAGATGTTCCCCATCCTGCTGTCGTGCGCGGCGCTCGTCCTGTGCGTGGCCGTGGCGGGCCTGGTGCGGGAGCGCAGGCTCCTGCTGCTGAGGCTCAGGTCCTGGGAGGCCAGGTTCGCCGACCAGGGGGAGGCGCTGGCCGGCGCCCAGCTCGCCCGGAGGCGGGCGCGCATCGCCCGCGAACTGCACGACGTCGTCGCCCACGGGATCAGCATGATGACGCTCGGGGTGGGCGCCGGGCGAATGATCATGGACAAGGACCCCGAGCGGGCCAGGGAGACCCTGAGGGTGGCCGAGGAGTCGGGGCGCCAGGCACTCGTCGAGCTCCAGCGCACCCTGGCGCTGCTCGACCTCGACGGTCTCCCGGCCGGCAGGACGCCCCAGCCCAGGCTGTCCGACCTGCGCGACCTGCTCGCCGGGGTCAGGGCGCGGGGCCTGCGGGTGGACGTGGTCGAGGACGGCAGGCCCGCCGAGGTCGGGCTCGCCCTCGAACTGGTGGCCTACCGCATCGTCCAGGAGGCGCTCGACAACACCCTGCGGCACGCCGGTGCCCGCTCGGCCCGCGTCACGCTGCGCTGGCGGCCGGGTCTCCTCGACGTTCTCGTACGGGACGACGGCAGGACCGTCCCCACGGCGGCCGCGGGGCACGGTCTGCTCGGCATGCGCGAGCGGGCCGCCCTCTTCGGAGGGACGCTGGCGGCCGGCACCCTGCCCGGAGGGGGGTTCGAGGTGCGGGCGCGGCTGCCCACCGCGGGCGAGGCCGGCGGCCGTACCGGCGAGGGTGACGTCACCGTCATGGCGCGCCTCGGGCCGCGTCCGGGCTCCGCCGGCCCGGGTGAGACGGCCCCCGCCGGATCCGCCGGGCCGTGCCCGGGTGCCGGCCCGGGTGAGGATCAGTCGGACTCGCCGAGGCCGATCGAGAAGGCGGCGTCCAGGTCGTGCCGCGAGTAGGCCCGGAAGGCGACGTGGGTCTCGGTGTGCAGCACCCCGTCCACCTTGTTGATCCGGCCGGGGACGACCTCGGCGATCTCCTCGTAGGCGGGGACGCGGACCATGGCCAGCAGGTCGTACTCCCCGGTTATGGAGTAGACCTCGCTCACCCCGTCGATCTCGGCGACCGTCTGGGCGACCTCGGAGATCCGGTCCACCTCGGCGTTGATGTGAACGATCGCGGTGACCACGAGCTTCCTCCTCGTTGAGTGCGGCATTTCGTCTCAGAAGCTATCAGCGCAGCGGGCGGCCCTCGCGCGCCCGGCGCGGCTCGGCCGTCTGGTAGGCGCGGTCGATACGGGCCTTGAGCCGCCCCGCGCCCGAGACGGGCAGACTCCAGGTGCCCTCGACCTGCACCAGCCGCACCCCGGGGGTCTCCAGCCAGCGCAGGACGCACTCGGTCTCCTCGGCGCTGGCCGCGTGGACCGGCCCGGGGCCCGGCGGCACCGTCTCAGCGGTGGCGGTCAGCGCCTCGACGAACGGGGTGGGGTGGGCGCCCTTCGGCATCACCCCGGCCGAGGCGAGCCGCCCGTACCGGATGACGTGGATCTCCCAGACGCCGCCCGGCAGGGGGGCGGCGGCGACCATCTGGGAGATCGCGGTCAGCGACCGCAGCCGCTGCATGCGGGCCGAGGTGCGGACGTAGGAGGCGAGCCGGTCGCGGTCGGCCGCGGCCTCCTCGTAGCGCTGGTCGAGGGCGAGCCGCTCCATCCTGGCCTCGATCGCGGAGAAGACCGGGGCGGCGTCCAGCTCCATCGCCCGGCGGGCCGCCACGACGTGCACGGCGTACTCGCCGGGGCTCTGGCGGCCCTCGCACGGCGCCCCGCACCTCCCGATCTCGGCGAGGGCGCAGGCGGAGCGCCTGGTGCGCGGGGTGATCCGCTCGGTGCACTGCCGCAGCGGGATCGTCTCGTGCAGGGCCGTGCGGGCGTCCTCGGCGGCGCGGGTGCTGTTGAACGGGCCGAGGTAGGAGGCCTCGTCGTCCCTCACCTCGCGGACGACCGACAGGCGGGGGAACGGCTCGTCGGTCAGCTTGAGCCAGAACATCTTCTCGGGGAAGCGCGACCTGCGGTTGTAGCGGGGCTTGGCCGAGCCGATCAGCCGCAGCTCCCTGACCTCGGCCTCCAGCGAGGTCGCGCAGGCGATCGACCTGACCCGCGCGGCGATGCCGATCATCTCGCGGACGCGAGGCCTGGTCTCGCTCGCGGTGAAGTAACTGCGCACGCGGTTGCGCAGGTTGGTGCTCTTGCCGACGTAGAGCGGGTCGCCGCCCTCGTCCTCGAACACGTAGACGCCGGGGCCGGCCGGCACCGAGTCGGCCAGGTGCCGCTTGCGGCGCTGCTCGGGGGTGGGCGCGCGGACGAAGCCCTTGAGCTCCTCCAGCGTCTGCACCCCGAAGGAGCCCGCCCGCTCCAGCAGGGCGTGCAGCACGTCGACGGTGGCCCGCGCGTCGGCGAGCGCCCGGTGGCAGGGCTCGGTGTGGCTGAAGATCTTGGCGAGCGTGGACAGCTTGCAGTTGGGCGCCTCGTCGCGGGTGAGCAGCTTGCGGGCCAGGTCGACGGTGTCGACCACCTGGTGGGCCGGTGGGGGATAGCCGTGCGCGGCGCAGGCCGCCCTGACGAACCCCAGGTCGAAGCCCGCGTTGTGCGCCACCAGGGTGGAACCCGCGGCGAACTCCAGGAAGGACGGCAGCACCGACTCGATCCTCGGCGCCGCCACCACCATGCTGTCGGTGATGCCGGTCAGCACCGAGATGAACGGCGGGATCGGCGAGCCGGGGTCGACCAGGGTGGCGAACTCGCCGAGCACCTCGCCACCCCTGACCTTGACCGCCCCGATCTCGGTGATCGCATGCTCGCCCGCCGAGACGCCGGTGGTCTCCAGGTCGAACACGACGAAGGTGATCTGGCTGAGCGGGGTGCCCAGCTCGTCGAGTGTTCCCTGCACGGCGTAGTCCACGATTCACGACCATAGAAGCCCCGACCGACATTTACCGCACCGGGCCCTCCCCGGGCCGGTGCGCGCCGGTGCCGGGAGAACCCGCGCCCTCCGGGGCCCGTGAGGGCCTCCGGAGGGCCTCAGCTCCAGTGACTCCCGTCCAGCATCCGTTCGAGGAGGGCCCGGTGCATCACCAGGTCGTCGGGGTCGTCGGGCATGGCCTGCTCGCCGAAGTGGACCTGGCGCTGCCGGACGCGGGCCATGATGATGCCGTGCCTGAGGGCGGCGTACGTCTCGTAGAACTCCATGTCCCGGGGCTTGTATCCCGTTATTTCGTGGTACGTCTGGCAGACATCCTCGCGCCGCATGAAGTCGGGCATCCCCGGCAGTTCCATGAACTCGGTGATGTCCTGGAAGAAGGTGTGCAGGAAGATCATCCAGGAGATGTCCAGCTCGCGGGGGGCGATCGCGGCCATCTCCCAGTCGAGCACCGCCACCGGGGTGAAGTCGCGGTACATCACGTTCCCGATGCGGGCGTCGCCCCAGTTCAGCACGTCGGGCCCCGGATCGGCCGGCCAGTGCTCCTCCAGCCAGCCGAACGCCCGCTCCAGCAGCGGGACGGGCATCGAGCCGTGCGCCCACTCGTAGTAGGCCCGCTGCTCGTCGACGTGCCTGCGCAGCGCCGTCCCGCCCGTCCCGGGGGTCTCCAGGGGGCGCAGCTCCTCGGCGGTGAACGGGGCGTCGTGCAGCGCGGCCAGGATCTCGACGCTGCTCCGCTGCAGCCGGCCGCGGTCGGCGGGGGAGGCGTCCAGCAGCCAGCTCCCGAAGGTGTAGGGCATCACGTCCGGCGGCACGTCGCCGGTGAGCCGCTCCATCACGAAGAACGGGGCGCCCAGCCGCCCGGGGTCGGGCTCGTACCACAGGGCCCGGGGCGCGAGCACGCCCGCCCGCTCCCTGACCATCCGCATGACCTCGTACTGCCTGCCGAGGTCGTAGCCGGGGAAGACCGGCACCGCCTCGCTCGCCGGGGCCATCCGGGCGACGCACGCGACGTCGTGCCCGCCCTCGGCGGAGGTCCAGGAGGCGTCGAAGAGCAGGGTCTCGCTGGACATGCCGTTGCCCGAGGGGCGGGACAGCGGGGAGACGGCGACGGGAGAGCCCACCCTTCCGGCGAGCCATGAGCGCATCCGCTCCCGCAACTCCTCGAGGTCGCGGGTCGATGTCCGCATGCTCTTGTCGGCCTGCCGGCCGGCCTCGTTCGTCGGCTCGTCCATCGCGCTCTCCCGGGTGGCGTGCGTCACAAGGCGATCCGCACAGTCGTAACCCACCAGCAAGCACTTGTCCATGAAGCGTTCACGGGCTCGTCGGCCATCGGTCGATTCACGGTCAGGTCGGGGTCAGGGTGCGGTAGCCGTACCCTTGACGTGAAGACCGATCCGAGTAGGGGCCGTGATGAGTTCAGCCGGAGAGGGCCTGTCTCGTCCGTTACCCGAGCAGGTTCGCTTACATGTCGTGGAGCTGGCCTCCCAGATTCTCGGTTCGATGCCCGCCGCCTCGGTGCCGCTGCCCCTGAAGGGGATCGCCAAGTTCGACCCCCGCAAGCGGGCCAGGCTGGGCGGGGCGCCGATCGCCGCACAGCTGGAGACCGACAAGAAGTTCCGCGAGCTGGTCGCGGAGACGCTGACCGAGGGCTGGCCCGAGCTGATCGCGAGCCTCGCCGAGGGCACGGTCCCACCGGCCGCCGAGCCCGTCATGGTGGCCGCGGCCGCCTACCTGACCCGGCCGCCCGGCTGGGTGGACATGGTGGAGACGGCCCGCGCCGACCTGGAGCGGTCGGCCGCCGCGGCCGAGGGCTCGGCGCAGGAGCAGACGGTCTCCCGGCTGCGCGAGCAGCTGGCCGCCCAGAAGACCGCGGCCAAGGAGGAGTCGGAGCGGCTGCGCGAGCAGCTCAAGACCTCGCGCTCGGAGGTCTCCGACCTGCGCCGCAGGCTGCACGACGCCCGTGAGCGGACCAGGGCGGCCGAGGCGCGCGCCGCCGCCGCCCAGGAGGTGGCCGACGAGGCGCGCGCCGCCGCGCTCTCGGCGGGGAGCACGGTGGAGAGCGAGCTGCGCCGCCTGCGCGAGCGGCTGGCCGACGCCGAGCGGCAGCTGGAGTCGACGCGCAGGGCCGCCCGTGAGGGCCGCAGCGTGGAGGACACCAAGGTGCGCATGCTGCTCGACGCGCTGCAGGACGCCGCCGCCGGGCTGCGCAGGGAGCTCGCCCTGCCCTCGGGCATCCACCGTCCCGCCGACTCGGTGGCCTCGGTGGCGCCCGGCAGGCAGGGGGTCCAGGCGGTTCCCGCGCGGGCGCTCGCCGACGACGACCCCGCCCTGCTCGACCAGCTGCTCGCGCTGCCGCAGATCCACCTGATCGTCGACGGTTACAACGTGACCAAGACCGGTTACGGCACGTTCACCCTGGCCGACCAGCGCACCCGCCTCCTCACCGGTCTCGGCGCGCTCTACGCGCAGACCCGCACCGAGCTGACCTGTGTCTTCGACGGCGCCGAGCTGAACGGGCCGGTCCCGGTGTCGGCGCCCAGGGGGGTGCGCGTGATGTTCAGCGCCCCGAACCAGATCGCCGACGACCTGATCCGCCAGCTGGTCCGCGCCGAGCCCGCGGGGCGTGCGGTCGCGGTGGTCTCCTCCGATCGCGAGGTGGCCGAGTCGGTCCGCAGGATGGGCGCCAGGCCGGTGCCCTCGGTGCTTCTTCTCCGGCGTCTGGGGCGCGCGTAAACCTTTCGCGGTCGCCGAGCATCGGATCACCCAGGAGGTTTGATTCGATGAAGAAGATCATAACGCTCGCCCTCGCCGTCCTGGCCGCCGGAGCGACCGTCACCACACCCGCGGCGGCCACGACGGCCGCCATCCCCAAGGGCTTCCTGCTGTACGAGAAGGACGCCGCCAAGAAGGACGACGACCCCGAGACCAACTGGCGGGTCGGCAACTCGGCGAAGGCCAGGCTGGCCGTCAACCCGTGCGACAGGAGCACGCTGGCCGCGACCGGCCGGGTGGCCGCGCGGACGGTGACCTTCACCGGCGTGCCGGACTTCATGAAGGTCGAGCAGGTGGTCCTGTACGGTTCGCGGGCCTCGGCCGCCTCGGCCGTCGCCCAGGTGCGCGCCGCCCTGACCAGGTGCGGGGCCAGGACCGACTCGGGTACCGGCTACCGCTACGCCTCCTCGCGCCTGACCGGGCTCGGCGACGAGGCGCTGAGGATCTCCGGGCAGGTCTACTACGGCAGAAGGGCCGGGGTGGGCGGCGAGCGGAGCGTGCTGGTCAGGAAGGGCAACGCCGTCCTGGTCTACCTCTGGGCGGGCGAGTACGCCAAGCCCGCGAAGAGCGACTGGGCCGTTCAGCTGCGTGACGCCAGGAAGATGACCGCCAAGATCTGCGACATCGCCACCTGCGGGTAGCGGGACCGGGCGGGGTCCGGGGCGGACCGCCCCCGTGGCCGGGGCGCCGCCGGTCGCGAGACGGGCGCCGCCGGTCGCGGGTAAAGGGTTTCACCTGCAATTAAGGAGCAAACCCGGCGAAAAGGTGAGTCAATCATTACTTCTTCTGTACTATTCGCCGCAGGTCTGGTGCAGTCGGGAGGCGTTGACGTGGCCGTGGCGGGTTTGCCGGTTGGACTGATTCGGATACCGGTGGCGGTCGGACTCGCTCTCGCGTTGCTGACGCTGCCGATGGGCGGAGCGTCCGCCGAGCCGAAGCCGACGGCCGCCCAGGCCAAGAAGAAGCTGGAAAAGCTCAACGAGCAGGCCGACCAGGTCGTCGAGAAGTACAACCAGGCCTCGGAGAAGTGGAAGCGGGCCAGGAAGAAGTACCGCACGCTCAACGAGGACCTGACCCGCCAGAACGAGCAGGTCGCCGGGCTGCGCAAGGAGCTCGTCACGATGGCCGTCAGCACCTACCAGGTCGGCGTGATCAACGGCTGGGAAGGCATGATCTACCAGGCCGATCCCGGCGCCCTGCTGAGCGGCCTGGCCGCCGCCGACCAGATGTCCACCTCCCGCGCCCAGTCCCTGAACGCCTTCGACGAGGCCACCAAGGCGCTGCGGACCAGCCGGGACCAGGCGAAAAAGGCGCTGGCCGAGGCCGACGAGACGCGTGACGAGCTGGCCAGGGAGAAGGCCAGGGCCGACAAGATGGTCAAGGCCCAGACGAAGATCCTGCGCGAGCTCAACGCCTTCAGGACGGGCAACCCCGAGAGCGCCGGGATCCAGTACAACGGCTCCGCCTCGGGCAACGCCCGCGCCGCCCTGCAGTTCGCCTTCGCCCAGGTCGGCAAGCCCTACCGGTACGGTGGCACGGGCCCCGGCGGCTGGGACTGCTCCGGCCTGGTCCAGGGCGCCTGGCGCAGCGGGGGGGTCAGCCTCCCCCGCACGACCTGGGAGCAGTGGAGCTGGGGCGCGAGCCGCAAGGTCTCGCTGAGCGAGCTCCAGCCGGGCGACCTCATCTTCAGCGAGGGTCTCGGCCATGTCAGCATGTACGCGGGCAACGGCCAGATCGTGCACGCCCCGCAGACCGGCGACGTCGTCAAGGTCGTCCCGCTGTCCGCCTACGGCCGCCGCATCGTCGGAGCCGTCCGCCCCTGACCGCGCTCCCGCCGGGGAGGTCCCGGCCCCGCCTCGCGCGTGACGGGGTGCCGGAAAAAACCGGATGTGCCGGACACGGCGGTACTGCCAGCATCGGGACATGATCAAGCCGTGGATGCCCGACGAGCTCGCGTACGCCGGTCCCGAGCACCTCGACGCCGCGTTCGTCGCCGGGTTCGACCGCAAGCAGGGCAGGCCCGACCCCGGGGAGGACCTCGCCGTGCTCGCGGGGCACGGCGTGGGGGAGGCGGCGACGGTCGTGGAGTTCGGCGCGGGGACGGGGCAGTTCGCCCTCGCCGCGGCGCGGCGGTTCCGGCGGGTGGTGGCGGTGGACGTCTCCCCGGCGATGCACGACTTCCTCGGCGCCCGCGCCGCCGAGGAGGGGCTCTCCGGCCTTGAGCGCGTGCGTGCGGGCTTCCTGTCCTACGAGCACGCGGGGCCGCCCGCCGACGCGGTCTACACCCGCCACGCGCTCCACCAGCTCCCCGACTTCTGGAAGGCCGTCGCGCTCGACCGCGTCGCGCGGATCGTACGGCCCGGGGGCGTCCTGCGCCTGCGGGACCTGATCTTCGACTTCCGGCCGGCCGACGCCGACGCCGTGCTCGGCCGCTGGCTCGACGGCGCGGCGGGCGATCCCGCGCTGGGCTACACCCGCGACGACTACGCCGAGCATCTGCGCACCGAGTACAGCACCTTCAGGTGGCTGCTCGAACCGATGCTCGACGCCGCCGGATTCGAGATCGTCGAGGCGGGCTTCCGGGAGTCGATGTACGGCGCCTACACGTGCGTCAGGCGCTGAGGTCACCCGGCCGGATCGTCCGGGACCGCTCCACCGGCGGTGAGTGTGATGAAGATTACATAAATCGTGATTTGTCGGACTAGAGAGAAGGGTGTGACGAGAGTCATATCTCAATAGCATAAATAGCCATTAAGCAGGGGTAACAGGAAGATCAAGAGGGGTAGTAGATCTTCCAATTTGGCGAATGCTTTGCCGAAAGTTGGAGATCGGGGTAACTTCTGGCGTCGCGACGTGCAAGCCACGCCGTCGCGGTGAATGTCGGTCTTCGGGCCGGTGTCCCTATAGAAATCCAACCGGCCGCCGCGCCCCCACCCGGGGGCAGGGCTCGTCGCGGCGGCCCGCCGAATCTATGCAGCCAGGAGGCATGGAACCGGGGACCCAAAAGGCCCGATACAGCGTGGCCAGGGGTGAATCGGCGCGTTTGTGCCGTAGGGCATCTTCCAAGCCCGAATCCGTCAGCTAACCCGGTAGGCATCAGTGGAAGTCCCAAGGAGAAATCCTGTCTACCACCCCGTACAACCCTCGTCTGTCGCGCCTTTTCCGCCTTTCCCTCGGCGGCATCGCCCTCACCCTGACCGCCTCAGCCGGAGCGGTCACCCTGGGGTCCACGGCGGCGCAGGCGGTGGACGGCCCCTCCGAGATACTGGTCAACAGCGTGGCCGGTGTCTCCGAGAAGGCCGAGAGCACCAAGAAGACCGCCTCTCAGACCGGGACCAAGGCCAAGGCCGAAACCAAGGCCACGGTCAAGGCCAAGGCCAGGAAGAGCAGGGCGGCACTGCAGAAGGTCCGGGCCGGCAAGGCGGTCTCGGCGGCCAAGAGGCAGATCGGCGATCCGTACCGGTGGGGAGCCTCCGGTCCCGGAGCGTTCGACTGCTCGGGGCTCGTCCGGTACGCCTGGCGGAAGGCGGGCGTGTCCCTTCCCAGGATCACGCACAGCCAGTACAGGTCGATCAGGAAAAAGGTCTCGTGGAGCAATTTGCGCCCCGGTGACCTGCTGTTCTTCAGTGGAAAGGGTCATGTCGGCATGTACGTCGGCAAGGGCAGGATGGTCCACTCGCCGAGCAGCGGCAAGACGGTCCGTGTCGTGAGGCTGGCGGGCTACTACAGGTCCTCCTTCGCCGGAGCGGTACGGCCCGGGGCCTGAGCCCCGCACGAAGCCCGGGTACGGAGCCCGGGTACGGAGCCCGGGTACGGAGCCCGGGTACGGAGCCCGGGACCCGCGCGTGAGCACGGAGCCCAGGTACGGAATCCGAGCCCGCGCCGGAGCACGCGCCCGAGCACATGCCCGAGCACGCGCCCGAGCACGGAAAAGCGGCCCCGGTCCTCCACCAGGAGGACCGGGGCCGCTCCATGCCGGTCGAGTACCATCGGCTCGTGTCCGTCCCGAAAGGGCGCCGCGCCGTGCTCGCCGGGATGCTGGCGCTGATGAGCGCCGGCCCGTTCGCCGGGACGGGACCTCTCCTGGCCGGAGCCGCACCCCTCCCGCGCGCCCCCCGCCCCCTCGTCCCGTACGCCTCCCGGAGCCCGCGCGACCCCCGAGACCTGTGGCGGGGCGCCGCGGTCACCGTCCGGGGCGAGCACTCCCTCGTGATCGGCCACGGCGTCCCGGCCGCCGTCCTGCGGGATCTGGCGGCCAGGGCCGACCGGGCCCGCGCGACGATCGCGGCGATCTGGGGGCCGGTCCCCGCGGTGGTCCTCTTCCCCGCCACCGACGCCGAGGCCGCGGCGCTCGCCGGGGCCGGGAGCACCCGCGGCCTGGCCGCGATGGCGACCGCGGACCGGGTGGTCGTCCTGCCGTCGGGGTACGCCCGGCTCACCGCGACCGGCAGGGACGTGGTGATCACCCACGAGCTCGCCCACGTGGCCACCGGCGCGACCCGCGGCGGCCGGGTGCCGATGTGGCTGTCGGAGGGCTTCGCCGACTACGCGGGCTACCGCGACGCCGGGATCGCGGTGCGTACGGCCGCCGCCGAACTGGCCGCCGAGGTGCGCTCGGGCGTCCTGCCCGCCAGGCTCCCCGGCCCGGCCGACTTCGCCCCCGGCGCGCCGAGGCTCGCGCAGGCCTACGAGGAGGCGTGGCTCGCCTGCCGGTTCGTCGCGGAGCGCTTCGGGGAGAAGGCCCTGGTGAGGCTCTACGGTAGCGATGTCGAGAGCACGCTCGGCCTGCCGGTGGACGAGTTCACCCGAGCCTGGCGCGACTACCTCAGGGAGGAACTCACGTGACGCTGAGCACGACGGACACGCCCGCGGGCGTGCGGTCGGCGGGGTGGGCGCTGGCCGCCCTGGGGGTGGTCACGCTGGCGGTCGTGGCGTTCATGACGCCCTGGAGGGCGCTGCCCGAGGGGGCCCCGGCCGTCGTTCCCGATCCGGCCCGCGACTTCACCGCCGAGCAGATCGCCAGGGCCGGGACGTTCGACGCGCTGGTCAGCCTTCCCGGCTATCTGTCGCTCGGCCTGACGCTGGTCGTGGCGGGGGTGCTGGTGGCCACCCCGCTGGGCGCGCGGCTCGCCGGCCGGCTGCCGGGGCCCTGGTGGCTGCGGGCGCTCCTCGGCGTGCTGGCGCTGTCGGTGGCCGTGGCGATCCTGCGCTGGCCCCTGGGGATGTGGTCGGAGAGCCACCTGCGCGACTTCGGGCTGTCCACCCAGGCCTGGCCGGCGTGGGCGGCCGACCGGGCCAAGAGCACCGGCATCGGCACCGCGCTGACCGCGATCATGGTGCTGGCGGTGATCGCCCTGGCGCGGCGCTACCGGCGCTGGTGGATCCCCGCGGCGGCCGGGGCCTTCGCCCTGACCGTGGTCGCCTCCTTCGCCTACCCGGTGCTCATCGAGCCGGTCTTCAACGACTTCAGGCCGCTGGAGGCCGGGCAGCTCCGCGACGACCTGCTCGCCATGGCCGCCAGGGACGGCGTGCCGGTCGAGAACGTGCTCGTCGCCGACGCCTCCCGGCGGACCACCGCGCTCAACGCGTACGTCTCCGGATTCGGCGCGACCCGCAGGATCGTGGTCTACGACACGCTGCTCCGCGCGCCCGCCGACGAGGTCGAGCTGGTGGTCGCCCACGAGCTGGGCCACGCCAAGGCGGGCGACGTGCTGTCGGGCACGCTCGTCGGCGGCCTGGGCGCGGCGTTCGGGGCGTGCCTGCTCTACGCGGTGACCTCCGCCGGGGCCGTACGGCGCCGGGCGGGGATCTTCTCCCTCGGCGACCCGAGGGCGGTGGGACTGGTCATGGGGCTGCTGAGCCTGGCCACGGTCCTGTCGGGACCGGCCCAGAACCTGGTGAGCAGGCAGATCGAGGCCCGTGCGGACGTGCACGCGCTGGACCTGACCAGGGACCCGGCGACGTTCGTCGCCATGCAGAGACGACTGGCGGCCACCAATATTTCGGATTTGTCGCCAGATCTAGTCGAATATGTACTTTATGCATCGCATCCCACGACGCCGCAGCGCATCGCCCTGGCGCGATCCTGGGCACGGCTGAACGGCCTCCCCGAACCGTGAGCCGCACGCTGGTCGTCACGAACGACTTCCCGCCCCGCGCAGGGGGGATCCAGTCGTTCGTGTACGGTCTCATCGCCCGCCGCCCGCCCGGCTCCGTCGTCGTCTACGCCCCCCGGTGGGCCGGCAGCGCGGCCTTCGACCTGCGCCAGCCGTACCCCGTCGTGCGGCACCCGACCTCGCTGATGCTGCCCACGCCCGCCGTCGCCCGCCGGGCCGCCGGGCTGGTCGCCGAGTTCGGGTGCGACACCGTGGTCTTCGGGGCGGCGGCGCCGCTCGGGCTGCTCGCGCCCCGGATGCGCGAGGCCGGGGCCCGTCGCGTCGTCATGGTCACTCACGGCCACGAGGCGGGCTGGGCCGGGATCCCGATCGGCCGCCGGGTGCTCGCCAGAATCGGGGCGGACGCCGACGTGGTCACCTACCTGGGGGAGTACACCCGCCGGCGGCTGGCCAGGGTGATGGCGGCGGACAAACTGGTGCGGCTCGCGCCCGGCGTCGACACCGAGGTGTTCCACCCGGGGGCCGGCGGGGGGCGGGTGCGCGCGCGACTCGGCCTGGGGGAGCGGCCGGTGGTGGTCTGCCTGTCCAGGCTGGTGCCGCGCAAGGGCCAGGACACGCTCCTGCGGGCCTGGCCCGGCGTGGTCGGGGACGTGCCCGGCGCGGTGCTCCTGATCGTCGGCGGGGGCCCGTACCGCAGGACCCTGGAACGGCTGGCCCGGCCGATGGGCGCTTCGGTGAGGCTCACCGGCCCGGTGCCGGAGGCGGAGCTGCCCGGCTACCTCGCCGCGGGTGACGTGTTCGCCATGCCGTGCCGCACCCGTCTGGGCGGCGTCGACGTGGAGGGACTCGGCATCGTCTACCTGGAGGCCTCCGCCAGCGGCCTGCCCGTGGTGGCCGGTTCCTCGGGCGGCGCCCCCGACGCCGTGCTGAACGGGGAGACCGGCCTGGTCGTCGACGGCACCCGCCCCGAGGAGGTCGCGGCGGCCCTGGTCGGCCTGCTCAAGGATCCGGCCGGGGCGCGTGCGATGGGGGAGCGCGGGCGCGAGTGGGCGGCGCGCGAGTGGAACTGGGACCTCGCCGCCTCCCGCTTCGCCCGCCTCCTGGAGCCCGCGGAGGCCCCCTAGGCGAGCAGGTCCCGATGCCGGGAACAGTCCGGGAACAGGCCGGGAACAGTCCGGGAACAGGTACGGCGACGCGTACCGGTCGGTGAGCCCGCCCGTGAGGCACGTCCGTGGCGGGCCGGATGCCCCCGTGCCGTCCGGAGACCGGACCGCGTCGGCCGCCGCCATCTGGCGCAACCGCGGCACCGGCCGGCCCGTCACCCGGTCACCGACCGCCTGCGGCCACCGACCGGACCCCGAGCGAAACGGTCCCCGCCGGATCGCGGGCCGGTCGGTAGGCCGCGCATCGTGAACGCATCGCGGAGATATCAACCACGGCTCGCAGGATCGGTGTCACAAGGAAGCACTACCAGGGAGTGTCCCCATGTCCACCACTGCCGTCGTCGTCACCGTCCTCGCCGCCCTCTGGGTGGGTTTCTCGGCCTTCTCTCTCCTCCGCCGCGCTGATTGGGTCGTGGAGCCGCTGATGGACTACGGCGTCCCCCGCTCGTGGTGGACCTGGCTCGGCGCGGCCAAGGCCGCGGGGGCCGCGGGCCTGCTCGTCGGCCTGTTCGTGCCGGTCATCGGCGTCCTGGCCGGGATCTGCCTGGTGCTGTACTTCGCCGGAGCCGTCGTCACCGTGCTCCGGGCGCGCTCGTACTCGACCGTCGTCTTTCCCCTGCTGTACATGGGCCCGGTCATCGCCGCCCTGGTACTGGGACACGTCGCCTGACACCGACGCGGATCACAGCCGCAGGCTGTCATGTCGCCGCCGGGCCGCGCCGAGCCGCACCGGAGACCCGCGCGGGCTCCAGGGTGCCTGGAGCCCGCGGAGACCCCTAGCTGTAGAGGGAGTCGACCTGCTTGGCGAAGTCGCGCATCACGATGTTGCGCTTGATCTTCAGGGTCGGGGTGAGGTGCCCGCTCTCCTCGCTGATGTCGATGTCGAGGATGGTGAACTTCTTGATCTGCTCGGCCTTGGAGACGAATCTGTTGGCGCCGTCCACCGCCTTCTGCACCTCGGCGACGATCGCCGGGTCGGCGCTGAGCTCGGTGAGGTCCGCCCCCGCCTTGCCGTTGGCGGCCTTCCACTGCTCCAGGGCCTCGACGTCGAGCGTGACGAGCGCCGCGACGAACGGCCTGTCGTCGCCGACCACCATCGCCTGGCTGATCAGCGGGTGGGCGCGGATGTGGTCCTCCATCGGGGCCGGGGCGACGTTCTTGCCCGCGGCGGTGACGATGATCTCCTTCTTGCGCCCGGTGATGCGGAGGTAGCCGTCCTTGTCGAGCTCGCCGATGTCGCCGGTGTGGAACCAGCCGTCCGCGTCGATCGCCTCGGCGGTGGCCTCGTCGTTGTTCCAGTAGCCCTGGAAGACGTGGCGGCCCTTGACGAGCACCTCGCCGTCGTCGCCGATGCCGATGGTGACGCCGGGGAACGGCTTGCCGACGGTGCCGATCTTGTTGGCCCCCGGCATGTTGACCGAGGACGGCGCGGAGGTCTCGGTGAGGCCCCAGCCCTCCAGGGTCTCGATGCCCACGCCGCGGAAGAAGTGGCCGAGCCGCTCGCCGAGGGCGGACCCGCCGGACACCGCCGTCGTCAGCCTGCCTCCGGTCGCGGCGCGGATCTTGCGGTAGACGAGCTTGTCGAACAGGGCGTGCTTGAGCCGGAGGCCCAGGCCCGCGCCGCCCGCCGACTCCGCCCTGCTCCACGCGACGGCGGTGTCGGCCGCGGCGTGGAAGATCTTCCCCTTGCCCTCGGCGGACGCCTTCTGCTCGGCGCCGTTGTAGACCTTCTCGAACACGCGGGGCACGCCCAGCAGGAACGTGGGCTTGAAGGCCTGCAGGTCGGGGGCGACGTTCTTCATGTTGGGGGTGTGGGCGAGGATCGTGCCGGTCTCGATCAGCACGATCTCGATGATGCGGGCGAAGACGTGCGCGAGCGGGAGGAAGAGCAGCGCCGCCCTGCCGTCCACGACGAACAGGCGCTCCAGCGGTCCCTGCGCGACGTTCCTGGCGGTGAACAGCAGGTTGTCGTGGGTCAGGCCGCAGCCCTTGGGCCTGCCGGTGGTGCCCGAGGTGTAGACGATGGTCGCCAGGTCGGCGATGCCGCGCCCGGTCCTGCGCTCGGCGAGCGTGCCGTCGGGGACCTCGGCGCCGAGCGCGGTGAGCTCGTCCAGGGCGCCGCCGTCGATGCGCCAGACGTTCTTGAGACCCGGCAGCCCGGCCGCGTCCTCGCGGACGGTCTCCTCGTGCGACTCCAACTCGGCGAACACGGCCTTGGCGCCGCTGTCGGAGATGATCCAGGCGACCTGGTCGGCCGAGGAGGACTCGTAGATCGGCACGCCGACCGCCCCGGCGGTCCAGATCGCGTAGTCGATCACGGTCCACTCGTAGCGGGTGCGCGACATCAGGGCCACCCGGTCGCCGGGCTCCACCCCCGCCGCGATCAGGCCCTTGGCCACCCCGGCCACCTGGTCGCGGAACTCCCTGGCGGTGACCGCCGTCCAGTCGTCGCCGACCTTGCGCCGCAGGGCGACGGCGTCGGGCTCCTCCTCGGCACGCCGGAACACCGTGTCGGTGAGGTTGGCGGAGGCGGGGACATCCACCAGCACGGGGACGCTGTACTCGCGCACGGGTCACTCCTGGAGACGCACGATCGATGGGCTGCCTGGAAGTTATCGCGATAAGTTACGCATGAGTAAATTCGTCACCCAGGCGTTATGAAGAGGGATTTCACCGTAGCAACTACTGCCGCGCCGGACCGTCGGCCGCGCCGTGCGTCCCGTCGCGTTCCCGCCTCGCTGGGTTCGTCACATATGTCCCTGTTTATTGGTAGTTAGGATGTCCGGCATGCGGGTTCATGTCGTCAGCGATGTGCACGGAAGAGCCGACGCGCTGGCCCGCGCGGGAGACGGCGCCGACGCGCTGATCTGCCTGGGCGACCTGATCCTGTTCGTCGACTACGAGGACCACTCCCAGGGCATCTTCGCCGAGCTCTTCGGGGCCGAGCGGGCGGGGGAGTTCATCGCGCTGCGCACGGCCAAGCGGTTCGACGAGGCACGGGCGATGTCCTCCGTGCTGTGGGCCTCGCTGGAGGGCGACCCGCGCGACCACATCGAGCGCTCCGTCCGGCGGCAGTACGGCGAGATCTTCGCCGCGATGCCGACTCCCGCGTACCTCACCTACGGCAACGTGGACCTGCCGGTCTACTGGCCCGAGTACGTGCGGGAGGGCCACCACGTGCTCGACGGCGAGACCGTGGAGATCGGCGGCCTGCGTTTCGGCTTCGTCGGGGGCGGCCTGCGCACCCAGTACCGGACGCCGCACGAGATCGACGACGAGGAGTTCGCCCGCAAGGTCGAGGCCGTCGGCGAGGTCGACGTGCTCTGCTGCCACATCCCTCCCGCGATCCCCGAACTGCTCTACGACGTGGTCGCCCGGCGCTTCGAGCGGGGCAGCGAGGCCACCCTGGAGGCGATCAGGCGGACCCAGCCGCGCTACGCCCTCTTCGGCCACGTGCACCAGCCCCTCGCCGCCCGCACCCGGATCGGCAGGACCGAATGCCTCAACGTAGGGCACTTCCGGAACAGAGGCGTCCCCTACGTCCTGGAGTGGTAGCCGCGCGGTCCGGCAGAGCGCCCTCTCTCATCCGGGCGGTGACCCTTCGACGTCCGGGCGGTGACCCTTCGACGGGAGCGGCGGACACGCGAGGTGTCCGCTTCGTGTCGCCGCCTCCCGTCGGCGCGGTGGCCGCGCCCGGCCCCGCCGGGCGTACGCGGACGATCGTGAAGCAGTACGGTTGCCCCATGGCTGATCGCACCACCTCCAGCATCACGATCGGCGCGGACCGGTCGACCATCATGACGGTCATCGCCGACTTCCCCTCGTACCCGGAGTGGGCCGGGCAGGTGAAGGCCGCGCGCGTCCTCTCCACGGGGGAGGACGGCCGGCCGGAAACGGTCCGGTTCGTTCTCGACGCGGGCGTGATCAGCGACGAGTACACCCTCCGCTACACCTGGCACGACGACGAGTCCGTCGACTGGAGCATCGCCGAGGCGGGAAAGATGGTCTCCAGGCTCACCGGAAGTTATCGTCTTGCCGACGCGGGCAGCGGCACCGAGGTGACGTACGAGCTCGCCGTCGACCTCAAGGTGCCGATGATCGGCATGATCAAGCGGAAGGCGGAGAAGGTCATCATCGACACCGCCCTGAAGGGGCTGAAGAAGCGCGTCGAGACCCCATGAGGGAGCGGGGCGCGCGGCACGGCGCGGTCGCGGAGCGGAGTCCCGCGCCCTCCCGCCGGGAGGCGGCGTGAGCAGGGTCCTGCTCTTCACCGGCAAGGGCGGCGTCGGCAAGACGACCGTCGCCGCCGCCACGGCCACGCTCGCCGCCAGGTCCGGATTGAAGACCCTGGTGGTCTCCACCGACACCGCCCACTCGCTGGCCGACGCCCTCGGCGTGCGGGCCGGCGGGGAGCCCACGGAGATCGCGCCCGGTCTCTCCCTCCACCAGGTCGACACCCAGAGGGCGCTGGAACGCCAGTGGGGTGAGCTGCGCGACTACGCCAGGGGCGTCTTCGCCGAACTCGGCCTCGACGAGGTGACCGCCGAGGAGATCACGGTGCTGCCCGGCGCCGAGGAGGTCATCGCGCTGCTGGAGCTGCGCGAGCAGGCGCGCACCGGGCTGTGGGACGTCATCGTCATCGACTGCGCCCCGACCGCCGAGACGCTCCGGCTGCTCGCCCTGCCCGAGGCCCTCGACTGGCACGTGAACCGGTTGCTGCCCATCGGCAGGCGGCTGCTGAGCACCATCTCCCCGCTGGTCCGCCGCCTGGCGCAGGTCAGCATGCCGGAAGACCACGTGATCGGCGCGGGCGAGCGGCTCCACCGGGGCCTGATGGAGGTGCGCGAGCTGCTCACCGGGCCCGGGGCGAGCGTCCGGCTGGTGCTCACCCCCGAGGCCGTCGTGCTCGCCGAGGCCCGGCGCACGCTCACCTCCCTCAGCCTGTACGGCTACCGGGTGGACGCGGTGATCGCCAACCGTGTCTTCCCCTCCGAGGGCGCCGACCCGTGGCGGCGGAAATGGGTGCGGGCCCAGGCCCGGCACCTGGCTGAGGTCGGGGAGTCCTTCGCGCCGCTGCCCGTGCACACCGTGCCGTACCTCGAGGCCGAGCCCGTCGGCCTCGACGCCCTCGCCGCCGTCGCCGAGGCCATGTACGGCGAGGGCGACCCCTTCGCCCCGCCCTCCGTCGACCCGCCGCTGCGGATCACCGCCGAGGGCGAGCTGATCCTGGCCCTGCCGCTCGCGGACAAGGACGAGGTGGATCTGGCGCGCAAGGGCGACGAGCTGATCGTCAACGCCGGTTCCTACCGCCGGGTCCTGGCCCTGCCCGCCGCGCTGGCCCGCAGGTCGGTGCGGGACGCCGCGCTCCGAGACGGGTTTCTCCGGGTACGGTTCGAATCGGGAGGGCCTGATGACCGATAACACGAACGACGCAGAGAAGACCCCGAAGCCGCGCGCGCCGAGGAAGCCACGGAAGGCCGCCGGCGCCGTGACGCCGCCGTCCGAGGCCGGGGGCATCGAGAGCACCGAGAACACCGGGATCGCCGGAAGCACCGAGGGTTCCGAGGGTACCGGCAAGGCCCAGAAGGGCCGGCGCGCGGGGAAGACGACCCAGAAGGGGCGGAGCGCGGACCCGGCCGGGAAGTCCCCGAAGGGCGGGCGCACCGGATCGTCCGAGTCCGTCGAGTCCGTCGAGTCCGTCGAGTCCGTCGTGCGGGTCGAGGCCGTCGAGCGGCCGGAGAACGCCGGGACGCCCGCGCGGGGCGAGCGCGTCGAGAAGGTCGCGCGCCTGGAGGTGGTCGAGGTGGAGGCCGTGGCCGAGGCCGCGCCTTCCGAGCCGGCTCCGAGCTCCGAGCCGGACCCGGGCCCTGAGCAGGCCGAGGGTTCCGAGCAGACCTCGGGTCCGGCGCAGGCCGATCGCGACGCGCGCGCCGAGTGGTTCGAGGAACGCGCCAGGCGGGCCAGGCAGGAGGAGCGGGCCGGATGGACCCCGTGGGCCCGGCCCGGCGACCGCGCCGGGTCCGTGGAGCGCCAGAAGGACAGCGCGGCCGGAGAACGGGAACAGGAACGGGCACGGGACGAACGAGCGCGTGACGAGCGGTCCCAGGGCGGCAAGGACCCGCTGGGCGCCGCCGCCGAGGAGGCGTTCAAGCTCTTCGACACGCTGCAGCAGAAAGCGACCAGGGAACTGCGCAAGAACCTGATCAAGGGCACGATGAGCGGGGTCGGCGGCGCGTTCTCCGGTGGTGGCCGCAGAAGAGAGCGGGACGTGTGGGAGGAGGCGGTCTCGGAGCATGAGGAGTACATCTGCCGGGCCTGCCCCGTCTGCCGCGCGATGGCCGCGCAGCGCGAGTCGGGCGGTGGCGGTGCCGTCACCGACCATCTCATGCAGGCGGGCACCGAGCTGTTCGCCGCCTTCAAGTCGGCCGTCGACGGACTCGGCAAGCCCGCTCCCGCGCAGCGGGAACGGGAGCGCGAGCGAGGAGACACCCCCGTGGAGCACATCGACCTGGGGTGAGCCCAGGGGGAGAGGATGAATGGACAATGGCGCTGACCATCGGTGTGGACATTGGCGGTACGAAGGTCGCGGCGGGAGTCGTGGACGAGGACGGCCAGATCGTCGAGCATCTCTTGCGGCCCACCCCGGCGGAGAATCCGGACCAGGTCGCCCACACGATCGGTGACGCGATCCTGGAGCTCTCCAAGGGCCGGGAGATCGAGGCCGTCGGTCTCGGCGCGGCCGGGTTCGTCGACGAGACCAGGTCCATTGTCCGGTTCGCCCCCAACCTCGCCTGGCGCGAGGAGCCCCTGCAGAAGAAGGTCTCCGACATGGTCGGCCTTCCCGTCGTGGTGGAGAACGACGCCAACGCGATGGCGTGGGGCGAGGCCAGGTTCGGTGCCGGTCGCGGCGAGACCCACCTGGTGTGCGTGACCGTCGGTACCGGCATCGGCGGCGGCATCGTGTTCGACGGCTCCCTCTACCGGGGGCGCTGGGGCATGGGCGCCGAGCTCGGCCACATGCAGGCGGTCCCCGGCGGACGTCTGTGCGGGTGCGGCAACCTCGGCTGCTGGGAGCAGTACGCCAGCGGGAACGCCCTGGTCAGCGAGGCCAAGAGGATCGCCGAGGCCGAGCCGGACCAGGCCGTCAAACTCCTGGAGATCGCCGGAGGAACGCCCGACCAGATCGAGGGCCAGGAGGTCACCGAGGCCGCCCGGCAGGGCGACCCGGCCGCGCTGGCCGCGTTCTCCTCGATGGCCCGCTGGATCGGCCAGGGCCTGGCCGACCTCGCCGCCGTCCTCGACCCGGGCTGCTTCGTCCTCGGCGGCGGCGTCTCGCGTGCCGCCGACCTGTGGATCGACGAGACCCGCGAGTTCTACAACACCCATCTGAGCGGCCGGGGGCACCGCCCGCTGGCCGACATCCGCTGCGCCGAACTCGGCGCGGCGGCGGGTCTGGTGGGTGCCGCGGATCTCGCCCGCAGGCGCTGACCGCTTCCGGCGCGTACGGCCGCCCGCATGCCGATGGGGGCGGGCGGCCGGCACGCCCGGAGATGAGCGTGCCGGTCGGGGTGAACGGCCGGCACGCCCGGCGGTGAGCATGCCGATCGGAGCGGGTGGCTGGTACGCCCGGCGGCGCGCGGCTATCCTCGCGGCACGCGTCGCGAAGTGAGGTGGCCGTGGTGCTCAGGATCGCCAGCTACAACGTGCGCTCCATGAAGGATGACGTCCCGGCGCTGGGGCGGGTGGTCGCCGCGCTCCGCGCCGACGTGCTCTGCGTGCAGGAGGCGCCCCGGTTCCTGTGCTGGCGCCGCAGGCGAGGGCGGCTGGCCGCCTTCGGCGGGCTGGCCGTGGCCGCGGGCCGCCGCAGGGGCGGGGTCGCCGTACTGACCGGTCCCGGGGTGCGGTTGCTGCACGGGGAGGGTCATCTCCTGGAGTCCTTCTTCCCCCTGGAGCGGCGCGCCATCGCGATCGCCGTGGTGGAGGCGGACGGACGGCGGGTCGCCGTCGGCTCCATCCACCTGGACCTCGACGAGACCGCCCGCCGCCGCCACGCGGACGAGGCGGTGAGGCTCCTGCGGGAGGTGGCCGACCGGTTCGGCGCGCTGCCGGTGCTGGCGGGAGACATCAACGAGCAGTCCGGCCAGCCGAGCTGGCAACACCTCGCCGAACGGCTGACCGACTGCTATCCGGTCTCGCCGCGCGGCGACGGCTTCACCTTCCCCGCCAGGGGCCCGCACAAGCGGATCGACGCGATCTTCGCGGTCGAGGGTTTCTCCGTGGTCTCCTGCGGCGGGGTCGACGCCGACCCGGCCGATCTGGTGGCCGCCACCGACCACCTGCCGGTGGTCGCCGAGCTGGACCACCCGCGTCCCGAAGGCGAGGCGCCTCCGGACCTTGTCGCGGAACCCGTCGCGGACGCCGGTCCCGGTACGGCCCCGGTGAGATCCCCCGGCGCCGGCGACCACACGGGCCCCGCGCGAGGGGAGCCCGATCCGGGCCTCCCCGGGGAGGCGGGAGAGCCGGGGGAGACGGGAGGACCGGCGTCCCGGTGACCGTTCCGATGACCAAGGACAGGCCGTCTTTCCAGATCGCGCCGGTCAAGTGGGGAGACCGGCACACGGGGAGCGCGCGAGCCCCGTACCATTTGAAACATGACCCGTCGCCTTCCGCGGCGTGCGCTGGTTCTCTGCGCGGGAGGCCTGCTCCTGCTGTCTCCGCAAACGTTCCCAGCCCACGCCGATCCCGTCAGCCCGCCCGCGGCCGAGGCATGGCAGGCTCCGGTGAGCGCGGGCCTGAGCAGCGACGGATCGCTGTCCGACGTGGCGGGGGTCTCGGCCACGAGCGTGTGGGCGGTCGGCCAGCAGAGCGTCTGGGACGTCTGGCAGAGCCGCGGCGCGATCACCCACTGGGACGGTTCCTCCTGGAACGAGGTCGGCATCCGCAACGACCCGACCGGCGCCGGGCCCCTGCGTTCCGTCGCGGCGGCCTCGGCGACCGAGCTGTGGGCCGTCGGCGAGGGGCACGACGGCCTCCCCTATCTGGCGAGGGGGGACGGGGCGTCCTTCGACAGGGTCATCGTCGACAAGCTGCACTCGGGCGACTGGCTGGGCGGGGTGGCGGCCGTTCCCGGCCGGGTGGTCGCGGTCGGCCGCCGCGACAAGCTGCCCATGGTCGTCACCGGCACCGGCTCGAAGTGGAAGCTCACCCACCTTCCCGACCGGGGCACGCTGTACGGGGTGGCGCTGTCGGGCAAGAACGACGGGTGGGCGGTGGGCGACACCGGTGGCAAGCCGTTGATCATGAAGCAGTCCGGCGGGCGCTGGAAGACCTTCAAGGCCCCCGATATCGCCGGCGGCTATCTGCGTGACGTCCACCTCGACGGGCCCAAGCGGGCCCTCGCCGTCGGCGGCGTCTACCGGGAGGCCGGTGGGATCGTCCCGCTGGTCCTGTCGTGGAACGGCAAGAAGTGGTCTCGGGTGTCCCTCCCCGCCGGCGACGTCCGCCTGTACGGGGTGACGGGTGACCGCAAGGGTCACTTCTGGATCTCCGGGGTCGACCTGGAACGGCCCGGCGAGGCGTTCCTGCTCCGCTACGACGGACGCACGGTCAAGGCGCTGCGCGGTCCGGAGACCGCCGCCCCCCGGACGGTGCGGCTCCAGTCGGTGGCCTACCTGCCGGGCACCGGCACCGTGTGGACCGTCGGCCACGTGGTCGACGCCTCCGGCAAGTACACCGACGTGATCGAGCGCTTCGGCACCTCGGAGCGCGCCAAGCCGTAGCCGGGCGGCGACGGTCGTGCCCGGCGATCGTGGACGACCCGCTCGGGCGAGCGTGGCAGATGGCCCGCTCGGACGACCGCGGCCGAGGACCCGTTCGGGTGGGGTGGCCGTGGCCGGGCGCCCCGCTCAGATGACGGCGCCGTCGTCCCAGCCGGAGTCGTTGGGCGGGCCGTCGCCCATGCGGACCACCAGCGCCACGAAACCGCCGATGAACGCGGCGACCGCGGTGAAGAGCATCCACCCCTGCAGGTTCCAGTTGAGCGCGGCGCTCAGCAGCAGGTAGGCGGGACCGCCGAACAGTGCCAGCCATGCGATCTTGGTGGTGGCGTCGGTCTTGGGCAGTGGGGGCGGGGGCGGGGGCACGTAGTGCCCCTCTTCGTCCTCGCCGTCGGGCTGTTCCGTACTGGATTCGGTGTCGTCCGCGGGGTCGTCCTCCCGCAGGAGGTCCTCCTCGTCCGACTGTTTGATCACCCGTCGCGGAGGCTCGGCCGGAAGGTTCTCACTGTCCGGCCACGGCTGATTCGCCGAGTCACGCTCGGCGGTGTCGTTGAAGGACGCGACGATCTGACGCCAGACCTCGTCCTCATCGCTTTGAGGTGTCACCTAGCTGGGCCCGTTGTTCATCAGCCGATCACTTTCTCCCGGAGACCGCGCATCCCCCGCTCGCGATCAGTCTCTCTGCAAGGGTACAGACGCGTTCGCGGTGATGAACTCCAGGCTCCCCGCAAAGATCCGATCAGCGTCGTTGTCAAGCGTCGCGACGTGATAGCTGTCGGCGAGCTCCACCACATTCAGATTCCCCCCGGTCAGCCTCTCACGCAGAATACGCACACTCCCCGGTTTCACAACATGATCCTGCGGACTATGGAAAACCAGGACGGGCTGGGTGATCTTACCCAGCTCCGATCGGGTCAACGACCACAGCCGCAGGAGGGTGGCCGCGGCCTTGACCGGCGTACGCGTGTAGCCGAGTTCGGCCGCCCCCTCCTTCTTGATGTCCCCGGCGACGCCGGGCACCGACGCGACCACGAACCTGAGCAGGGGAGCCAGCCTGAGCAGTGGCACGTCGTTGACGATCGACGGGTTGACGACCACCAGTCCCTTGATCCCGTCACCGTGCACCTCGGCCAGCCGCAGCGCCATGCACCCGCCGAGCGACAGGCCCATGACGAAGACCTCGGCGCAGCTGCCGCGCAGGTCCGCCAGGGCCTTGTCCAGCTCGGCGTACCAGTCCTCCCAGCGGGTGCGCGCCATCTCCCGCCAGGTGGTGCCGTGGCCGGGCAGCCTCGGGAGCGCCACCGTCATGCCCGCCGCCGCCAGGTATTCACCCCAGGGGCGCAACGACTGTGGCGATCCGGTGAATCCGTGGCAGAGCAGGACGCCGATCTGTCCCCCCGCATGGTGGTACGCCTCCGCACCGGGCATGACTGGCATCGCGGCTCCTAGTAAGTTTCGCCCGATCGTCGCACGACTGGGACGTGTTTTGCGAGAGGTCGATTTGGGTGGTTCGGTGGGGTAGGTGACCGGGATCGGAAGTGGGAGGATAACTCCAGGTCCACGCCTGTCAACCGAAGGAGCATCGAGTGTTCTACTGGGTGGTGAAGGCCATCCTCTCGCCCTTCCTCCATCTGATTTTCCGTCCCTGGGTGGAGGGCGTGGGGAACGTGCCGAAGGAAGGGCCGGTGATCCTGGCCGGAAACCACCTGTCGTTCGCCGACCACTTCTTCGGGGCGCTGTTCCTGCGGCGCAAGGTGATCTCCCTCGGCAAGTCCGACTACTTCACCGGCCGCGGTCTCAAGGGAATGATGAGCAAGGCCTTCTTCAGCGGTGTCGGCACCGTCCCCATCGACCGCTCCGGAGGCAAGGCCAGCGAGGCGGCCCTGCGCACCGGCAGACGCATCCTCGACGAGGGGCACGTGCTCGCCATCTACCCGGAGGGGACCCGCTCCCACGACGGCCGCCTCTACAAGGGCAAGACCGGTGTGGCCCGCCTGGCGCTGGAGTCGCGCGTGCCGGTCATTCCGTGGGCGATGGTCAACACCTTCGAGATGATGCCCCCGGGCAGCGTCCTTCCCAAGCTGGGCATCCGCCCGGGGGTGAAGTTCGGCAAGCCGCTCGACTTCGCCCGCTACTACGGGATGGAGGAGGACCGCCTCGTCCTGCGCGCCGTCACCGACGAGATCATGTACGCGCTGATGGAGCTCTCGGGTCAGGAGTACGTCGACAAATACGCCGCGAGCGCCAAGGTCGAGGCCGCCCGCGCCGCCAAGGAGGCGAAGGAGGCGGCCAGGCAGGCCGCCAAGGAGGCGCGCCGGCGTCCTTCCCCGGGTGGAGACGGGACCACCGGCTGAGGCGGGCTCAGAGAGTCGACTCGCGGATGACCAGCTCGGGCTGGAACATGATCTGCTGATGGGCGTGCGACTCGGGGTTGTCGCACTCGTCCAGCAGCAGCTCGGTGGCGACCCGGCCGAGCCGGTGGGTCGGCTGCCGGACGGAGCTGAGCGAGACCGTCGACGCCGAGGCGAAGTCGATGTCGTCGTAGCCGATGAGGGAGATGTCCCGGGGGACCCGCACGCCCGCCTGGAGCAGCCCGCGCAGCATGCCCAGGGCGAGCAGGTCGTTCGCGCAGAACACGGCGTCGGGCAGACGCCCCCCGGCGATCATCTTCTCCGCCGCCTGCTGCCCCGACCTGGCGTTCATCGCGCCCATCGCGATCTCCTCCAGCGCCTCCCCGGGGTCGCGGCCCGCCGCGGCCAGCGCCCGCTCCGCGCCGATCAGGCGGTCGGCGCACTGGCGGATGGTGAGGGGGCCGGTGACGTAGGCGATCCGCTCGGCGCCGGTGGACAGCAGGTGGGAGACCGCCAGCGAGCCACCGGTGATGTCGTTGACCGCGACCGAGCACTGGTCGGCGCGTTCGGCGGGGTGGTCCACCAGCACCACGCTGATGCCGCGTTCCTTGAGCTGGTCGAGCTTGGCCAGGTTCTCCCCGGCGGGCGTGATGAGCACCCCGCGGACCCGCTGCTCGGCGAAGACGAGCAGGTTGCGCTCCTCCTTGAGCCGGTCGCCCGAGGAGTTGCCCAGGATCACCGCGTATCCGCGCTCGCTGGCCACCTCCTCGACCCCCGCCGCCACGTCGGTGAAGAAGGGGTTGCCGATGTCGATCACCGACAGGCCGACGGTGCGGCTGTGCCCGGCCCGGAGGCTGGAGGCGGAGCCGTGCCGGACGAACCCGAGGTCGCGGATGGCCTCCTCGACCCGGGTGCGGGTGGCCTCGGCGACCTTCTCCGGGCGGTTGAGCACGTTGGAGACCGTGCCGGGGGACACCCCGGCCCGTGTCGCGACTTCCTTTATGCTCACCGAACTCATGTGCATTGATTAAAACGTAACAACCGATGGTCCGCCAGTCGGCACCGGTACTTTCGGCCCACCTGACGGTTTCCGGCCCGCGATCCGACACGGGGGCGTTGACAGTGTCATGCGTGTCACATAGCTTTTTCACCGTCGTTAAAACGTTTTTAAAAAGATCTCACCTCGCCGCGCCCCGGGTCTCCCACGAAGGCCCCGCCGGGTGTCCGCGGGAGGTGACGGGTGAACGAGCGAGCGGAGAGGTGTCATGACGTCGCCGGTTGAGGAACTGCTGCAGCGGTCGCACGCGCTGGGGGCCGATCCGCGGAACACGAACTTCGCGGGGGGCAACACCTCGGCCAAGGGGACGGCGGCCGATCCCGTGACCGGGACCCCGGCCGAGGTGATGTGGGTCAAGGGTTCCGGGGGAGACCTGGGCACCCTGGCCGAGCGCGGCCTGGCGGTGCTGCGGCTGGACCGGCTGCGGGCGCTGGCGGGGGTGTACCCCGGGGTCGAGCGCGAGGACGAGATGGTCGCGGCGTTCGACTTCTGCGCCTTCGGCACGGGCGGCGCCGCGCCCTCGATCGACACCGCGATGCACGGCCTGGTGGACGCGGCACACGTGGACCACCTGCACCCCGACGCGGGGATCGCGATCGCCACCGCCGCCGACGGGGAGGCGCTGACGGCGCGGATCTTCGGGGACCGGGTGGTGTGGGTGCCCTGGCGGCGGCCCGGTTTCCAGCTGGGACTGGACATCGCGGCGATCAAGAAGGACAACCCCCGGGCGATCGGGTGCGTCCTGGGCGGGCACGGCATCACCGCCTGGGGCGACACCTCGGCCACCTGCGAGGCCAACTCGCTGGAGATCATCCGCACCGCGGAGGCGTACATCGCCGAGCACGGCAGGGCGGAGCCGTTCGGGCCGGTGCTCGCCGGGTACGAGCCGTTGGACGAGGAGGCGCGGGCCGCGCGGGCGGCGGCGCTGTTCCCCGTGGTGCGCGGGCTGGCCTCCACCGACGCCCCGCAGGTCGGCCACTACACCGCCACCGGCGAGGTGCTGGACTTCCTGTCGCGCGAGCGCCACCCCGAACTGGCCGCGCTGGGCACCTCGTGCCCCGACCACTTCCTGCGGACCAAGGTGGCCCCGCTGGTGGTGGACCTGCCCGCCGGCGCGCCGATCGAGGACGTGGTCGCCCGGCTGCGGGAACTGCACGCCGCCTACCGCGAGGAGTACGCGGCCTACTACCGGCGGCACGCAGTGGAGGGCTCGCCCGCGATGCGCGGTGCCGACCCGGCGATCGTGCTGGTGCCGGGGGTGGGCATGTTCTCCTTCGGCAAGGACAAGCAGACCGCGCGGGTGGCCGGGGAGTTCTACGTCAACGCCGTCAACGTGATGCGCGGCGCCGAGGCGCTCTCCTCGTACGCGCCGATCGAGGAGAGCGAGAAGTTCCGGATCGAGTACTGGGAACTGGAGGAGGCCAAGCTGCGCCGGATGCCGCCCGCCCGCCCGCTGGCGACGCGGGTGGCCGTGGTGACCGGCGGCGGCTCGGGCATCGGGGCGGCGACCGCGCGCCGGCTCGCCGCCGAGGGGGCGTGCGTGGTGGTGGCCGACCGCGACCTCGGCGCCGCGCGGAAGGTGGCCGCCGAGCTGGGCGCGAAGGCGTACCGGCCCGAGGACGTCGCGGTCGCGGTGGAGGTGGACGTCACCGACGAGGCACAGGTGGTCGCCGCGCTCCGGGCGGCGGTACTGGCGTTCGGCGGGGTGGACCTGATCGTCAACAACGCGGGCCTGTCGCTGTCGCGCTCGCTGCTGGAGACCACGACGGCAGACTGGGACCTGCAGCACGGCGTGATGGCCCGCGGGTCGTTCCTGGTCTCGCGGGAGAGCGCCCGGGTGATGATCGCCCAGGGGATGGGCGGGGAGATCGTGTACATCTCCTCCAAGAACGCGGTGTTCGCCGGACCGAACAACGTGGCCTACGGGGCGGCCAAGGCCGACCAGGCGCACCAGGTGCGGTTGCTGGCGGCCGAGCTCGGCGGGCACGGGATCCGCGTCAACGGCGTCAACCCCGACGGGGTGGTACGCGGGTCCGGCATCTTCGCCTCGGGGTGGGGGGCCAACCGGGCCGCGGTGTACGGGGTGGAGGAGGAGAAACTGGGCGAGTACTACGCGCAGCGCACCCTGCTCAAGCGCGAGGTGCTGCCCGAGCACGTCGCGGGGGCGGTCTTCCAGCTGACCCAGCTCACCCAGACCACCGGGCTGCACATCCCGGTCGACGCGGGCGTCGCGGCGGCCTTCCTGCGCTGACCGCCGGTCCTCGGTTCTCCTCGTCCGGCTCCCGTACCGCGAGGCGGACGGGGACGTTCCCGCTTCCTGATTTCTCATCCTGTTTCCCGCTTTCTGAGAGGGGCTCGCATGCAGTCGGCACCGGGGACCGGAGGGTTCGCGCGATCCGAACAGTCCGCGCCGTCGGCGCGGTCCGGGCAGCACGCGCAGACCGTGCCGGCCGGGCGGACCGGGCGGACCGGGCGGTACGCCGCGGTCGACCTCGGCGCGTCGAGCGGCCGGGTGGTCGTCGCCGAGATCGGGCCGGACACCCTGGAACTGCGCGAGGTGCACCGTTTCGCGAACGTGCCCGTCCGGGCCGGAGGCACGCTGTACTGGGACATCCTGCGGATCCACCGGGGAGTGCTGGACGGCCTGCGCGCGGCGGGCCCCGTCGACGGCATCGGGATCGACTCCTGGGCCGTCGACTACGGGCTCCTGGACGAGGACGGCGCGCTGCTCGGCAATCCTGTCCACTACCGTGACGCCCGCACCGAGAAGACGGCCAGCCGGGTCCCCTTCGAGGAGCTCTACGCCCGCACCGGCATCGCCCGCCAGCCGTTCAACACCATCCACCAGCTCGCCGCCGAGACCCGGCTGGCCTCGGCCTCGACGTTGCTGCTCATTCCCGACCTGATCGCGTACTGGCTGACCGGGGAGGTCGGCGCGGAACTGACCAACGCCTCCACCACCCAGCTGCTCGACGCCAGGACCCGCCGGTGGGACACCGTTCTGACGGGCGGCCTCGGCCCCGCGGCCAGGATCCTGCCGCCGATCCGGCGCCCCGGCGAGGTGATCGGCCCGCTGGCGCCGGAGGTCGCGGGCGAGCTCGGGCTCTCCCCGGACACCCGGGTCATCGCGGTCGGTTCCCACGACACCGCCTCCGCGGTGGCGGCGGTCCCCGCGGAGAGCGAGCGGTTCGCCTACATCTCCTGCGGCACCTGGTCGCTGGTCGGCGTCGAGCTGGACCAGCCCATGATCAGCGAGGAGGGGCGGCGGGCCAACTTCACCAACGAGGCGGGCATCGACGGCACCGTGCGCTACCTGCGTAACGTCACCGGGTTGTGGCTGCTGCAGGAGTGCATCCGCACCTGGGAGGCGGAGGCCGCCCCGGCGGAGACCCCGCCCGGCGCGGAGCCGTCCACCGGGTCGTTCACCGGGTCGCCCGAAGAGCCGGCCGGCGGGGCTTCGGCCGACGCCGGGGACTCGCCTGCCGGGGCGCCGGGAGGGCGGGTCGACCTGGAGGAACTGCTCGGGCAGGCCGCCGGGGAGGTGCCGTTCCGGTCGGTCGTGGACGCCGACGACCCGATCTTCCACGCGCCCGGCGACATGCCCGGACGCATCGCCGACTTCTGCCGCCGTACCGGCAGGCCCGTGCCGGAGACCCGCGCCCAGACCGTCCGATGCGTGATCGACTCCCTGGCGCTGGCCCACCGGGCGGCGATCGAGGACGCCCGGCGGCTCACCGGGCAGGCGGTGGACACGATCCACATCGTCGGGGGAGGCTCGCGCAACGCGCTGCTCTGCCGGCTCACCGCCGACGCCTGTGGCCTCCCCGTGGTCGCGGGGCCGGTCGAGGCCACCTCGACCGGCAACGTCCTGGTCCAGGCCAGAGCCGACGGGGTCGTCTCCGGCACCCTCGCCGACCTGCGCGCCCTGGTCCGGCGCACCCAGCACCTGGAGCGCTACGAGCCCCGCCCCGATGCCGGGATCCCGCCCGCGGACGCGCTCGGCGGGGCGGTTCCCGCCGGAGGGTGAGTGGATGTCCGCCGCAGGATCCCCGGAGGTGCGCGGCCGGGGGTCCTGGGCTCGCGGGACGCGCGGTGGCCGGTCAGGGCCTCACGGGGTGCCCGACCCCATGAGGTGGGTGCGGATCTGGCGGATGTGCTCCGGAGTGGTACGGCAGCAGCCGCCGACGAAGGCGGAGCCCGCGGCGGTCCACCCGGCCGCGGCCTCTCCGAACTCCACCGGGTCGGCCAGCCCGAGCCAGCGCCGGTTCGCGGAGTCCCAGACCTCGCCGGAGTTGGGATACACCATGGTGGGCTTGCCCTTGATCTGCGAGATCAGGCTGAGCACGTGGCGCGGTGCCGTGCAGTTGACGCCGATCGCGATCACCTGGGGGTTCCCGGTGAACAACCCGGCGGCCATCTTGAGCGGGGTGCCGTCGTTGATGTGCTCGCCGTCGCGGCAGGAGAAACTCACCCACGCCCGCATCTCCGGCGTCTCGGCGAGCAGCCGCCTCAGCGCCCTGGCCTCGGTGTAGGACGGGATGGTCTCGCAGGCCATCAGGTCGGCCTCGCTGTCGGCCAGGATGTGCCAGCGGTCGCGGTGCCAGTCGGTCAGGCCGTCCTCGTCGAGGTCGTAGTCGCCGGTGTACTCGGCGCCGTTGGACAGGTAGGCGCCGTACGGGCCGACGCTGGCGGCCACGGTGCCCGAACCGTGGGCGTCCCTGGCCTGGGCGGCCAGGTGCACGGAGAGCAGGATGAGGTCCTCGGCCTCGGCGGCGCTCAGACCGCGCCGTACGAACGCGGGGATGCTCGCCTGGTAACTCGCCGTTATCGCCACCTCGGCGCCCGCGGCGAAGTAGTCGAGATGCGCCTGCCGGATCACGGAGGGGTTCTCCAGCAGGATCTTCGCCGACCAGAGATCGTCTCGCAGGTCCGCGCCCAGCTCCTCCAAATGGGTGGCCAGGCCGCCGTCCAGAATCACCATCCCGCTACTTTATGTGGCGCGGCCCGAGTTGGAACCCCGCTCTTCCCGCCCTTGGTCCTGCTCTGTCCCATATCGGTCTCGTGGCATCTTCACCGCGCACGGTGATCCGCCGGTGATCCGCGCCCGCGTGAGGGCCGGATCCAGGGAGGGGCCTGCCGATGACCACTGCCGTGCCGTGCCGATGACCGCCGCCGCGCCGGGGACTCCATCTCGCCCCCGTGAAACGACGGGATACGGCTACGCGTCACCCCTCGCTGTCGTCCGAACCGGCTCGCCGCCCGGTAGATGTCTGTGAGGCTTCAGGACGGAGATCGTGAATGGACGACGGGTTCGACGGCGGGTCCGGGAAACCGGCCCGAAGCACGCTCTTCGCGGGTGTTCGTGCCCGGAGGTGGTCTCGTGACCGTTCGAACGGTCACGAGACCACCTCCGGGCCCTCAGGTCGCCACGGATTCCCGGCGCGGGATCGGGGAGGTCACCGCTTCCAGAACGGGCGTCGCCTTGCGGGGCCCGCCAGAGACTCCAGGACCTCCTCGGCCCGCCGCCACAGGGTGTCCACGTCCCCGCCGGCCTGCAGCTCCTCGGCCAGGGCCGCCAGCTCCGCGTGGCCGCCGAGGTAGACGGCGAGGGCCGCGAGGCGGCTGCCCAGGTCCTCCAGCAGGCGCAGCCGCTCGGCGGCGGGCAGGGAGGCCGCGGCGCGCAGCCGCCTCAGCTCCTCGGCGAGCTGCTCCCTCGGCGGCTCCTGCGGCGTGCCCTGCCTCGGGGGAGCCCCGGCCGGCGCGGGACGCAGCATCCGGGCGCGGTCGTCGAAGCCTCCGGCCGCCGCGTCCTGCGGCAGGCCGCCGACGGCCGGGCTCGCCGCGAACCTCGGCATGGAGCCGGGACGGGCCATCCCCGGAGGCGCCCCGGGGGACGGCGGCGGGCTCGGGGCCGCGCTCTCGAAGGCCATCGAGGTCATCATCATCGGCGCGGCGGCGACCGGGCTCTCCCAGCCGCTGGGCGGCTCCACCGGCTGGATCACCCGATGCGCCGGGCCGCCCTCGGCGACCACCTGCGTGTCGACCGCGACGAAGGCGGTGAACCGGCAGAGCACCCCGTATCTGAGCGAGGTCTCGACGATCTCGGCCTCCAGGGACCGGTCACCGGCCGCGTAGCGGTCCTCCAGGGCCCGCAGCCGCGCCCGCGCCCAGATCGCCCGTACGGCCGGATTGTCCACCGTCGACGCGGTGACCCTCCGCTCCCACGGCGAGCCGTCGGGGCCCAGGCCCCGTACGGTCAGCGCTCCGGCGGCCGTGCCGCGGTAGCGGCCGAGCACGGTGAGCGGGACGCCCGAGTAGATCGAACCGACGTGGCTGACCGTCTCGGTGACCAGGTCGAGCCCGTCGGCCTTGAGGGACAGGTCGGTGACCAGGGGGGCGCCGATCCGGCGGTGGATGTGCTCCATCGCCTCGTCCAGCCGGTCCTCGGACTCGACCAGCTCGCACCTGCCCCCGCCCAGCCCGGCCAGCCTGCCCAGGAAACCGGCGTTGACCGCCCTGTCGATGCCGACCGTGTGCACCCGCACCCCGGCCAGCCCGGCGCCGAGCCGCTCCAGGATCTGGTCCTCGTTGCCGACCTGCCCGTCGGTGACGAGCACCAGCACCCGGTCCCCGGCGGAGTCGGCGAGCAGCGCGGCGGCCCGCTCCAGCGGTGACAACATCTCGGTGCCGCCGCGCGCCTCCAGCCTGGCCAGGTGCTCCACGGCCCGGTAGCGGTTGCGGTCGGACGCCTCGGACAGTCCCTCGCCGAGCCCGTCCGGATACTCCACGACGGTATCGAAGGAGAGCACCGCGAACCGGTCGCCCGAGGTGAGCGTGTCGACGATGCGCGCGGCGGCGCGCCGGGCGGCCACCATCTTCCAGCCGGTCATGCTGCCCGAGCGGTCGAGCACCAGCACCACGTCCTTGGCCCCGGTCCCGGCGGGCGCCGGTTCGGGGACGACGGTCAGCGTGAACGTGCCCTCGCTCTCGTCGTCTCCGTCCGGGGCGAGCGCGAGGGAGGTGGAGGCGTCGAAGGCCAGGCGCAGGATGAAGTCGCGGTCCAGCCGCTCACCCGGCTGGAGGCGGATCACGGTGCCCTCCTCCCGCACCACGTGCAGGCTGGAACGGACCTCGCGCAGCTCCAGACCGGCGGGGTCGACGGAGACGGCGAGCGACAGCCGGACCGGGTTGGGGAAGCCGGGCAGCAGCACCGGCGGGGTGATGCGAGAGGCGTCGGGGACCGCGTCGGTGTCCGGGGCCCAGCCGTCGCCCGCGCGCTCGCCGTCCAGCGGGGTGCCCGGGACGTAGCGGGGGGCGACGACCAGCGGGAAGCGGAAGGTGGCCGCGCCGTCCTCGTACGGGAGCGGCTGGTTCAGCGTGAGGTGCACGGTGACCCGCTCGCCCGGCACGATGTTGCCGACCCTCATGGTGAAGACGTCCGGCCGGTCCTCCTCGGCGATCGCGGCCCGCTTTCCCTGGGAGATCGCCTGGTCGTAGTCGGCCCTGGCCTGGCCGCGCTCCTTGAGCACGCCCTCGACGACCCGGCCGTCGGCCTCCATCCTGAAGGCGGTCACGGCGGCCCGGTCGGGCAGCGGGAAGACGTACGTCGCCTCAAGGGCCACGTCGTGCGGGTTGCGGAAGCCCTGGACCACCTCGACCCCGGCGCTCAGGCCGGACACGGCGGCGGTCACGTCCACGCTCTCCAGCGGCAGGTTGCCGCGTTCGGTGGCGAGCGCCCCCATCCCGGCGTCGGGGACGGGCAGGCACTCCTCCGGCGGCAGTGTGGTGATCGAAGTGGTCATGCGTGCATTCCTTCCGGAGGTGTGAGGCCGCGTTCGCGAAGGAGCGACAGGAGTCCCTCCGAAGCGACGGCGATCTCGGCGAGGTCATCGGGTGAGGGGGCGTGTCCGCCCGTGTCGAGCACCAGCGTCACGCCGTTCGCGAGCCGTACGCCGTGGACGAGCACGGCTTCCGGGGTCGGCGGTGCCGGGGGAGTCCTGCCGGGCGGGTTCTGGGCCTGCGGGACCGCGGCGGGGAAGGTCTTGCCGGAGGGGGCTTTACCGGAGGGGGCTTTACCGGACAGGGCCGGAGCGGGCGGGACATGGCCGGAGGAAGCAGGAGGGGCCGGAGCGGGCGGGACTTCGCCGACCGGGGCCGGGGGCGGCTTCGGCGGAGCGGGGTCGGTGGTCGCCGGGGCGGTGGCTGCCAGGGCGGCGGACGGCCCGGCCCAGAAACGCGGGCGTGCCGCCCGGGGAGAACCGGTCCCTGCCGGAGGCGCGGGCGGGTGCCCGGGTGCGTGCTCCGGCCGGTGCTCCGGTGCGTTTTCCAGCGCGGGCTCGGGGAGCCGGGCGATCGACTCCAAAGTCTGGTCGGTGGCCCCCGCCAGCTCGGCCTGGATCTCGGCGATGGTCCGGCCGTCGGACTGGCGCCGCTTGACGGCGACGATCTGGAGCAGGTGACGCCTGCCGTACATGGCCACGCGGCCCCGGCGGGCCAGCGGGGGGTCGAGGAGGCCGATCGTCGAATACCAGCGGATGAGGCGCTCGTTGGGCATGTCCCTGACCCGCCCGTTGAGCTGGGCGGTGGGGGCCAGCGCCGCGGACGCCCGCTCGGCCAGTTCACCGATGGTCCATTCCATGTCTCTATGGTGACACTGTAATCATGACAGTGTCAACATGATGGCCGGAATAGGGAGGCAGATAGATGGGTACGGATATTTCGTAGCAAAGGGGAAACTAAGCTCGAAACAGGGGGGACACTTCATGTCCGCGATCACCAGCCCACTCACGCCAGAAGACAAGAAGACCATTGCCGTCGTGCTCCAGGGGGCTCTCGTCGACCTGCTCGACCTTTCGCTCTTGACCAAGCAGGCCCACTGGAACGTGATCGGCCACAACTTCCGGTCACTGCACCTGCAGCTCGACAAGATCGTCTCGTCGGCCAGGAAGCACGCGGACACCGTCGCCGAGCGCGCGGTGGCCCTCGGGTGCAACCCCGACGGCCGGGCCTCCACGCTCACGAGCACCAGCGAGGTGCCGCAACTGGAGTCGGGCTACATCAACGACGGCAAGGTCGTGGCCGCCATGACGGACATCCTCGGATCCATCATCCGCCGGATGCGTGAGCGCATCGAGGCCGCCGAGCAGCCCGACCTGGTCACCCAGGACCTCCTCATCGAGATCACGCAGGACCTCGAGAAGCACCACTGGATGATCGAGGCCCAGCGCTAGATCGTCTTTCGGGGCGCCCCGGCCCGTGAGGGCCGGGGCGCCTTCCGCATGAGTTCCGGCCAGATGGATGGACCCGGCCGCGCCGCAGGATCACTTCGGAGGGATCGAACACGTCCTTCTAACGCTGAAAGTGCCACAACAGCATCGACGGCGTTCCGGCGATGGCCGCGTGCGCCGCCTCGGGCGCCAGGTCGCACAGGGCCCACGGCCACACCTCCCACGGCTCCAGGACGTCGGTCCGCTCGCCGGGCTTCTCCGGCGGGTGCCGTGGCTCCTCGCAACGCCGTACCCGGAGCCCGGCCGCCAGCGCGGCTCGCAGGTAGTCACCGACCAGGTGGCGGTAGGTGGCCACCCTTCCCGGCCGGCCGTCGGGCAGCCGTACGGGCGGGACCACTCCCCGGGCCACGCCCTCGGGATGGATGTCGGTGATCACCAGGTGCCCACCGGGCCGCAACACCCGCGCGAACTCGGCCAGCACCGGGTCCAGGGCGGGCACATGTGTCAACGCCAGCGAGCAGACCACCAGGTCGACGGACTCGCCGGGCACCGGCAGCGATGACAGGTCACCCGGTTGGAACTCCGCCTGCGGCACCCGCCGGCGCGCCCGCTCCAGCATGTCGGGTGAGCTGTCCACGCCGCGCACCCGATGGCCGCGCCCTGCCAGATAGGCCGCGATCCTGCCGGTGCCGCACGCCGCGTCCAGCGCGTCGCCGGACGGCAGCGCGTCGACCAGTTCCCTGATGAAGGGCTCGTCGGCGTCGAACGCGGCGTTGGGGGTGTCATAGGTCTGCGACCAGATCCGGTAACCGTCCACGGTGTCCACGCGGGCCACCTCGACAGCGGCGCAGGCAAGGGAGTCGTCGTCGAGGAACTCGCGGATCTCGGTCAGGCGCGCCTCGACGAACGCGCGGTCGTGCTCGCCGGTGTAGGCCCGCATCAGGGCGATGCCCTCAAGTCCGAGCACGTACGCCAAAGGATGCTCGTAGATCACCGCGACACGCTAACGGCGGCTGCCGCGAGGAGGCCACCGGATTTCGAACCGGACGGGCACGCCCTGGATGCGCCAGGCTTCCAGGGCCTGAACTCCTCAGGAGCCGCCGTCCCGAGCACGTTCCGGAGCGCCGGGAGAGGATGATCGCGTCCCCGTGGCGCTACGGGGCGGGGACCTTCCTGTCGCCGTCCCCGAGCCAGACCAGGTCGGAGTGAGCGGTCCGAGGCGACTCCTGCAGGCCAGAGCGATGGTCTGTTCAGAGAAGCCTGCGTTCGATGCCGTCCGGGCGCACCAGCACGCCACCGGCGCGCTCCGCACCCACGCGACACCCGGGCCGAGTGGGAGGCGTTCGTCGGCGGCGTCAGGGACGGCGAGTTTGATTTCCCCGCCCGTTGACCGTACCGGCCGCCGAGTGGCACGGCCGGGCAGTGAGGCGATCCACCTTGCCCCCCGGCCTCTGCGGGTCCCGTCATACCTCGGTGGTAATCGACGGGCGGCGCCCGGAACCTGGAGGCTTGTGACATGAGTGATGAGACCCGTGACATCGTGGAAGAACTGCTGCGCCGGATGGCCGAGGGCGATCACGACCGTACGGCGGAGCTGTTCGCCGAGCCGGTCGACTGGCGGCTCGCCTGGCCCGCCGAGGGGCATCCGGCGGTGCCGTGGATTCGCCCCCGGTCCGGCCGGGCCGATGTGGCGGACCACTTCCGGTCGCTGGAGGCCCATCACGTGCCCGAACTGAACGGCACGTCGGTGACGCGGATCCTGGTCGACGGGGCGCACGCCGTCGTGCTCGGGGACATCGCGCAGACGGTGCGGGACGGCGGGGCCTCGTACACCTCACCGTTCGCGCTGCACCTCACCGTCGAGGACGGGCTCGTCACCCGCTTCCACATCTACGAGGACAGCCTCACGGTCGCGCGGGCCCTCAGCGCTCAAATGTGATCGCGAAGGGCCCCTTCCGTCGTAGTGTCGAGGAAAGGGCTCACGCTGCCCGCCGGGCACCACCCTCTTCCGAGATCCTTGGTTTTCCGGAGATTCGCCCTCCGGGTGACGCCCGGAACCGGATCCGCGCCCGGCCGCCCGGGGCGAGACTCCCGACGGCCGGACGAGGATCCGAACAAGGGCGTCGATACCGCACCGCACGCTGTTTTGACGGAAACTCCCATGTAAAAATTTGCTCGGCATTCCGCCTATAGGCTTCCGTTTCGTGCCGAAACGATCATCGACTCTCTGGGGGGCGGCGATCCTGGTCGCCTTGATTCCCGATATCCATTTCTGGATCAGGACGATGCTGTCCGGCACAGAGGGCGGCGGGGGTGTCTGGATCGCGTCCGCTCTTTGCGAGGGACGCCGGATCGACCTGTGGCTGGACGAGCTGCTCGACCCGGTCTGGGACCTCCCGCTCCTGTGGTTCGGATCCGTGCCGCTGATCGTCCTCGCCTGGGGAAGCCGGTCTCTGAGCGGGCGGGCCGGACGTCCCTGGATCGGCCGGATCCTGGGACGCCTCGCCGCCGTGGTGATGATCGTTCGCCATCTCCCGTCCCTGCTGCTGCTCGTGATCGACATATCCGCCGATCCCGGGTGCGGGGTCATCTGGGGACCGGGGCTGACGAACTGGGGTGTCACGAGGGATCTCTGCGGCCTGGTCGCCGCGATCCTGGTGCTCCTCGCGGTCCGTGCCTCCCGTACTCCGGGAAACGGCCTCACCCGTACGGCGATCGCGGTGCCGCTGGTGATCGTGGTGCTCCTCGGCGCGGTGGGCGACGTCGCGCGGGGGAAGGTGAGCGACGCGTCGGCGCTCGACTGCGCCGGATTCGGCGACGGCACCGTCTCGGGGCTGGATGAGAGCGAGAAGGAGTTCCTGTGCCGGGTCCGGGACGACTACCAGTGGGGCATACCGGAGCTCGAGGACATGCCCGACCGTGATCTTCTCGCGTACGGCCGCGGGCTGTGCGACCTGGCGGTGCGCCTCGGAGGAGGCGACGTCGACGCGCCCGCCGCGGCGGAGGCGATCGGCGAGCTGCACAGCCACTCGCTGGCGGGGGCGCTGAGCCTGCTGTGTCCCAAGGTGGCCGAGGTGCAGCGGGAGAAGGCGCTGCGGGCGCAGGAGGAGAGTGACGCCTACTTCGCGGCGGCGGAGCGGAGCTGTGCCGCCCATCCCCGGCACCGGCCGAGGATCACACCGGTACGGCAGGTCCGCGAGACCATGTGGACGGAGTTCTGGGAAATCCACGCCTGGGACGAGGAGAACGAGGGCGCCGAGGTCGAAGGCCGGGTGGCCGACCTGGTGGCGAGCGCACCCGGCGCGCTGGGCATCTGGGCGGCGGACGAGATCGGCCACGCGTGCGTGACGGGGGAGTCCTACCGGCGCCGACCGCCGGTGGAGACCCGGGGCTGGGAGCAGGTCGTCGAGGTCGGCTACCGGAGTGGCGACGGGGTCCTGTCCATCGTGGACGGGGAGGGTGAGCGGCTCCCCGACCTCGCGGCCGGAGGGCCGGGAGGCTACCGGGTCCGGGTCCACGTCCGGGGACGCAAGGCCGTACGGGAGAACGTCGACGTTCCCGACGGCACCGTCCAACTGCTGATCATGGTGTTTCCCGGAAAGGAGAAGGAGCCCAGGATCTACCGCGATTCCCTGTCGTCCTGAGCTCAGAGGAGATAGCGGGCCAGGTCGGCGACGGGGTGCGGTCCGGAGAGCAGGTCGCGCAGGGTGTCCAGGTGGGTGCCGCCCGAGGTGTGGTGGGCGGTGAGGCCGGTGTCGTGGACGGCCCGCTCCCAGCCGTCGTCGTCGTTCGCCGCCTCCTCCAGCCGCCGCAGCACGCTCGCCCCGTCCGCCTCCCCGGCCAGCAGCGTCAGCAGGTGCGGCCACTGGACGGCGAGCGCCGCGAGCTTGGCGACCTCGCCGTCCGAGGCGGGGGCCGCCCCGGCGAGGGCGCGGCGGTAGGTCAGGAACGAGTAGAAGCGGAACACGTTCACGTACCGCTTGATCTCGCGCGGGTTGAAGAACGTCAGGGCCGGGAGCACGAACTCGATCGCCCGGTAGGCGTTCTCGTCGCTGTAGAGGTCGTCGAAGACCCGGTCCGCGGCCTCGCGGGTCGCCGCGCAGAGGCCGCCGACGGCGTCGGAGCACTCGATGCCCAGGGCGTCCTGCGCCAGCCGCGCCGCCTCGTCGAGGGTCGTCGTGGTCGGGCGCAGCGCCCAGATGGCGTCCTGCAATCGGCTCACCTGGACCGGGTCCGGCGGTTCCGCCGCCCGTGATCCGGGGTCGGGCGTCTCCGCCGGCGTTCGCGGCCCGAATCCCTGCAGCTCCATCGTCGCCCGCAGCCCGAGCCCCGGTATCGCCACCGGTGTCCGCGATCCGGGTCTCCGCGGTTCCGCCGGTGCCCGCAGTCCCGGCACGGCCGCTCCCGGTGGCGTGATGGTGCCGGGCGAGCCCGGTGTGACCGCGCCGAGGGGGGAGGGCCGTGCGGGAGGCAGGGGACCGCGCGAACGCGGCCCGGCCGGATCCGGTGGCGGGTCGAGCCGTTCCAGGGCGGCTGAGGGGCCCGCCGGACGCGGTCCGGCCGGATTCGGTGTCCGTGTGGTGTCCGGGTCCCGCGGCCACGAGGGACCCGCGCCCGCGGGAGCGGTACCCGCGCCCGCGGGAACGGCAGGAGGACCGGCGTGCACGTCGGGACCGTCCGAGGGGACGGTCGCGGGCCGCGCCGGGCCGGACACGCCCAGCAGGGCCCGTACGAAGGCGGGCAGCCGGTCGGCGTCGTCCAGCAGCGGCACGCTCAGCGGGAGCTGCACGATCTTCTCCAGGAACCGCCAGCCCAGGCCGGACCGCCCGCCGCCCGGCAGCGTCCCTGCCAGCTCCGGATAGGCCGCCTCGACGTGCGCCACGACCACCTCCGGCTCCATGGCCAGCACGAACACGCAGTTGGGGAACTCTCCGGCGAGGAAGAGGTTGATCGCCTCGATGACCTGCGCCACCGTTCCCGGCGAGCAGCGGTCCAGGTCGTCCACGAACACCACCAGCGGGCGCTCCCCGGTGGCGACGAGGTCGAGGACCTGCCGCATGTCGGTCTGCACCAGGTGCAGGAAGCCGGTCCTGGACCGGTACCCGGGGGTGGTCGCGACCTCGTTGACGAACCCGTCGGCCGCGCCGGGGCCGAGCAGGTCGGGTTGGGTGACCAGGCCGCGGAACGCGTTGTCCGCCGACTCCCCGAAGAACCGCGCCAGCCGTACGGCACCCGCCCCCACCACCAGCGCCGACCCGGCGGAGCCGACGGCCGCGGCGGCGTTTCCCAGGAAGGCGCCGAGCGTGGGCAGCAGCGCGGCGGCGGCCAGGAGCGCCCCGGTGAGGACGACGGTGGCGACCAGGCCGAGGGCCACCGGCGCCAGGCGGGTCATCGCCAGGTGGTAGGCGCGCCTGCGGACCGCCTCCCGGTCGATCCTGGACAGGTTCAGCTCCAGCCAGAACCGTTCCCGCTCGGCGCGGGGCAGCCGCCGGGTGACCTGGCTGATGATCTCGTGGGCCAGCCCGGCCCAGACCTGCTCGCCGCTCTGGTACATCCACGGGTTGAACCAGACTGTGGGCCGCCAGTCCGCCCGCCGCAGCGGGAGCGGGCCCGGCTCTGCCTGCCCGGAGCCCTCCCGGGGACGCCGTCCCGTCCTGGCGAGCACCTCGGCGTTGGTCAGCGTCCGCTCCGCGCGGGAGCCGGGCAGGTGGATCGGGGCGGGGTCGTCCCCGGCGGCCCCGGGGTCCAGCAGGTCCTGGATCATCCGCATCAGCGAGGTCTTGCCCGCGCCCCAGGGGCCCTTGACGCCGATCGTGAGCGGGGGCCGGGTCTCGGGGTGGCGGACGAACGCGGCGATGGCCTCGGCGTAGACCCGGTGCCCGAGCTGGTCCTCGGTGGTCCACCGGTCGGCGGTGAGCCTGGCCCGGGGCCGTACCGTCCGCAGCCCGGCCCGGCGGCGGCGCAGCAGCGCCGAGGTCTGCGCCCGCTCGGCCGCCGACAGCCGCGAGTGGCCGAAGGTCCGCACGTCCGGGTGGACGAACGTGGTCGTCTCGCCCAGCAGGCCCCACTGCCTCAGCTCGGCGGCGTCGCCGAGGATCTCGTCGATCGGCTCGTCCTCGTCGAGGAGGGCCGCCCTGCGCAGGATCTCCCTGGCGGGCTCGCTCAGGTGGAGTTCGTAGACCCGCCGGACGATCTCGATCCCGCAGGCGGGCGGGGCGTGGTCGCCGAGCCGCGCCAGGACGCGGGCGAAGGCGGCGTGCGGCACGGCGGCGGTGTCCCTCGCCGGGGTGAGGGCGACCCCCGCGACGGCCCCGTACGAGATCAGGATGGGCGTGCGGGCGGCCGAGGCCGCCGCGTAGCGGGCGAGCGTGTAGGCGTGCAGGTCCCCGACGCTGATCGTCCCGTCCCCGTCGAGGTCGGCGGCCCGCGTCGTGAGGCCTTCCGCGATGACGTCGGTCAGCGTGCGCACCGGGCCGGGTACCGTCTCGTCGAGCCTCAGCGTGAGGGTGAGGGCCGCCGCGGCCACCCTCGGCTCCCCGGCCACGGCGAGCTGCCTGACCGGTTCGGCGGAGCCGTCCAGGGCGCTCCAGCCGAAGTCGACGATCATCAGTACGGCGGCCGCCAGCGACTCGCCGACCTGCCGCCCGAACGCGCCGATCATCGATCCCAGCTGTCCCGAGGTCCAGCCGCCGTCGGCGGGCAGCCGGATCACCAGCAGGTCGCCCTCCCGCGCCGAGCGCAGCAGGTTCCACACGCGCTCGCCGTCCGCGCCGGCCCCCTCGCTGGTCTCGGCCTCGACGGTGAACCCCTCGGCACGCAGCGCGCTCGCCAGCCGCGCGTCCGGCGGGGCGGCGTGCGGCCCGATGGCGGAGGTGCCCGCGTCCGGCGAGGTCGAGGTCGAGGCAGAGAGCGGGGAGGAGGACGGGACGGGTGACGGTGGCGGGGCCGCGGCCGGGGGAGAGTCGAGGAAGACGAGGGCTCGGCGGGTGCCCACGTGGGGCGTGGTCTCGAAAACTGGATTCGCGAACGCGAGTCCCTCGCTCAACGGTCCTCCCGATCTGACGGCGGTCATCCCACTGTGGACGCGTCGGACGGGACAGATGGCGATCTTGGCGATAGGTCGACCTGTTTTGACGGATGTTTGCTCGCCGGTTTCCGCAAAGTTTGCGGCGGGGAGCCGGGGCGGCGCCACCTGCGGTGTCACTCACGACGGTGCCACCCGCGGTGTCGCTGACGGCGGTGTCACTCACGGCGGCGCCAGCGAGATCACCGGCCCCTTCCGCCGCCGGGCGACGCGGCCTCCCTGACGACCTCCGTCAGCTCCTCGCGCAGCCCGGCGAAGAGCGGGTCGGCGCGGGGATGGTCGCCGTACGGCAGGTCCGAGCCGCGGTCGAGGACCACCCGGCCCGGCCTGCCGCTCAGCGCGAGCACGCGGGTGCCGAGGTAGACGGCCTCGTCCACGCTGTGGGTGATGAACACCACCGTCGTGCCCGCCCGCCGCCACAGCTCGCGGACCTCCTCCTGCATGCGTTCCCTCGTGAAGGCGTCCAGGGCGGCGAACGGCTCGTCCATCAGCAACAGCGCGGGTCCCGGGGCGAGGGCGCGGGCGATCGCCGCGCGCTGCTGCATGCCCCCCGAGAGCTCGTACGGCCTGGCCCTGGCGACGTCGGCCAGCCCGGTCAACTCCAGCAGCTCGGCCACCCGCTCGCGCCGCGCGGCCTTCGGCAGGCCGCGCAGCCCGAAACCGACGTTCCCCTCGACCGAGAGCCAGGGAAAGAGCCGGTGCTGCTGGAACACGTACCCCCTGGCCGGATCGGGCCCCGACACCGGCTTGCCGGAGGCCGTGATGGTTCCCGCCGACGGCGCGGTGAAGCCCGCCACCAGCCGCAGCAGCGTGCTCTTGCCGCACCCCGAGGGGCCCACGACCGTCACGAACTCCCCGGCGGCGATCTCCAGATCGATCGGGCCGAGGGCGTCGACCGTCCCGGCGCGCCCCCGGTAGGAGTGCGCCACCCCGGCGAGTGCGAGCGCCGTCTCCCGGGGGTCCGGGCTCCCGCCGGTCACCTCCGTGCTCACTTCGCTCGCGGTCCCGGGACCCGCGCCCGCGCGGGCGGTCTCAGCTTCCGGCGAAGGCATCCGCGAGCTCCTGCGTGGCCAGGCCCTTCTGGAAGACGCTCAGCTCCGGCACGGCGTCCACCTTCTTCTGGCCCTTGAGGAACTCGGCGGAGCTGCGCAGGTTCTCGGCGAACCTGCCGGGGGCCGAGGGGGTGCCGAGATACTCGGCGGAGCGCTGCTCGCCGGCGTCGAGGAGCACGAGCTGGCCGAGCTGGCGCGCGGCCTCCGCCGGATCGAGGTTGAGCTGGCGGCCGATGGCCGCGGCGGCGGCGTCCTTGTCGCTCCTGGCCAGCTTGACCGCGCGGTCCTGCTGCTGGAGCCACACGTGCAGCGCCTTCGGGTACTTCTTCGCGAAGTCGTCGCTCACCACCGCGAGGTCGGCGGTGAGCTTGCCCCGCCGGGCCAGCTCGCGGCTGGTGACCAGCGTCGTGCCGCCGTTCTTCTGCAGCTCGGCCAGGGTGGGCGTCCAGACGTAGGCGGCGTCGACGTCACCGCGCTGCCAGGCGGCCTGGATGTCCGGCGGCTCCATGTCGAGGATCTTCACGTCGGCCTCCGACAGCCCGGCCTCGGCGAGCGCGGCGAGCAGGCTGTAGTGGGTGGTCGAGGCGAAGGGGGCGGCGACCCGCTTGCCCGCGAGTCCCTTGACGTCGGTCACGCCGCCCCGGGCGACGAGCGCCTCGTTGTCCCCGATCACGTCGAAGATCCACGGCACCCGGTACGGGATGTTGAGCGGCGCCGACAGGCCACGGGTGACCGGGCTGCTGCCCGCCAGCCCGATGTCGAGCGATCCGGCGATCATCGCGGTGTTCACGTCACCGCCCGAGTCGAACCTGCTCCATGTGATCTTGGTGTTCGGCAGCGCCTTCTCCAGCCACTGCTGGTCCTTGACGATCAGATCCCCGTTGGGGATGAGCTGGTAGCCGATGCGCAGGGTCGCCGGGGAGCCGTCGGCGGCGGGCTTGGCCTCCTCCGTACCGGACCCGCAGGCGGTCAGGGCGAGGGCGGCGGCGGTGAGGGCGAGAATCATGCGTTTCATGGGGGTCTTTCCTAGGTACGGCCGCGCCAGGGCACCAGGCGGCGGTCCAGCGTTTGCAGGAGGAAGTCGATGAGCAGGCCGGACAGGCCGATGACGATGATCCCGAGCACCACCACGTCCGTCTGGTTGTAGCGCTGGGCGTCGCGGACCATGCCGCCGATGCCGGGCACGCCGTTCACGGTCTCGGCGGCGACCACGGTGGTGTAGGCGACGCCCACGGCCACCCGCACCCCCGTGATGATCTCGGGCAGCGCGCTCGGCAGCACCACCCGCAGCGGCAGCTCGTGCCGGCGGGCGCCCAGCGAGCGGGCCGCGTTCAGGTAGTCCTCGTGCACCCCGCGCACGGCGTCGGCGGTGGCCACCGCGACCGGCGGCAGCGCGGCCAGCAGCAGGAGCCAGATCTTGGGCTCCTCGTCGATGCCGAACCAGATCACCAGCAGGCTGAGGTACGCCAGCGGCGGCAGGGTGCGGACGAACGTGACCAGCGGTCCCAGCAGCGCGCGCAGCGTGGGGACCATGCCGATCAGCAGTCCCAGCGCGATGCCGCCCGTCACCCCGTACAGGCAGCCGAGCAGGATGCGCCGCAGGCTGGTGAGCAGGTGCTCCTGGAGGGTGTAACCACTCACCCCCTCGACGGTGGTGCGCAGGAACCGGTCCCAGACCGCGACGGGCTCCGGTACGAAGACCGGCGGCCAGATCCCGGCCATGGCCACGGCCTGCCAGATCGCGACCAGGGCGACGATCGCCCCGGCCCGCAGCGCCAGGGCCCGCCAGAGCCCCTGGCCGGGTTCGGCGCCGGGGACGTTCGCGCGGCGGGGACGGAGACGGGGAGGGGAGGTGAGAACGCTCACGGGACGAGCGCGGGAGCGGCCAGCCGGGGGAGGACGAAGTCGCCCACCCGCCAGGCCTCCTCCAGGTGCGGCCAGCCGGACAGGACGAACTCCGACAGGCCGAGCTCGGAGTATTCGCGGATGCGCTCGGCGACCTCCGCGTAATCGCCGACCAGCGCGGTACCGGCGCCCTCCCTGACCAGCCCGACCCCCGCCCAGAGGTTGGGCGAGATCTCGAGCGCGTCCGCGGAACCTCCGTGGAGGTCGGTCATGCGGCGCTGCCCCACGGAGTCCATCCGGGCGAACCGCGCCTGGGCGGCGGCGATCCTGCCCGGGTCCATGCCGTCGAGCAGGCGCCGGGCGTATGTCCAGGCCTCCTCGGCGGTGTCGCGGGCGATGACGTGCAGCCGGATGCCGAACCGCAGCTCGCGGCCCGCCTCGGCGGCGAGCCTGCGCATCCTGGCGACCCGTTCGGCGATCATCGCCGGGGGCTCGCCCCACATCAGGTAGACGTCCGCCCCGGCGGCGGCCACCCGCTCCGCGGCGGGGGAGGCCCCGCCGAAGTAGATGTCGGGGGTGTCGAGGAGCGGAGTGGCGAGCCCTCCCCCCGACACCCGGTAGTGGGCGCCGAGGTGGTCGAACGGCTCGCCCGCCCAGGTGCGCCTGAGCACCTCGATGAACTCGCCGGTGCGCTCGTAACGGGCGTCGTGGTCGAGGAAGTCGCCGTAGGCGCGCTGCTCCCCGGGGTCGCCGCCGGTGACCACGTTGAGCAGGAGCCGCCCTCCGCTGATCTCCTGGAGGGTCTGCGCCTGCTGGGCGAGCAGCGTGGGGAGGGTGAAGCCGGGCCGGAAGGCCACCAGCAGCTTGAGCCGCTCGGTCCGTGCCGCGACGGCGCTGCACACCACCAGCGGGTCGGGGCAGCCCGCTCCGACCGGGGTCAGCGCCGCCTCGAAACCGGCCGCCTCGGCGGCGCGGGCCACCTGGGACAGGTAGTCGAGCGTCGCGGGCCTGGCCGCGGCGCCTCCCGCCGCGACGGTGGTCGTGGCGGGCCTGACGTGATGGCCGTCGCCGGTGGTCGGCAGGAACCAGTGCAAGCGCATCTTCGCCTCATAGGGCTCATACGGAACGGGTGGTGCCCCTGATATTAACCACATAATACCTATCTATAAATAGGGAATTAGGGCGAGGTCGGAGACGGTCCCTGAGCAGGGCCCTCGGGCTCGGGACCGACCGGCCGGGTTCCGCGAGGAGGCGGTCTCAGGGGTGAGAAGGCGTTCTCAGGGGTGAAGCGATCTCAGATCTCAGAGGTGAGGAGGCGATCTCAGAGGTCGCGGGCCCAGATCTCCTCGACGAACTCTCCGCCGCCCGGGCCGCCCCGGCCCCGCTCCTTCTCGACCAGCTCGAAGCCCGCCGCCTGGTAGATGCGCCTGGCGCCCACCAGCACGTCCCTGGTCCACAGCACCATCCGCCGGTAGCCGGCGGCCCTGGCGAAGCGCACGCACTCGTCCACGAGCCGGGTGCCGACCCCCATGCCGCGCGCGGACGGCTCGACCAGCAGCATCCGCAGCTGCGCAGTCTCGTCGTCCTTGCGCACGCAGAAGACGCACCCGGCGCGCTCGCCGTCCACCTCGGCGATCCAGCCCGCCTCCCGCCGGGGGTCGTGGCCGTCCGCGTAGTCGGCCACGATCCTGGCCACCATCGCCTCGAAGTCCATCCCCCAGCCCTGCTCCTGGCCGTAGAGCGTGCCGTGCCGGTAGACCACCCAGCCGAGGTCGCCGGAGCGCGGCGGGCGGATGACGTACGGCCGGTCCGTCTTCGGCGCCCGGCCGAGGATCGCCTCGATCGTCGCCATGCTCGCGACCAGCCGCCCGCGGTCCTCGTCGGTCACCCCGGCCAGCAGCTCGCGTACCTCCTCCGCCGCGCGCTCGTCGAAGCCCGCGAACCTGGCCCTGCCCTCGGCGGTCAGCTCGACCACCTGCCGCCGCGCGTCGGCGGCGGACCGCTCGCGCACCACCAGGCCCTCGTCCTCGAACCTGCCGAGCATCCGGCTGAGGTACCCGGCGTCGAGCCCGAGCAGCCGCCGCAGGTCGCCCGTCTCCGTCCGGCCCGCCCGGTCCAGCTCGAACAGCACCCTCACCTCGGTCAGCGAGTAGGAGCTGTCCAGGACGCCCTGGTGGAGCAGGCCGATCAGCCTCGTGTAGAAGCGGTTGAAGGCGCGTACGTCCGCCACGTGTCTCTCCATGCTTGACAGCATCAACTAATTCATTGACGCAGTCAAAGAACTTGTCGACGTAGCCTCCTGTGAGATCGGCGGCCCGCTGCGCTAACTTCGCACTTTGGCTGAGAACGGATGATGAGCGGGGGCGGCGCGTGCCGCGCCCACGGCGGGAGCATGATGGCTGAGGTCGCGTACATCGGTGGATACACCCCGGACACCAACGGGTCCGGGCCGGGGATCACCCTGGTCGAGCTGGGGAGCCTCGCGCGGCTCGGGGAGACGGCGGCCTCCGGCCCCTCCTTCCTCGCTGTCCACCCCACCCTCCCGGTCCTCTACGCGGTGGGGGAGAGCGAGCGCGGCACGGTCTGCGTCTTCGCCCGCGCAGGGGACGGCACGCTGAGCCCGCTCGCGCAGCGGCCCAGCGAGGGATCGGCCCCCTGCCACCTGGCGGTGGACCCCACCGGCACGCGCCTCGCGGTGGCCAACTACGGCGACGGCACGGTCAGCGTGCACGGCATCGACGGCTCCGGCCTCCTGACCGACGTGTGGATCTTCCCCTACCGCGAGGGCGCCCACGCCCACCAGGCGGTCTTCGGCCCCGACGGGGTGCTGTACGTGAGCGACCTGGGCTCCGACGAGGTCCGCCGCTACCTGGTCGGGGAGGAGGTGGTCCCGCACCCCGCGGGTCCGGTGCGGCTCGCGTCCGGCATGGGCCCCCGGCACATGGCCTGGTCGGACGGCCACTGGTACGTGGCGGGGGAGCTGGACGGCACCGTGCGCGTCTACGAGGTCTCCGACGGCCTCGACGACTCCGACGACTCCGACGACTCCGACGACTCCGGCGCCTCGGGTGTCTCCGGCGAGGGGTGGCGCGAGGTCGCCGCCGTCCCGGCCAGCGGGGTCGACGGACACAACCAGCCCTCGCACCTGGAGGTCTCCGGCGGCCTCGTCTACGTCGCCAACCGGGGCCCCGACACGATCTCGGTCTTCGCGGGTCCCGGGCTGGAGCCGGTGGCGGAGGTCCCCTGCGGCGGCGTCTGGCCGCGGCACTTCGCCATCGCCGACGACCGCGTGTACGTGGCCAACCAGCGCTCGGACGGCGTCGCCGTGCTCCCGCTCAAGGGGGGCGTGCCGCAGCCCGTGGAGGAGCTCTTCGCCGTCGGCACCCCCTCCTGCGTGCTGCCCCTGCCCTAACATTTCCCTGGGGGCCTCCCGGGGCCTCCGGCCCGCTTCCGACATGCCTCCACCGGGCCCGCGCCGGGCCTCCGACGTGCGCGCCCGGCCGGACGCGGGGAGCCGGGTCCGCCGGGCGGCTCACCTGTCGATCATGGGAAAGGACATGTGAGGACTACTCCCCTTGGTCTAGACCACTGGGCGCATCTGCGGGCAGAATGCGTTGCGTCGGTGGCGAAAACCCGTCGCCGCACCGACCGTGCCACTTAGTCTGGCCATCTTGTCTCGAACTCACTACCGGAGGATGCCATGCGTATCGGAGTGCTCACCGGGGGCGGCGACTGCCCTGGCCTGAACGCCGTTATCCGCGCCGTCGTGCGCAAGGGAGCGGGCGTTCACGGGCATGAGTTCGTCGGGTTCCGCGACGGCTGGCGCGGTCCCCTCGAGGGCGACACCATGCCGCTTGACATCGAGGCCGTACGCGGGATCCTGCCGCGTGGCGGAACGATCCTTGGCTCTTCCAGGACCAACCCGATCAAGATCGAGGGCGGCGTTGAGAAGATCAAGGAAAACCTCGCGAAGGGCGGGGTCGACGCGCTGATCGCGATCGGCGGCGAGGACACCCTCGGTGTGGCCAAGCAGCTCTTCGACAAGGGCGTGAAGGTCGTCGGCGTGCCCAAGACGATCGACAACGACCTCAACGCGACCGACTACACCTTCGGCTTCGACACGGCCGTCAACATCGCCGTCGAGGCGATCGACCGCCTGCACACCACCGCCGAGTCTCACCACCGCGCGCTGATCTGCGAGGTCATGGGCCGTCACGCGGGCTGGATCGCCCTGCACGCCGGAATGGCGGGCGGCGCCAACGTCATCCTCATCCCGGAGAAGCCCTTCGACATCGACAAGGTCTGCGCCTACGTCGAGTCCCGCTTCAAGACGCGGTACGCGCCGATCATCGTCGTGGCCGAGGGGGCGCACCCGGTCGAGGGCCAGATGGCGCTGCAGGCGGGCGAGCTCGACGCCTTCGGCCACGTGCGGCTCGGCGGCATCGGCGAGAACCTCGCCAAGGAGATCGAGAAGCGCACCGGCAAGGAGGCCCGCACCACCGTGCTCGGCCACATCCAGCGCGGCGGCACCCCCACGGCCTTCGACCGGGTGCTGGCCACCCGGTTCGGCCTGCAGGCCATCGACGCGGTGCAGGAGGGCGACTTCGGCAAGATGGTCGCCCTGCAGGGCACCGACATCGTCAGGGTCGGCCTCGACGAGGCCACCAAGGAGCTGAAGACCGTGCCGGCCGGCCGCTACGAGGAGGCCGAGGTCTTCTTCGGCTGAGCCGGGACGCCCCGGAGTCCGCCCCCTGAGGCGTCTCTCCGGGGCGCCGGTAAGTGTTCTGCAAGCGGCCTCCCCTAGCCTCCCGACAGGGCGGCCGCCCGCGATTCCCCTCCATGTACGGCTTGCGCCTTGACCAGGCACCAGCGGGGGCGCAAGCCGTACATCATCGCCCTTGTGAGTCGAACAGCGACGGGCCCTTCCGCGCGGGAGCCGGCGGCGGGGCGACCGGCTCCCGGAGGTGGTCCTCGTCGCGGAGGCTCTCCAGTTTGGCCAGCAGGGCGGCGTCGTTCTCCATCTCCCGCTGCGACGGCGCCAGGATGACGGCCAGCAGCAGGCCGAGGGTGAGCAGGCTCACCAGGGCCAGCATGGGCAGCATGAAGTCGACGCCCCTGGCCCCCTCGACCGGCGTCAGCGAGATCAGGGGCCGCACCTCGAGCGCGAACATGCCGGTGTAGTGCATGCCGCAGACGGCCAGAGCCATGATCAGCGCGGCGCCGCCGGTGGCGAGCGCGCCGCTGACCCGCAGGGTGAACCAGAGCGCCACCGTCGACGCGGCGATCGCGATCAGTACCGAGAGCCCGACCAGCAGCGGGTCGTAGGAGACCTGCGCCGACATGTTCATCGCGAACATCCCGATGTAGTGCATGCCCGCCACGCCGAGGCCGGTGAGCACGCCGCCGGACAGCAGGGAGAGCGGCCTCTCGCCCTGGTAGGAGACCAGGAACAGGCCCACGCCCACGATGACGACCGCCAGGGCCGCCGAGCCGATCGTCAACGGCACGTCGTAACGGATCTGGCCACCGCCGACGGCGAAGCCCATCATGGCGACGAAGTGCATGACCCAGATGCCGGTGCCGCCGATGGACAGCGCCCCGCCCGCCAGCCAGCGGACCCGGGCCCCGCCCGTCGCCGCGCGGGCCTTGGCGGTGAGCAGAAGACCGAGCATGCATCCGACACTCGACATGACGTAGGCCAGCGCGGGGGTGAGCAGGCCATAGGAGAAGTGATCTACGTGGGACATGTTCCAGTTTCTGGTGAGAGAGAAATCAGGGGATTATTGCAGCTCGCGGCCTCTCCGGAGAAAGGCGCGGGCGGCCGATGACGGGAATCGAGGATCCGTTCTGGCGAGCGGTCGCGGTTTTCCGCGTCGCATCCCTCGGGTACGCGGCGGTCCTGCTCGTCCGCGCCGGAGGATATGCCCACCCGGTGACCGGCTGGCTGGTGATCGGCGTCATGGCACTGTGGACCGTGGCGACGATCTTCGCCTACTCCGTCAGGGAGCTGCGCGGCCGGCCCCTGCTCGCCGCCGACATGCTCGTGACGGTGGGCTGCCTGCTCGCCACTCCGGCCGTGCAGGGCGCCTACCAGCAGGGTAGCCTGCCGATCACCGGCACCTGGATGGGCGGGGCGGTGCTCGCCTGGGGAGTGTACGGCGGGCGGCGGCTGGGGGCGGTGGCCGCGCTGATCGTCTCGCTGGCCGATCTGTGGCTGCACGGCGTCCCCGGGGGCGGCTTCGAGATGCTGCCGATCAACGGAACCGTCCTGCTCTTCCTCGCCGGGGTGGTCGTCGGGCACGTGGCCCGGCTGGCCAAGAAGGCCGAGGAGCGCATGCAGCAGGCGATCGAGTTGGAGGCGGCCGGGCGGGAGCGGGAGCGGCTCGCCCGGGGAATCCACGACTCGGTGCTCCAGGTGCTCGCGCTGGTGCAGCGGCGCGGGCAGGAGATCGGCGGCGAGGCGGCGGAGCTGGGCAGGCTCGCGGGCGAGCAGGAGGCCGCGCTGCGCGAGCTGGTCAGGCTCAGGCCCGAGGCGTCCACCCTCGGCACCGCCGACCTGTGCGTCCTGCTGCACAGGTACGGCTCGGCCACGGTGACCGTCTCGGCCCCGGCGACCCCGCTGACCCTGCCCGCGGCCACCGCGGCCGAGATGGCCGCCGCGGTCGGGGCCGCCCTGGACAACGTCGCCCGCCACTGCGGGGCGCGGGCGCCCGCCTGGGTCTTCGCCGAGGGCGACGGCGGGCTGGTCACCGTGACCGTCAGGGACGAGGGGCCGGGCATCGCGCCCGGACGCCTGGAGGAGGCCGCCGCCGACGGGCGGCTGGGCGTGGCGCAGTCCATCCGGGGCCGCATCGCCGACCTCGGCGGCACGGTCACCGTGATCTCGGACCCGGGCCGGGGCACCGAGATCGAGATGTCGGTGCCGGCCGGGTGAAGAAGACCGGCCGGTCGGGACATGACAGCTCTAAGGTGGGCCAATGCGCGTGATGGTGGTGGACGACCACCCGATGTGGAGGGACGGGGTGGCCAGGGATCTGGCCGAGGCCGGGTACGAGGTCGTGGCGACGGTCGGAGAGGGGCGGCAGGCGGTCCGGGTGGCCGCGGCGGTCCGGCCCGAGCTGGTCGTGCTCGACCTGCAGCTGCCCGACCTGCCGGGGGTCGAGGTGGCCAGGAGGCTGGCCGCGTCGGAGCCGCCGCCCCGGGTGCTGATGCTGTCGGCCAGCGGCGAGCAGGAGGACGTGCTGGAGGCCGTCAAGGCGGGCGCGTCCGGATATCTTCTGAAATCCGCGAGCAAGGAGGAGTTCCTCGACGCGGTCAGGCGCACCGCCGAGGGCGACGCGGTGTTCACCCCCGGCCTGGCGGGACTCGTCCTGGGGGAGTACCGCAGGCTGGCCGCCAGGCCCGCGCCCGAGACGACCCCCCGCCTGACCGAGCGGGAGACCGAGGTGCTCCGCCTGGTCGCCAAGGGCCTGTCGTACAAGCAGATCGCCGAGCGTCTCGTGCTCTCCCACCGGACGGTGCAGAACCACGTCCAGAACACGTTGAACAAGCTCCAGCTCCACAATCGGGTGGAGCTGGTCCGCTACGCGATCGAGCAGGGCCTCGACGAGTCGTAAGCGCGACTAAAGTGACAAGGTCGAGACGTTGTCTTTGCGTGAGGACGCGAGAGACTTGACCGTGGTACCCGGACCCCCGGGTCCTCCGGGTCTCCCTGACGTCCCCCGACTCCCCGTTCCCCTCGAAGTTCCACCGGAGGTCGCACCATGACCATGTCCGCCTTGGGCGAGCCCTGCGTTCTGCTCAAACTGGGCGAGGTCGTCCTCAAGGGCAACAACCGCGAGCTCTTCGAGCGCAGGTTGCAGGCCAACATCAAGGCCGCCCTGAAGGACGTCGGCGTCAAGGTCGACGTACGGCAGCGCCACGGTGTCATCGCGCTCTTCCTGCCGGACGGCAGTGGTGCGGAGATCGCCGACGCGGTCGCCGAGCGTGTCTCGTACGTCCCCGGCCTGGTCTGGGTGCACCGCGCCTGGCGGGTGGAGAAGGACCCCTCGGCGATCACCAAGGCCGCCATCGAGTTGCTGGCCGACCGCGACGACGTCAGGCGCGGCGTCTCCTTCGCGGTCCGCTCCCGCCGCCGTGACAAGCGCTTCCCGCTCACCTCGATGCAGCTGGACCGCTCGGTCGGCGGCGAGCTCAACGACATCTACGGCCTGCCGGTCGACCTGAAGCGCCCCGAGCTGGTGGTCTCCATCGAGGTCGACCGCGACGAGGCGTTCGTCTTCACCGGCGGGCAGCCGGGCCAGGGCGGGCTGCCGGTCGGCACCAGCGGCAGGGGCCTGGTGCTGATGTCCGGCGGCATCGACTCCCCGGTGGCCGCCTACCGGATGATGCGCCGCGGCCTGCGGGTCGACTTCCTGCACTTCTCCGGCATCCCCTTCACCACCTCGGAGTCCATCTACAAGGCGTACGCGCTGGTCAGGGCGCTCGACAAGTTCCAGGGCGGGTCCCGGCTGTGGGTCGTCCCCTTCGGCAAGGCCCAGCAGTCGATCAAGGCCTCCGGGCAGGACCGCCTGGCGATCATCACCCAGCGGCGCCTGATGCTGAAGACCGGCGAGGAGGTCGCCCGCCGCCTGCGCGCCGGGGCCCTCGTCACCGGCGACTCCCTGGGGCAGGTCTCCTCGCAGACCCTGCAGAACATCACCGCCCAGGACGACGCCGTCGACATGCCGATCCTGCGTCCCCTCATCGGCCTCGACAAGACCGAGATCATGGCCGAGGCCCGCCGCATCGGCACCCTGGCGATCTCCGAGCTGCCGGACGAGGACTGCTGCACGCTCCTGGCCCCCCGCAGGGCCGAGACCGCCGCGAAGCTCGTCGACCTGAAGAAGATCGAGCGCCGCCTCGACGCCGAGGAGCTCGCCGTCCAGCTGGCCGGGTCCCTGCAGGAGTACAGGCTCGACGCCTGAACCCCCGGGCACGCCCGGGGGAGGGCCGAGAGGTCAGGCGGGGGCCAGGAGGTCACCGGCGGCGACCTTGCCCAGCAGCGGCGGGAACCGCTCCATCACCCGGGCGAGCTCGTCCAGGTCGCCGTCGACCAGTGCCTGCGGGCCGTCGCAGAGGGCCTGCTCGGGGTGCGGGTGGACATCGATGATCACGCCGTCGGCGCCGGCCGCGATGGCCGCGCGGGTGAGCGGCAGGACCAGGTCGCGGTGGCCGCCGGAGTGGGACGGGTCGACGATCACCGGCAGGTGCGACAGCCGCTGGGCGAGCGGCACCGCCGAGACGTCCAGGGTGTTGCGGGTGGCGGTCTCGAAGGTGCGGATGCCGCGCTCGCACAGCACGATGTCGAGGTTGCCGCGCTGGGCGACGTACTCGGCGGCCATCAGCCACTCCTCGATGGTGGCGCTCATCCCGCGTTTGAGCATCACCGGCTTGCCGGCGGCGCCGACGGCCTGCAGCAGCGCGAAGTTCTGCGCGTTGCGGGTGCCGACCTGGAGCATGTCGGCGTAGGAGGCCACCAGCTCCACGTCGTCGGCGTCGACGACCTCGGTGACGACGGGAAGCCCGGTCTGCTCGCGCACGTCGGCGAGGATGCGCAGGCCCGCCTCGCCGAGCCCCTGGAAGGCGTACGGGGAGGTGCGGGGCTTGTAGGCGCCGCCGCGCAGCAGGGTGGCCCCGGCCGCCTTCGCCATCAGGGCGGCCTCCAGGGTCTGCTGAGGGGTCTCCACCGCGCACGGCCCGGCGATCAGGGTGACCGTGTCCGGGCCGATCGGCACGCCGCCGACGCGCACGGTGGACCGCTCGGGGTGGTTGTCGCGGCTCACCAGCTTGTACGGCGCGCTCACCCGCATCACGTCGGCCACCCCCGGCATCCCGCGCAGGTCCAGGGTGGCGAACTGGGCGATGTCGCCGACCAGGCCGATGATCGTGCGGCTCACGCCCCGGCTGACGAACGCCTCGCCGCCCGCCGTGCTGATGATCTTCACGATCGCCTCGACGTCCTCTCGCGTGGCGTCCGGGCCCATGACGATGACCATTTCTCTCCCTCTCGATCGCGCCGCCGGTGCCGGCCGATCCCGGCGGGCCCCGATGGTTTTCGTGGTTGTGACGTTCTCGGCGAAGGCCGGGAAAAGCAGAAGGCCCCGGGTCCGAAAACCGGACCCGGGGCCTTCTGTTCGCCAGGCTGTCAGCGCAGCATCTGGAGGCGAACGGTCCGACCTGAGGGTCCGTCGCCATACCAAAACCAGAACGTGGTGCGCATAGCGGCAAATGATAGCGCACGACGAGAACGCGCTCTCCCGTGACCCGGGGTCCGGAGGGGGAAGGGTGCAATGCGGTGGCCACCGAGGAGGTGGGAAACCGACGATGGCAGGATTACCCCGTGCCAGCGGGGAAACGGCGAGGGGAGTGACGGTGGAGCAGTCCGAATCGCCGGAGGAGCCTCGACTGCCCCCCGGCCAGTACGTCCCGCGGGGCAGGCCGGTGATCCACTACGGCCGGGTGCCCACCTTCCGCCCGGCGACCTGGCAGTTGCACGTCATGGGGGCGACCGCCTCGGGCGAGCAGCACCGCTTCACCTGGCCCCAGTTCTCCGAGCTGCCGCGCACCACGATCGTGGCCGACTTCCACTGCGTCACCAAGTTCTCGATCATGGGCAACGAGTGGAGCGGGGTGTCCACGGAGACGCTGATGAAGATCGCCCCGCCCGCGCCCGACGTGAAGCACGTGATGATCTGGGGTGAGTACGGCTACAGCGCCAACCTCCGGATAGGCGACTTCGCCCGCTCCCAGACGATGTTCGCGCTGGAGTTCGACGAGAAGCCCATCTCCCCGGAGCGCGGGTTCCCGGTGCGGATGGTCGTCCCGCACCTGTATGCGTGGAAGAGCGTCAAGTGGGTCCGCGCCGTGGAGTACCTGCTGGAGGACAAGCGCGGTTTCTGGGAGGAGCGCGGTTACCACAACATCGCCGACCCCTGGCGCGAGCAGCGCTACTCCTACCAGGAGGAGGCGGGCGAAGGTCCGCCGTCGTAGGAGGGGCGAGAAAACCGGCCCGCGCCGTGGTGGCGCCCGAGGGGAAGATTCGTGGACAAAAAAGAATTGGATCTGCTGTCTGCGGAGCTGCTCGAGGGAAACGCCAGAGAAAGGGGAGTGGATGACCTGATCGTGGCACTCAAGACGTCTGGGCGCTCGATGGTGGAATCCATCTACATAGTCTCCAAAGTGTTCTCCATGTCGCCGGCGGACGCCAAGATGTCGGTGGTGACCGGACCTTCCTGGTCGAAGGAGGGGGAAGGTCACGAGGAGTTCCATGGAAGGCTCGTCGGGGAACGCGTGGACGAGGCGTGATCCGTTCTTCCCCGGCCTCGGCGACGCGTTCCTGCAGGATGACCGGGATCTCGCGGAAGATGCTGCCGGTCACTCTCCAGGGGACGACTTCGTGCTCGCCTCGCCTGACCTCTTCGAGCATCTTGTCGATCCGGCGCTGGGCGAAGTCCCGGCCTGAGCGGTCCAGGTCCTGGACGATGTCGAAGATCTCCAGATTTGTCCGTAGGGTCATCTGGTCGCGGGCGTGAGCATGGACCTCGGGGAGTGGAGATCTTTCCCTCCCTTGGCGGAAGACGCGCGTACATGAATTTCGGCGCGCCGGCGCGGCGGCGTGTGATCGTCTCCGGGGTGGTCGGTTTTGGACGCCCCGAAGTATCCGGTTAATCCTTTTGCGGATACTCCAGTGATCGGCGTTCGCCCCTGATCAGAGGGACGGGTTGACTACGGTTCTCCGCATGTCGACCACCGGCTGGGTGCTGCTGTGCGCCTTCAGCACCCTCCTCGGATTCCTCCTGCCCCGCCCGCGCCGGCAGCACCCGGACCGTCCGGGCGGCCCGACGGACGAGGCCACCTTCCTCACCCTGCACATCGCGGCGATGGCGGCGCCCTCGCTGCGGGCCGGGCTCACCCGCGACTCCGCCCGCAAGGCGGTCCGCCACCTGCGTGCCCTGCTGGGCACCAGCGCCATCGCGGTCACCGACTCCGGCGGCCTGCTCGCCTGGGACGGCGAGGCGGGCTGCCATCGCGTCCACGCGCCCGAGCACGCCCGTACGGTCCTCACCTTCGCCCGCCCGCGCACGGTGGCCGAGGACGAGCTGGCCTGCGACACGCCGGGCTGCGCCATCCGGGGCGGGGTCGTCGTGCCGCTCACCGTCGACGGGCGGGTGGTCGGGGCGCTCGCCGCGTACGACACCGTGGTGAGCGCGGCGCTGGTGCGGACCGTCACCGAGGTCGGCCGGTGGGTCTCGGGACAGCTGGAGCTGGCCGAGGTCGACTCCTCGCGGCGGCGGACGATGGCGGCCGAGATGCGGGTGCTGCGCGCCCAGATGTCCCCGCACTTCGTCTACAACGCGCTGACCACCATCGCCTCCTTCGTCCGTACCGACCCCGACCGGGCGCGGGAGCTGCTGGTGGAGTTCGCCGACTTCAACCGGTACGCGCTGCGCCGGGCCCGCGACTTCGCCACCCTTGCCGAGGAGGTGCACTGCGTGGACCGCTACCTGCTTCTGGAACGTGCCAGGTTCGGCGACCGGCTCCACGTCACCCTCCGGATCGCGCCGGAGGTGCTGTCGCTCTCCGTCCCGTTCCTCTGCCTGCAACCCCTGGTGGAGAACGCCGTCAAGCGCGGGGTGGCCGCGGCGGGACGTCGCGGCGAGGTCCGGGTGGTGGTCAGCGACGCCGGTCCCGAGGCGCACATCAGCGTGGAGGACGACGGCCCGGGCATGCCTCCCGAGCGGACCCGGCCGCTCCTCGGCGGCGGCTCCCCGCACGAGGGCCCGCACGAGGACGAGGAGGGCGGGAGCGGGCTGGCCGGCGTGGACGTGCGGTTCCGCCAGATCTACGGCGAGGACTACGGCCTGGTCGTGGAGAGCGCCCCGAACGCGGGTACCACGGTGAGGCTCCGCGTTCCCAAGCTTCCCCGCCAATAGCTACATGTAGTCAAACTATTACCTGAAGTCGCCATGCGGCTTGCGGCGGATGTGGTTCAGGGGGCAGCGTAGGGTCATGTTGCGAGTCCTGGCCGTTGACGACGAGGTCCCCGCTCTTGAGGAGATCGCCTATCTCCTCCGCCAGGACCCCCGGATCGAGCACGTCTCCACCGCCGTGGGCGGCGTCACCGCGCTCCAGGACATGGTCCAGATGATCGGTACGGGCGAGCGGCTGGACGGGGTCTTCCTCGACATCCGGATGCCCGGCCTCGACGGCCTCGACCTGGCCAGGCTCATCGCGGGCTTCCCCAACCCGCCCCGGCTGGTCTTCGTCACCGCCCACGAGGAGTGCGCGGTGCAGGCCTTCGAGCTGGAGGCGGTCGACTACCTGCTCAAGCCGATCAGGGCCGACCGGCTGGCCGAGGCGGTGCGGCGCCTGGAGGCGCTGATCCCCGCGACCCCCGCGGCGGCCGACCCCGTGGCCGAGGACGTCATCCCGGTCGAGCTCGCCGGGCGGACGAGGTTCGTGCCGCAGCAGGCCGTCTGGTTCGCCGAGGCGCAGGGCGACTACGTCAGGCTGCACACCGACGAGGGCAGCTATCTGGTCCGCATGCCGCTGGCCGCCCTGGAGCGGCGCTGGGCCGGGTCGGGGTTCATCAGGGTGCACCGCAGCACGCTCGTCTCGGTGCGGCACGTGAGCGAGCTGCGCTTCGACGGTGGCCGGGTGATGCTCAGGGTGGGCACCGAGACGCTCCCGGTCAGCCGCCGCCACACCCGCCAGGTCCGTGAGCGGCTCATCCGCCAGTTCCGCGACCGCCCGGCCGTCCCCGGGGTGGCCCGGGGCAGGTCCCTGCCCTCCGCCGCCCTGCGCTAGCCGCGTCCCTTCCCGTTTCGTCCTCGCCCCCCTCCGGGCCGTACGGTCGCCGTACGGCCGCCGTGCGACCACGTCTTCGCCCAGGGCCTGCCTCGCGCTCCCACGCCCCCGTGTGGCGATTCACGCCCGGGTGGACCCCGGCACGCCCACTCCCGGGCGGCCGGACCGCCGGCCGTGTCTCCGATCGCCGCCCCGGCCGTGGCCCGGACGGCGTCCCGCGCTCGCCGCGGGCACCCTCGCCCGGGACGCCTGCCTGCCGTCGCCGGGCTCCCGGTCCCCGACCCCGCTCGCCGGCACGCGTTCCGCGCGCCCCACCCCCGGTTCCCCGTACCGGTGGTCCCACGGGCCGCAGAAGCCCCCGATCGACCGTTCGTCGTCCGCCGGCGGCCGTTCGTCGTTCCGGTACTCTCCGTACATCGACAACTACGAACCGTTAATCGCGCTGGGGGGAAAGCGCCGCTCACTCGTCTGGACGCGCCTCTAGTGTTCCCTCATCGGAGAGCGAGACCCGCCACGTCAGGGGGGACAGAGCCGGAAGGCTCGCACAAGACCTGACGCGCGGACATCGGGTGACCGTCGAGAGCCGGCGACATCCGGTCACTCGGCCGCCGGGTCCTTGGCCGGAAGGGGAGGGGCCGCCGATCTCCGATATGACGGGACGCCCGCGCCAGCCAGCGGGCCGGACCGTGATCCGGCCACACGGGGGCGGTCGGATCACGAGGACGGGCGTCCCGTCCGACCTCGCGGACTCCGGGGAGGCGGGCCCTTCCCGCCGGTGGTCACCGGCGGGCGGCCGGTCGCCGGATCAGGTGTCGCGCAGCTTCTTGAGCACGTCGATGTCCTCGCGGTGCTTCTCGGCACCGCCCGGCGTCTCGATGCAGAACGGCACCCCCGCCACCGCGGGGTGGCGCATCATCTCGGCGAAGGGGGCGGCGCCGATGCGGCCGGCGCCGATGTTCTCGTGCCGGTCCCTTCTGGAGGCGCACGGGTCCTTGGAGTCGTTGGCGTGGACCAGCTTGAGCCGCCCCGGGGCGATCGCGTGCAGGGCGTCCAGGGTCTCCTTGACGCCCTCGGAGGTCGACAGGTCGTGCCCGGCGGAGAAGACGTGGCAGGTGTCGAAGCAGATGCCCGCCTTCGGGTGCCAGTCGAGGGCCTCCAGGTAGGGCTCCAGGTCCTGGACGGTCGCGCAGAGCACCCCGCCCTGCCCGGCCATCGACTCCAGCAGCAGGTCGGGCCCGTCGTCGGGGATCTCCTCCAGGAGCGGCAGGAGGTGCTCGTGCAGCTGGCGCAGGGCGGCGTCACGGGTCTGGCTCACCGCCGACCCCGTGTGGATGACCACTCCCTTCGCGCCGATCGCGTGGCCGCGCAGCAGGTTGTGCCGCACGGTGGCCACCGACTTCTCCAGCGTCTCGGGGCTGGGAGACCCCACGTTGACGAGGTAGGAGGCGTGCACGAAGGACAGCATGCCCGACTCGCGCAGCTTGGCGTCCTGGGCGGGGTCGCCCGCGGCGAGCGCCCAGCCCCGGGGGTTGCTGACGAACACCTGGATCATCTCGGCGCCGATGTCCGCGGCGTACCGCAGCCCGCCCTTGGCGAGACCGCCGGTGACGGAGACGTGCCCGCCGATAGGGGAGAGTGAAGTCATAGTGAACCCATTTTAGGCGCCACCCGGGCGGTCGGCCTGTCCCGGCGATCGGTGTTCCTTATCGCCCGGCCTCACCCGCTGTCGCCTGCCGGCACCCGTCCTTCAGCGAGTTTGGAGCATGTTACGAAAATCTGGGGCAAATCATGGCTCACTTTGCGGTTCTTGGCGCTGGACCGCGCACACCGGCGGTGTGTGTACTGCTCACATGCGTAACGTGGACTCCGCGCCGAACTCCGCGCCGCCGGTCCCGGGGCTGGCCGCGTTCAACGCGCTGGGCGCCGAGGAGGCCGAGGCCGGGCTGCTGGCCTGCTGCGCCTGCCGGGCCTTCGCCCGGGAGGTGGCCGCGCTGCGCCCCTACCGCGACCTCGACCGGCTGGCCGAGGCGGCGGAGGCCGCCGTGCGGGGGCTGGACTGGTCCGGCGTCCGCGAGGCGCTGGCCGCCCACCCCCGGATCGGCGAGCCGCCCCGGGAGGGTGGTCCGGCGGCCGGTTCCGAGCCGCCCGGCCAATCGGGAGAACGCGTGGAAAGGCGCTCGGAAACGGAGGCGTCCTGGTCGCGGGGGGAGCAGGCGGGGGTCGACACGGCCGGGCGGGAGGTCCTCGACCGGCTGGCGGAGGGAAACCGCGCCTACGAGCGGCGGTTCGGCCACGTCTACCTGATCTGCGCCACCGGCCTGTCGGCCGGGGAGATGCTGGCCCGTCTCACGGAGCGGCTCGGCAACGACGAGGACACCGAGCGGGAGGTCGTCAGGGCCGAACTCGCGAAGATCACCCGGCTGCGGCTGGCGAAGCTCCTGGGAGCCGCCACATGAGCCCCGCGCCTCCGGGAGCCGTCACGGCCTCCGTACCCCTCGAAGACCGCGCGCCAGGGAAGGGTCCCGCATGAGCCTGTCCACCCACGTGCTGGACGCCGCCCTGGGCAGGCCCGCGGCGGGGGTCGCCGTACGCCTGGAAAGGGCCGGCGAGGTGCTCGCCGAGGGCGTCACCGACGCCGACGGGCGGATCGCGGGATGGACCTGCGGGGAAGGCGACCACCGCCTGGTCTTCGAGACCGGCGGCTACTTCGCCGCCCGCGCGGTGGAGGCCTTCTACCCCCGGGTCTCGATCGACTTCACGGTGGCGGACCCGCGGGAGCACCACCACGTGCCCCTGCTGCTCAGCCCGTTCGCCTACTCGACGTATCGAGGGAGCTAGCATGCCCGTCGTTCTCGGCCCCAACCGCTACGGCAAGGCGGAGACCCGCCTGGTCCGCGTCGTCAGGGACGGCGGCGTCCACCACGTCAAGGACGTCACCGTCGGCTCGGCGCTGTCCGGGGACATGGAGGCGGTCCACCTCACCGGCGACAACGCCGCGGTCCTGCCGACCGACACGCAGAAGAACACCGTGTACGCCTTCGCCAGGAAGTACGGCGTGGCGGAGATCGAGGACTTCGCGGTCCTGCTGGCCCGCCACTACGTGGAGTCGCAGCCCACCGTCCACCACGCCCGCGTGGAGATCGAGGAACACTTCTGGGACCGCATCCCGGTGTCCGAGGACGCCGCCGGGGAGCGCGGGCGGCACTCCTTCGTCCGCTCCGGCCGGGAGACGCGCACCTGCGCCGTCCACCACGACCGGGACGGCACCACCACCGTGGTCTCCGGGCTGAGGGACCTGGTGGTGCTCAACTCGACCGACTCGGAGTTCTCCGGCTTCATCGAGGACGAGTACACCACCCTCCCGCCCACCAAGGACCGCGTCCTGGCCACCGCCGTCTCGGCCCGCTGGCGGCACCTGCCCGGCCCGGCACCCTCGCCGGCGGCGTACGGGGAGTCGTACGACGAGGTGCGCCGCCACCTGCTCGGGGCGTTCGCCGAGACCTACAGCCTGTCGCTGCAGCAGACGCTCTACGCGATGGGCGAGCGGGTCCTGAACGCCCGCGAGGAGGTCTGCGAGGTGCGCCTGGCGATGCCGAACAAGCACCACTTCCTGGTCGACCTCACCCCGTTCGGGCTGGACAACCCCAACGAGGTGTTCTACGCGGCCGACCGTCCCTACGGGCTGATCGAGGGCAGTGTGCTCCGCGACGACGCCCCCGACGCCCGCTTCAGCTGGGAATGACGACGATGGACTTCCTGCGACCCGCCACGTGGGCGGAGGCACTCGCCGCCAGGGCCGACCGGCCCGACGCGGTGCCCATCCAGGGCGGTACCGACATGATGGTCGAGCTCAACTTCGACGTGCGGCGGCCCGGCGCGCTGCTCGACCTGAACCGGGTCGCCGAGCTCGCGGAGTGGAGCGAGGAGCCGGACGGCAGGCTCAGGGTCGGCGCGGGCGTGACGTACGCCCGGCTGATCGCCGAGCTGGGCGACCGGCTGCCCGGCCTGGCCCAGGCCTCCCGCACGGTCGGCTCGCCGCAGATCCGCAACCGGGGCACCGTGGGAGGCAACCTCGGCGCGGCCTCGCCCGCCGGGGACGGCCACCCGCCGCTGCTGGCCGGGGACGCGGTCGTCGAGGTCGAGTCCGCGGCCAGGGGCGTGCGGATGATCCCGGCCGACGGCTTCTACCTCGGGGTCAAGCGCAGCGCGCTGGAGGCCGACGAGCTGATCCGGGCGTTCTGGATGAGCCCCGCGAGCGGCCCCCAGTACTTCTCCAAGGTCGGCACCCGCAACGCCATGGTGATCGCGGTCTGCTCGTTCGCGATCGCGCTGCGCCCCGGCGAGCGCCGGGTTGGCACCGGCATCGGCTCGGCCGCCCCGACCCCCCGCCGCGCCGTCGCCGCCGAGGAGTTCCTCGCCGCCGAACTCGACTGGGAGGCGCGGCTCGACCTCGCGGTGCTCGGCCGTTTCGGGGAGCTGGCCGCCGAGGCCGCCTCGCCGATCGACGACGTGCGCGGCACCGCCGACTACCGGCGCCACGCCATCGCGGTGATGGCGCGGCGCACCCTCACCTGGGCGTGGAACGAGTTCCGCTCCGGACACTTCGAGAGGAGGGCCGGCTGATGCGCGTCACCTTCACCGTCAACGGCCGCACGGAGACCGCCGACGACGTCTGGGAGGGCGAGAGCCTCCTGTACGTCCTGCGCGAGCGGGTCGGCCTGCCGGGTTCCAAGAACGCGTGCGAGCAGGGCGAGTGCGGCTCCTGCACGGTCTACCTCGACGGGATCCCCGTCTGCGCGTGCCTGGTCGCGGCCGGGCAGGCCGAGGGGCGTCAGGTCCGCACCGTCGAGGGGCTCGCCGACGGCGACCGGCTCGACCCGATCCAGGAGGCCTTCGTCGAGTGCGGCGCCGTCCAGTGCGGCTTCTGCACCCCCGGCCTCCTCGTCCAGGCCCACGACCTGATCGAACGGGTCGGGCAGCCGTCCGACGCGGAGATCCGCGAGGCCCTGGCGGGCAACCTGTGCCGGTGCACCGGCTACGAGAAGATCCTCGACGCCGTACGCCTCGCCGCGGCGCGGAAGGCGGAGGCCTCGTGAGTCCCATCCTGATCGAGAACGTCCACGGGAAGGCGACCCGGTGAGCTCCATCCTGATCGAGAACGTCCACATCGCCCCGGTCGCGGGCCCGGAGATCCCCTCGGGGCACATCCACGTCGAGGGCGACAGGATCGCGGCCGTGGGCGCCGGCCCGGCGCCGGACGTCCCGGGAGCGGCCAGGATCGACGGCACCGGCTGCCTGGCCACCCCCGGCCTGGTCAACACCCACCACCACCTCTACCAGTGGGCCTCCCAGGGGCTCGCCCAGGACGCCACCCTGTTCGAGTGGCTGACGGCGCTCTACCAGGTGTGGGCCGCGATGGACGCCGAGGTCGTCAGGGGCGCGGCGGGCGCGGGGCTGGGCCATCTGGCGCTGTCCGGCTGCACCACCTCCAGCGACCACCACTACATCTTCCCCTCCGGGCGCGGGGACCTGTTCGCCGCGGAGATCGAGGCGGCGAGGGAGGTCGGCCTGCGCTTCCACCCCGCCCGGGGCTCGATGGACCGGGGGAGGTCGCAGGGCGGCCTGCCGCCGGACGTCGTGGTCGAGCGGCTCGACGAGATCCTCGACGCCACGGCCGAGGCCGTCGACACCTACCACGACCCGTCCTTCTCCTCCATGCTCCGCGTCGCGGTCGCCCCCTGCTCGCCGTTCTCCGTCAGCGCCGACCTGATGACCGAGGCCGCCGCGCTGGCCAGGTCCAAGGGCGTGCGCCTGCACACCCACCTCGCCGAGACCCTCGACGAGGAGGAGCACTGCCTGCGGCAGGTCGGGCAGCGCCCGGTCGACTACATGGAGAAACTCGGCTGGCTCGGCCCGGACGTGTGGTTCGCCCACGCCGTCCACCTGAGTGACGGCGACATCGACGTCTTCGCCCAGACCGGTACCGGTTCGGCGCACTGCCCCAGTTCCAACGGCCGTCTCGGCGCCGGGATCGCCCGCGTCTCCGAGATGCTCCACCGGGGCGCGAACGTCGGCCTGGGGGTGGACGGCAGCGCCTCCGCCGAGCTGACCTCCCTCTCCGGCGAGATGCGGCAGGCCCTGCTGTTCCAGCGGGCCAGGTACGGGCCCACCGCGCTCACCGCCCGCCAGGCCCTGGAGATCGCCACCCTCGGCGGGGCGAGGAACCTGGGCCGGCAGGAGGAGCTCGGCTCCCTGGAGCCCGGGAAGCTCGCGGACATCGCCCTCTGGCGCACCGGGGCCTTCGCCTCCGCGGTCGCCGACCCGGTCTGCGCCCTGGTCTTCGGCACCCGGCAGCCCCCGCTGGCCCGGCTGCTGGTCGGCGGACGGACCGTCGTCGAGGACGACGAGCTGCGTACCGTCGCCCAGGACGAGCTCGGCCGCGCGGGAGGCGAGGCGCACCGCCGCCTCATGCGCCTGGCGGCGGAGCAGGGCTTCGGGATCCCGTGACCTTCCCCGCGGGTGGCCCGGAGGCGTCGCCGGGCAGGACCGGGCGTCCGGAGCGTCCGGAGCGTCCGGGGCGTCCGGGGGGAGGGGCCGGGCGTCCGGGGTGTCCGGGGGCGGATGTCAAGATGGTGCTCCGTCTCACCGGGGTCCGGCATCCGCCTCCCGTCCGCTCGTACCGGCCGGGGACGCGTGCCCCCCATCCGTCACCAGGGAGCAGGGTTGTCTGAGTCGTCGGGACACGTCGTGATCGCCCCGGACAAGTTCAAGGGTTCGCTGACCGGTGCCGAGGTCGCCGCGCGGGTCGCGGCGGGTCTCGGGCCCGGCGTCGCCACGGTCGCGCTGCCGGTGGCCGACGGCGGTGACGGCACCGTGGACGCCGTCGTGGCCTGCGGTTTCACCCGCGTCGAGACCGAGGTCACCGGTCCCGTCGGCGTACCGGTCCTCGCCTCCTACGCCTGGCGCGACGCCTCCTCACCGGGGGACGCCTCTTCGGGAGGGGACGTGCCGACGGCGGTCGTCGAGCTGGCCGAGGCGTCCGGCCTGCGGCGGCTGCCGGTCGCCTCCGGGCCCGCCGCCCCGGCGGGATCCCCCGCGCACGAGGGCGTCGAGCTGGCCCCGCTCACCGCGACCAGCCACGGCACCGGCGAGCTGATCGCCCACGCCGTACGGCGCGGGGCCCGGCGGGTCGTGCTCGGCCTCGGCGGCAGTGCCTGCACCGACGGCGGCACGGGCATGATGCGGGCGCTCGGCGTCCGCTTCCTGGACGCCGAGGGGCGGGAACTCCCCTTCGGGGGAGCGGCCCTCCGCGACCTGGCGAGAATCGACACCTCCGGACTCATCGCCGTTGACGGGGTCGAGTTCGTGGTCGCGGGCGACGTGGACAACCCGCTGCTCGGCCCGCACGGCGCCGCCGCCGTGTACGGGCCGCAGAAGGGCGCGAGCCCCGACGACGTGCGGCTGCTCGACCGGGCTCTCGCCCGGCTCGCCGCCGTCGCCGCGCACACCCACGGCCTGGTCGGGGCCATCGAGCACGACGGCGTCGTCCGCTCGATGGGCGTGGCCGGGCAGCCGGGCGCGGGCGCCGCGGGAGGAGTGGGCTTCGCTGCGCTGGCCTTCCTGGCCGCCGACTTCCGCCCGGGCATCGACTATCTCCTGGAACTGCTCGGCTTCCGCGACCGGCTCGAGGGCGCGCGCCTCGTCGTCACCGGTGAGGGCTCGCTCGACGAGCAGACGCTGCGCGGCAAGGCACCCGCCGGGGTGGCGAGCGCCGCGGCCAAGGCGGGGGTCCCGGTCGTCGCGGTCTGCGGGCGCCGCAGCCTCGGCGACGAGGAGTTGAACGCGGCGGGCATCACGGCCGCCTACGCGCTCACCGACATCGAGCCCGACCCGGCCGTGTGCATGTCCCAGGCGGGCCCGTTGCTGGAGCGGCTCGCCCGCAGGGTCGCGGAAAGGCACCTTTGACAGGCGGCGAGGACGGAGAGCGGATGAGCGCAGGGGCTGAGGACGTACCGGATCTGGTCATCCGGTCCCGCAGGGTCGTGCTGCCCGGGGGAGAGGGGCCGGCGGCGGTCGCCGTACGGGACGGGAGGATCGTCGGGGTGCACGCCCACGACGCCGGGCCGGACGCCGTCGAGCGGGTCGACCTCGGCGACGTCGCGCTGCTGCCCGGCCTGGTCGACACCCACGTGCACGTCAACGAGCCCGGCCGCACCCACTGGGAGGGTTTCGCCTCCGCCACCCGGGCGGCCGCGGCGGGCGGGGTGACCACGATCGTGGACATGCCGCTCAACTCGCTGCCGCCGACCGTGAACGCGGACGCCCTGGCCGTGAAGCGGAGGGCCGCGGACGGGCAGTGCGCGGTGGACGTCGCCTTCTGGGGCGGGGCGGTCCCCGGCAACGTCGGGGACCTGCGGGCGCTGCACGAGGCGGGTGTGCGCGGGTTCAAGTGCTTCCTGTCCCCGTCGGGCGTGGACGAGTTCCCGCCGCTGGACGCGGACGGCCTGCGGGCCGCCATGGTGGAGATCGCCTCCTTCGACGGCCTGCTGGTCGTCCACGCCGAGGACCCCGCGCTGCTCGCCGACCCCGAGGGGCCGGGATACCCGGAGTTCCTCGACTCCCGGCCGGGAGAGGCCGAGCGCCGCGCCGTCGAACGGGTCGCCGCGCTGGCGGGGGAGACCGGGGTGCGGGCGCACATCCTGCACGTGTCGTCCGCATTGTGCCTGGAACCGCTGGCGAAGGCCCGGCGGGAGGGGGTGCGGCTCACCGCGGAGACCTGCCCGCACTACCTCACGCTGATGGCCGAGGAGGTGCCCGAGGGCGCCACCCAGTTCAAGTGCTGCCCGCCGATCCGCTCCTCGGCCAACCGCGACGAGCTCTGGCGCGGGCTCGCCGACGGGGTGCTCGGCTGCGTCGTCTCCGACCACTCGCCGTCCACCCCCGACCTGAAGGTGCCCGACTTCGCCGCCGCCTGGGGCGGGATCTCCTCCCTCCAGCTCGGCCTGACCGCCGTCTGGACCGAGGCGGTACGGCGCGGGCACGACCTGGACGACGTCGTGCGCTGGATGGCGGGAAACCCGGCCGAGCTGGCCGGGCTGCGCGGCAAGGGCGCGATCGCGGTGGGCGCGGACGCCGACCTGGTCGCGTTCGACCCCGACGCCGTCCACACCGTGGACGTCTCCGCCCTGCACCACAGGAACCCGGTCACGCCCTACCACGGCAGGACGCTGGTGGGGGAGGTGCGCACGACGTGGCTGCGCGGCCGGGCCGTGGGTAGGGAACCCCGGGGCGCCCTCCTGTAGGGCCGTCGGACCTGAAGGGCCGTGGAACGACCCCGGTGGCCGGGCCGGCTCCCCGCGAGAAAGGTTCTCTCCTTGACCGAGTTCACGACCGGATTCACCGCACTGCCCGATCTCGCCCTGCGCACCCTCGGCGGCTCGGTCATCGCGGCCAACGACGAGTCCTTCGCCGAGAAGGAGAGCCTCATCAGGCCGGGCCGCCCCGGCTTCATGCCGCACACCTTCGGGGCCAAGGGCCAGGTCTACGACGGCTGGGAGACCCGCAGGCGCCGCGAGCCCGGCCACGACTGGGCCCTGGTCAGGCTCGGCATGCCCGGGGTGATCAGGGGCGTCGTGATCGACACCGCCTGGTTCAAGGGCAACTACCCGCCGTACGCCTCCGTCGAGGCCGCCGAGGTCGAGGGCTACCCCACGGTCGCCGAGCTGGAGACGGCCGGCTGGACGGAGATCGTTCCCAGGAGCGACCTGAAGGGGGACGCCGAGCACCTCTTCGCGGTGCCCGGTGAGCACCGCTACACGCACGTGCGGCTGAACATGTTCCCCGACGGGGGCATCGCCCGCCTGCGGGTGCACGGCGAGGTCAGACCCGACCTGTCCCTGTACGAGGGACTCGGCCTGGACCTGGCCGCCCTGGAGAACGGCGCGCTCGTCACCGCGTGCTCCGACGAGTTCTACTCCTCGCCCAACAACGCCATCTCACCCGGCCTCGCCCGCCACCAGGCCGAGGGCTGGGAGACCGCCCGCCGCCGCGACGACGGCAACGACTGGCTGGTGATCCGCCTGGCGGGCCCCGGCGTCGTCGGCCTCGCCGAGATCGACACCACCAACCTGGTGTTCAACGCCCCCGCCGAGGTCTCCGTCACGGGCAGCGCGGACGGCACCACCTGGTTCCCGCTGCTGCCCAGGACCCGCCTGCTGCCCGACACCCGGCACCGCTTCCGCATCCGGGACGCGCCCGCGGCCACGTACGCCAGGGTCGACATCCATCCCGACGGCGGCCTGGCCCGGATCCGCCTGCACGGCTTCCTCACCGAGGGCTGACCCGCGCCGGTGCGGGGTCAGTACCAGATGGTGACCTCGGTGCCGGGCGGGACCGCCTGGCCGCCCGCCGGAACCTGGGCCAGCACCCTGCCCTTGCCCAGGGTGCGCCTCAGCTTCACCGTGACCCCCGCGGCGCGCAGCTCGTCTCTCGCCGCCCGGTAGTCCTTGAACACGATGTTCGGGATCACCACGATCTTCTGGTCGTCGCCGGGCGGGGGCTCGCCCTCGCGCTCCCAGGGCCAGCGCCAGTCGCCGCCGCACTGCGACAGGGTCAGCCGGACCACGGCGCCCCTGTCGACCTCGGCCCTGGGCAGCGGGTCTTGGGCGATGACGGTGCACGGCTGGGCGGAGTCGGTCTGCTCGACGAACTCGGGAACGAACCCGGCCCCGCGCAGCACCGCGTCGGCCTGGTCGCGGGGCATGCCCCTGATGTCCGGCATGACCAGGCCCGCGCTCACGACCAGGTCGAGCTTGCTGTTCTCCTTGACCGGGTTTCCCACCGCGGGGATGGTCCGCATCACCTGGCCGCGCGGCACGGTCTCGCTGGCCTGCTTCCTGACGTCGTCGACGAGGAGGGAGGACTCCGCCAGCTTGCTCCTGGCCTGCGGTTCGGTCATCCCCACCACGTTGGGCACCGCCACCCGCTTGGGGCCGGCCGAGGCGATGAGGATCAGCTTGCTGTTCGGCTCGACCTCGGTGCCCGCCGCGGGCTCGGTGCGCAGCACGATCCCCTTGGGAACCTTCTCGTCGTGCTCGGCCTTGCCCGTCTCGACCGTGAAGCCGCTCCGCTTGGCCTCGCCGGTGGCGGCCGTGACGTTCTTGCCCACCAGGGTGGCGGGCACCACGATGGAGGTGTTCTGCGAGAACAGCCAGCCGGTCACCCCCACCGCGACCACCATGACCACGGCCAGCCCGATCAGGAACCAGCGGGCCCCCGACCCCTTGCGCGCCCTGGGGGCGGCCTCGGGGCGGTCGCCGGCCGGGCCGGTGAGCAGGTCGGCGCGGGGCTGGATCAGCGTGTGGTTGGCCGGGGCGGGAGGCGCGGGCGCCACCATCTCGTGGCCGTGCGGCGGGCCGACGGGGACCGACGGCACCGGGCCGCTCTCCCTGGGCAGCATCCGGTGCGCCTCGACGGCGGCGACCAGCAGCGCGGTGGCGTCCGCCGGGCGGTTGGCGGGGTCGCGGGCCGTCGCCCTGGCCACCAGCGTGTCGAGCAGCGGGGAGGAGCCTGGCAGCAGCGCCGAGGGCACGGGCACCGTGTCGTGCACGTGCCGGTAGGCCACCGACATCGGGGTCTCGCCCTCGTACGGCTGGCGGCCGGTCAGGAGCTCGAACAGCATGATGCCGGCCGCGTAGACGTCGCTGCGGGCGTCGGCGCCCCCGGAGGTCACCTGCTCGGGCGACATGTAGCCGATGGTGCCGATCATGACACCCGTGCGCGTCTGGTTGCTCGCCTCGATCGCGCGGGCCAGGCCGAAGTCGACGACCTTGACCCGGCCGTCGTCGGCGAGCAGCACGTTCTCCGGCTTGACGTCCCGGTGGATCAGGCCGGACTGGTGGGCGGCGCCCAGCGCGGCGAGGACGGGGATCATGACTTCCAGCGCCTCGCGGGCGGGCAGCCTGCCCCGGGCGCGGAGCACGTCGCGCAGGGTCCGCCCCGGCACGTACTCCATGGAGAGGTAGACGTTGTCGCCGTCCGTGCCCTGGTCGAACACGTGCACCACGTTGGGGTGCGACAGGCTGGCCACCGACTTGGCCTCGCCGATGAAGCGCCGCACGAAGGCGGGGTCCTCGGCGAGCGAGCGGTGCATCACCTTGACGGCGACCGTGCGGTCGAGCCGGACGTCCAGGGCCAGATAGACGGTCGCCATTCCGCCCCGGGCGATCCGGGACTCAACGCGGTAACGCCCGTCGAGGAGTTTCCCGACCAGGGGGTCCGTAAGCGTCGTGTCCACGTGGCCGAGTTTACGGGCGATTTGGCGCCGACAGGATCCCCGAATCCCAAACCGATGCCGAGACGTGGTGGTTTTCTATCGATGAACCACCGGCGTGCTGTCGGTCGAGGGAGAGGAGGCTTCCGCGTAGCGACGCCGGGGTATCCGCCCGGCCATACGGGCCGCCCGGCCCGCGGAGACGGCCGAGCGCATCGCCCGGGCCATCAGGTCCGGTCGCTGTGCCCGGGTGACCGCCGTGGCCAGCAGGACCGCGTCGCAGCCCAGCTCCATGGCGAGCGCCGCGTCGCTGGCCGTGCCGATCCCGGCGTCCAGGATCACCGGCACGCTCGCGAACTCCACGATCAGCTCGATGTTGTGCGGGTTGCGGATGCCCAGCCCCGAGCCGATCGGCGCGCCCAGCGGCATCACCGCCGCGCAGCCCGCCTGCTCCAGCCTGCGCGCCAGCACGGGGTCGTCGCCGATGTAGGGCAGCACCGTGAACCCGTCGGCGACCAGCCGCTCCGCCGCGTCGAAGGTCTCGATGGGGTCGGGCAGCAGGGTGCGCTCGTCGGCGATGACCTCCAGCTTGACCCAGTTCGTCTCCAGCGCCTCCCTGGCCAGCCTGGCGGTCAGCACGGCCTCACCGGCGGTGAAGCAACCCGCGGTGTTCGGCAGCACCTTGATGTCGCGCCGGCGCAGCACATCGAGCACCGAGCCCCGCGCGGCCGGGTCGAGCCGCCGCATCGCGACCGTGGTCAGCTCGGTCCCCGAGGCGGCGAGCGCCTGGTCGAGGATCTCCAGGGAGGGGGCGCCCCCGGTGCCCATGATCAGGCGGGAGGAGAACTTCTCGCCGCCGATGATCAGCTCGTCGGCCATACCCGTCATACCCGTCATATCCGTCATGTCAGCTGTGTCAGCCATGTCAGCCGTGTTCGTCATCGCCCGTCACCCTCCCTGGACCGCGGTGAGCACCTCGACGCGGTCGGCCTCCGCGAGCGCCGTGGACTCCCAGGCGCCGCGCGAGACGACCTCGTCGTTCACCGCGACGGCCACCCCGCTCCGCACGTCGGTCAGCCGCCGCACGGCCTGCGCGACGGTCGCCCCCGAGGGCAACTCGTGCGCGGCGCCGTTGATGGTCACGTTCATCGGTACTCCTGAGGTGTGTGCTCCCGGAGGCGGTGTTCCCGCGGCGGGTGTTCCCGGAGGGTGCGCTCCTGTGGGGTGTGCTCCTGGGAGCCGCGCTTCCGGGGGGTGCGCTCCCGGGAAGCCGGCTCCTGGAAGCGGAGGGGGGAGCAGACCGCGGCGAGCCCCGGGTCCGGCTCACCCGCCCCGCCCACCTCACCCGTCTCGCTCACGCAGAGGTCGGCGGTGAGCGGCGCGAGCAGGACCCCGCCCCGGTGGTGGCCGGTGGCCAGGTGGAGACCGGGCACGATCGTGGGACCGATCAGCGGCAGGTTGTCCGGGGTGCCGGGGCGCAGTCCCGCGGCCACCTCCGACACCTCCAGCTCGGTCACCCCGGGGACGAGCTCCCGCGCGTCGCGCAGCAGCTCCCACAGCCCCCCGGCGGTGACACGGGTGTCGAAGCCCATCTCCTCCTGGGTGGCGCCGAGGACCGTCTCGCCGTCGCCGCGCGGCACCAGGTAGACGTGCGAGCCGTGGACGACCCCGCGCACGCACCGCCGCAGGATCGGCGCGGGGGAGCGCAGCCGCATGATCTGGCCCTTGACGGGCCGCACCGGGGGCAGCGCCTCCGGGGGCACTCCCTCCAGGGAGCCCGACCAGGCTCCCGTGGCGAGGACCACCAGGCCGGCACCGACGGTCTCGCCACCCGCCAGGCGTACTCCGGTGACCGTTCCCGAGGACGTGAGCAGCTCGGTCACGCGGGCGCGCACCAGGGCGCCGCCCGTACGCTCCAGGGCCGCCAGGAGCGCCGCGGTGACCCTCCTGGGGTCCACCCAGGCGTCGCCGCCCGCCAGTAGGCCGCCCCGGACGGCGGGGGCCAGCATGGGCTCCAGGCGGCGGCACTCGCGGCCGGTGAGCCGCTCGGCGGGCAGTCCCAGCCTGGCGGTGAAGGCGGCGAGGTCGTCCAGCGCGGCCAGGTCGTCGGAGCCGAAGGCGACGTCGAGCGTGCCGTCGGTGCGGTAGTCGAGATCGTGCCCGCTCGCGTCCGCCAGCTCGGCGGCGAAGGCGGGCCAGCGCTCCAGGGAGGCCAGGCCCAGCCGCAGCAGCGGCTCCTCGGTGTAGGTGACCTCGCTGACCGGGGCGAGCATGCCCGCCGCCGCGTGCGAGGCGCCGGAGGCCGGTGCGGGGTCGGCCACCGCCACCCTCAGGCCCCTGCGGGCGGCGCGCCACGCCACCGACAGGCCGATCACGCCCCCGCCGGCGACGAGAAGATCGAAATGGTCCGCCATACGTGCTCCGCTCCCTTCGCCGGCATGACCCGGATCAGGTTCGTGGCGGTCGAGGGCTCGCTCGCGGCCGCTGTCCGGACCTCGCTCGCCGTGCCGTGCCCGATCGCGCCCCAGGGCGCGTCTCCTCGCACATCACCGGCTCGCAGGGTCCTTCTTCGCCCGCAGCCCTCCTCTCAGCCCGGTGCGTACCGGGCTCCCGCGCGTCTTCACCCCCACCCTAAGGGTTCGGGCAACACGCTTAGCGCGTCAGATGTGAGGTAAATCCCGTTTTCGTTATCAACGACCGTTGGTAGGAGTACGGGGTTCCCGCTTATGGTCGGGAAGTGTGAATCATGTCGTGGTGGTTGGCGCCGGCCTGGCCGGTGTACGCAGCGTCGAGGCGTTACGGGCCCGTGGGTTCGGCGGCAGGATCACCCTGATCGGGGAGGAACGGCACCGGCCCTACGACCGCCCGCCCCTGTCCAAGGGGGTGCTGCTCGGCGAGACCGACTCCACGGTCGTCGACTCCGACCTCGACGCGCTCGAGGTCGACTTCCGCGCGGGCGTGTCCGCCAAGGGGCTGCACCCCGGCGTGGTCGAGACCACCGAGGGCGAGCTGGCCTACGACGGCCTGGTCGTCGCCACCGGGGCCCGCCCGATCAGGCTGCGCGGGGACGGCCCCCAGCACGTGGTGCGCACCATCGACGACGCGCTCCGGCTGCGTTCACTGCTCGGCGAGGGAACCAGGGTCGCCGTCATCGGCGCGGGCTGGATCGGCGCCGAGGTGGCCACCGCCGCCCGCAGGGCCGGCTGCGCCGTGACCGTCGTCGAGGCCGCCGGCACCCCGCTGGCCACCGCGCTCGGCCAGGCCGGCGCGTACACCGCCCCCTGGTACGCCGAGGCGGGCGTCGACCTGCGCCTGGGCACGATGGTCGCCTCCGTCGACCACGGAGGGCTCACCCTGGCCGACGGCTCGGCGATCGAGGCCGACGTGGTCGTCACCGGCGTGGGCGTGCGGCCCGCGACCGAGTGGCTGGCCGGGTCCGGCATCAGGCTCGACAACGGCGTGGTCACCGACGAGCACCTGCGCACCTCGCTGCCCGACGTGGTCGCGGTGGGCGACTGCGCGGCCTGGTGGTCGCGCCGCTACGGCATCCGCCTCCGCGTCGAGCACTGGGACACCGCCCTGGGCGCCCCGGACGTCGCGGCGGCCACCCTCGTCGGCGACGCCGCGGTCTACGACCCGGTCCCCTACTTCTGGTCCGAGCAGTTCGGCCACATGGTCCAGTACGCGGGCCACCACGACGGCGCCCGCCTGATCCTGCGCGGCGACCCGGCGGCCGAGGGAAAACCCAGGTGGGCGATCTGCTGGGTGACCGGGGACGACCGGCTCACCGCGGTGCTCTCCGTCAACCGCCCCCGCGACCTCGTCCAGGGGCGCCGCCTCATCGAGGGCGGGCAGCGCCTCGACGTCGATCGCCTCACCGACCCTGCGATAGCGTTGCGCGATTGTACGGTGGCGTAACCTCGCCGCCAGGTGTTTGGCGAAGGGCTCGATGTGGTAGTGGTGGATTCGTGACGCTTTCTGTTGCGCAGATCGACCGGGAAACCGACCAGCTGGTGGGCGAGTGGCTCACCCTGACCGAGGTGGCCAGAAGGCTCAACCTGAGCGCCGGTCGCGCCAAGCAACTTCTCAAGGACCGCAAGCTCATCGGAGTGCGCAGGGGCGGTGGCGAGCCACAGGTCCCCGCCGCGTTCCTCGCCGACGGAGACGTCGTCAAGGGCCTCCCCGGCACCCTCACGGTGCTCCTGGACGCCGGATACGACGACGTCGAATCCCTTCGCTGGCTTTTCACCCCCGACGACACGCTTCCGGGATCGCCGGTCGACGCGATCCTGGCGGGCCGCCACACCGAGGTGAAGAGACGTGCTCAAGCCCTCGGTTTCTGACGCCCGCCTGTATCTCTGTACGGACGGGCGCCGGGACCGGGGGGACCTCGCGGACTTCCTCGACGCCGCCCTCGCGGGCGGGGTCGACATCGTGCAACTGCGCGAGAAGGGCCTTGAGGCGCGCGAGGAGCTCGACCTCCTCGCCGTCTTCCGCGAGGCCTGCGACCGGCACGGCACCCTCCTGGCCGTGAACGACAGGGCCGACATCGCCTACGCGATCCGTCCCGACGTGCTCCACCTCGGCCAGGATGATCTGCCGGTGCGGGTCGCGCGCGACATGCTCGGCGACGACATCCTCATCGGGCGCTCCACTCACGCCCCCGAGGAGGCGTCCGCCGCGGCCGTCGAGCCCGGTGTCGACTACTTCTGCTGCGGCCCGATCTGGCCGACGCCCACCAAGCCCGGCAGGTTCGCGCCGGGCCCCGGCCTGCTCAGGCACGCCGCGGCCCTGGAGACCGACCGGCCCTGGTTCGGCATCGGCGGCATCGACCTCGCCAACCTCGACGAGGTGATGTCGTACGGCGTGCGCCGGGTCGTGGTCGTGCGGGCGATCACCGAGGCCGACGACCCCAAGGCGGCGGCCGAGGAGTTCAAGCGGAGGCTGGCCGTCCCCGCCTGAGGCCCCTCCGCCCGGCGAGGGCCGCGTTCCCCGCCGGGCGGGCCGGCCTGTCCGCGAACCTTTTCACGAACCGGTTCGCGAACCCGCCGCCGCTCGGCCGGGTGTGCGTCCGGCGCGCGGTCAGGTCCGCCGGGAGGTGGCGGCCACCGCGAGGTCGGCCAGGGCCGCGCGGGCCTCGGGAAGGATCGGGGCGCCCTCCAGCGAGCCGAGGGCGTTCTCCAGATACCCCTTGATCAGGTCCTCGCACGCCACGAGGGCCCCCGTCTCCTCGATGATCCGGCGCAGCCGGTCGACCCCCGCCTCGTCCAGGCCGGGGTCGCCCAGCGTGGTGCGCACCACCTGGGCCTGCGACTCCGAGGCCGCGGCCAGCGTGCGGGCGATGAGCATGGTCCGCTTGCCCTCGCGGAGATCGTCGCCGGCCGGTTTGCCGGTCTCGTCAGGGTCGCCGAACACGCCGAGGATGTCGTCGCGCAACTGGAAGGCGATGCCCACGGACTGCCCGTACTCCTCGCAGAGCCGGTCGATCCACGGCTCCCTGCCCCGGGCGGCCAGCACCAGGCCGAGCCGGAGCGGCTGCTCCACGGAGTACTTGCCGCTCTTGAAGAGGGCGACCCGCAGCGCGCTGTCGAAGGTGCCCTCCCCGTGCGCCTGCTCCAGCAGATCGAAGTACTGCCCGCACATCAGCTCGGTGCGCATGTCGTCGTGGACCTTCTGCGCCGCCGCCAGCGAGGCGGCCGGCAGGCCGCTGTTGCGCCACATCTCACCGGACCAGATGAGCATCAGGTTGCCCAGCAGGATGGCCGCCCCCTCGCCGAACTGCTCGGCCGAGCCGTGCCAGCCCGCCTTCCTGTGCAGATCCTCGAACCTGCGGTGCGCCGAGGGCATGCCCCGGCGCAGGTCGCTGGCGTCCATCACGTCGTCGTGCACCAGGGCGCTGGCCTGGAGCAGCTCCAGCGAGGCCGCGGCGGCGAAGAGCGCGGGATCGTCACCTCCGCCCGCGCCACGCCAGCCCCAGTAGCAGAAGGCGGGTCGCAGCCGTTTGCCGCCCGCGAGGAAGTCCTCGGCCGCCGAGACGAGCGGGGCCAGCTCCGGAGCGCTGACCTGCGGGCGCTGCCGTTCGACGAATCGCCGAAGAGAGCGGTCCACCTCGGACCGGATCGTGTCCAGCGCGGCTGCAGAAGTGATCATCGAATACCTCCAGTGTGGAGACCCTGGGCTTCAGCTCTGGGGGGGAAACGCGGTACGTTGCCGTGCGCCGCGGCAGCGTGACCAGCGGTGATGACGCACCGATCACCGTACGCATGATCGACAAGATCCTCTCCGCCGGTCCGGCGGAGAGGTGGAACGCCTGTGGAGCCGATGTAAGGCACGACACCTCCGGGTTCCTTGCGACTGGCGACGAGGCAGGAAACCCAATCTATGAAAATCGGAATCTCCCGCCTTCGACGGCGGGAGGAGGTCAGGTAATGAGATTAACGGTCCAAGAGGACATTTCGATCTAGAGGGGCGGTTGATTTGCGCGATAATTGACATAAGGCCGTTCTGCGGGTGGCGGCGATGATCTGATCGGGCACCCGGGCGGCCGGGCAAGTATCCTTGCCCCATGGCTCTGGGTCGCGCATCTGTCCTCCCCGATCGTGTCGCCACCGTCCGCGAACTCCTCGCCGCCGGTGCCCGCTCGTTCTCCTTCGAGTTCTCCCCCCCGAAGACCGACGAGGGAGAGCGTCAGCTCTGGCGAGCCGTCCGTGAGCTGGAGTCGCTGCACCCCACCTTCGTGTCCGTCACCTACGGCGCGGGCGGCAGCACCCGCGACCGCACCGTCGACATCGTCGAGCGGCTCGCCCACGAGACCACGCTCACCCCGGTGGCCCACTTCACCGCCGTCAACCACTCCGTCCGCGAGCTGCGCCACCTGATCGGCCGCTTCGCGGGGGCGGGCGTGCGCAACATCCTCGCCGTGCGGGGCGACCCGCCCGGCGACGTGACGGGCGAGTGGGTGCGCCACCCCGAGGGCGTCCAGTACGCCGAGGACCTGGTCCGGCTCATCCGCCAGTCCGGCGACTTCTGCGTGGGCGTGGCCGCCTTCCCGTACAAGCACCCCAGGTCGGGTTCGGTCGAGTCCGACACCGAGTACTTCGTGCGCAAGTGCCGCGCGGGCGCCGACTACGCGATCACCCAGATGTTCTTCCGCGCCGAGGACTACCTGCGGCTGCGCGACCGGGTGGCGGCCGGCGGCTGTGACACGCCGATCATCCCCGGGATCATGCCCGTCACGCAGATGAGCACCATCGCCAGGTCCGAGCAGCTCTCCGGCGCGCCGTTCCCGCCGGAGGTGGCCGAGAGGTTCGCGGCCGTCGCCGACGATCCGGCCGCCGTGCGCAGCCTCGGCATCGAGCACGCCGCCGAGCTCTGCCAGACCCTGCTCGACGAGGGGGCGCCCGGCATCCACTTCATCACCTTCAACCGCTCCAGCGCGACCCGAGAGGTCTTCCAGGCCCTCGACCACACGCCGAAGGCCGCCCCGCTGCCGACCTGAGCCGTCGCGTCCCGGCCGCCCCGCCCCCGCTCCCGCCGGGGCACGGCGGCCGGCGGGTGGTCCCTGTCCGGCGGGGCCCCGGTCACCGGGGCCCGGCCCGGCTCCCCGAGCGGGGCACGCCGGTGCGGGACGTCCCGGGAGGGTGGCGTCCCGGCGGGGACCCGGAGCTCCGGCCGGTGGCTCAGCCGCCCAGCGGCAGGACGGTCCCGAGGATCGCGTAGCGCTCGTGCCCGCCGGGAAAGACGAACTGCGTGAGCAGGTCCACGAAGCCGATGCTCCGGTAGAGGTGCCGGGCCGCGGTGGGCTGGTCGCGGGTCGACAGCACGGCGGTGCGCTCCAGGCGGCCCGCGCACATGCCCGTGATCATCGCCCGGCCGATGCCCTTCCCCTGGTAGTCGGGGTGGACGTGGATCTCGGCGAGCTCCAGCGCGTCGCCCAGCCAGCCGCGGGCACTGCCCTCGCCGTGTTCCTCCGCGAGGGCCCGCCTGACCACGTCGTGCCACCACTGGCCGGGAACCCCGTGGAAGCCGTAGGCGACGCCCACCGGCGTGCCGTCGGCGAGCTCGGCGAACAGGCAGGTGAAGGCGGGGTGGGTGGCGTGGTTTCCCATGATGAGCCTGCGGCCGGCGATCTGGTCGGCGGGCGGGTTCATCGCCTCGGTGTAGACGTGGAGGACCGCGTCCAGCCGGAGCCTGAACTCGTCGGGTCCGATCCGTCGCAGTCCGATCACGCGTCGCACCCTAGCAGTGCGGACGTGGCGCGGGTCGGCACGATGCGAGAGCGCGGCGCCTGGTGAGTGCGGCACTCAAGTGCCGCGGAGGACCGTCATTCGACCTCGACGGGAACCCCGCCGGTGATGCGGACGAGCTCCTCGAAGGAGGTCGGGAAGACGGTGTGCGGATGGCCGGCGGCGGCCCAGACGACCTCGTGCTTGCCCAGCCAGGTGTCGACCAGGGTCCTGACCGGCGCGGGGTGGCCGATCGGGGCGATGCCGCCGATGACCTGGCCGGTGGCCGCCCGTACGAAGGCGGGGTCGGCGCGCCGCACCTTCGCCACGCCGGCGGTCCTGGCGATCAGGTCGGTGTCGACCCGGTGGGCTCCGCTGGTCAGCACCAGGAGCGGCTCGCCGTCGGCCTCGAATATCAGGCTGTTGGCGATGGCGCCGACCTCGCAGCCGAGCTGCGCGGCCGCGGTGGCGGCGGTCGGGGTGGCCTCCGCGAAGACGACGATCTCGCCGGGGACGCCGTGCTCGCGCAGGACGGCGGCGACCTTCTCGATGTTCGGATGCAACTTTTCTGGCACGCGGCCACTCTAAACAGATTGACCGTTGATTGCCGCTTTATAACCGGCGGCCTGCACGGGGAACCCGTGCGCTATGGTCCCTTGACCTGATCCATAGTGATATGAGGAGTTGATTGAAAGTGGGGGTTGGACAGCGGCAGGGAGTGGCCGCGCTGATGACGGCGGGGGCCGTGCTCCTCTCTTCCGCGGGCGTCACCCTTTTCGCGGGCGCCGCCGCGGCCCAGACCTCGGCCTCCCCGGCCGTCTCGGCCGTGACGGCCGTGACGGAGACGGGGGCGAGCCCGTTCGTCGCACCGGGCAAGACGCTCAAGCTCGGCGCGAAGGGCGCCGCGGTGAAGGTGCTCCAGACCCGGCTGGCCGAGCTCGGCTACGCCCCGGGCAGGATCGACGGCCGCTACGGCGGGGCGACCCTGGCGGCGGTCTGGGCCTTCCAGAAGGTCAACGGCGTCACCCCGACCAGCACCGTGGCGCGCAGGACCTGGGCCGCCCTGGAGGCCCCGCTGGCGCCGAAGGTGCTCGTGCCCAACGGGAAGCCGACCCGGGTGGAGGTCAACCTCGCCAAGCAGGTGATGGTCCTCTACGTCGGCGGTGTGGTGAAACTGGTCAGCCACACCTCCTCCGGCAGCGGGATCTCCTACTGCGAGACGGCCACCTGGGAGGGCAGGGCCCAGCGGTTCTGCGGCGACGCCCGCACGCCGACGGGCGACTACAAGACCACCTGGCGCAGGGACGGCTGGCACAAGTCCTACCTCGGCCAGCTCTACAACCCGATCTTCTTCAACGGGGGCATCGCCTTCCACGGCGCGCTGTCGGTGCCGCTGGCGCCCGCCTCCCACGGCTGCGTACGGCTGCCGATGCACGTGGCGGAGGTCCTTCCCGGTCTGCTCGGTACGGGAGTGCCGGTGCACGTCCGAGGCAGGTTCGCCCGGTAGGGCGGAGGGACGGGCGATCCGGCGGGCGTGACCCCGCCGGTCGTGAACCGGGGCCCCGGGAGACGGCGATCTCCCGGGGCCCTTTCGCGTGCCCGCACGCACCGATCTCCCCGGACTCGCGTGTGCCCTCACATACCCGAAGATCGAACTTTTGTTCGCCGTTTTACTTGACAGTATTAGTGATCGAATTTATGTTCGATGTGATGGCACGGGGCTCGCGGCTCGTGTCCGAGGGCGGCCGATCCGGTCCACGTCGTCGGCGGAGACGATCGGGCCAGGTCAGGACGGGCGGGGAGAGGGGAAGCTCCTCGTCCGGCCGTCCGGTGGATTTGTCGGTGGGGTCTGCGAGTGTGATACCACCGGCGAAAACGCCGGAGCCGCTTGCGACCAAGGAGGCTGAAGCACTATGACCCCTCGGCTCAGCGATTCCGGTGGGCCCCGGTTGTCCCCCACGGTGCGGGCGCACCTCTCAGACGCGCGCGACTGCCTCGAAGAGGCCGCCGCCGCCCGGACTTCCGCCGCGCGTTACGTCGCGGCCCATCTCGCCGCGCTCAGGGCGGCCGCTGCCGTCCTGGCGGCCCGTCCCCGTCCGATGGAGGGCCGCAGGAGGCGCAGGCTGCGCAGCGCCTGGGAAATGCTGCCCGAGGCCGAGCCCCGCCTGGCCGAGTGGGCACCCTACTTCGAGACGAGCGCGGCCAAGCGGGCCGCCGCCGAGGCGGGCCTGACCCGCACGGTGTCCTCACGAGACGCCGAGGAGCTCATCTCCGAGGCGGAGCGTTTCGTCACCGCCGTGGAGAAGCTGCTCGGCGTGCCGAGCCAGCCCATGCTCCCCGGCCAGGTCCCCCTAGCCGGTTAGAGCCGGAGCGGCCTCCCACCCGGGGTCGCCGCCCGGGCTCACCGGCGCCGTCCCCGTACGTCTCCGTGCCCACCGGTCCTCCCGGGCGGGGCACGGAGACGTACGGGGACGTTTTTCGCGTCGCCTGCCCCTCGCGTCGCCTGACCTCGCGTCGCCCGTCCATCGCGCCACCCGCCCAGGGCGCCCCCGGGCCGCCCTCACCCCGTCCGTTCTCACGCCGCCGCCGTGGAGTTCTGGCGGGCGGCGCGGTGACGTAGCAGGAGCATGGCGGCGTCGTCGCTCAGCGGCCTGCCCACGTGGTCGAGCAGGTCGGCGCGGAGGGCGTCCAGCGAGCCCTGGGGGTCGTCGCCGTCCAGCAGGTGCGCCCGCTCCAGCAGCGGGTAGAACTCGCCGGTCCCGTCGCGCGCCTCGATGACCCCGTCGGTGTAGAAGAGCACCTGGTCGCCCGGCTCGAACGGGATGTGGTGCGGCTGCGGCTCACTGGCCTTGAGGGCGCTCATGCCCAGCGGGAGCGCCTCGTCCGGCGGGTCGGCGAACCAGATCGCGCCCTCGGCGTCGAGCACCATGGGCGCCGGATGGCCGCAGTTGATGACGGTGATGGTGGAACCGCCGCTGATCTCGGCCAGCACGGCGGTCACGAACTGCTCGCCGGACAGCTCGCGGGTCAGGGCGTTCTCCAGGCGCGCCACGACGCCCTGGAGCGTCCTCTCGTCGTGGGCCGCCTCCCGGAAGGCCCCGAGCACCACGGCGGCCGTCTCCACGGCCTCCAGGCCCTTGCCCTGGACGTCTCCCACGATGATCCGAACCCCGTGCGGGGTGGTGACGACCTCGTACAGGTCGCCGCCGATCCTGGCCTCCGCCGTGGCGGAGGTGTACGAGACGGCCACGCCGATGCCCGGTCCCGCGCGGCGGGGCACCGGGCGCAGCAGCACCCGCTGGGCGGCCTCGGCCACCGAGCGCACGTCGGCGAGCTGGTGTTCGTGGCGCAGCCGCCCGGCGCTGGCCAGCACGCTGGCCACGGTGACGCCGAGAATGGCGAGGAGGGTGATGTCGGTGCGGGGCATCCAGAGGATGTCGTTGTAGGCGCCGAGCGCGAAGCACAGCACCAGGGCGACGACGCCGACCACCGTGGTGCGGGTCAGGCCGCACGCCACGCTGGCGAAGGCCGGGCCGAGGGCGAGCAGCGGCAGGAGGCCGGACGTGGGACCCGAGCCGAAGTCGATCAGAGCCACCACGGCCATGACGACGAACGGCAGGAGTTTCAGGGTGTCCTGGGTCTTGGTGGTGCCGATCGAGGTCAGCAGCCGCAGGAAGGCACGCGTCTTGGTCGATCCCAGCGACGCCATGACGGCGCGGAGACGGTTTTTCCGGCTTGATCGAGAGTGATCGAGCCGATCATCTCCCGAGGCCATGTCCACCACATCTCGCTAAACGCATGTTTGCCTTTTCCTACCACAGTGGCGGTCAGGCCGGGGCGGGACGAAGGGCACGTTCTGCTGAGAGCGGGAATATCTGCGGGGTGGGCACGCCGGTTCCGGCGCACCCACGACCGGTCAGGGGTCGTCAGAAGGACTCGACGGCTCGGCGCGCCTCCGGGTCCAGGACGCCCCAGCTGATGAGCTCCTCGGTGAGCTCGCTGGGGGACTTGTCGTAGATCACGGCGAGGGAGCGGAGGTCCTCCTGACGGATGGACAGCACCTTGCCGTTGTAGTCGCCACGCTGGCTCTGGATGGTGGCCGCGTAACGGGCGAGCGCGCCCGCCTTCTCCTTGGGGAGCTGGGCGAGACGCTCAAGGTCGATCACAAGCTTCGGTGTCGGGCCCAGGGGGCTCGGAGCGGCCCCTCCCGGCAGCAACTCCGAGACCGGCACCCCGTAGAAATCAGCCAGTTCGGCAAGCTTCTGCACGGTGACGGCACGGTCGCCACGCTCGTAGGAGCCAACGACGACCGCCTTCCAGCGCCCGCGGGACTTCTCTTCTACTCCGTGCAGGGACAGGCCCTGCTGGGTGCGGATGGCGCGGAGTCGTGCACCCAGCGACTTGGCGTACTCAGACGGCATGGTGTGGCCCCCCGGCTCTGTTATGTAGTGCTCTCAACATGATTGTGCTACCTCGCAACTTATGCCCCGTTCACCGGGTTGGCGCCCGGGGTGGGCACCTTCGGTGACCGATGCGTCAGGGTTCACCCGATAACGCCACGAGGTGTGGTTACGGACAGTGACGGTAAAGCTGTGGGCGCCTAAGGTCAAGCTGATTGGAAAAAAGATGCCGAATCCGGTCCGGTGGGGTCCGCGTCAAACGCCGCACTTGTCCTACCCCGCATCGCGAAACCTCCGGTTTTTTCGGGACTTCCGCATGATTTCCGGCTCTTCTCCGGGATTCGAGACGACGTCCTCCCCGGGCGCGGCGACAGGCGTATGATCTTGAACGATGCGGCGGCGGGCAATACCCGGTGCGACGGTCCCGCGCTGCCGGAGGCGGGGCCCGGCGCGCCCGCGTGCCGGTCCGGACACCGCCCTGGAGACTCCGCCCGCCGTGTCCCGGCCGTCCCGCCCCGAGGCCCGGGGCGGGGGCGGGGGCTCGCCCCGGGCGTCCGGCCGGCGGCCCCGGTCACCGGACGCCCCGGTCGAGACGCGAGTGGCGATAGCCGTAGAGGAAGTAGGCGAGCAGGCCGGCCGCCATCCAGATCCCGAAGGCCAGCCAGGTGACGCCTGCCAGGCCGGCCATCACGACGAGGCAGAGGATCACACCGAGGATCGGCGTGATCGGGAAGAACGGTGTCCTGAAGCCGCGGGGCAGGTCTGGGCGGGTGCGGCGCAGGACGAGCACACCGGTGTTGACGATCGCGAAGGCGAACAGGGTGCCGATGCTGGTGGCCTCGGCGAGCCGGCCCAGCGGGACGAACCCGGCGAGCACGGAGACGAAGGCGGCCACGATGAGGGTGTTGGCGACCGGTACCCGGCGGCGCGGGCTCACCCTCTCGAAGATCTTCGGAATCAGGCCGTCGCGCGCCATGGCGAACAGGATGCGGGTCTGGCCGTACAGCACGGTCAGGACCACGCTGGCGATGGCGATGGCCGCGCCGAAGGAGATGACGACACCGGGCCAGGTGGCGCCCACGGCCCGCTTCGCGATCACGGACAGGCCCGCCTCGGTGCTCTCCGGGCCGAAGTCCCGCCACGGCATGGCGCCGACGGCGGCCAGCGCCACCAGGACGTAGACGAGCGTGACGACGCCGAGGGACAGCATGATCGCCAAAGGAAGGTCGCGCCTGGGGTTCCTGGCCTCCTCCCCGGCGGTGGAGGCCGCGTCGAAACCGATGTAGGCGAAGAACACCTGCGAGGCGGCGGCGGTGATGCCGGCGACCCCCATCGGGGCGAACGGCGCCAGGTTGCCCGAGTCGAACGCGGTGAACGCCACGACGCAGAAGAACGCCAGCACCGCGATCTTGACGAGCACGAGGATCGCGTTGGCGCCCGCGCTCTCCGAGGCGCCGCGCAGCAGCAGCCAGGTGGCGAGCAGGACGATCAGGATCGCGGTCAGGTTGACCACGCCGCCCCGGTCGCCGGGGGAGTGGACGACGGCCGCCGGGAACGTCCAGCCGAACAGGTCCAGGAGGAAGGCGTTGAGGTATTCGCCCCAGCCGACCGCCACGGCCGCCACCGAGACGGCGTACTCCAGCATCAGGCACCAGCCGCACACCCACGCCACCAGCTCGCCCAGGGTGGCGTACGCGTACGAGTACGACGATCCTGAGACGGGGATCGTGCCGGCCAGTTCCGCGTACGACAGCGCGGAGAACAGGGCGGTGAGCGCGGCCAGCAGGAAGGCGACCGGCACCGCGGGGCCCGCCTTGGGCACGGCCTGGCCGAGGATCACGAAGATGCCGGTGCCGAGGGTGGCGCCGACGCTGAACAGGGTCAGCTGCCACAGGGTCATGCTCCTGCGCAGCTCGCCGCCCTCGCCGTGGCCGCCCTCGGCGACGATCTCCTCGGCGGGCTTGGTACGGAACAGCCGGCGAGCCGGTGAGGCCATCCGCTCGTCCCCCTCCACTGCGGTCCGGGTGGTGATGGTCCGCCCTGCCGGGAGGAGGGAGCAGACCTGTCCTCCGGGGGACGACGGCTCTCCGGGAGGTATGAGGAGCTTTTCCGCACACGTCCCGCCGCACACGTCCCGCCGCACACGTCCCGCCGGACCAGGTTTCCGGGAGCCGAGCCGTCCGGACGGACCGAAGCTGCCTGGACGGGCCGAGTTGTCTGGATGGACCGGGCTGTCCGGACGGGCCGGGCCCTCCGGGCGGCGGGGAGGAGGGGAGTCAGATGCCGTCGCGTTCGAGCGGGCAGCTCATGCAGCGCGGGCCGCCCCGGCCGCGGCCGAGCTCGCTGCCCCGGATCGTGATGACCTCGATCCCGTTCTCGCGCAGGTGGTTGTTGGTGGTGGTGTTGCGCTCGTAGGCCACCACCACGCCGGGACGCAGGGCCAGCACGTTGCAGCCGTCGTCCCACTGCTCCCGCTCGGAGGCGTACACGTCCTGCGTCGCGCTGAGGACCTTGATGTCGTCCAGCCCGATCGCCCGCGCGATGGCCCGGTGCATGTCCTCGGGGGGATGGTCGGTGATCTTGAGTTCCTTCTCGTTGTCGCCGGGCTCGACGGTGTAGGAGGGCAGCATGCCCAGCCCCGCGAACTTGGTGAAGACGCCGACGTCCACGTTGGTCATGACCGTGTCCAGGTGCATGAAGGCCCGCGCCTTCGGCATGTCCAGCGCGACGATCCTCGTCGCCGCCCCTCGCCTGAACAGGCTCCGCGCGAGCATCTCGACGGCCTGGGGCTGCGTGCGCTCGCTGATCCCCACCAGCACCGCGCCGCGGCCGATGACGAGCACGTCGCCGCCCTCGATGGTGGCGGGCGCCATGGGGATGCCCGGCAGCCAGACGTTGTAGCCGCCCTCGTCCGGCCGGTCGTAGCCGGGCGCGAAGGCCGGGTGGTAGCGGTAGATCGCCTCCATGTTGACGGTCTCGCGGCGGCGGGCCTTCTTCCTCATCGCGTTGATCGAGACGCCGTCGTAGATCCAGCAGGAGGTGTCGCGGGTGAACAGGTGGTTGGGCAGCGGGGGCAGGACGAAGTCGTCCGGCTTGAGCGTGTGGAAGGCGAGGCTCTTGGGGTCGGTGCCCATCTCCACCATCTCGCGCTTGGTGATGCCGCCGGTGAGATAGCGCTGGAGCACGATGGAGTCCATCGAGTCCAGCGCGTTGCGGATGGCGTCGACGGCCATCGGGCCGAAGTAGCGCTCGTCGGCGACGCCGTCCAGGATGTGCTTGCGCGCCTCGGGGATCTCGACCGTCTCGTGGAGCAGGTCGGAGAGCATGTGGACGGTGACGCCCTGTTCGACCAGGAGCTTCTGCCACTCCTCGTGCTCCTCCACGGCGCGCTGCACCCACAGCACGTCGTCGAAGAGGAAGTCGTCCTTGTTCGACGGCGTGAGCCGTTTCAGGGCGAGTTCCGGCCGGTGCAGCAGGACCTGGTGGAGCCGGCCGACCTCGGAGTCGACGTGAAAGGCCATTTCTCTTCCTTCGCGGCTGGTGACGGGCGCGGCCGGTGACGAGGCCGCCGTGGCCGCCGGTGGCCGCCGGTGGCCGCCGGGCCGGCCGCGCCCGGGGTGTGATCGTCATGCTCCGCCTTGGTGCGGATGTAAAGCGCATACCCGGAAGAACCAAGGGGAAGTCAGCGATGATCGGGATATTTATTCTCTTTTGAGAAGATCGCTGGGCCGGATCTTCGGCGTTCGCGGAGCGGACCCCTGTTCGGGCGAGCCTTCACGCGGCTGGTACCGTGAAGGCGTTGACTTCCTTTAAGACCCGTCCCGTGAGGCGGGAAAGGTGGTGTTCCTCCTTGGCCGAGGCCATTTCGCGTTCGCTCCCGCATGCGCAGGGCAACGCCCGCGCCGTTCTCGAGGAGCCCGACATCAACCGGGCTCTCGTCCGCATCTCCCACGAGATCCTTGAGCGGACCAAGGGCGGTGAGAACGTCCTTCTCCTGGGCATCCCCACCCGCGGCGTCCACCTGGCCCGCCGCCTGGCCGCCCACATCAAGCAGTTCGAGGGCCGCTCGGTGCCCGTCGGCTCCCTCGACGTCACGATGTACCGCGACGACCTCCGGCTGCGTCCCGCCCGCGCGCTGGGCCGCACCGAGCTGCCCGCCGACGGCATCGACGGCAGGGTGGTCGTCCTCGTCGACGACGTCCTCTACTCGGGCCGCACCGTCCGCGCGGCCCTCGACGCCCTCAACGACCTGGGCCGCCCGCAGGCCGTGCAGCTCGCCACCCTGGTCGACCGGGGACACCGCGAGCTGCCCATCCGCCCCGACTACGTGGGCAAGAACCTGCCGACGTCCAAGTCCGAGAGCGTCAAGGTCTACCTGGAGGAGAACGACGGCCGCGACGCGGTCCTGCTGCTGAAGGAGGAGGACCGGTGAAGCGGCACCTGATCTCCGCGGCCGACCTGACCCGCGACGACGCCCTGCTCATCCTGGACACCGCCGACGAGCTGGCGAAGATCTCGGAACGTTCCATCAAGAAGCTGCCCACCCTGCGGGGCCGCACGGTGGTGAACCTCTTCTTCGAGGACTCCACCCGGACCAGGATCTCCTTCGAGGCCGCCGCCAAGCGCCTGTCGGCCGACGTCATCAACTTCTCCGCCAAGGGCTCCAGCGTCTCCAAGGGCGAGTCGCTCAAGGACACCGCGCTCACCCTGGAGGCGATGGGCGCCGACGCCGTCGTGATCCGCCACGGCGCCTCGGGCGCGCCGCACCGGCTGGCCGGCTGGGTGCGCGGCAGCGTCGTCAACGCCGGCGACGGCACCCACGAGCACCCCACCCAGGCCCTGCTCGACGCCTTCACCATGCGCCGCCGCCTGGGCCCGCTGGACGGCAGGAAGATCACCATCGTCGGCGACGTGCTGCACAGCCGGGTGGCCCGCTCCAACGTGCTGCTGCTGGCCACGCTCGGCGCCGAGGTGACCCTGGTCGCCCCGCCGACCCTGTTCCCGGTCCAGGTCGACTCCTGGCCGTGCGAGATCTCGTACGACCTCGACGCGGTGCTGCCCAAGTCCGACGTGGTGATGATGCTGCGCGTGCAGCGCGAGCGCATGAACGCGGCCTTCTTCCCCACCGAGCGGGAGTACAGCCGCCGCTACGGGCTCGACCGCGACCGCGTCGCCAAGATGCCCGACCACGCCGTCGTGATGCACCCCGGCCCGATGAACCGGGGCATGGAGATCGCGGCCGAGGTGGCCGACTCGCCGCGCTCGACGATCGTCGAGCAGGTCGCCAACGGTGTGACCGCACGCATGGCCGTTTTGTACCTGCTGCTCGGCGGCGCCGACCTCGGGGGAGAGATCTGATGAACGACCGCATCGGGGCCACGCGTGACGGCATCGTCATCAGGGGCGCCAGGATCCTCGGCGGCGAGCCGGCCGACATCCTGATCCGCGACGGCCTCCTGGTGGAGATCGGCCAGGGGCTGACCGGCGGCGAGACCGTCGAGGCCGAGGGGCTGATCGCCCTGCCCGGCCTGGTCGACCTGCACACCCACCTGCGCGAGCCGGGCCGCGAGGACGCCGAGACAGTCGACACCGGCACCCGCGCCGCCGCCCTCGGCGGCTACACCGCCGTGCACGCCATGGCCAACACCGAGCCGGTCGCCGACACCGCGGGCGTCGTCGAGCAGGTCTGGCGCCTGGGCCAGGAGGCGGGCCACTGCGACGTGCAGCCCGTCGGCGCCGTCACCGTCGGCCTGGGCGGTGAGCGCCTGGCCGAGCTCGGCGCGATGGCCGACTCCGCCGCGCGGGTCCGGGTCTTCTCCGACGACGGCAAGTGCGTCTCCGACGCGGTGCTCATGCGCCGCGCCCTGGAGTACGTCAAGGCGTTCGACGGCGTCGTCGCCCAGCACGCCCAGGAGCCGCGCCTGACCGCGGGCGCGCAGATGAACGAGGGCGCGGTCTCCGGCAGGCTGGGCCTGACCGGGTGGCCCGCGGTCGCCGAGGAGGCGATCATCGCCCGCGACTGCCTGCTCGCCGCCCACGTCGGCTCGCGCCTGCACGTCTGCCACGTCTCCACGGCCGGTTCCGTGGAGATCATCCGCTGGGCCAAGTCCAAGGGCTGGGACGTCACCGCCGAGGTGACCCCGCACCACCTGCTTCTCACCGACGACCTGGTCGAGGACTCCCCGGTCGGCTCCTACAACCCGATCTACAAGGTGAACCCGCCGCTGCGCACCCGCGCGGACGTCGAGGCGCTGCGCGAGGCCCTGGCCGACGGCACGATCGACTGCGTGGCCACCGACCACGCCCCGCACCCGGTCGAGGACAAGGAGACCGAGTGGGCCGCCGCGGCCATGGGCATGATCGGCCTGGAGACGGCGCTGGCCGTGGTCCAGGAGGCGATGGTGGACACCGGGCTGCTCGACTGGGCCGGCGTCGCCGAGCGCATGTCCCTCGCCCCGGCCAGGATCGGCAGGCTCCAGGGGCACGGACGGCCGATCGAGGTCGGGGCCCCGGCCAACATCACCCTCTACGACCCGTCGGTGCGTGCCGCGGTCGACCCGGCGGGCTACGCTTCCAAGAGCCGCAACACGCCCTACGAGGGCCTGACCCTGCCCGGCCACGTCGTGGCGACCTTCCTGCGCGGCAGGCCGACCGTCCTGGACGGAAAGCTCACGTGAGGGCTCCCGTCCGCCGCGCCCGGGCGACCGCAGTGACCTCTGTGACCGCCGTGTCCTTCAGGGAGGGCGCCTTGCGCCTTCCCTCCCCGGAACACGGGGGCCTCCCTCCCGCCCCGGGGCGCCGAGACGCCCCATCGGGCGGAGGGATGGCGACCCACCATGCCGGATATTTCATACTTTGCGGAGCTGTAACCGAGATGATCGGGGTGTGTGAGTGACCGCAGTGCTAGTGCTGGAAGACGGGCGCGTCTTCCGCGGGATCCCTTACGGCGCCGAGGGCGAGACCTTCGGCGAGATGGTCTTCAACACCGGGATGACCGGCTACCAGGAGACGCTGACCGACCCGTCGTACCACCGCCAGATCGTCGCGATGACCGCGCCCCACATCGGGAACACCGGGGTCAACGACGAGGACCCGGAGTCGTCGCGGGTGTGGGTGGCCGGATACGTGGTCCGCGAGCCCGCCCGGACGGCCTCCAGCTGGCGCTCCAACCGTTCCCTGGACGACTACCTCAAGGAGCAGGGCGTCGTCGGCATCGCCATCACCGGCACCCGTGCCCTCACCCGCCACCTGCGGGAGCGGGGGGCGATGCGGGCCGGGGTCTTCTCCGGCAAGGCCCTGGCGCCGGTCGAGGAGCTGCTGGAGCGGGTGCTGGGCAGCCCCGCGATGGAGGGCGCCGACCTGGCCGGGGAGGTCTCCACCCCCAAGCCGTACGTCGTGCCCGCGATCGGTCCCAAGCGGTTCACCGTGGCCGCCGTCGACCTCGGCATCAAGGCGATGACGCCGCACCGGATGGCCGAGCGCGGCTGCGAGGTGCACGTGCTGCCCGCCTCCGTCACCGCCGAGGAGATCCTCGCGCTCGGCCCCGACGGGGTGTTCTTCTCCAACGGCCCGGGCGACCCCGCCACCGCCGACGGCCCGGTGCGGGCGCTTCGCGGCGTCCTCGACGCGGGCGTCCCGTTCTTCGGCATCTGCTTCGGCAACCAGCTCTTCGGGCGGGCGCTGGGGCTGGGCACCTACAAGCTGCGCTACGGCCACCGGGGCGTCAACCAGCCGGTGCAGCACCGGGGCACCGGCAAGGTGGAGATCTCCGCGCACAACCACGGCTTCGCGGTACGGGCGCCGCTGGAGGGCGTGTTCGACACGCCGTACGGATCGGCGGAGGTCAGCCACGTCAACCTCAACGACGACTGCGTCGAGGGGCTGCGGCTGCTGGACCGCCCGGCGTTCAGCGTCCAGTACCACCCCGAGGCCGCGGCGGGCCCGCACGACTCGGCCGGCCTGTTCGACGACTTCTGCGCGTTGATGGCGGGCGAGCGGGGAACGGTCGGTGAGGTGAGCGCTGACACGGGCGCGACCACGAGCACGAGTACGGGGGGAAGCAAGGGTGCCTAAGCGCACGGACATTCAGTCGATCATGGTGATCGGCTCAGGGCCGATCGTGATCGGCCAGGCCTGCGAGTTCGACTACTCGGGCACCCAGGCCTGCCGGGTGCTGCGCGCCGAGGGCTTCCGCGTGATCCTCGTCAACAGCAACCCGGCGACGATCATGACCGACCCCGAGTTCGCCGACGCCACCTACGTCGAGCCCATCACCCCCGACATCGTCGAGAAGATCATCGCCAAGGAGCGGCCCGACGCGCTGCTGCCCACCCTGGGCGGGCAGACCGCGCTGAACACCGCGATCTCCCTGTACGAGGCCGGGGTCCTGGAGCGCTACGACGTCGAGCTGATCGGCGCCGACGTCGACGCCATCCAGGCGGGCGAGAACCGCGAGCTGTTCAAGGGCATCGTGGCCAAGGTCGCCGCCGAGCGCGGCCTCAACGCCGAGTCGGCGCGCTCGTTCGTCTGCCACGGCATGGACGAGTGCCTGGCCGCCGCCGGCGAGCTGGGCTACCCGCTGGTGGTGCGGCCCTCCTTCACCATGGGCGGGGTCGGCTCGGGCTTCGCGCACGACGAGGAGGGGCTGCGCCGCATCGCCGGGGCGGGCCTCGACGCCTCGCCGACCACCGAGGTGCTCCTGGAGGAGTCCATCCTCGGCTGGAAGGAGTACGAGCTGGAGGTCATGCGCGACCGGGCCGACAACGTGGTGATCGTCTGCTCGATCGAGAACATCGACCCGATGGGCGTGCACACCGGCGACAGCGTCACCGTGGCCCCCGCGCTGACGCTGACCGACCGCGAGTACCAGAACATGCGCGACGTGGCCATCGCGGTCATCCGCGAGGTCGGCGTCGACACCGGCGGCTGCAACATCCAGTTCGCCGTCGACCCGCGCACCGGCCGCATGGTCGTCATCGAGATGAACCCCCGCGTCTCGCGCTCCTCGGCGCTCGCCTCCAAGGCCACCGGCTTCCCGATCGCGAAGATCGCCGCCAAGCTGGCCATCGGCTACACCCTGGACGAGATCCCCAACGACATCACCAAGGAGACCCCGGCGTCGTTCGAGCCCTCGCTCGACTACGTCGTGGTCAAGGTGCCGAGGTTCGCGTTCGAGAAGTTCGCCGGGGCCGACCAGACCCTGACCACCCACATGAAGTCGGTGGGCGAGGCCATGGCGATCGGCAGGTCCTTCCCCGAGGCCCTGCAGAAGGCGCTGCGCTCGCTGGAGAAGAAGGGCGCCTCCTTCACCTGGGCCGGGGAGCCGGGCGACAGGGACGAGCTCCTGGCCGCCTGCCGCGTCCCGCACGACGGGCGCCTGTTCACCATGCAGCAGGCCATCCGCGCCGGGGCCACGATCGAGGAGCTGTCCGAGGCCACCTCCGTCGACCCCTGGTTCCTCGACCAGCTCTTCGCGATCGACGAGGTCGCCGCCGAGCTGCGCGACGCGCCGCAGCTGACCGCCGAGGTGCTGACCCGGGTCAAGCGGTACGGCTTCAGCGACGCGCAGATCGCCGAGCTGCGCGACATGACCGAGCCGCGGGTGCGCGACCTGCGCCACGCCCTCGGCGTCCGCCCGGTCTACAACACCGTCGACACCTGCGCCGCCGAGTTCGCCGCCCAGACCCCCTACCTGTACTCCACCTACGACGAGGAGACCGAGGTCCCCCACGGGGAGCGTCCCAAGGTCCTCATCCTCGGCTCGGGACCCAACAGGATCGGCCAGGGCATCGAGTTCGACTACGCGTGCGTGCACGCCTCCTTCGAGCTGTCGGCCGCCGGGTACGAGACCGTCATGGTCAACTGCAACCCCGAGACGGTCTCCACCGACTACGACACCTCCGACCGCCTCTACTTCGAGCCGCTCACCCTGGAGGACGTCCTGGAGGTCGTCCACGCCGAGCAGCAGACCGGTCCCGTGGTGGGCGTCATCGTCCAGCTCGGCGGCCAGACCCCGCTCGGCCTGGCCCAGGCGCTCAAGGACGCCGGGGTCCCGATCGTCGGCACCTCGCCCGAGTCGATCCACCTCGCCGAGGAGCGCGGCGCGTTCGGCAGGGTCCTCGCCGAGGCGGGCCTGCCCGCGCCCAAGCACGGTGTCGCGGTGACGGAGGACGAGGCGCTGGCCATCGCCGCCGAGATCGGCTACCCGGTGCTGGTGCGGCCCTCCTACGTGCTGGGCGGCGCCGGGATGGCCATCGTCTACGACGACGACACCCTGACCTCCTACATGGCCAAGGCGGGCGCGGCCAGCGACCACCCGGTGCTGGTGGACAAGTTCCTCGACGAGGCCGTGGAGATCGACGTCGACGCCCTGTTCGACGGCGAGGAGCTCTACCTCGGCGGCGTGATGGAGCACATCGAGGAGGCCGGCATCCACTCCGGCGACTCGGCGTGCTCGCTGCCGCCGATGACGCTGGGCGGCTACGACATCAAGCGCATCCGCGCCGCCACCGAGGCCATCGCCAGGGGAGTGGGCGTGCGCGGCCTGCTCAACGTGCAGTACGCCATGTCCGCCAACATCCTGTACGTGCTGGAGGCCAACCCGCGCGCCAGCCGTACGGTCCCGTTCGTCTCCAAGGCCACGGCGGTGCCGCTGGCCAAGGCGGCGGCCAGGGTGATGATGGGCGCCACGGTGGCGGACCTGCGCGCCGAGGGCCTGCTGCCCGCGACCGGCGACGGCGGCACCATGCCGCTGGACGCGCCCATCGCGGTCAAGGAGGCCGTGCTGCCGTTCAACCGCTTCCGCGGCGTGGACATCGTGCTCAGCCCCGAGATGCGATCCACCGGCGAGGTCATGGGGATCGACGAGTTCTTCGGCACCGCCTACGCCAAGTCGCAGGCCGCCGCGTACGGCTCGCTGCCCACCAAGGGGCGGGCGTTCGTCTCGGTGGCCAACCGCGACAAACGCGCGATGATCTTCCCGGTGAAGGCCCTCGCCGACCTCGGCTTCGAGATCCTCGCCACCGAGGGCACCGCCGAAGTACTGCGCCGCAACGGTGTCCATGCCAAGATCGTGCGCAAGCACAGCGAGGGGACCGGCCCCGAGGGCGAGCAGACCATCGTCCGGCGCATCCTGGACGGGGAGGTGGACCTCATCGTCAACACCCCCTTCGGCAGTCCCGGCCAGTCGGGGCCGCGCCTGGACGGCTACGAGATCCGCACCGCCGCGGTGTTGCGCGCCATCCCCTGCATCACCACCGTCCAGGGACTCGCCGCGGCCGTACAGGGCATCCAGGCGATCGTCCGCGGTGACATCGGCGTACGGTCCCTCCAGGAGCACGCGAAGCGTTTGCGGAGCGGCTGAGGAGCGGGGCCGGTGCCTTAGCGGAGGTGAGGGAGACGCCTGTTACTCCGGTACAGGTGACCGGCACGGTGCTGACGACGCGCCGCGTCGACGCCTACCATGCGCTGACCGTGGTGGCGCCCGGCATCGCCGAGCGCTTCCGCCCCGGCCACTTCGTCGGGGTGGCCGTCGGCGGGGCGCGGACGTCGATGCTGACGCGCCGCGCCTTCTTCGTCCACGACGTCAAGCCCGACTACGGCGGTACGGTCGAGTTCGTCTTCTCCGTACGAGGTCCCGGCACGGCCTGGCTGGCCGGGCGCCGCGCCCGCGACACCCTCGACCTGGTGGGCCCGCTCGGCCGCCCGTTCCCGCTGCCCAGGGACCCGGTGACCTGTGTCCTGGTCGGCGCCGAGCACGGCTCGGCGACGCTGTTCACCGTGGCCGACGCCCTCCAGGGGCGCGGCTGCCGTGTCGACTTCGTCCTGGGCGCGGTCTCCGCCGACCGGGTGTTCGGCGCCCTGCGCGCCAGGAGGATGGGGGAGACCACCACGCTGACCACCGAGGACGGCTCCCTGGGCATGCGCGGCCGGGTGACCGACGTGCTGCCCGGGGTGATCGCCGACGTGCGGGCCGACGCCGTCTACGCCTGCGGCCCGATGCCGGTGCTGCGCGGCGTCACCGCGGTGGCGGTCGAGTTCGACATCCCCGTCCAGGTGGCCGTCGAGGAGGGGATGGCGTGCGGGATCGGCGTGTGCATGACGTGCGTGCTCCCGGTCATCGGGGACGACGGTGTAACCCGGATGGTGCGCTCGTGCGTCGAAGGACCGGTCTTCAGGGGCGAGCGCGTCCGCTTCGACGACGTCGGCACGATCCCGTTCGACGCGCTGGGAGCGCCCGGTGGGGGAACGCGGAATGCCGGTTGACATGCGGACGTACCTGGGGCACGTGGAGCTGGTCAACCCCGTCACCACGGCCGCCGGGTGCGCGGCATCGGGCTCGGAGCTGGCCCAGTTCTTCGACCTCGCCAGGATCGGCGCGCTGACCACCCGGTCGATCACGATGGCCCCCAGGGCGGGCCGCCCGACCCCCAGGATGGCCGAGACGCCCTCGGGCATGCTCAACGCCGTCGGGCTCCAGGGGCCGGGCGTGGACGCCTTCCTGGAGCGCGAGCTGCCCTGGCTGGCCCAGCGGGGCGTACGGACGGTGGTGTCCATCGGCGGCGGCACCGTGGCCGAGTACACCGCGCTGGCCCGCAGGCTCACCGACGCGCCCGGGGTCACCGCGGTGGAGGTCAACCTGTCCTGCCCCAACATCGAGGACCGGGGCCGGGTCTTCGCCCGCGACGGCGCGGCCTCCGCCGAGGTGATCGCCTCGGTGCGCTCGGTGATGCGCTACGACGTGCCCGTGGTGGCCAAGCTCTCCCCGGACGTCGTGGACATCGTGAGCGTCGCCCGCGCGTGCGTGGACGGCGGCGCCGACGCGCTCTCGATGATCAACAACCCGCTCGGCATGAGCATCGACACCGAGGCCATGCGCCCCGCGCTCGCGGCCGTCACCGGCGGCCTGTCGGGACCGGCCATCCGGCCGCTGGCCGTACGCTGCGTGTGGCAGGTCCACGCGGCCCTGCCCAGCGTGCCCATCATCGGCATGGGCGGCGTGCTGACCGGCAGGGACGCCTTCGAGCTCATCCTCGCCGGCGCCTGCGTCGTCGCCGTGGGGACGGCGCTGTTCCACGACCCCTACGCCTGCCTGCGCATCCTCCGCGAGCTGGAGGAGCTCCTGGCGGCCCGGGGGTTCCACCGGCTGGCCGACGCGGTCGGACTGGCCCACCGCCCGCCGGGGGCGTCCTCCCGGCATCGGATAGATCTTGAGGAGAGTTCCCTGTGACGCCCGCACCCATCGCCGTCGCCCTGGACGCGCCAGACCTCGAGACCGCGGCCCACTGGGCGAGCCTGGTGACCCCGCACGTCACCACCGTCAAGGTCGGGCTGGAACTCTATCTCCGCTACGGCCCCGACGTGATCGCCTCCGTCCGCGGGGCGAGCGGAGTGCGGATCTTCCTGGACCTGAAGCTCCACGACATCCCCAACACCGTCGCGGGCGCCGCCAGGGCCGTGGCCCGCCTCAAGCCCGCCATCCTGACCGTGCACGCCGCCGGGGGCCCCGCGATGATCCGCGCGGCCGTGGAGGCCATGCCCAACACCCAGATCGCGGCGGTGACGTTGCTCACCTCGCTCTCGGAGGCCGACCTGGACCAGATGGGCGTCAACGGCCCCTCGCAGGACGCCGTGCGCCGCCTGTCGGCGCTGGCCGTCGCCGCGGGCGCCCAGGCCCTCGTCTGCTCGCCGCGCGAGGTCGCCGCGGTGCGCGCGGAGGTCGGGCCCGACATCACCCTCATCACCCCCGGCGTCCGTCCCGTCGGCGCCGCGAGCCAGGACCAGGCAAGAGTAGCGACCCCCGAGCAGGCGCTGGCCGACGGGGCCGACCTTCTCGTGATCGGCCGCCCGATCACCGGCTCCGCCGATCCCGGCGCGACGGCCGCGGGCATCGCCGCCGCCCTCCGGCGCGTCTCCGCCGCCACGGGGCACGGCGCGTGACACGGCCCGGGAAGCGGCCCGGGAAGCGGTCCGGGAAGCGGTCCGGGAAGCGGTCCGGGAAGCGGTCCGGGAACCCGCCGGGCGGTCGTGGGCGGCGCGCCCGCAACCCTGCCGGGCGTCACGCGTGGCAGGGTCCGGAAGCCGCCGGGCGTCACGCGTGACGGGGTCCGGAGACCGCCGGGCGTCGCGGGTGGGGTAACGCCGGGAACCACCCGGTTTCGCGTGTGAGGGGACGCTGGAGACCGCCGTGCGTCGCGGGTGAGACAACCCCTGAAAACTCGGCGTTGAGAGCAGTTTCGTCGACATAGAGCAACTCGGCGAGCACGGAAAGTCACGAAGTAGATTTTCTAGGGGGATAAAGTGGCCTTGACGTTGCTTGAAGCGCCATGACCAGCTAGTTTCCCTTCCCGTCCGAGTACATCGACAGGAAATTCGAGGTGACCCGGCGTGGCTCTTCCTCCCCTTACCCCTGAGCAGCGCGCCGCAGCCCTAGAGAAGGCTGCCAAGGCCCGCCGAGAGCGTGCCGAGGTGAAGAACCGCCTGAAGCACGGTGCGGTCTCTCTGGCTGAGGTGCTCAAAGACGGGCAGGCCGACGACGTCATCGGCAAGATGAAGGTTTCGGCCCTTCTCGAGTCGCTTCCCGGCGTGGGCAAGGTCCGCGCCAAGCAGCTCATGGAGCGGCTTGGAATCGCAGAGTCCCGCCGCGTGCGGGGCCTGGGTACGAACCAGCGAGCTTCGCTCGAGCGTGAGTTCGGCGGGGCCGAGAGCTAGTCTCGGTTCATACGACCACGCTCGCCCCACATGGGGGACGGCATCACGGGGGGTTTGGAGTGACCGGAACGTCGTGGTCCGACGAGAGTCGGACTCCGGAGGCAACCGCCGAGGGCGGGGCCGGTCGCTTCACATCCCCAGCCGGAGGTCCGGAGGGGGCGCCAGCCTTCCCCGGCCTCTCGGCCGGTAAGCGCCTGACGGTCCTGTCCGGGCCGTCGGGCGTCGGCAAGTCCACGGTCGTCGCCGAGCTTCGGCGGGCACACCCCGAGGTGTGGCTGTCGGTCTCGGTGACCACCAGGAAGCCCCGTCCGGGGGAGACCCACGGCGTCGAGTACTTCTTCGCCGACGACGAGGAGTTCGACCGCCTCGCCGCCTCGGGCGAGCTGCTGGAATGGGCCGAGTTCGCCGGCAACCGGTACGGAACCCCGCGCGGCCCCGTGCTCGAGAAGCTCGACGCCGGGGTGCCCACGCTGCTGGAGATCGACCTCCAGGGCGCCAGGCAGGTCCGCGCGACCATGCCCGAGGCACTGCTGGTCTTCCTGGCCCCCCCGACCTGGGGAGAGCTGGAGAAGCGGCTGCGCGGCCGGGGCACCGAGCCCGAGGACGTCATCGCCCGCCGCCTGGCGGCCGGCCGGATCGAGATGGCGGCCGAGCAGGAGTTCGACCTGACACTCGTCAACACGTCCGTCCAGGGCGTATGCCATCGGCTGATAGCCTTATTGGCTGATGCTCCCGAGGATTCGCGCCTCGGACGTTCACCTAGCTAGGGGAAATCACACGTGGCAACCAGCGCCGCCTACTCCGAAGGCATCACCAACCCGTCGATCGACGCCCTGCTCGACATCGTCGACAGCAAGTACAGTCTCGTGATCTTCGGCTCCAAGCGGGCGCGTCAGATCAACGCCTACTACTCCCAGCTCGGCGAGGGCCTGCTCGAGTACGTCGGCCCGCTCGTCGAGACCCACGCGCAGGAGAAGCCGCTGTCCATCGCGCTGCGCGAGGTCAGCGAGGGCCTGCTGACCTCCGAGCCGATCGAGGGCTGAACCACCTCGTGCGGACCCCAGAAGAAGCCGGGTCTCCCGGCAGACCCAGGGTCGTCCTCGGTGTGAGCGCGGGCATCGCCGCCTATAAGGCGTGCGAGCTGCTGCGCCTGTTCACCGAGTCGGGTCACGACGTGCGCGTGGTCCCGACCAGGGAGGCGCTCCGCTTCGTCGGTGAGCCGACCTGGGCCGCGCTGTCGGGCAACCCGGTCACGACCGACGTCTGGGAGTCCGTGCACGAGGTGCCGCACGTCCGCATCGGGCAGGGCGCCGACCTGGTGGTCGTCGCGCCGGCCACCGCCGACGTGCTCGCCAAGGCCGCCCACGGGCTGGCGGGCGATCTGCTGACCAACACCCTGCTCACCGCGCGCTGCCCGGTGGTGTTCGCCCCGGCGATGCACACCGAGATGTGGGAGCACCCCGCGACCCGCGCCAACGTGGCCACGCTCCGCGAGCGCGGCTCGATCGTCGTCGACCCCGCCGTGGGCCGCCTGACCGGCGCCGACACCGGCCCCGGCCGGCTGCCGGACCCGAAGGAGATCTTCGAGGTCTGCCGCGCGGTTCTCGCCGGACGCTCCGCCGACCTGGCGGGGCGCCGCCTGGTGATCTCCGCCGGGGGCACCCGCGAGGCCATCGACCCGGTCCGCTTCATCGGCAACCGCTCCTCGGGCCTGCAGGGCTACGCGCTGGCCCGCACGGCCGTCGCCCGCGGAGCCGAGGTCACCCTGGTGGCCGCCAACGTCGGCCTGCCCGATCCGGCGGGCGCCCGGGTCGTCCGGGTCGAGTCGGCCCTGGAGCTGCGCGCCGCCGTGCTCGACGCGGTGGAGGGCGCCGACGCCGTGGTCATGGCCGCCGCCGTCGCCGACTTCCGGCCCGCGGCGCGAAGCGGATCGAAGATCAAGAAGACCGCCGACGAGCCTGACGCCATCCATCTTGTGAAAAATCCTGACATCTTGGCTGAGCTGGGTGAGCGGCGCCGCGAGGGGCTCAAGCCGTACCCGCGGGTGATCGCGGGATTCGCGGCCGAGACCGACGACGTGCTCGCCAACGGGCGGGCCAAGCTCGCCCGCAAGGGCTGTGATCTGCTCGTCGTCAACCAGGTCGGCGACGGCCTCGCCTTCGGCACGCCCGACAACGCGGCCGTGGTCCTGGTCGCCGGCGGGGAGCAGGTCGAGATCCCCCGCGGTCCCAAGGAGGCCCTCGCCGACACGGTCTGGGACCTCGTCGCCGCGCGCCTGGCCTGACCACTCGCGGTAGACCGCCTCCCGGCGGATCCCGGCCGTTTGCCGGAGCTCGTCTCCCGGTGGATCCGACCACTTGCCGTCGGCCACCTCCCGGCGGATACTGCCTCCGAGATGACCTGCGTTGTCGCGGCTGGGAGGGGTTTCGATCATGCCGGTCGCCGCCGCCGTCAGGGCTCGATGCCGGGCCCTGCTCCCTCCGGGGGAGGAGATCCACTACGTCCTGCCCGCGCTGTCGGTGGGCACCCCGGTCATGGCGACCTTCCTCATCGTGGTCACCGACCGCACCATCTGCGTGATGTCCACCAAGTTCTTCGACCGCGACGCGCCGACCTCGGTGTACGCCACCCACTCCCGGCGCACCCGGCTCGGCCCGCTGGAGTTCTCCGCGGGCGCGGCCATCGAGCTCGGCGGCATGGTGTTCGAGATCGACGAGGAGTACGCCGCGGTGGTCGCCGCCGCCGACGCCGAGGTCTTCGCCCCCGAGACGCTGCCCCCCGATCCTCTGCCCGATTTGTGAGCTAAATGCCGTTTTTCGGGTTTCTGTCGGTGGGGTGATCGAGCCCTCCCCGCATCGCGGACGCACGCGGTTCCGACGTGGATTCCGGTCAGCCGGCGCTCTTTCCGGTACGCGATCCAAGATTTTAGGGTGACATGATCTGAGACGATTTCGCGGCCTCACATCAGGTGGGGCTAGAATTCGCCGGAGCGCTACTGGTGTCCGCCGACGCCAGAGCCCCCAGACGCCAGCAGCCGCTGCATGAGGAGCCACTGACTTGTCCCGTCGCCTTTTCACCTCCGAGTCGGTCACAGAGGGCCACCCGGACAAGATCGCCGACCAGATCAGTGACGCGATTCTCGACGCCATGCTCAAGGGTGACCCCAAGAGCCGTGTCGCGGTCGAGACGCTGATCACCACCGGTCAGGTCCACGTCGCCGGAGAGGTGACGACGGAGACCTACGTCGACATTCCCGGTCTCATCCGCGAGAAGATCCTCGAGATCGGTTACGACGCCTCGCACAAGGGCTTCGACGGCGCCTCCTGTGGCGTGTCGGTGTCCATCGGGGCGCAGTCGCCCGACATCGCCCAGGGTGTCGACGACGCCTACGAGAACCGCGAGGGCGAGGCCGGCGACGAGCTCGACCGCCAGGGCGCCGGCGACCAGGGCCTGATGTTCGGCTACGCCTGCCGCGAGACCCCCGAGCTGATGCCGCTGCCGATCCAGCTGGCGCACCGCCTCGCCGAGCGCCTGTCGCAGGTCCGCAAGGACGGCACGGTGCCCTACCTGCGTCCCGACGGCAAGACCCAGGTCACCGTCGAGTACGACGGCGACAGGCCCGTCCGGCTCGACACCGTGGTGGTCTCCACCCAGCACGCGGCCGAGATCGACCTCAAGGAGATGCTCGCTCCCGACATCAAGGAGCACGTGGTCGACCCGGTCCTGGCCGGCCTGGAGATCGCCACCGAGGGCTACCGCCTCCTGGTCAACCCGACCGGCCGCTTCGAGATCGGCGGCCCCATGGGCGACGCCGGCCTGACCGGTCGCAAGATCATCGTTGACACCTACGGCGGCATGTCCCGCCACGGTGGCGGCGCCTTCTCCGGCAAGGACCCGTCCAAGGTCGACCGCTCGGCCGCCTACGCCATGCGCTGGGTCGCCAAGAACATCGTGGCCGCCGGTCTGGCCGACCGCGCCGAGGTCCAGGTCGCCTACGCCATCGGCAAGGCCCACCCGGTCGGCGTGTTCGTCGAGACCTTCGGCACCGAGAAGACCGACGTCGAGAAGATCCAGCAGGCCGTGCTGGAGGTCTTCGACCTGCGCCCGGCCGCGATCATCCGCGACCTCGACCTGCTCCGCCCGATCTACTCGGGCACCTCCGCGTACGGCCACTTCGGCCGCGAGGGCTTCTCCTGGGAGTCCACCGACCGCGCCGACGCCCTGCGCAGCGCCGCCGGTCTCTGACCCGCACCGCCTTTCCCGTACGGCCCCCGTGATCTCCTTCGCGGGGGCCGTACGCGTTCCCGGTCCCGTCCCGCGGGATGCCGGGTTTCCATCACGATTGCGAGGATGAGGGCCTCTCGCCGGTGAACTGGGCCCAGACGGCGTGGCCGTGGGTTCGGGTGCCCTGGCAGCCGACCTGGGAAGCCAGGGCGGTGACAAGAAGGAGGCCCCGGCCGCTCTCGCCGAGGAGGGCCGGGCGGGGGAGAGCGGGTACGGGCCCCTGGCCGGAGTCGTGGACCGTCACGCGGGTGGCCTCCGGCCTGCGGACGACCTCGACGACGAACGTGCCGTACGGCCGTCCGCTGGCGGTGTGGCGGACCGCGTTGGCGGCGAGTTCGGCGACGACCTGCTCCGCGTCCTGGCCGAGGGGGGAGTCGACCAGGAGGAACCGGACGAAGCGTCGAGCCTCGGGAACCTGGGAGGGGCGGCCGGGGAAGGTCCGCCGCCAGGTCATGCCGCCGGGGCGGAGCCGGACCATCGCCTCGATCAACTCCGGGGCCACGCCGTCGTGGGTAGCGGTCATGTTGTCTCTCCTGGTCGGCGGAAATCGTCAGGAGAACGGTGACCCGGCCCTCGGGGAGCAGTGAACCCCCGGGTCGTCGGCGAGGAATTACCCCACTCCCACCACCCCTGACCTGCGCGAACATCTGTTCCGACGGTCGAAGATCTCCACTTTTCCACCGGACTGTCATTCTCCGTCACCGGAGCAATACGATCCGTGTGTGTTCGAGGAGGGGAGCGAGGGTGCCCGGAGAGGGATATCGGATCCTGCTGGGATGCAGGCGGCGCAGCGAGGCTCTGCGAGCCTGTTCCCTCACGTTCGACCAGATCGCCGGCGTGTTCGCCCTCGACCACGCGGTCAGCCCGCTGCGCCTGTACCGCTACGCCCACGGGCGCACGGCGGGTGACGTGGTGGCCGCCTACAACGACCTCGACCCGGCGGGCACCGCCACCCTGCGTGTCCCGCGCTTCTACGACTACGAGGCGTGGCCGCAGGCCGGGCGACGTCCCGGCGCAGGGGCCGTCGCCATCTTGGCCCGCGTCTACCAGACCACGGCGCGGCGTCTGCTCACCGACGAGGTGTACGCCTCCTACGGCGTACACGACCGGGACCTGCTCGACCAGGCCGACCATCGTCACCTCGACGCGAACCACCCTCGCCAGGTGTCCGCACCGGCCGTCCCGGGCACCAAGGGAACGAAGGCACTTCCCCCACTCGTTCCCGTGCCCGCGCCCGCCCGCTGTGCCGACCTGCTGCGCGCGGTCGGCGCAGAGGAGGCCGACGTGAAACGCCGCGAGCTGCTCTTCGAACTGGCCCTGCTCCTGGGCGGGACACCGGCCCTGGGCCTGCTGCGCCACCTCACCCCGCCGGAGCGGGAGCGCCTGGCAGCGGCCGCCCGGCACCAGGGCCCGATCGACGCGGCCACCATCGACGTGCTGGAACGGCTCACCGCCCGCCTGTGGACCATGGACGAATCATCGGGCCCCCGGCGAGTCCTGCCGGTCGCCGAGGCCAAGCGCGCCATGGTCGACGACCTCCTCAAGCGGGGCTCCCTCACCCCGGCCCTGCGCGAGCGCCTGCTTCGCGTCCACTGGAGCCTGAGCCACATGACGGGCTGGTGCTATTTTGATCTGCTGGATTATGCCGCGGCCGCCTGTCGGTACGAGGAGGGACTGGCTGCGGCGCACGAGCTGAATGCGCCCGCCTTCCTAGCTCATATGCACGGGTTGCTGGCTGATATGGCACTTCACCGGGGAAAGCCCACGGTCGCCATGGACCATGTCTTCGCGGCTGACGGCTGGGCCAAGAGCAGTGGTAACCGTCTGCAGCAAGCGGCGACCTTTCTCATTGTCGCCCGTGTGCTCTCGAGGACGAGGTCCGACGATGAAGGTCTCCGCGTGCTCGACCGTGCCATCTCACTGGCGGGAAGGAATCGGGAGGCCAGTGATCTTCGGCATCTCTTCTGGTGTAACCAGGATCGTGTCGCACGCCATGCCGTCTTCTGCCTGGTCGGTCTCAAACAGCCCGATCGAGCGATCAGCGCGGCGGATCCGATCATGGCAGAGATGGGGTCCGGCTCGAATCGATCCGGCTGGAATCGCGAGCGGGGCATCCTGACTCTCGAATACGCGACCGCACTGATTCAAAAGCGAGAAATCCCGGCGGCCGTCGCCATGATCGGTGAGGCCGCCCAAATCACCGCGCGACACAGCTCTGCCAGACTCGTTCACTCCGTACGGCGAACGCGCGTCGAGCTTCAGCCTTGGGAGGGCAACAAGCACGTCCGGGACCTGGATGAACGGTTGCGCTCGCTGTCCGTCGTGGTCTGACGTGTTCAGGCACTCTTCCTGGAAATCGCTTGGTTATCAGACATCATTGGGTCTGGGGATGTTGGCCGACGTGAACGGAGAGCTCTATGGTGCGCCTTGCTTCCGCCCCTGTCGGGTCGGCTGTGATCGTCGCCTTGGGGATATTGGCGTTGGGAGCGTGCTCTTCTGAGCCTCCGGGGCCGACGGCGGCTCAGGCCGAAGCGACGTTGAAGGCTGACATCGACTGGTTGGTGAAGTCGACCCACGCAAAAGATGTCACGGTGACGGACGAGGGTGGCAAGGACATCCCCTGCGGAGAGGGGAAGGCAAAACGAACGTATGGGGTTGCCGGAGTGGACGCTTCCAGCGTCGACGAACCGGTCATCATCTTCAACATGCTGACCGGCGGCCTGGGGAAGCGCGGATACAAGGTTGTTTCTGTCGACTGGAAAACGCCGAGCAATGAGTCCGTCAAGGGTGAATCGCGTGTCAAAATCACGGTTGATTCTTCGCGTAAAAAGCACTTCGAGCTCTCCGGTGAGACTCAATGCCTTAAGGTCGCTTTGTGAACTACCCCAAAGGGCTTGGGTTTGTTTGCGTGTTGTCCTTGGCTCCGCCGAAAGCGTTGTTGAGCCGGGTGGCCGCCTCTCCGACGGTGCTGTCGTCTCCGCTGCCCGAGCCGTTGCGAATCATCCAGTCGGCGAGGTTCTTCAATGCCTTCGGGTCCTTGGCCAGTTTGTCGAAGGGGAGCAGGTTGCCGTCCTTTCCGGTGATGGGAGGCCGGTTGAAGGCCGGATCGTTGGGAGGTACCGGATAGGAGAACCCGTAGCGCTTCAACTCGTGAAAGATCCAGTATTCGCGTCCAAGGGTGGCCAGGCGATTACCCTCCTTGAGGGTGTCCAGACGGGTCTTGTCGAGGTCCTTGTACGAGTCGACGGTCTCGCTCGCGGACTTGCCGATCAGCAACCAGATCAGCTCGCCGGCCGGGTCGAACGCCATGCTCGCGCCCGAGGCGTCCAGCGTCGCGGCGGCCCACTGCGAGACGCCGAATCCCACGAGGTCGACTCCCAATCCCATGAGGAGGAAGAGTCGATCCCTCACCTCCTGGTCGTACTCATCCATTTTCCCCTGGACCTCGTTCGCCGCGGCGAACTGCATGCCGGAGACGTAGCCCAGGCTCGCGAAGGTTCTTCCGAGGTGCTTGATGCCCGTCCCGCGGTCCTTGGCGCCCGCCTCGTCCATAAGGTGCCTGGAGAACCTGCCCATTCCCGCGTCGAACGGCTTCATCCGCTCCGCCGAGTCGGCGAAGGTCTTGATGAAACGGTAGGTGTCGCCGGGACTGAGACGGAATTTCGGATGCAGACCGGCGGTGAGCGTGGCGGTTTTCTCGAACGCGCTGTCCTGCGTCCGGTTGGCGTCACCGGCGTCGGCGCCCTCGATGATCTCGGCGGCGTAGGCGCCCGCGAGCATCGACATGAAGATTCTCGCGCCCTTCGCCACCTCCATCGGCTGCCCCTCCGGATTGCGGAAGTCCGCTCCGGTCCGGAGGTCGCCCATGGTCGTCATGGTGTCGAAGGCGAATCGCACCGCCTCGGGGCCGGGGGAGCGCTTCTCGAAGACACCGGATCCGGCGGCGAGCATCCGGCCGAACTCCTTCTCCAGGTCGAAGGCGATCACGTCATGCTCGTTGGGATAGAGCGACACCTGCTCGTTGAGTCCGGAGAACAGGTCCCTGAGATCTCCGGGAGACAGGTCGTTGAACAGTGCCCTGGCCGTTTCCGGATTGTTGGCCAGAGCGGACAGGAAGTGGCTCAGATCGGCGGTCCAGCGTGCCGGAACCCTGCCCTCGGCGGCTTTCTGGACGCGGGGACGTACCACCTCGGTGAACCACTCGGAAGGGAACCTGCCGTGGCCGAGCAGCAGGCCCAGATCGGCCCCCTGTGTCTTCCCGAGGTTTTCCGGTTCCCAGGCCGGGCCGAGCGTTTTCGGCCGCCGGGTCACCGCCGTGGCGAGAGCCTCCCCCATGGTCTTCCAGTGTTTTCGAGCGGATTCTCCGTGGTGGTGATTCAGCTTCCGAAGCGCGGACGCCGCGCCCTTCGGGCCGAGAACGGCGAAGAATCCCGCGGTGAAGTCGGCGTCCTTCCGCCTTTCGGCGAGCCGGTCGAAGATACCGTCGTGGACGTTTTCCGAGGAGAGGGGAGTCGGGTGTCCCCGAGCGGTGAGGGTCTCCGCGAGCCTCTCGCCCTCGTCGGTGGCGAGAGTACGCGTCGTGAGGGCTTTCTCGTCGAAGGCCGTGAGTTCTCCGCCTCCGGGCCCCGGCGTGAGTCCCAGCGGACCGAGCCCTGCCAGGCCCGCGGCCCACTCCTCCAGGAGGTCGGGCTCCTGGATCAGCTGGTTGCGCCTGCGCAGGCGCGGGATCTCCTGGTCCAGCCAGCCTTCGATCTCGCGGATCAGCAGGGCCGCGGACCGGTCGACGTCCACGGAGGAAAGCAACCGGAGGACTGCCGAGAGCTCCTCGCCCACCACTTTCCGCGCCTGCTCCAATGCCGCGATGAATCGCTCCATCAACTCCGGGTTAATTCCCGAGTATTCATCCGAAGATGACCCGTTTTCCGATGACGCGGGCGGTGTCGGCCCCATATCGAAAGTCTCCTGCCGAAGGCGATCCACGTTTACCTTAAGCACCCGGATCGCAGCCTGATAGGACTTCGAGCGCCCGGGAGCGTGGACCGCCGGTTCTGGTCTTTCGCACGAGCGACGGGCGCCACGCTCGACGACGCGAGAAAGAACGACGGCCGGGAAGAATCCGGTACCCGGGAGAGCGCGCGTCGGCTGTGCGCCTAATCTCTGTTCATGTCCTCACCGTCTCCTCGCCTGCTGCTGCGCAACGCGCGGCTGGGTCCCGGCGGCCCGCTCCGCCACGTCCTGATCGCCGGAGGCCGGGTCGCGGAGGTGGCCGCGGAGCCGCCTTCCTGTGACGAGTCGGTCGACACCGGGGGCGCCACCCTCCTGCCGGGCCTGTGGGACGCGCACGTGCACTCCGCGCAGTGGGCGCAGGCCCGGCGCAGGATCGACCTGACCTCGGCGCGGTCGGCGCGGGAGGCGGTCGACCTCGTCGTGCCCCGCTCCGGCGCGCCCGGCGCCTCCGGGTTCACGGTCGGCTACGGCTTCCGCGACGCCCTGTGGCCGGACACGCCGCACAAGTCGCTGCTCCAGGCGGCGGCGCCCGGCCGGCCGATCGTCCTGGTCAGCAATGATCTGCACACCGCCTGGTTCAGCCCGGCCGCGCTGGCGGCGATCGGCAGGGGAGGGCACCCGACGGGGGTGCTGCGCGAGCGCGACTGCTACGACGCGATGGCGGAGATGCCCCCGCCGCCCCGGGAGGAGCTGGACCGCTGGGTGGCCGAGGCCACCACCGCCGCCGCGGCCAGGGGCGTCGTCGGCGTGCTGGACTTCGAGTTCGCCGACAACGTCACCGACTGGAGCCGGCGGGTCCGGTCGGAGCGGATCGACGTCCGGGTCGGCTGCTCGATCCCGGTGAACCGGCTGGAGGAGGCGATCGGCCGCGGGCTGCGCACCGGCGAGCCCGTCGCCGGTTCGGGGGGCCTGCTGGAGGTCGGGCCGGTCAAGACGTTCGTGGACGGGTCGCTGAACACCAGGACCGCCTACTGCGAGGACCCGTACCCCGGCGGCGACGCGCGCGGGCTGCTGGAGACGGCGCCCGAGGAGCTGTACGGCGTCATGGCCCTGGCCGCGGGACACGGGATCGACCCGGCGGTGCACGCGATCGGCGACCTGGCGGTGAACATCGCGCTGGACGCCTTCGAGCGGACCGGTTGCCCGGGGAGGATCGAGCACGCGCAGCTGGTCCGTCCGGAGGACTTCGGGAGGTTCGCCAGGCCCGGCCTCGTCGCGGGCGTGCAACCCGCCCACGCGCCCGACGACCGCGACGTGGCCGACCTGCACTGGTCCGGGCGGACCGGCAGGGCCTTCGCCTACGCCGACCTGCTGGCGGCCGGAGCCGCCATCGAGCTGGGCTCCGACGCCCCGGTGGCGCCGCTCGACCCGTGGGACGGGATCGCCTCGGCGGTGGCCAGGACCGACGACGAGCGGCCGCCGTGGCATCCGGAGCAGGCGATCCCGCTGCAGGCGGCGCTCGCGGCGGCGGCCAGGGGACGCGCCGGGGTGCGTCCCGGCGACCCCGCCGACCTGGTGATCACCGAGTACGACCCGGGCGCGCTGGACGGGGACGGCCTGCGCCGCATGCCGATCCTCGGCACCCTGCTCGGCGGCCGCTGGACCCATCGCCGCTCCATCTGATCCGTCCGGCCGCCTCCCGGCGGCGATCCCGTCGTCGCCGGGCGCCGCCGAGCGTGCCGCGAACGCGTTCTCGAGCTCCACCTGATCCGTCAGACCGGCTGCGGCGGCGATCCCGCCGGAGCCGCCCCCCGTCTTCCCGGCCCGGGAGCCGGCCACCTCGCCCGCCGTCGTCTGGGCGGGTGCCCGGGTCTGGTAGGACAGGTGGGTGACCCACGCCAGCCCCTCGCCGGACGACGACGCCCTGCTGCCGCTCGACGCCGTCCGTGAGCGGTCCGCGCCCGGCGGTCCGGCGAGGGCGCGGGGCGGCGCCGTCAGGTCCGGCAGGACCTCCAGAGTCGTCAGGGCCGCCGGGACGGCCAGGACGGCCGGGGTGGCCGAGCCGGTCAGGGGGGTGCCGAAGCCGGCCGCCGAGCTTCCGGTCGCCCGGGTCGTCGTCGACACGCCGCTGCCGCACCTCGACCGGTTGTTCGACTATCTCGTCCCCGCGCCCCTGGACGCCACCGCCGTGCCGGGGGTCAGGGTCCGCGTCCGGTTCGCGGGCAAGCTCGTCGACGGCTTCCTGCTGGAACGGGCGGAGAGCACCGAGCACGAGGGCAGGCTGACCCGCCTGGAGAGGGTCGTCTCCGCCGAGCCCGTGCTCACCCCGGAGATCGTCGCGCTGGCCCGCGCCGTGGCAGACCACTACGCCGGGACCATGGCCGACGTCCTGCGCCTGGCCGTCCCGCCCCGCCACGCCAGGGTCGAGGCGGAGGCCCCCGCCCCGGTCCCCACGGACCCGGCACAGCCGGTGGGGGCGGGACCGGGACCGTGGGCGGACTATCCGGAAGGGGAGACTTTCCTGGCCGCCCTGGCGAAGGGAGGTTCCCCCCGCGCGGTGTGGACCGCCCTGCCGGGAACCGGCGAGGGCGGGCCGGGGTGGCCGGAGGCGGTCGCCGTCGCCGTACGGGAGACGCTGCGCGGGGGCAGGGGCGCCCTCGTGGTGCTTCCCGACGGCAAGGACGTGGCCCTGCTCGACGCGGCCCTGAGGGACGTCCTGGAGCCCGGCGCGCACGTGGCGCTCACGGCCGACCTCGGGCCCGCCGAGCGCTACCGGCGGTGGCTGCGGGTGGCCAGGGGGCAGGTACGGGTCGCGGCCGGGACCAGGGGCGCGGCGTTCGCCCCGGTCAGGGACCTCGGGCTCGCGATCATCTGGGACGACGGCGACGACCTGCACTCCGAGCGGCTCGCCCCCTACCCCCACGCCAGGGAGGTCCTCGCCCTGCGCGCCCACCGGGCGCGGGCGGGCCTGCTCATCGGGGGGTACGCCCGTACGGCGGAGGCCACCCAGCTCATCGCGGCGGGCTGGGCCGGGCCCATCGTCGCGGCCCGCGGGACGGTCAGGACCAGGGCGCCGAGGGTCCGCCCGGCGGGGGAGGACGCGGAGCTGGCCAGGGACGAGGCCGCCAGGGCCGCCCGGCTGCCCAGCCTCGCCTGGCGGACCCTGCGCGCCGGCCTGGAGAGCGGTCCCGTGCTGGTGCAGGTCCCCCGGCGGGGCTACCTGCCCGCGCTGGCCTGCCAGAGCTGCCGGGCCCCCGCCCGCTGCGGGCACTGCGGCGGCCCGTTCGCGCTGCGCGCCGGCCACGTGGCCCCGTACTGCCGCTGGTGCGGCCGGATCGCCGGCGAGTGGCGCTGCCCGTCCTGTGGCGGTGCCCGGGTGCGGGCCCAGGTGGTCGGCGCCCGGCGCACCGCCGAGGAGCTGGGGCGGGCCTTCCCCTCGGTGCCGGTCAGGACGTCGGGCAGGGACGGGGTGCTCGCCACGGTCGGCGCGGGCCGTGCCCTGGTGGTGGCCACCCCGGGGGCCGAGCCGGTGCCCGAGGGAGGGTACGCGGCGGCGGTGCTGCTGGACGGCTGGGCACTGCTCGGCAGGCCCGACCTGCGCGCCGCCGAGGAGACGCTGCGCCGGTGGATGAACGCGGCGGCCCTGCTGCGGCCCTCGGCCGAGCTGGTCGTGCTGGCCGACTCCTCGCTCGCCGCCGTACAGGCTCTGCTGCGCTGGGATCCGGTCACCCATGCCGAGAGGGAACTAGCTGACAGGACAGAACTCGGTTTCCCCCCGGCGGTGAAAATGGCGACGCTCACCGGATCCCCGGCCGCGGTCAGGGAAATGCTCGGCGAGATGACCCTGCCACCGGAGGCACAGGTGCTCGGTCCCGTCCCGGTGGCCGCTCCCAAGGGGGATCAAGTGCGGGAACGCGCCATGGTGCGGATCGCGCGGGGCTCCGGATCGGCACTGGCCGCGGCGCTGAAAGGGGCCGCCGGAGTACGCTCCGCGCGCAAGGCTCCGGAGGTGGTCAAGGTATGCATTGACCCTCTAGATGTGATTTGAGTAGTTTCCCCGATTCGCGGTGCTGGCAGTAAGCCGTTAATTTTCCCCTGTGTCGATCGAATGGGTGAATCGGGCCGTAGACGACCTGCGCGCGTGGGGGCGTGCGCACGGCCTTGACGTTGACGTGGACGAGGTACGGCTGCTCTGCGACTACGCGAGTGACTATCTGGACGTGAACGAGCTGGGTGACTTCACCCCTGTCGCCTTCGAGGAGCTGCTGCTCAACATCTATCCGCGCAAGGTCATCGCCCCCCCGGAGAGCGCGCCGGAGACCGTCGCCGCCGCCCGTACCCTGGTCGACTTCCTGCTCGCCACCGAGGAGATCGGCGGCAAGATGGCGGTCCGGATGAGGAGCGTCCTCGACCGGATCGAACCCGAGATGCCCATCGCCCTCGCCGACACCTCCCGGTTCGGCATGGCCAAGAGCCTCTTCAGCGCGATGGGCGCCGACTCGCTGGAGCAGGACGCCGGAAGCGCGATCCTCTCCGTCTCCGCGGTTCAGGAGGAGCCCGCCGTCGAGCACTGCGACTGCCCCGGCTGCTCGCCCCTCCCCGCCGTGCGCCTGGCCCCCCGCGAGGTGCTCGCCCGGAGCGCCCTGCGGGTGCCGCTGATCACCGACGCGCGCAGGCTGGTCCAGTGGATGCTCGCCGGGGGCCGCACCCCGACCGTCAAGGGCCGGCTCAGGGTCCGCGACGCCGCCGAGGCGACCGCCCAGCTCTCGGTGACCGACCCCGGCCTGCTGTGGGAGCTCGCGGTGCACACCGGCCTGGTCACGGTCGAGGGCACCGCCATCTTCGACGGCGAGGACTTCGACCCGCTCGACATCTGGGCCGCGACGGTCGAGTTCGTCGTCGAGAAGGAGACCGGCGGCGCCGTGACGGGCGACGTCTCCCTCGACGAGGAGCTCTACGGCCTGTGCGACATGCTCTACCGCCTCCAGGCCCCCGTGCCGATCCCCCTCGTCAAGGAGTACATGGAGGAGATCGGCCTGGTCGAGGGAGGCGAGATCGACATCCCCGAGGCCGTCAGGCGGCTCGCCTACTGCGGGATGGCCGAGCCGGGCGAGGAGCTGCTCGAGCTCACCCCGCTGGCCCTGTGGGGACTGCACGAGCTCTACACCGACCTGGGCATCGAGGCGCCCGAGGCGCCCGACCTGACCACCGCCGACGCGCCCGAGCTCATCGAGGGGCTGCTCTCCGGCATGCCCGCCGAGATGGCCGAGGCCGACATCGGGGGCTGGCTGGAGAACAGGACCCCGGCGCAGGCGGTCACCGAGCTGCTCGGCTCCGTCTCCGGCGCGCCCTCGGTCGCCAGGGGCGTCGCGGTGACGATCGTCGACCGCCTCGGCCCCGACGCCGAGGAGGCGGTGCGCGCCTTCCTGGAGGAGCCGGAGCTGCGCCCGCACGCCATCCACTGGCTGAGCACGCGAGGCCTGGCGGCCCCCGCCCTCACCCAGGAGGAGGTGCTCTGGATGAGCGTGGACATGCTCGCCCTGGCCATGCCCGCCGCCGAGGAGGATCCGGAGACGTTCGCCGAGAACATGTCAGCCTCCGGCCCCCCGTCACACGTGATCGAGGAGATGTGGCGGGTCGACCATCCCGAGGTCGTCGACGTCCTTGAGCTGCTCGGACGCTCTCTGAGAGATCACGGAGCGGCCAAGGCGGCCCGCAAGGCGGCTTTCAAGGCGCGTTCCCGCGCCATCGGCTGAGCCGTGTATGCGTGAGGCGCGAGTGCAGTAAGTTTCACGGGTGGCAAAGAGCGGGAACAGTGGGAACGTCTTCGACATCGGCGAACTGCGCAGGCTGGTCGACGAGCTGGGAACGGCACCCCGCGAGCTGCGGGCGGCCGTTCTGGAGGAGTCCGTCACCGCCACGGGCCGCGAGTGCCCCCCGCGCGGCGACGCGCTGAGCTTCCCCCCCGTCGACCTCGCCGCCGACACGGAGCTGGCCGCGCTGGTGCCGCACGTGCCGCTGGTGATCGACGCCCGGCGCCTGGCCGCCTGGACCGGCACCCGCCAGGTGACCCCCGAGGGCCTGCTGCCCGACCCGTTCGCGCCGTGCGCCGAGCTCGGCCTGCCCGGCCCCGCCCGGCTGCACCTGCTCTGGGTGGTCGCCGTCAACACCGGCATGCTCCGCATCTCCCGGGGCCGGGTGACGCCCGGCCCGCTCGTGCTCTCTCCCGACCTGCCGCCCCGGGCGCTGCTGGGGTTCTGGGACGGAGTGGTCATGGACGTCCTCGACCGCGCCGACGACGACCTCACCGGGTCCCCGGTGATCGACGACCACCTGGCCGAGATGCTCGCCACGCTGTACGCCGTGCGCGAGGGTCTGTCCACCGCGACCCTGGTCAAGGGCATCCTGCAGTCGCACCAGGTGGCCTGCGGGGCCCGCCAGGCGGAGATGCGGGTGCTGGCCCGCGCGCTCCCGGCCCAGCTGGAGTCGGCCCTGTCGCTCCTGGGCTACTGCGGGCTGGTCGAGACCTCGGAGGAGGGCCGGCCCCGGCTGACCCCGCTCGGCATGTGGGCCGTCCGCCAGGACCTGATGCGCGAGGGCCACGACGCGCCGACGGGCGCCGAGGTCGCCGTCTTCACCGACCTCGGCGCGGCCGAGCTGGTCGAGGCGATCATGAAGGGCTCCGCCGCGCCCAGTGCCGTCACCGTGTGGCTGGAGTCCCGCCATCCCGAGGCCGCCGCCCGCGAGCTGGTCAAGGTCGCCGCCTCGGGCACGGCCGGCCGCCGCGGCGCCGCGGGCACGATCCTGGAGGAGCTCGGCCCCGAGGCCGAGGCCCCGCTCAGGGAGGCGCTCTCCGAGCCCGCCATGTGGCGCTACGCCGCCTCCTGGCTGCACATCCGGGACCTGCCCGCGCCCGCCCTCACGCCCGCCGACAACACCTGGCTGGCGGTCGACTCGCTCGCCTCGCTCCTGGAGCGCGGCGACGCCTCCGAGGCGATCTGCGAGTTCGACGCTCTCGAACCCGGCGAGGACCTCGTCCGCGTGATCGAGGAGATGGCCATGGTGGACCACCCCGACACCTTCGCCGTCCTGGACCTGCTGGGTTCCCGCCACGGCGACGCGGCGGTGGCCAAGTCCGCACGCAAGGCCGCCATGAAGGCCCGCTCCCGCTGACCTGACCGGGTCTCCTCCCGCTCCCGGCGGCGGCCCGCCGGGCCGGTCCCGTGCCCGCTCCGGGAGGAGATCCGGGGCCGGTCCAGGTGGAGGCCCGTGCCCGCTCCGGGTGAAGGCTCGGGGCCGATTCTGGAGAGAGCCCGCGCCCGGTCCGGGTGAAGGCCCGGGGGAGGCGGCCGCCGCCCTTAGACTGGGGCAATCCCCTGAAGCGTGAGGAGATCCCTGTTGGCCATTCAGCCGATCCGCCTTTTCGGCGACCCGGTACTGCGCACCGCGGCCGAGCCGGTCAAGGACTTCGACAAGGAGCTGCGCAAGCTCGTCAAAGACCTCACCGACACGATGATGGACGCGCCGGGAGCCGGTCTGGCGGCGCCGCAGATCGGAGTCGGGCTGCGGGTCTTCACCTACTACGTGGACGACCAGCTCGGGCACCTGATCAATCCCGACCTCGACCTGTCGGACGACAAGGACGAGGAGGGCGAGGAGGGCTGCCTGTCGTTCCCCGGCCTGTCCTTTCCCACGCCCAGGTCGATCCGGGCCGTGGCGACCGGTTTCACCATGCACGGCGAGCCGGTGACCATCGAGGGCACCGACCTGATGGCCCGCTGCTTCCAGCACGAGACCGATCACCTGGACGGCGTGCTGTTCATCGACCGGCTGGACCTCAAGCAGCGCAAACTCGCCATGAAGGCGATCCGCGAGGCCGACTGGAACGGGGGGTCGGCCCCCGCGTTCAAGATCTCCCCGCACCCCACCCAAGGGAAGGCTCTGTAGGAACCTTGCGCCTGGTCTTCGCCGGAACCCCGGACACCGCCCTGCCCTCGCTGCGGGCCCTGATCGACTCGCCTCGCCACGACGTCGTCGCCGTCGTCACGCGCCCGGACGCCCAGTCGGGCCGGGGCCGCAAGGTCCATCCGAGCCCCGTCGCCGAGCTCGCCGAGGAGGCGGGCATCGAGGTGCTCAGGCCGCCCAAGGCGGGTGACCCGGAGTTCCTCGACCGGCTCAGGGAGCTCGGCCCCGACTGCTGCCCGGTGGTCGCCTACGGCGCGCTCCTGCCGCAGGCAGCCCTGGACATCCCCCGGTACGGCTGGGTCAACCTCCACTTCTCGCTGCTGCCGGCCTGGCGCGGCGCGGCACCGGTGCAGCACGCCGTGCTCCACGGTGACGCGATCACCGGCGCGGCCACCTTCCAGATCGTCAAGGAGCTGGACGCGGGCCCGGTCTACGGTGTGGTCACCGAGGAGATCCGCCCCGCCGACACCAGCGGCGGGCTGCTCGCCCGGCTCGCCGAGTCAGGCGCCGGGCTGCTGGCCGCCACCCTCGACGGGATCGAGGACGGCAAGCTGGAGGCCGTGCCGCAGCCCGCGGAGGGGGTGAGCCTCGCCCCCAAGATCGGCGTCGACGACGCCAGGGTCGACTGGGCCGCGCCCGCCATGCGGGTCGACCGCCTGGTCCGCGCCTGCACCCCCGCTCCGGGGGCGTGGACCGAGTTCCGCGGCCAGCGCGTCAAGATCGGTCCGGTGCGACCGGTTCCCGACGCCTCCGGCCTGGCCCCCGGCCAGATCGCGGCGTCCAAGAACTCCGTCCTGGTGGGCACCGCCACCTACCCGGTCGAGCTGGGCGAGGTGCAGCCGCAGGGCAAGCGCCTGATGGGCGCGGGGGAGTGGGCCCGCGGCGTGCGGCCCACCGACGAGGATCGGCTGGCCTGAAGATCATGAGCAGTGGTAACGGCCGTAACGTCCCGCGCGGCGGGGATCACGGCCCGGCGGGCCGCTCACGCGGCGCCGGGGGCAGGGGCGGCGGCAGAGGCGGGCGCCCGCCCAAGCCGGTCCGCGACGAGGCGCGCAACGCCGCGTACGACCTGATGCGCGCCGTCGACGAGCGGGACGCCTACGCCAACCTGCTGATGCCCGCGCTGCTGCGCGATCGCCGCCTCTTCGGGCGCGACGCGGGCCTGGCCACCGAGCTGGCCTACGGCACCCTGCGCGGCCTCGGCACCTACGACGAGATCATCGCGGCCTGCAGCGACCGGGCGCCGGAGGACGTCGACCCGCCGCTGCTCGACGCCGTCCGCCTGGGCGTGCACCAGCTGCTCAAGACGCGGGTCCCCCCGCACGCCGCCGTCGGCACCACGGTCGACCTGGTGCGGCTGCGGGTGGGCATCGGCGCCTCGAAGTACGCCAACGCCGTGCTGCGCAAGGTCTCCACCCGTTCCCTGGAGCAGTGGATCCCGATCGTGGCGCCCGACCCGGCCGACGACCCGGTGGGGCACCTGGCGGTGGCGTACAGCCACCCGAGATGGATCGTCAACGCCCTGCGCGACGCGGTGGGCGGCGACTTCGACGAGACGGCCGCCCTGCTCGCGGCCGACAACGAGCGTCCCAAGGTGACCCTGGTCGCCCGTCCCGGCCGCTCGTCGGTGAAGGAGCTCCTCGACGCGGGCGCCGAACCCGCCAGATACTCCCCGTACGCGGCCTACCTGCCCGAGGGCGACCCCGGTACGGTCCTCGCCGTGGCCGAGTCGCGCGCGGCCGTCCAGGACGAGGCCAGCCAGCTCGTCGCGCTCGCCCTGACGCGGGTCCCGGTGGAGGGATCCGACTCCCGCTGGCTCGACCTGTGCGCGGGTCCCGGCGGCAAGGCGGGCCTGCTCGACGCCATCGCGACCCGCGGCGACGAGGCGGGCCTGGGCGCCGGTGCCGGGGTGCCCGTGCCGGCCGCGGCGCCTGCCCCGGTCGCGGACACGGCCTCGGTCACGGGCACGGTCACGGGTTCCGGCGTGCTCCCCGTCGCGGGTTCCGGTCCGGGCGCCGGGCCGGTGGCCTTCCCCGGCGGGGCGCGGCTGCTCGCCGCCGAGCTGCAGTACCACCGGGCGCGGCTGGTGTGGCAGACGACCCGGCAGGCCGCGGTGATCACCGCGGACGGCACCGCGCCCGCCTGGCGGCCCGGGGCCTTCGACCGGGTCATGCTCGACGCCCCCTGCACCGGCCTGGGCGCGCTGCGCCGCCGCCCCGAGGCCCGCTGGCGCCGCGATCCCCGGAGCCTCCCCGAACTGGGCAGGCTCCAGCGCGCCCTGCTCGACTCGGCGATCGACGCGGTCCGGCCCGGCGGCGTCGTCGCGTACGTGACCTGCTCGCCGCACCTGGCCGAGACCGTCACCGTGGTCGGCGACGTCCTGCGCCGCCGCGACGACGTCGAGGCGCTGGACGCCCGCGACCACCTCCCCGAGGTGGAGGGGCTGGGGGAGGGGCCGTACGCGCGGTTCTGGCCGCACCGGCACGGCACCGACGCCATGTTCCTGGCCCTGTTGCGCCGCCGCTGAGCGGGGCGCAGGCTCCCGGCCCCGCTCCCCGGAGAGGGGCGCCGGGAGCGCCGGGAGCATCGTCGCAGCTCAGGGCGTTCTGCCTGGGCATATATGGGCACTTTGCGCCGTTCGACTGGATATAACTGCTTCCGAACGGGACGCGGGGGTGTCCGGATGTGCGGAATCTGTGGATGGGTGGACTTCGAGCGCGATCTCCGGGAATCAGGGGCCGCCGCGCAGGCCATGACCGACACCATGGCCTGCCGCGGACCCGACGACGAGGGGTTGTGGCTCGCCCCGCACGCGGCGATGGGTCACCGGCGTCTGGCGATCATCGACATCGAGGGCGGACGCCAGCCGATGATCGCCGATGAGGACGGGCAACCGCTCGCCGTCCTCACCTACAGCGGCGAGATCTACAACTACGTCGAGTTACGCGCGGAGCTGACCGCCCACGGCCACCGCTTCCGGACGCGGAGCGACACCGAGGTCCTCCTGCGGGCCTACCTCGAGTGGGGCGAGGACCTCGCCGAACGGCTGAACGGCATGTTCGCCTTCGGGATCTGGGACACCCGCAAGGAGGAGCTGCTGCTCGTCCGGGACCGGATGGGCATCAAGCCGCTGTACTACTACCCGCTCCCGAGCGGCGTGCTGTTCGGCTCCGAGCCCAAGGCGATCCTGGCCAACCCCCTCATCGGGACGCCCACGGTCGACGCGGACGGCCTGCGCGAGCTGATCGCCTTCGTCAAGACCCCGGAACGCGCCGTCTACCAGGGCATGTACGAGGTCCGCCCCGGCCACACCGTCCGGGTGACCCGCGACTTCCTGTGCCGCCGCCCCTACTGGCGGCTGGAGTCCCACGACCACCCCGACGACCTCGCCACCACCGTCGGGACGGTACGCGAGCTGCTGGACGACATCGTCACCCGCCAGCTCATCTCCGACGTGCCGCTGTGCACCCTGCTCTCCGGCGGCCTCGACTCCAGCACCGTCACGGCGCTCGCCGCGCTCGGCCTGGAGGGACACGGCGCCGGGAAGGTCCGGTCGTTCTCCGTCGACTTCACCGGATACAGCGAGAACTTCAAGCCCGACGAGATGCGCGACACTCCCGACACGCCGTACGTGCACGACGTCGTGCGGCACATCGGCGCCGACCACACCGACATCGTCCTGGACTCCTCCGATCTCATGGACCCCGCGGTGCGCGCCGCGGTCCTGAGGGCACGTGACCTGCCGATCGGCATCGGCGACATGGACACCTCTCTCTACCTGCTGTTCCGCGCCATCCGGGGCCATTCCACGGTGGCGCTGTCCGGCGAGTCCGCCGACGAGGTCTTCGGCGGCTACCGGTGGTTCTTCGACCCCGAGGCGGTCTCCGCGGACACCTTCCCGTGGCTGGTGTCCCCCGGGTTCGGGCGGTTCGCCGGGGTGGGGGCGCTCCTCGACGAGGACCTGACCCACAAGCTGGACATTCCCGGCTACCGCGCGGACAGCTACCGGCAGGCGCTCGACGAGGTGCCCCGGCTGCCGGGCGAGGATGGCCTGGAGCGGCGCATGCGGGAGATCTCCTACCTGCACCTCACCCGGTTCGTGCAGATCCTGCTGGACCGCAAGGACCGCATGAGCATGGCCGTCGGGCTGGAGGTCCGGGTGCCGTTCTGCGACCACCGGCTGGTGGAGTACGTCTTCAACGCCCCCTGGGCGATGAAGACCTTCGACGGGCAGGAGAAGAGCCTGCTGCGCGCCGCCGCCGCGGACGTCCTGCCGCCCTCGGTCGTCGGGCGCCGCAAGAGCCCCTACCCCTCGACGCAGGACCCCTCCTACGAGGAGGCCGTCCGCGCGGAGGCCTCCCGGCTGCTCGGCGACGGGAACCTGGCCGCCGCCCCGCTGATCGATCCGGACAAGGTACGGGCCGTGATCGACCGGCCCGAGGCGGCCGGTGGCCCCCCGGGCAGCCGGGCGTCGCTGGAGGGGCTTCTCCAGTTCAACGCCTGGCTGGAGAGGTACCGCGTCCGGGTCGACATCTGACCCGCGCCCCCGTGCCGCCCGCCCGCGGCGGCACCGCGCCGAACCCCCGTCCCGGCCGGCTCCGGCCCCCGGGGCGGGAACGCACCACCGGAAGGAGGTCGCCTCATGGCCGACCTGGGACTGCCCGAGCTGCTCATCATCGTGGCGGTGTTCGTCCTGCTGTTCGGTTCCGCGAGGCTGCCCGACGCCGCCAGGTCGGTGGGCCGCTCCCTGCGCGTCTTCAAGACCGAGGTGAACAGGCCGGACGACGCTCCACCGCCTCCCGGCGAGACCGGAGAGACCGGCGGACGGGACGAGCCGCCGCTCGTTCCGCCCGCTTCCCCCGTATGACCCCGGGCGACCTCGGGTGACCGGGTGACCTCGGGCGACCGGATGATCCCGGGTGACCGGATGACCCCGGTTGACCCCGGACCGTCAGCGCGGCCGGGGCGTGTAGAAGAGCCTCATCCCGTCCCTGCCGGCGGAGCCGCCCCGGGCCAGGTCGGTGAGGATCCGGCCGTGGATATCCATCACGCTCGCCGCGTGGCCCTCGCCGTGGCGGCGCCACACCAGCAGATGGTCCTCGTCGTACCAGCGGATCGGATACCGCATGCTCGTCTCGATCCGGACGAGCGCGGCCCCGGTGGCGGCGTCGTGCACGCAGAGCTCCCGGGGACGGTCCGGGCACCACCCGGCCAGCCGCCGCCCACTGGGAGAGTACGGGTCGAGGATCTCCCCGTCCGGCCTTCCCAGCCCGGGCACGGCGGACGGTGGGGCGCCGTCGGTGCCGAACGTGCGCAGCTCGTAGGAGTCGTACCCCTCACCCAGGTCGGTGTAGGGGTCGCCGAGGCCGAGTCCCTCCCGGTGCCGGAGCACCGCGCCGGTCCGGCGAGCAGGCGGCGGCGGTCGGGGCCGGAGGTGACGGCGCGGGGGGAGGGCGAACGATATCGCCTCCTTCTCCGGGGAGTAGACGATCGCGCTGATCCGAGGCTCCCGGTGGAACTCGCGCCACTGGTCCTGCGCCCACGACCAGCCGGTCACCACGGCACCCGCGATGATCGTCGCGAGTCCTCCGGCGACGGTGAGCCCGAGCCACTTGAACGGCCGGGCGGCCTTCGCCGGCGGGGTCTCCTCGGCGGCGTCCCCGGCCGGTCGCTCGTCTCCGGCCGGTTGCCCGGAGGACGTCCGCGTCGTCACGGATTCCCCTTCCCCGCCGGGTCCGGCTCGCGCAGGCGCCCGCTCACGATCCGCCCGGCGTGCCGGAGCAGGGCACGGTCGCCGAAGGCCTCCACCGTGACGATGACGCGGCCCTCCCTGAGGATGACCGCGTCCTCGGCCGCGTCGAAGTAGCCGGCGTGCTCCGCCACACCCGACCCGTCCCGACGACCGGCTGATCGACCTGACCCCCACGAGATCGCCCTGTCCGTCGCCCGAGAGGATCAACGCCTCGTCGGTGACCACCCGGGAGGGGGCGTGGTGGACGAGGGCGTCGGCGAGGACCAGGCCGCTCCCGTCCACGACCGTGATCGCGCCGGGGAACGTCACGAAGGAGACGCCCTCGTCCAGGACCAGTTCCGGGTCGCCGGACGGGGGGCCGGTGTCGCCAGCGGACGCGTTCGGTGGCGGGGTCGAGGCCGGTGAGCGAGGTACGGCGGTCCTCGCACCGGCCCAGCGCGACCGCCAGCCTCTCGTCCGCGAGCGAGTACGACCGGACGACGCCGTTCTCGCCGGCCCTGGGCAGGGCGGCGCTCACGCAGTCGCCGGGCAGGGCCGTCTCCCGCACGACCGTCCCGTCGTGCGGGTCCAGCGCGCGCATCGTCCGGAGGGCGGGGACCTCGACGAGGACCTTCCCCGCCGCCGCGCCCACGAGGTGGAAGAACGGCCGTGCCGGGCCGTCCCCGGCGTAGCCCGAGAGGACGCTCCAGGTTCGCAGGCCGGTCAGGGCATCGATCACGGTGATGCGCCGCCGGTCGTCGGGGCGGTGCGGGTCGCCCGGCCCGGACGTGGTCTCGATCACGAGGTGGCGGCCGGTGGAGGCGGTGTTCGGTTCTTCCTCCCAGCGGTCCTCCCCCGCGTTCACGGACTTCCCGAACTTCTCCACCAGCACGTCGAACGTGTCCGGGGATTCGTCTTCACAGGCGCTTTTCCACAGGATCCGGCCGGTGCCGAAAACCCTCGCGCTGACGATCCTGTCCTTTTCGGAAACGCGGATTCCGGCGATCGGTGACGGTTCGACGGTGCGTGGCCGGGACGCCGGAGCCCCGGCGGGCACGGCGAGGAGGACGACGGCGACGGCCGCGAGGGCGAGGGCCGAGCGCAGGCGGTGGCGGTGGCGGAGAGGGGGCATTGCCGTCCGGTTCCGGTGGGCGGGACGGGGTGGAGGCCGCCGGACCTCGCTCCCGTCTCTTTCGATGACTTTCGGATAATCCGGAAGGGAAATTACCCCAGCGGTTCGCGGTTCGCGGTTCGCCGGGAGATTGTGAAATCGCGTCCGGTGGAATTTCCGGCCGCGCGTGGATTCGATAATTAAAATGTCTTGTTTATAATGATTTTTAGTAAATAAGGGATTGGTGGACGTGGCCGCTCACCCGCCGCGCCGCCCGGCCCGCGAGGTCTTCGCGCCTCGGCCCGGCTCCGCCCCACGGGAAGGACGGGCGGCGGGCCCTCGCCGCTAGAATCGGCGAATCATGGCCGTACAGATCTCGCCCAGCATCCTGTCCGCCGACTTCGCCCGCCTCGCCGAGGCGGCCGCGGCGGTGCCCAACGCCGACTGGCTGCACGTGGACGTCATGGACAACCACTTCGTGCCCAACCTGACCCTCGGGCTGCCGGTCGTCGAGTCCCTGCTCAAGGCGACCTCGACGCCACTCGACTGCCACCTCATGATCGAAGACCCGGATCGCTGGGCCCCCTCGTACGCCGAGGCGGGGGCCGGGAGCGTCACCATCCACGTGGAGGCGGCCAAGGCGCCGGTTCGCACGCTGCGCCAGATCCGCCGGGCGGGCGCCCGCGCGGGCCTGGCACTGAACCCCGCCACCCCCGTCGAGCCGTACGAGGACCTGCTCGGCGAGCTCGACATGCTGCTGCTGATGACCGTCGACCCCGGTTTCGGCGGGCAGAGGTTCCTCGACATGGTGCTGCCCAAGATCCGCAGGACCCGCGAGCTCGTCGACCGGCACGGCGGCCAGGTGTGGCTCCAGGTGGACGGCGGCGTCTCCGACGAGACGATCGAGCGCTGCGCGGAGGCGGGCGCCGACGTCTTCGTGGCGGGCAACGCCGTCTATGGCGCCGAAGACCCGGCCCGCGCGGTCGACGGCCTGCGCGCCCTGGCCACCAGGAGCTGACCGGGAGACCGGCCGAGCGACGACGAGACGACGAAGGGCGGGCCCGGACGGGCCCGCCCTTCGTCGTCGGAGACTCATCGCGACCTTCTGGCCCGCCTGGCCCGCCTGGCCCGCCGCGACCTCCGGAAGACCGCGATCGGACACGGTGGACCGGAGACGCGGGCTGGGGGACGCGGGCGGGGGAGAGGCGGCGCGGTCAGCCCTGCAGCGCCGGGTCCAGCACCACGTCCCGGCCGTGCACGGTCGGCTGCTCGGGGAAGTGGCAGGCGGTCAGGTGACCCTCCTTGTTCCCCTCCAGCCTGACCAGCGGGGGCTCCTCGGTCGCGCACTTGTCCTGGGCCTTCCAGCAGCGGGTGCGGAAGCGGCAGCCGGACGGCGGGTTGATCGGGGAGGGGACGTCCCCGGCCAGGCGGATGCGCTCGCGCGGCTCCCCGTCCTCCATCACCTCGGGCACCGCCGACAGCAGCGCGTGGGTGTAGGGGTGGCGGGGGTGCTCGTACAGGGAGGCGCGGTCGGCGATCTCGACGATTTTGCCGAGATACATGACCGCGACCCGCTGGGAGAAGTGCCGCACGATCGCCAGGTCGTGCGCGATGAACAGGAACGCGATGCCCATGTCCCGCTGGAGCTGCTGGAGCAGGTTGACGACCTGCGCCTGGATGGAGACGTCGAGGGCGGAGACCGGCTCGTCCGCGATGATCAGCTTGGGGTTCAGGGAGAGCGCTCGGGCCACCCCGATGCGCTGCCGCTGGCCGCCGGAGAACTCGTGCGGGAAGCGGTTGAAGTGCTCGGGGTTGAGCCCGACGATCTCCAGGAGCTCGCGGACCCGGTTGTCCCTGCCGCCAGGGGGGTTGATGCCGTTGATCTCCATCGGGCCGCCGACGATGGTGCCCACCGTGTGCCGGGGGTTCAGCGACGAGTACGGGTCCTGGAAGATCATCTGGATCTCGGCCCGGATCGGCTTCAGCTCCTTGCGCCTGGCGTGGCCGATCTCCCGTCCGGCGTACTTGATGCTGCCCTCGGTGGGCTCCAGCAGCCGGGACGCCAGCCGTCCGGCGGTGGACTTGCCGCAACCGGACTCGCCGACCAGGCCGAGCGTCTCGCCGGCGTGCACGGTCAGGTCGATGCCGTCCACCGCGTGGACCTTGCCGACCTGGTGTTTGAAGATGACACCGCCCATCACCGGGAAGTGCTTCTTCAGGCCGGACAGCTCCAGCAGCGCCTCGCCGCGGGATTCACCGGTTGTCTCGCTCACTTTTGGATCTCCCTCTTCTGGGCGAGGGTCAGGTAGCACGCGTCGCCGTGGCCGCGGTGCGGGGACAGTTCGGGCCGCTCGGAGCGGCACAGCCCGGGACCGGCCAGCTCCATGTAGTCGCACCGGGGGTGGAAGGGGCAGCCGGGCGGGACGTTGATCAGGCTGGGCGGGGTGCCGCGGACCGGCCGGAGCGGTATGTCCACCGAGGCGTTCAGGCGGGGCATGGAGGCCAGCAGGCCCCAGGTGTAGGGGTGGCGGGGCTCGTGGAGGACCTCCCTGACGGTCCCGCGCTCCACCGCCCGCCCGGCGTACATCACCAGCACGTCGTGCGCGGTGTTGGCGACCACGCCGAGGTCGTGGGTGATCAGGATGATCGAGGCCCCCGTCTGGTCCTGGAGCTCCTTGAGCAGGTCCAGGATCTGGGCCTGCACGGTCACGTCCAGGGCGGTGGTGGGCTCGTCGGCGATCAGCAGGTCCGGGTCGCACACCAGCGCCATCGCGATCATCGCGCGCTGCCGCATGCCGCCGGAGAACTGGTGGGGATAGTCGTCCACCCTGGTCTTCGGCTGGGGGATGCCGACCCGCGTCAGCATCTCGATCGCGCGGTCCCTGGACTCGGCGCGGCTCGCGCCGGTGTGCTTGCGGTAGACCTCGGAGATCTGCTTGCCGATGGTGTGGTACGGCGAGAGCGAGGTCAGCGGGTCCTGGAAGATCATCGCGACCTTGTTGCCGCGCAGCTTCTCCATGGTGGAGCGGGAGGCGCCGATCAGCTCCTCGCCGTCCAGCCGGATCTCCCCGCCGATCTTGGTGGTCTCCGGGTTGTGCAGGCCGAGCACGGTCAGGTTGGTCACCGACTTGCCCGAGCCGGACTCGCCGACGATGCCCAGCGTGGTGCCCTTCTCCACGTCGAAGGAGAGCCCGTCCACCGCGTGGACGACGCCGTCCTCGGTGTGGAAGTCGACGGTCAGGTCACGGACCGAGAGGAACGGAGTTGACGCTTTCTTCAAGGCTCCTAGCTCAGCCGCACGCGGGGGTCGATGAAGGCGTACATGATGTCGACGATGATGTTGAAGACGACGATCGCGGCGGCCGCGACGAGCACCGTCGCCATCAGCATGGGCAGGTCGGAGTTGGTGACCGCCTTGACCGACAGCTGGCCGAGCCCCTGGAGGCCGAAGGTCTGCTCGGTGATGATCGCGCCGCCGATCAGCGCGCCGAGGTCCACGCCGAAGATCGTGATGATGGGGGTCAGCGTGCCGCGCATCGCGAAACGCATCACCACGCTGCGGCCGGACATGCCCTTGGCCCGCGCGGTGCGCACGTAGTCCTCGCTGAGCTGTTCCACCATCGTCGAGCGGGTCATGCGGGTGTAGTTGGCGGTGAAGATGATCGCCAGCACCAGCCACGGCAGCAACAGGCCGGTGGCCCAGCCGACGGGGTCCTGGGTGAACTCCACGTACTTGGGACGCCAGAAGATCTGGTTCTGGTAGACGAGGAAGTACAGGGCGAGGGTGCCGATGAAGTAGATCTGCACGGAGGCGCCGATGAGGGACGACACACTGGCGATCTTGTCCAGCGGCTTGCCCTGCTTGAGCGCCGCGATGATGCCGGTGGCCACGCCGAAGGTGAGGAAGACGACCGCCGCGCCGATGGTGAGCGAGATGGTCAGCGGGAGCCGGTCCAGGATCGTCTCGAACACCGGTGCGCGGTTGACGAAGGAGAAGCCGAGGCAGGGGGCGGGGCAGTCGCCCAGGCCCCCGTAGTCGCGGCCGACGAAGATCCCGGCCAGCCAGGCCACGAACTGGGCGAACAGGGGCTGATCCAGTCCCAGGTTGTGCCGCGCCTGCTCCAGCAGCTCCGGCGGGCAGACCTTGCCGCAGGCGAGTCTCGCCGGGTCGGCGGGCACGGCGAAGAAGAGGAAGAACGTGACCGCGGAGATGATCACGAGTGTGACCGCGGCGCCGAGCATGCGGCGAGTGATGAATGGAAGCATTGCCTGTTTTCCCGAGGTGGCTGGGACCGTTGGGGCCGGGGAGGCCCTTGGCCGTGGCCTCGCGGGGATGTCGTCATCCCCGCGAGGCCACGGCCGCCGGTTCTCCTACGGTTTCGCGAGCCGCTACGGCTTCACGAAGATGCTGTTGGGCGAGACGACCCACGACTGCGGGTCGATCTCGGCGCCACCGACCTTGGAGCCGTGCAGGGTGTTGGCGATCCGGTTCTCGGCGACGACCAGCGGGGTGATCGTCTCCTGGATCTTCTTGTCCAGCGCCATCCACGCCTTGTTCTGGGCGTCGATGTCGGTCATGGCGGTGATCTCCTCCATCTCCTTGGTGATGGCCTCGTCCTTCAGGTGCGAGTAGTTCGGCGCACCGTCGGCGATCGGGCCGAAGATGACGGGCAGGACCGTCGTGCCGGACGGCCAGTCGGCGCCCCAGCCACCCCAGTAGAGGTCGAACTCGTTCTTCACCTTGCCGATGGAGTCGTAGTAGGTCTTACGGTCCAGGGGCTTGACCACGACCTTGATGCCGGCCTTCTCCAGGGCGTTCTTGATCACGACGGTGACCTGCTCCTGGACGGGCGTCTGGTTGTAGGCGTAGACGATGGTCGGCGTCGGGTTGGTCGACTCGGCGAGCAGTTGCTTGGCCTTCTCGACGTCACCCTCGGGCTTGGCCGCCTTGCCGAACAGGTCGTAGGACTCGTAGCCGACCGTGGTGTTCTCGTTCAGGATCGTGGTGGGCAGCGCCGCCGCGGCCGGGCCGCCCATGACCTGCTGGATCTGCTTGGACGGCCACACGTGGTTGATGGCCTGGCGGATCTTGATGTCCTTCACCCGGTCAAGGTTGAAGTAGTAGTAGTTGCCGTACGGCGAGGGGCTCTTCATCAGGCGGGGGGCCAGGCTGGCGTCGCCGAGGACCTGCTGCAGACGCTCCGGCGGGACGGTCGCGTAGAAGGTGAACGCGGTCTGGTCCGGGCCGGTGTCGGCGATCAGGCGGTCGGTGATCTGCAGGTTCTCCTGGCCGAACTCCAGGCGCCACTTGTCGGGGTAGGCGCCGCGGATCGGGTCGGTGGCCGGGTCCCAGTTCGGGTTGCGCTCCAGGTCCATCGACTTGTCGACGACGTGGCTCTTGATGATGTACGGGCCGCTGGAGACGGGCTTCTTGTCGTACGCCTCCTTGGTGTCCTTCTCCTTGGGCACGATGCCGTAGCCGCCCATGGCGAAGGCGTAGTTGGCGTCGGCGTGCGGGGTCTTGAACTTGTAGACGATCGTCTTGTCGTCCGGCGTCTCGATGCTGTCAAGACGCTTGCCGTCGTACGGGCCCTGGTAGGCCTTCTTGTGGTCGACCTCGGTCAGCCACTGCTGGATGTAGGTCGGGCCCTGGGTGACGAACGGGGCGAACGTCCGCTCCATGCTCCACTTCACGTCCTCGGACGTGATCGGGGTGCCGTCCTCCCACTTCACGCCGTCCTTGAGGGTGAAGGTCCAGGTCTTGCCGCCCTCGGACGAGGTGCCGGAGTCGGTGGCCAGGTCGCCGACCAGCTTGTAGTCGCCGGGGCCGACGCGCTTGTAGCCGGTCAAGGTACGGCCGATGAGCAGGCCGAAGTTCGACATGGTGTTGACGTAGACCTGCGCGGGGTCGAGGTGGCCGATGTCGTCACGGTCGATCATCGTGACGGTGCCGCCCTTGACGACGCCCTCGGGCTCGATGGCAGGGCCCTTGGAGTCGTCGGCCGTGCCGACGGTGATCGTCGGCGGCTTGTAGGACGCCGCGGGGGCCGGCGCGCCGGACTCGCCGGACGCCGCGCCGCTGGGGGCCGCGGGCGCGCCCTGGTTGCCCTGGGCGCAGGCACCGGTGAGTGCGAGCGCGCCTATGGCGAGGACGGCCATCGCTGACCGCGTACGGACTTTCATCTTTCTCCTATTTCCGATCTAGCGCTTGAGCTTGGGGTCGAAGGCATCGCGAACCGAGTCACCCAGGAGGTTGAACGCGATCACGAAGATCAGAAGGGCGACACCGGGGAATATCAGATAGGTGATGTCGTTCTGATAGATCTCGGTGCCGCGGCGGAACATGCGGCCCCAGTCGGGGATGGGCTCGATCATGCCGACGCCCAGGAAGGAGAGCGCCGCCTCGGCCGTCACCAGCGCGGGGAGCAGCAGCGTCGACTGGATCAGGATCGGGGTCCAGAGGTTCGGCAGCAGCTCCTTGAACACGATCCTGGCGGGAGAGGCCCCGGTGACCTTCGCGGCCTCGACGAACTCCCGCTCGCGCAGGGAGAGCACCTGGCCGCGCAGCAGCCGCGCGAGGCCGGCCCACTGGAACACGGTCAGCGCGATCACCAGGGTGACCGCCCGCAGCCAGATCGGCGTCTCCTCGTCCGGCCTGACGAACAGGTTCTCCACGACCGGCATGAACGCGATGATGAAGAGCACCGAGGGGAACGACAGGACGATGTCGATCAGGCGGCCGATGAAGTAGTCGGTCTTGCCTCCGGCGTACCCGGCGACGATGCCCATCACGATGCCGATCGCCGTCGCGATGATCGTCGCGGTCACCGCGATCGACAGGGAGGTCCTGATCCCGTAGACGAGCTGGGTGAACACGTCCCGGCCCAGACCGGGCTCGATGCCGAACCAGAACTCCGAGCTGATGCCGCCGTTGGGCAGGATCGGGTAGCCGTAGTCGTTCAGCAGGCCCGGCATGTCCTGGCCGTACAGGACGTAGGGGTCCTTGCCGTACAGCCAGGCGATGACCGGAGCGAGGAGCGCGACCAGGAAGAAGAAGATCACCACCGCGGCCGAGACGATGCCGGTACGGTCGCGTCGGAAGCGCAGCCACATCAGCTGCCCGGGTGAGCGGCCCACCGTCTCCGGTGTCTTCGCCGCCGGCACCTCCCCGGTCGTGGTCGTGGCTGGTGCAGGGATGGTCATCGTGCGGGGGCTCCCAACGAGCATGGTGAGCGGGATCCCTGGAACCATTGCAAAGCAGACCAGGACAATCAATGGCCTGGTCATTACTCATTTTTTTGTTGTATAACGTCCACCTGTTTGTGGCTGCAATTCCGTTGACGTGGACAGGGGGTGACGTGGGATGATAGGGCTCCCGAAGGCCGGTATTCACGGATTTGTGACACATTCATGACGTGGCCGTGACGGCTTTGTCCGGGTATAACCCTGCTTGTGTCACAAGCCCGATACAGTGTTACAGGCTTAATACACGAGGTGTGTCGGACCGCTTCGCGGGGTAACCCTCCACTCGCCGGGAGGTGGAGCATGGATCACGGCCTGTTCGGACCCGATTCGGTGACCTGGAAGGTGATGGGCGAGCCGATCCTGCTCGTCGGGGGCTTCCGCGCGCTGCTCATGCAGGGCCTGCACCCCCGGGCGATGCGCGGGGTCGCCCAGAACTCGTCGCTCATGGACCCGGCCGAGGCGTGGTCCCGCTTCGTGCGCACCACCGAGTTCGTCCGGGTGCGCACCTACGGCACGACCAGGGAGGTCGCCCGCGCCGGGGCCAGGGTCAGGAAGATCCACGCGAGTCTCACCGCCCTCGACCTCGACACCGGCGAGCGGTTCCGCCTCGACGACCCCGACGCACTGCTCTGGGTCCACGTCGGCGAGGTCGACTCCTACCTGTCGGTCGCCCGGCGCGCGGGAGTGCGCCTGACGGACGACGAGGCCGACAGGTTCGTCGCCGAGTGGCGTCGCGCGGCCGAGGTGGTCGGCCTGCGTCCCGAGGACGTGCCCGGCTCGGTCGGCGAGATGGACGACTACATCCGGGCCTGCCGCCCCGGCCTCTACTTCGCCCCCGAGGTGCCCCACCCGCTCCGGCGGTCGCTCAACGCGCCGCTCCCGGCCCGCCTGACCCCGCTCAAGCCGATGTTCCCCATGCTCACCGTGCTCGCCTTCGCGACCCTGCCGCGCTGGGCCCGCAGGCTGTACGGCCTGCCCGCGACCCCGCTGGGCGATCTGTGGGCGACGGCCTCCCTGCGGGCCCTGCAGACCGGGATCGGCCTGGTGCCCGCGCCGGTGCGCTACTCCCCGGACGCGCGAAGGGCGCGGAAGGCGGTCGCGGAGCGCGCGGCGTGATCACAGCAAGTGCCCGCTTGTTCCACATCATGGAAGGTGTGTCGTCCGGTTTTCCGGACATGGCACACTGGTAGTGGTAGTGGAGGGTGAACCGTCCGCGGTGCGCCCTCCGCGAGAACGAGCAAGACAGAGCAGCGTGCTCCGGGGTCGGTGAAATTCCGAGCCGGCGGTTACAGTCCGCGACCCGGTCGAAGCCATCGACCGGTTGACCTGGTGAAACTCCAGGACCGACGGTTAAAGTCCGGATGGGAGGAAGCGCGCGAGCGGAGAGTGTCTTCGGGCACCCTCCGCTGATCGGGTGTATGCACCCGTTGATCCCCCGGGGCCCGCCGTGGCAAAAAGCTACTGGCGAGTAGGAGACCTCGGGTGACTGATCCGGCGCGGACGCGCCAGGCGGTCGGGCGTGCCCCTCATGGGCGCGGCGCCGTCGGCCCCCACCATTCCCCACATTCCCCGCATTCCCCGTCCCGCCGCACCCGGTCCGGGCGCGGCGGCACATCCCTCTTTTCCGGCGCGCCCCGCTTTCCCGGCGCACGCCCTTCCGGGCCCTGTATCTCCGGGCCCCGTACCTCCGAGTCCCGTACCTCCGAGTCCCGTACCTCCGGACCTCGTGTTTCCGGACCTCGGACGACCTTCCCGTGCCCGGCCGTCCGGGCGATCCCCCAGAAGGAGCTGTGAATGTTCACCGGAATCGTCGAAGAACTGGGGGAGATCGCCGGGATCGAGCCGCTGAGCGACGCGGCCCGGCTGTCGATCCGCGGCAAGACGGTCACCGCGGACGCCGGGCACGGTGACTCGATCGCCGTCAACGGCGTCTGCCTGACCGTGGTGGACGTCGCGGGCGAGGTGTTCACCGCCGACGTGATGAAGGAGACCCTCGACCGCAGCTCCCTCGGCGCGCTGAGCCCCGGCTCCCCGGTCAACCTGGAGCGCGCGGTCCGCGCCGACCAGCGGCTGGGCGGCCACATCGTGCAGGGCCACGTGGACGGGACGGGTGTCCTGCTGTCGCGGGAGCCCGCCGAGCACTGGGAGGTCGTCCGGATCTCCCTCCCGCCGGAGCTCGACCGCTACGTGGTCGAGAAGGGCTCGATCGCGGTCGACGGCATCAGCCTGACCGTCATGAGCGTGGGCTCCGGCGGCTTCGCGGTCAGCCTGATCCCCACCACCCTGAGCCTGACCACCCTCGGCGCGAAGCGGCCGGGCGACCCGGTGAACCTCGAGGTCGACGTGATCGCCAAGCACGTGGAGAAACTCGTCGGCGCGTACGCCCCGGCCGGTGGGCCCGCCAGGGACGCCGCGACGGACCAGGGAGAAAGGCCGTGAAGCACCTTGAAACGGAATCCGAGGCCGCCGAGACCGGAAGCCTCCGGAGAGACCGGGCCGGAAGCACCGGACGCACCGGCCGGACGCGTCAACCGGCTCAAGGAGTACCGGCCGAAGGCCGTGCTCGTCATCGAGGAGATCTTGTGATCAAGCTGGACCCGATCGAGCGGGCGATCGCCGACATCCGCGAGGGCAGGGCCATCGTGGTCGTCGACGACGAGAACCGCGAGAACGAGGGCGACATCATCTTCGCCGCGTCCAAGGCCACCCCGGAACTGCTGGCCTTCACCATCCGGCACAGCAGCGGCGTGGTCTGCGTGCCGATGCGCGGCGAGGACCTCGACAGGCTCGGCCTGCCGCTGATGGTGTACGACAACAAGGAGCGCCTGCGCACCGCGTACACGATCAGCGTGGACGCCAGGGACGGGGTGAGCACCGGCATCTCCGCCGCCGACAGGGCCCGCACGATCCGTACCCTGGCCGACTCGGCGACCGAGCCGTCCGAGCTGGTACGGCCGGGGCACGTCTTCCCGCTCCGCTACCGGGAGGGCGGCGTGCTGACCCGGCGCGGACACACCGAGGCGTCCGTGGACCTGGCCAGGCTCGCCGGGCTGAGCGAGGCGGGCGTGCTCGCCGAGGTCGTCAACGACGACGGCACCATGATGCGGCTGCCGGAGCTGCGCGACTTCTGCGACGAGCACGACCTGGCGCTCGTCTCGATCGAGCAGCTGGTGGAGTTCAGGCGCCGGACCGAGCGGATGGTGACCAGGGTCGCCGAGACGCGGCTGCCGAACAGGTACGGCGAGTGGCGGGCCTACGGCTTCGCGAGCTCGCTGGACGGCGGCGAGCACCTGGCCCTGGTCCTCGGCGACATCGAGGACGGCGAGAACGTCATGGTCCGGGCGCACTCCGAGTGCCTGACCGGCGACGTGCTCGGGTCGCTGCGGTGCGACTGCGGGGTGCAGCTCGACCACGCCATGTCGCGGATCGCCGCCGAGGGGCGGGGTGTGGTCGTCTACCTGCGCGGGCACGAGGGACGCGGGATCGGGTTGCTGGCCAAGCTCAGGGCGTACAGCCTCCAGGACGGCGGCAGCGACACCGTCGACGCCAACCTGGAGCTCGGGCTGCCGGTGGACGCCCGGGAGTTCTCCAACGCCGGGCAGATCCTCGCCGACCTGGGCGTGAAGTCGGTCCGGCTGCTGACCAACAACCCGGCCAAGCTGCGCGGCATGGACGGTTACGGCATCAAGGTGCTCGGCCGCGAGCCCATGCCGGTGGCGATGAACCCGTACAACGAGAAATACCTGTCGGCCAAGCGCGACCGCCTCGGCCACGAGATCCCCAGGGAAGAAGAAGCATGAGCGAACGATCAGGCCAGGCGGAGCGGAGCGGGTACGAGGTGATCGCGTGAGCGGGGACGGGCGGCCGGTGGCCGGGGCCGTCGAGGCCGAGGGGCTGACCGTCGGCGTCGTCGCCGCCCGCTGGCACGAGAAGATCACCGATCAGCTCGTGGCGCGGGCCGAGCAGGCGGGCAGGGACAGCGGCGCGGCGGTGACCGTGGTGCGGGTGGCCGGATCGCTGGAGATCCCGGTCGTGGCGCAGGTCCTGGCCAGGAAGTACGACGCGGTCGTCGCCCTCGGGGTCGTGATCCGCGGCGAGACCCCCCACTTCGACTACGTGTGCGACTCCGTCACCTCGGGCCTGACCCGGGTCTCCCTCGACGAGGAGGTCCCGGTCGGCAACGGCGTGCTGACCTGCGAGTCCCTCGACCAGGCCCTCGACAGGTCGGGGCTGCCGGGCAGCCACGAGGACAAGGGCTACGAGGCCACCGTCGCAGCCCTGGGGACGGCGCTGCTGCTGCGGGAGCTCCGCGCCTAGCGCCGCCGCCGTACGGGCCCGCCCCGCCGTGCCGTGTGATCGGCCCGGCGGGGCCGTGCGGTAGGTTTCCCTCGGCGCCGTGACCAGCGGTCGCAGCCGTTCCGACCGGTGGTCTTCCAAAGGATCGTGATCTGAGAGTGAGCCCGGAGAGCGTCTCCCCGCCCCCGCTGCCCGTCGTGTGGCGGCCCAGGAAGGGCCGGATCGCGGCATACGGCTTCGCGGGCCTGATCATGCTCGGCGCGGTGCTGATGGCGGCCTTCCTGTCCGAGCCGTTCACCCTGGCCGACAGGCTCGCGATGGTCGGGCTGGGCGGGGTGGTCGCCTGGGTCCTGCACCTGCTGGGACGGGTCCGGGTGGAGGCCGACGAGGAGGGGGTCACCGTCGTCAACCCGCTGCGGGTGCATCGCTACGAGTGGCCCGAGGTGCTCGGGGTATCCCTGGTCGACCACGAGCCCTGGGCGAAGATCGACTTCGCCGACGGGGCCACGGTCGGCGCGATGGGCCTGCAGGGGTCGGAGAAGGAGCGTACGGTCCGTCAGGTCCGCGAGCTCGCCGCCCTCATCAGGGAGCGCGGCGAGGCGTCGGAGACCCGCTGAGCCGTCGTACGGGGGCTCAGGGTCCTTGTGGCCTGCCGGGCCTGCCGGGCCGAGCCCTCTCGGGAGTCCCGGCACCGGCGGGCTTGGCGATGCGCGCGAGCGTGACCTCCTGGCGGGGACGCGGGGATGCGTGGATGCGTCCGGGTCGTGGGAAAAGCGGGCACGCCGAGATTCTGCGAATCGCCGAAACCCATGAAAGTTACACGGTCATTCGCCGGGAGTATCGCTTCGAGCTGCACGAAATGCCGTGCTCAATGGCGGCGGCTGTCTTTTTCCGGCCTGAGGGTTCCAAGATGCGAAGCCCACGTAGTACAGGCCGAGAGGACTCCACGTGAACACGTCAGGCCGGATTCGGCTGTCGGCGGCGGCGCTGGCCGCAGCCTTGGCCGCGGCATCGATCACCGCGGTCGTCACCACAGGAACCGCCAACGCCCTTGTCCGACCGGCGCTCGGCCAGAACATCAAGGTCAACCAGGTCGCCTACGCGCCCGGCGCGGCCAAGCAGGCGACCGTGATCAGCAACTCTGGATCGCCGCTGGCCTGGAGCCTGCTGGACGGTTCCGACCAGGTGGTGGCCGGCGGCACCACGACCGTCTTCGGCGCCGACTCCCCCTCCGGCGACTCCGTCCACAAAATCGACTTCTCGTCCTACACCGGGACCGGCACCAACTACGTGCTCACCGTGAACAACGAGTCCAGCCACCCCTTCGACATCGGCACCGCGGCCTGGAAGAAGCTGCCCTACGACGCGCTGGCGTTCTTCTACCACCAGCGCAGCGGCATCGCGATCACCTCCCAGTACGCCGGCGGCAACCAGTACGCCCGCGCCGCCGGCCACCTGAACGTCTCTCCCAACCAGGGTGACAACAACGTGCCGTGCCGCAGCGACTGCGGCTACCGGCTGGACGTGCGCGGCGGCTGGTACGACGCAGGCGACCACGGCAAGTACGTGATCAACGGCGGCATGTCCGCCTGGCAGCTGGTCAACACCTACGAGCGGGCCAGGAACGTCCCCGGCGCCGACACCGGAGCCTTCGCCGACGGCACCATGTCCATCCCCGAGCGCGGCAACGGCGTGCCCGACATCCTGGACGAGGCCCGCTGGGAGATCGACTTCCTGCTGAAGATGCAGGTCCCCGACGGCCGCCCGCTGGCCGGCATGGCCCACCACAAGATCCACGACGCCAACTGGACCGGGCTGCCGCTGCTGCCCGCCCAGGACCCCGAGGCCCGGGTGCTGTCGGCGCCCAGCACCGCCGCCACCCTGAACCTGGCCGCCGCGGCCGCCCAGTGCGCCCGGGTGTGGGCGTCCATCGACTCCGCGTTCTCCGCCCGCTGCCTGACCGCGGCGGAGAAGGCCTACACCGCGGCCAAGGCCAATCCCTCGCGGTTCGCCCCGGCCTCCGACGGCACCGGCGGTGGCTCCTATGCCGACGGCAAGGTGACCGACGAGTTCTACTGGGCCGCCGCCGAGCTGTACGCCACCACCGGCAAGCAGGCCTACCGCACCGACCTGACCTCCTCCTCGCTGTACTACGGGCGCAGTTTCACGAACGAGGGCGCCCTGTGGGCGGAGGTCGGCAGCCTGGGCGACATCACCCTGGCGCTGGTGCCCAACGGCCTGACCTCCTCCATCGGCCAGCAGCTGCGGGCCTCCTTCGTCTCGGCCGCCGACGGCCTGCTGAACGTGATGCGCGGCCAGGGCTACCCGGTGCCCTTCCAGCCGCCCGGCGGCGGCTACATCTGGGGATCCAACAACCTGATCCTCAACAACGCCGTCGTGCTGGCCCTGGCCCACGACTTCTCCGGCGCCGAGCGGTTCCGCACCGGGGTGTTCGAGACGATGGCGTACCAGCTCGGCCGCAACCCGATGGGCTACTCCTACGTCACCGGCTACGGCGACAAGCCCTCCCGTAACGTCCACCACCGGTTCTGGGCCAACCAGATCAACTCCGCCCTGCCCATCGCGCCGCCCGGCGCCCTGGCCGGCGGCCCCAACAGCGGCCTGGAGGACCCGGTCGCCCAGCAGCGCCTCAGCGGCTGCCGGCCGCAGAAGTGCTACCTGGACGACATCGACGCCTGGTCGGTGAACGAGGTCGCCATCAACTGGAACGCGGTCCTGGCCTGGGTCGGCGCCTGGACGGCCGAAAAGGCCGGCACCGGCGACCCGACCCCCACCCCGACCCCCACCCCGACTCCCACGCCGACCCCGACGCCCACGCCCACCCCGACCCCGACGCCTACTCCGGGCGGAAAGGCCTGCGCCGCGACCTACACCGTCACCAACCAGTGGCACGACGGCTTCGGAGCCAGCGTCGAGGTGAAGAACACCGGCACCACCGCGCTCACCGGCTGGACCGTCGCGTGGACCTTCCCCAGCGGCCAGACCATCACCCAGCTGTGGAGCGGCTCGCACACCGTGAGCGGCTCGGCCGTCACCGTGGCCAACCTGTCCTGGAACGGCGCGCTGTCTTCGGGCGGCACCACCTCCTTCGGCTTCAACGGCGCCTGGTCCGGGGCCAACACCGCCCCCGCCGGGGTGACCTGCACCGCCCGGTAGGCGGCGCGGCGGGAACCCGCCGGTGCGTGACGGAGCCGAGTTCCGGTCCGCACCGGCGCGTTCCCCACCCTGTGATGCCGTCCTGGGCTCCGATGCCCGGGCCGGTGCCGCCGGCGAACGCCCTCCCTGAGGCGTCGTCCCCCGCCAGGACGACCGGGACCCGGCGACGCAGGTGACGTCCACGACGCCACGGCATCCAGCTCCAGGCCAGAGCCATGTCCGGCCCGATTTTCCGCGAATGCCACGGCACCCCTGCGAGGGCTCGGGGGCCCGCGCTCAGGTCTCCTCGGCGAACCGCTCCGCCTTGTCGGTCTCGCCCGCCACGAGCAGGGTGTCGCCGCCGTGGATCACCGTGTCGGAGGTGGCGTACGTGAACCTGCCGCCGGGTTTCTTGATCCCGACCACGGTGACCCCGTACTCGCTGCGGATGCCCAGGCTGCCCAGGCTCTTGCCGTCCGCCCACCGGGGCGCCATGGTCTTGATCAAGGCGTAGTCCTCGTCGACCTCCACGTAGTCGAGCATCCGCCCGGTGACGAGGTGCGCGACCCGCTCGCCCATGTCGTGCTCGGGCTGCACCACGTGGTGCGCGCCGACCCGCTGCAGGATCCGGCTGTGCTGCAGGCTGATCGACTTGGCCCAGATGTCGGCCACCTCCAGGTCGGCCAGGATCGAGGTGGTCAGGATGCTCGCCTCGATGTCGGTGCCGATGCCGACGACGGCCCGGCCGAACTCCCCGATGCCCAGCTGGTCGAGCGCGTCGGGATCGGTGGAGTCGGCGCACACCACGTGGGTGAGCCGCCCGGAGAAGTGCTGCACGTTCTTGGGGTCGCTGTCGACGCCGAGCACCTCGACGTCGCGGCCCGCCAGCTCCACCGCCAGCGCGCCGCCGAACCGGCCGAGACCGATCACCACGACCGCGTCGCCGCGGTTCCTCTTGTCAACCAACGAGGGGACGCTCCTCCGGATATCGGAACCGACGGGTTTGGACGTGCAGCGCCAGCGCGGCGCCCAGGGTCACCGGCCCGAGCCGCCCGACGAACATCAGGAGGGTCAGGATCAGGTGTCCCGCGGTGCCGACGTCGGCGGTGATCCCGGTCGACAGCCCGACCGTGCCGAAGGCCGAAATCACCTCGAACAGTACGCGGTCCAGCTTGAACGGGGTCACCGTCATCATCGCGAACGTGCCCACGGCGACCGACGCCACACTCAGCAGGGCGATCGTCAGCGCCTGCCGCTGCAGCTGCTCGGGAATGCGGCGGCGGCTCGCCGAGACGTCGGGCTCGCCGCGCAGCTCGGCCAGGATCACGAACCCGAGGAGCGCGAACGTCGTCACCTTGATGCCGCCCCCGGTGCTCGCGCTGCCCGCTCCGATGAACATCAGCACGTCGCTGATCAGCCAGGAGTTCTCGCTCATCTGGGAGGTGTCCACGGAGTTCAGGCCGCCGCTCCGGGTCATCGCGCTGTGGAAGAACCCGGCCATGATCCGCAGGCCGGGGGACAGGGCGCCCATCGTGCCGGGGTTGTTCCACTCGGTGGTGGTGATGGCCACCGCCCCGCCGAACAGCAGGACGGCGGTCATCCCCAGCGTGATCTTGGCGTGCAGCGTCCAGCGGGACGGGCGGCGCCAGTTCTGCCGCAGCACGGCGTAGACGGGGAAGCCGAGACCTCCGGCGACCACCGCCGTGATGAGCGGGAGGCAGATCCACGGGTCGGTGACGAACCTCATCATGCTGTCCGGCCAGAGCGCGAACCCGGCATTGGTGAATGCCGAGATCGCATGAAAAATCCCGTAATAGGCGGCGCGGCCGACCGGTTCCCCGTACCCGATCACGAAGCGGGCGGCGAGCACCGCGGCGGTCAGCGCCTCGGCGACCAGCGTGACCTTGGCGACCCCCACGATCACCCGTCGTACGTCGCCGGGACCGAGGGTCTTGGTCTCCGCCTGGGTGTTGAGGCGGGCGCGCAGGCCGAGCTTTCCTGAGACGATCACCGCGAGGATCGAGGAGAGCGTCATGATCCCGAAGCCGCCGATCTGCATCAGCGCCAGGAGCACGATCTCGCCGAAGAGCGACCAGTGCGTCGCGGTGTCGTGCACGGCGAGCCCGGTCACGCACACCGCGGAGGTGGCGGTGAACAAAGCCGACGTCCACGAGGCGCTCTGGTCCCCCTCGACCGCGACCGGCAGCGACAGCAGCCCCGTACCGGTGAGGACCACGGCCAGGAACGCCAGCACGACGACTCTGGACGGGGTGTTGATCTGGTCGAGCAGGTTCTTCACAGGGGGTGACAATACTTCTTCGAGGGAGAGCGGCGGCGTTCCCACCGGATTTCCGCCCGGCTCCCGGCTCCCGGTTTTCGGGACCTCGTGAGCCACCCGCCGCGAGGTCGGCACCGGCGTGCCGCGGGATTCCCGGAGAGCGCCGGATCCAGGGAGGGTGTGATCACGCGAGGACCCGGCCTCCGGGCGTAGCCTGAGGTGGTGGTGAGGCGGACAATCGAGGCATCCGATGTGGAATCGCCCGCGCAGCTGGCGGAACTGCTCGACGAGCGGTCGTACCTGGCCGGTGCGGGGCTCGTCACGGCGGCCTTCCTCGCGCTGCGGATGGGCCGCCCGCTGCTGCTCGAAGGCGAGGCCGGAGTCGGCAAGACCGAGCTGGCCAGGACCCTGGCCGAGGTGCTCGGGGCGCCGCTGATCCGCCTGCAGTGCTACGAGGGGCTCGACGCCTCCCAGGCGCTCTACGACTGGGACTTCGCCCGCCAGCTCCTGCACCTGAAGGCGGCGGAGGCGGGCGGCGTCACCGACGCCGCCCGGCTGGAGGGCGAGGTCTACGACCGGAGGTTCCTGATCGCCAGGCCGCTGCTGAGGGCGATCGAGACCCAGCCCGCGGTGCTGCTCATCGACGAGGTCGACCGGGCCGACGTGGAGTTCGAGGCGATCCTGCTGGAGGTGCTCTCGGACTTCGCGATCTCCGTCCCCGAGCTCGGCACGATCCGCGCCGCCCGGCCGCCGGTGGTCGTGCTGACCTCCAACCGCACTCGCGAGGTGCACGACGCGCTGAAGCGGCGCTGCCTCTACCACTGGCTGGAGCACCCCTCCTTCGAGCGGGAGGTGGCGATCCTGCGCAGGCGGCTCCCCGAGTGCTCGGGCAGCCTGGCCGAGCAGGTGGCCACGGCGACGGGACGGCTCCGCGAGGCCGATCTGATCAAGCCGCCGGGGATCGCCGAGACCCTCGACTGGACCGAGGCGCTCCTGGCACTCGGCGCCCGCGAGCTCGACCCCGACGTGGCGGCCGCCTCGCTGGGCGCCCTGCTCAAGCACAGGGAGGACCACGAGACGGTGCTCGGGAACGGATTCTTCGGTGCGTCCCGGCGCTGACGGCCCTCCCCCCGCCGGAGTGCCCTCCGCCACGGGGGCTCCCGCCACGGCTTCCCCGGTCTCCCGCGTTTCCACGGCTTCCACGGCTTCCACGGCTTTCCCGGCCGGGACCGGGGAGGACCTGGTGGCGGTCATGACCGGTTTCGCCAGAACCCTGCGCGCCGCGGGGGTGCCCGCCGACCACGAGCGGACCCAGAACCTGCTGCGCGCGCTGTCCCACCTGGACGCCTCCAGGCCCGACGACGTCTACTGGGCGGGCCGGGTCACGCTGTGCGCCTCGGCCGACGACCTGCCCCGCTACGACCGGGTCTTCCGGGCCTACTTCGGAGGGCTGCGCGCGGGCCGCGCGAGAGCGGCGGCGGTCACCGTCACCCGGCACACCGCGGCGACGCCGGGGGCACGCCCTGACCGGGGGGAGAACGGCGAGCCCCCGGCCCTCGCGGCGACCGCGAGCGCGACGGAGGTGCTGCGCACCCGGGACGTGGCCGCGATGACGGCGGCGGAGCTCGCCGAGGCGCACCGGCTGCTCGCCCTGCTGCGGGCGGGCAGGGAACGGCGCGCGTCGCGGCGCTTCCGGCCCGCCCGCAAGGGGCGGCTGGACGGCAGGGCGACCATCCGCGAGACCCTGCGCAGGGGCGGGGAGACGGCCGGGCTGCGTTACCGCGCGCGCCGGACGAGGCCCCGCAGGGTCGTGCTGCTGATCGACGTCAGCGGTTCCATGACCCCGTACGCGGACACGCTGCTCCGGCTCGCCCACGCGCTGGTCAGGTCGGAGCCGAGGGCCACCGAGGTGTTCAGCGCGGGCACCCGGCTCACCCGGCTCACCTCCGAGCTGCGCCACCGCGACCCGGCGGCCGCGATGGCCGCCGTCTCCCGGGCCATTCCCGACTGGAGCGGCGGCACCCGCCTGGGTGAGGAGCTCCGGCGGTTCCTGGCGCTGAACGACGCGGCCGGAGCGGTGGTGGTGATCGCCTCCGACGGATGGGAGCGCGGCGACGTCTCGCTGCTGGGGGCGGAGATGGCCCGGCTGTCCAGGACGGCCCACCGGGTGATCTGGGTGAACCCGCACAAGGGCCGGGAGGGCTACCGGCCGCTCACCGCGGGGATGCGGGCCGCGCTTCCCCACATCGACGACTTCGTGGCCGGGCACAGCCTGGCCGCGTTCGAGGAACTGGCGACGCTGCTGGGAGGCACGCATGCGTGACGTGTTGTCACAGATCCTGAGGTGGTGGGAGGCGGGAGAGACGTTCGGCCTGGCCACCGTGGTCGACACCTTCCGCAGCGCGCCCCGCCCGCCGGGGGCGTCCATGGCGGTGCTCGGCGACGAGGCCGAGGGCAGCGTCTCCGGAGGCTGCGTCGAGGGCGCCGTCTACGAGCTGGCCCGGGAGGTGATCTCCTCGGGCACGCCCGTCCTGCAGCGGTACGGCGTGAGCGACGACGAGGCCTTCTCCGTCGGACTGACCTGCGGCGGCATCCTGGACATCCTCGTCGAGCCCGTCTCCAAGGAGACCTTCCCCGAACTGGGGGCGGTCGCCGCCTCGGTGCTGCGGCGCGAGCCGGTGGCGGTGGCGACCGTCCTGTCGGGGCCGGGCGTGATCGGCACCCGCCGGGTCATCTGGCCGGACCGCTCCTCCGGCTCGCTGGGCGTGACCCGGCTGGACGACGCGGTGGACGACGACGTCCGGGGCATGCTGGCGCAGGGGCTGACGGGCGTCCGCAGGTACGGGGCGCGGGGACAGCGGCGGCTCGACGAGCTGTCGGTCTTCGTCCAGTCCTTCGCGCCGCCGCCCCGGATGCTGGTCTTCGGCGCGATCGACTTCGCCGCCGCGGTCGCCAGGGTCGGCAAGTTCCTCGGCTACCACGTGGTCGTGTGCGACGCCCGGCCGGTCTTCACCACGGCCAAGCGCTTCCCCGAGGCCGACGAGGTGATCGTCAAGTGGCCGCACGACTATCTCACCTCGACCGTCGTGGACGAGCGGACCGCGATCTGCGTGCTCACCCACGACCCCAAGTTCGACGTCCCCCTGCTCGAGGTCGCCCTGCGCACCCCGGCGGGCTACGTCGGCGCGATGGGCTCGCGCCGCACGCACGAGGACCGGCTGGCCAGGCTCGCCCAGGCGGGTCTGGGGGAGGCCGAGCTGAAGAGGCTCCGCTCGCCGATCGGGCTGGACCTGGGCGCGCGTACGCCCGAGGAGACGGCGATCTCCATCGCCGCCGAACTGATCCAGCTGCGCTGGGGCGGCTCCGGCCGGCCGCTGACCGACGGTTCCGGCAGGATCCACGGCGAGGGGCCGGGCGCGTGAGCGAGGAGGCGAAGACCTCGGCGGAGACACGGGCGGCGGGGACACCGGCGGAGATCCCGGCGGGGGACGGGGAAGGGGACGCCGAGGGGAGCGCGGAGGAGATCCCCGCGGGATCGGCGGGCGGGCGCCCGCCGATCGCCGGGCTGCTGCTGGCCGCCGGGTCGGGCTCGCGGCTCGGCACTCCCAAGGCGCTGGTGGAGTTCCGCGGGGAGCGGCTGGTGGACCGGGGGGTCAGGACGCTCCACGACGGCGGCTGCCGTCCCGTGGTCGTCGTGCTCGGCGCGGCCACCGTACGGGTGCGGGGAGCGGTGACCGTCCACAACCCGCGGTGGGACTCGGGAATGGGCTCCTCGCTCAGAGCCGGCCTGGACGCGATCCCCGCGACCGCCGAGCACGTGGTGATCGCCCTGGTGGACCAGCCGTTCGTCGGCCCGCGGGCGGTGCGGCGGCTCGTCGACGCGGCGGCGGAGGGCGCCTCGGTGGCCGTCGCCACCTACGGCGGCGCGCGGCGCAACCCGGTGCTGATCGCCAGGGAGCACTTCGGGGAGGTCGCCCGGCTCGCGACCGGCGACGCCGGCGCCCGCCCGTTCCTGAGAGCCCATCCCGAACTGGTTGTCGCGGTCCCCTGCGACGACGTCGCCGACCCCGCCGACATCGACACCCCGGCCGACCTGTCCGCGCTCCTGGCCGCTCGGGCTCCCGGATCTCCAGGCGGCCGGGAGGCCGGGCGGCTAGGCGGCCAGGCGCAGTGAGGCGACGGCCGCGCGGTGGTCGCTGCCCGCGGCCCGCTCGACGCCCGCCCTGGTGGCGACCATGCCGCGGTAGAGGATGTGATCGGGCCGGGTGACGGGGAAGGACGCGGGCCAGGTGAAGCCGAAACCCGTACCGGCCTCCTGCTGGGCGTCCGACAGCGGCGGCACCAGGCCGGAGCGCTTGCGGTCGGTGGTGGCGGTGTTGAGGTCGCCGAGCAGCAGCAGGTGCCGGCTGTCGTCCCTGTCGACCATCCTGCGGGCGTGGGCGAGGGTCTCGTCGCGCTGGGCGGTCTGGCCGGGCCGGGCGGAGGCGAGGTGCATGACGTACACGGTCAGCCTGCCCTTGGGGGTGACGACCACCGCGCGCAGTGCCCGCGCCCAGTCGAGGCCGATGTCGGCCTTGCGGGCCTCGGCGATCGGGAACCGGCTCCACAGGCCGACCGTGGCGATCCGGTAGCGGTAGGGGAAGCGTTCGTTGAGGGCCTTCGCCGCCGGGCCGCCGGCGGTCAGCTCCTGCACCGCGACCAGGTCGCGGTCCCTGGAGACGGACCGTATGGCGTCGGCCGAGTCGGCGTTGGTCGCGCCGACGTTGAGCGTGGCGACCGACAGGTCGCTGGGCCCGCCCGGCGGGCTGCGCAGCAGCGTCGGGCCGAACATGAGGCCCCACACGGTCGCCGGGACCATCGCGGCGAGGACCACCTGCCACGAGCGGGTGGCCAGCGCGCAGACCAGCAGGACCGGTACGGCGACCCCGAGCCAGGGGAGGAGGCTCTCCAGCACGGGTGTGAAACCGCCAAGCTCCGGCAGGAGCCGATGCCCCCCGAGGATCAGGGCGAGCGCTCCCGCCGTCACGATGATCGACCGCCTCAGCACATCGCTCCTCGTCCACCCTCCGGCGGTCACCTGCCCCCGGAACGCCAGCCCTCCCGGGGTCCCCTACCCCGGAATGCGTAGGCTACCGGCCCGGCGGCGGCGGCGCGGGGCTTGGTGCTTCGGCGGTGAGTCGATAACCTTTGTTGCCGAGACAACGGAACAACATTCGGTTTCGTCGGCACCGCGGAAGGACGATCTCACGATGCGCATCGGTATGGCCCTGAACTACTCGGGGGGCTTCAAGGAGACGGTGGCCGAGCTGGCCGACTACGAGAAGGCCGGTCTCGACATCGTCTTCGTCGCCGAGGCCTACAGCTTCGACGCGGTCAGCCAGCTGGGCTACATCGCCGCCAGGACCGAGAGACTGCAGATCGCCTCCGGCATCCTGCCGATCTACTCCCGCACCCCCGCACTGCTGGCCATGACCGCCGCGGGCCTGGACTACGTCTCCGACGGCCGCTTCACCCTCGGCCTGGGCGCCTCGGGCCCGCAGGTCATCGAGGGCTTCCACGGCGTCCCGTACACCGCGCCGCTCGGCCGCACCCGCGAGGTCATCGAGATCTGCCGCCAGGTCTGGAGGCGCGAGCGCCTGACCTACGAGGGCAGGCACTACACCGTCCCGCTCCCCGCCGGCCAGGGGACCGGCCTGGGCAAGCCGCTGAAGCTCATCAACCACCCGGTCCGCGACCGCATCCCCGTCGTGATCGCCGCCATCGGTCCCAAGAACGTCGAGCTGTCCGCCGAGCTGGCCGAGGGCTGGGAGCCGATCTTCTACGTGCCGGAGAAGGCCGCCGACGTGTGGGGCGCCTCCCTGGCGGCGGGCAAGGCCAGGCGGGACCCGGCGCTGGGCGAGCTGGACGTGATCGCGCAGGCCTCGCTGGCCATCGGCGACGACGTCTCGGGCTGGCTGGAGCTGGGCCGCCCGATGGCGGCCCTCTACATCGGCGGGATGGGCGCCAAGGGCAAGAACTTCTACAACGACCTCGCCCGCAGGTACGGCTACGAGAAGGAGGCCGAGCAGATCCAGAACCTCTACCTGGAGGGCAAGAAGGACGAGGCCGCCGCGCTCGTGCCGTACGAGCTGCTGGAGAAGATGTCCCTGATCGGCCCCGAGGGACACGTCCGCGAGCGCCTGCAGGCCATGCGCGAGTCGGGCGTCACGACCCTGAACGTCGCCCCGCTGGCCGGCACGCACGAGGAGCGCGTCCGGCTCATCGAGAAGGTCAGGGAACTCGCCTCCTGACCCCCCTCGCCCGCGGACGGGCACGCGTCCGCCTCTCCCGCCTCCCGCTGGACGAGTGCGCGGCCAACGTGGGCGCGGCCAGGACGGGCGCGTGACCAGGACGGGCGCGCGGCCGGCGTGGGTACGAGGCCAGGACAAGCGCGCGATCGGGCGGGAGGGTGGCGGGACCGGGCACGACCACGGTGACGACATCCGGTCAAAGCGGTTAATAGCATGCGTGTCATGACCGCCACCCATGCCCGCCGCCGCGCGAACCTCGCGGCCCTGCTGCCCGCTCACGAGGTGGACGCGCTCCTGGTCACCGGCGGCGTGAACGTGCGCTACCTGACCGGCCTGGCCAGCTCCAACGCGGCCGTCCTGGTGCGGGCGGACGCCACCGCCACGCTGGCCACCGACTCCCGCTACATCGGGGCCGCCCGGCGCGTCTGCGCCGACATCGAGGTGGTCGAGGAGTCCGACGTCGCCGGGGCCCTGCTGCCGGAGAGCGGCCGGACGGGCATCGAGGCCGACCACATGTCCGTCGCCGGCTACTTCCGGCTGGGCGGGGAGTCCCTGCGCCTGTCCGGGGTGGTGGAGTCGGTGCGCATGGTCAAGGACGACGCCGAGCTCGACCTGATCCGCACCGCGTGCGAGATCACCGACCGCGCCTTCGCCGAGGTCCTGCCCGAGCTGCGCCCCGGGCTGACCGAGAAGGAGGTCGCCAGGTCGCTGGAGCGCCGCATGATCGAGCTGGGTGCGGACGGGCTCGCCTTCGACTCGATCGTCGCGAGTGGGCCCAACGGCGCGATCCCGCACCACTCGCCCGCGGACCGGCCGCTGGAGCGCGGGGACCTGGTCACCATGGACTTCGGGGCGCTGTACCGGGGCTACCACGCCGACATGACCAGGACCGTGGCGATCGGCGAGCCCGCGGGGTGGCGGCGCGAGCTGTACGACCTGGTCCAGGCCTCCCAGCGGGCCGGCGTCCTGGCCGCGAGGGCCGGCGCGGCGCTCCACGAGGTGGACGCCGCCGCCCGGGACCTGATCGGGGAGGCGGGGTACGGGGAGTTCTTCAAGCACGGCCTCGGCCACGGCGTCGGGCTGCAGATCCACGAGGCGCCGTTCCTGTCCCAGAGAAAGCCGGAGGACCGCCAGGCAGGGCCGGAGGACCACCCGGGGGAGCCGGCGGACTCCCCGCAGCCGGAACGATCTTCACGAGAGCCGGAGCGCGACCATGGGCACGCTAGACTTGAGGATCGAGTTCCGGTAACCGTTGAACCTGGGGTTTACCTTCCCGGCAGGGGCGGCGTCCGCATCGAGGACACGCTCGTGGTGCGCGATGGCGGGCCGGAACTTCTCACACGGACGACCAAAGAGCTGCTCGTCCTTTAAGAGCGGCCGTACGCAGGAGAGACTAGTGGCGACGACGAACGACCTCAAGAACGGCCTGGTGCTCAAGCTCGACGGCGGTGAGCTCTGGGCCGTCGTGGAGTTCCAGCACGTCAAGCCCGGCAAGGGCGGCGCGTTCGTCCGCACCAAGCTCAAGAACGTGCTATCGGGCAAGGTCGTCGACAAGACCTTCAACGCGGGCGTCAAGGTCGAGGTGGCCAACGTCGACAAGCGCGAGATGCAGTTCTCCTACATGGACGGCGACGACTACGTCTTCATGGACACCGAGAACTACGACATGCTCCACGTCACCAGGGTGGCGGTCGGCGACGCGGCCAACTACCTGCTGGAGAACATGCTGGCCACCGTGGCGATCAACGAGGGCAACGTCCTCTACGTCGACCTGCCCGCGGCCGTCGAGCTGATCGTCGCCGAGACCGAGCCCGGCCTCCAGGGCGACCGCTCGACCGGCGGCACCAAGCCCGCCACGCTGGAGACCGGCGCCGAGATCAAGGTGCCGCTCTTCATCACCACCGGCGAGAAGGTCAAGGTCGACACCCGCACCGGCGATTATCTCGGCCGCGCCTGATGTCGGCACGGGGTAAGGCGCGCAGGCGCGCGCTGGACATCCTCTTCGAGGCCGAGGCGCGTGGCGAGGACCCGCTCGGCGTTCTCGCCGAGCGCCTCGCGCGGGCCGAGCCGCCCGTGAACGAGTACACCACGACGATCGTCGAGGGCGTGTGCAGGCACCGGGCGCGCATCGACGAGCTGATCACCACCTACTCCGAGGGCTGGACGCTCGACCGCATGCCGGCGGTCGACCGCAACCTCCTGCGCGGTGGCACCTACGAGCTGCTGTGGATGCCCGACGTCCCCGAGGGCGTCGTCATCAGCGAGTGGGTCAGCCTGGCCTCCGAGCTCTCGACCGACGAGTCGCCGCAGTTCGTCAACGGCCTGATGGCCCGTTTCAAGCAGCTCAAGCCGTCCCTGGCGCTCTAGACGCCGCCACGGGGAGCCCGGAGCCCCGGTCTCCCCGCGCGGTGCCCCCTCCGCCGGAGGTGTCCCCTTTCCTCCGGGCTTGCCCGCGGGGGCGGTCCGCGTCCGGAAAAAGACTCGATCAAGCGCGAGTATGGATAAGTCCTTGGGCCGCGCCGGGGGACGCGCGACGTAGGCTGGGCTTGTCGTTGGACAATCAGGATGAACACCCTGTCCTTCGGGCAAGAAGGAAACCCTTCTCGCCCTGCCGGTTCAACCCGTTAGGGTTGGGGGGTCCCGCGGCAGCCAGGTGGGACTTGTGGTTTCAAACGCGGCAGGGCGTGCCGTGTCTGCGCGGGGAGGCTTCGGGGTTACCCGGGCCGGTGAACCGCGAACCGACAGACCCGACCGGCGGTCGGGTGCTGAAATCCGGGGCTCTCGGGCCGTGGAGGACGTCAACGTACGAGGAGGCGATCTGAAGTTGCACGCCGTAGGCATCTCACGGCAGCCGGGCACTCCCGCGGTCCGCACAGCGGTCGTGTGGGACGTCCTGAGTGCCGTGCTGGCCGAGCGGGTGGCCGCGACAGGCCGTGAGCGGCTCGACATCGTCGACGCCGGAGGCGGTACGGGGGGTTTCGCCGTTCCCCTGGCCGGCCTCGGGCACGCCGTGACGGTCGTCGACCCCAGTCCCGACTCGCTCGCCGCGCTGGAGCGCCGCGCGGCGGAGGCGGGGGTGGAGGTCCGCGCCCTGCAGGGTGACGCCGCGGACCTGGAGGAGCTGCTCCCGACCGGCGGCACCGACCTGGTGCTCTGCCACAGCGTGCTGGAGTACGTGGAGGACCCGGCCGGCGCGGTGAGGGCCATGGCAGGCCTGCTGCGCGAGGGCGGCGTGATCAGTGTCCTCGCCGCCAACCCGCTGGCCGCCGCGCTCCACCGCTCCATCGCCGGCAGGTTCGACGAGGCCCGCCAGGTGCTGGACGACCCCGAGGGCCGGTGGGGCGACCGCGACCCCACGCCCAGGCGTTTCACCCGCGAGGCCCTGGAGCGGCTCCTCGCCGTGACGGGCTTCGCGCCCGGCGAGGTCCACGGTGTGCGGGTCTTCGCCGATCTGGTGCCCAGCAGGCTGCTCGACGGCGAGCCCGGAGCCGCCCGCGCCCTGGTCGCCCTGGAGCAGGCGGCGGCGGCGCACCCGGTGCTCCGCGACATCGCGACCCAACTGCACGTGCTTGGCCACCGGTGAACGCCGCGTCGAACGTCTGTTCCCGTAGGATGGCGCCGTGTCGAGAAAGCAGCAGATACCGCGCCCGGGCTCCGATCTGGGGGCGGACGACACCGGCTGCCCGATCCTTCACGTCGACATGGACGCCTTCTACGCGGGCGTCGAGCTGCGCGACCGTCCCGAGCTCCGGGGCACCCCCGTCATCATCGGCGCGCCCGGGGCGCGCGGGGTGGTGCTCAGCGCCACCTACGAGGCCCGGAGGTTCGGGGTGCACTCGGCCATGCCCATGACCCGGGCCCGACGGCTCTGCCCCCAGGCGGTGATCATCCCGCCCAGCCGGGGCAAATACGCGGAGGTCTCCCGGCGCGTCATGGAGATCTTCCAGACCTTCACCCCCGAGGTCGAGCCGATCGCCTCCGACGAGGCGTTCCTCGACGTCGGCGGGGCCCGCAAGCGTCTCGGGCCGCCGACGGCGATCGCCCGGATGATCCGTGAGCAGGTCGAGCGCGAGCAGGGCATCACCTGCTCCGTCGGGGTCGCCAACAGCAAGTTCGTGGCGAAGCTCGCCTCCCAGCACTGCAAGCCCGACGGCCTGTTCGTGGTGCCCGCCGACAGGGTGGTCGACTTCCTGCACCCGCTCCCGGTGGCGGCGCTGTGGGGCGTCGGGGAGCGCACCGAGCAGTCACTGGCCCGCCTCGGCATCAAGACCGTCGGCGACCTCGCCCGGGTCCCGGTGGACACGCTCCAGCGGGAGCTGGGCCAGGCGGCGGGCGCGCACCTGTCGGCGCTCGCCTGGGGGCGCGACGAGCGCCCGGTGACCCCGGACGTCCCCGACAAGAGCATCGGCGCGGAAGAGACTTTCGCCACAGACATCGCCGATCCCGCGGAGATCCGCAGGGAGCTGCTCCGGCTCTCGGAGCGGGTCGCCGCCCGGCTCAGGAAGGGTGGCAGCGTCGGCCGCACGGTGAGCGTCAAGCTCCGCCGCGCCGACTTCACCACCATCTCCCGGTCGCGAAGCCTGCGTGAGCCCACCGACGTCGCCAAGATCCTGTACGACGTCTCCTGCGCCCTCTACGCCGCCTCCGGCCTGGAGAACGTCCGCCTGAGGCTGGTCGGCGTACGGGTGGAGAACCTCAGCCCGGCCGCCGGGGCGACCCGGCAGCTCGGTCTCGGAGAGCGCGAGACGGGCTGGCGGGAGGCCGAGCAGGCGATGGACAGGGCGGTCCGGAGATTCGGTCATGATGCCGTCCTTCCGGCCTCCCTTGTTCGCCCTCCGTTTGATGGAATAGATCCATGATTCCGCCTCCGGTTTGGACTACGTTGGACGTTTTCTTTCGTCTACGTCTACAGCCTCGTATTCTGGGGATAACCGACCGCGAGGTTCGGACACCCCGTGTCGTCCGTCACCGTCTTCCCCGTCCTGGGGCTGTCCTTGGGAGGCGCCGTGCCGCTCTCTGAGCACGAGCAGCGCTTGCTCGACCAGATCGAGCAGGCCCTCTACGCCGAGGACCCGAAGTGGGCCAATACCGTCAGGATCAGTGATCCTCGCAGCCACTACAGGCGCCGCCTGGTGAAGGCCTTCATCGGTTTCATCCTGGGCGTCGTCCTGCTGATGGTCGGCGTCGTGATCAACAACGTCCCGCTCGGCATCCCGCTCGGCGTCGGCGGTTTCGTGGTCATGCTCGCCGCATGCCTGTGGGGTCTGTCCAGCTGGAAGCGGATGAACGGTTTCGGCGAGGCCAACGCGGCCACGCCCGCCGATCAGCCGCGAGGCAAGGGAGGGCGCCGTGCCGGCTCCCGCCAGAGCTTCATGGAGCGAATGGAGGAGCGCTGGCGCCGTCGACACGACGAGCGCTAGCCCGGCAGGGCCCGCCGCCGTCCGCGGCGGGCTCCCTCCCTGACGGATCCCCCTGTGCCGGCGAGGGCCACTCGCGGCGTGCGAGCGGCCCGCGTCATCCACCGGCCCCTCGTCCGCCGATTCCCCGCGCGCTCAGCGATCGTTCGCCACCCCGTCCTGAGGGTTACTGTTCCGTACCCTCCCGGCGGCCGAGGATCCCGGCCCGGCGCCTCGATCGTCGTCCCCGGTGATCGGGACGCGGTCGTGCGTCCCGATCACCGGGGGCGCTAGGCGCCCTTCCTGGCGGGCCTGCGGAACCGGATGTTCTCCAGACGGTCGAAACCGTCCAGCACCCGCCCGCCCAGCGCCCGCATCCGCAGGAGCGTGGAGGGCGGCAGCAGCACCGCTCTGATCCGCCTGCCGCGGGTCGCGGTCGCCGTCAGCGCCCGGCGCACGCTCCGCATGTCCTCGCGCAGGGTACCGATCTCACCCGGGGTCCTGGCGTAGAGCGTCCGCTCCACCGCCGCGGCGATTCTCGCCAGCGCGGCGGCGGCCTCCGGCTCGAACACGTACTGCTCCGCCAGCCGCCCGGCCAGCGCGCGCGGGCTCTCGCTCGCCTGCCGGGACATCCCGTAGTCGCACAGGGCGTCGTCGAGTTCGGTCCACGCGGCCGTCACCGCCGGCTCCCGGCGCCCCGCCCTGACTCCCGTGGGGGAGGCGGTACCGCCGGGATCCGCAGCGGCCGGCGCCCCGTCGGCCGGGTCCCCGGCCCGCCGTGAGTATGACCTGCGGCGGCTGACCCGCAGCTGCCAGCGGATCAGCGCGGGGATCAGCGCGACCAGCAGCGCGATCGCGACCCCGATGCCGATCCGGCCGGCCGGCGGCATCCCCTCGTCCACCGGGGTCAGCGCTCCGCCGAACTCCCTGTCGAGCATCTCGTCGCGGCGGTCGTTCGCCGGCCCGGTCGGCGAGTCGGAGCCGGTGGGGTCCGACGACGGTGCCGCGCTCGGCTCGTCGGGGGTGTCCGGCGCCACCTCGGGGCGGGTGTAGGACGGCACCGTCGCGCTGCCCTGGCCCGCTCCGCCCGCCGGGGTGGGTTCGAAGCGGAGCCACCCGGTCCCCTCGAAGTACAGCTCGGGCCAGGCGTGCGAGTCGTGGGTGCGGACCTGCCACCCCGCGGAGGTGACGCTGCCCCCGGTGTAGCCGATGGCGACCCGGGAGGGGATGCCCAGGACGCGCGCCAGCACCGCCATGGAGGCGGCGAACTGCTCGCAGTAGCCGGTCCTGTTGCGGATCAGGAAGTCCGTCAGCGCCGGGCCGTTGTGCCCCTGGGTGGCCAGGCTGTAGGTGAACCCGCCGCTCTTGGTGAAGAACTCCTGCAGCTGGATCGCCTGCTCGTACGGGCCGGCGTCCCGCTCGGTCTCCTGCAGGGCCAGCCGCCTGATCTCTTCCGGCAGGCTCTCCGGCAGCGTCAGGTACCGTTCCCTGATCGCCGTCGCGGGCGGGGCCGCCGTCTTGAGCCGGTCGGCCGTGGGCTCGGGCTCGGCGGTGACGGCCTGGTACGTCAGGCCCCCGGCGGTGTTCCGCGTGGAGAAGACCATGAGCGTGTCGCGGTCGGGCCGCCAGTCGCCCGCCACCGTGACCTTGGACACCGGATAGGGCAGGGGGAGGAAGCTCAGCCTCCTGACCTGGTCGCTCACCGTGACGGTGAGGGTCGCCGGGGTGACGGGCACGCCCGCGCTCTGGCCGGGGGGCGGGGGCATCGGCGCGTCGGACGTCCGGTCCTCCGGACGGCCCCTGGGCTCCGACATCGTCCACTGCTCGCCGTCGAAGATGTCGAGCGAGTACATCCTCAGGTAGCGCGGCGTGCTGTCGCTGGCCTTGTAGGTCAGGACGGTGGAGTTCTCCGGCAGCGACAGCTGGCCGCGCAGGTTGACCATGGGGTTCGGGATGCTGATCGAGTTGCCGCCGCCCCTGCCGTTGCCCACGCCGAAACCGAACAGCGGGTTGGGCTCCATGGTGGGCAGCAGCGCGGGCAGCAGGACGGCCAGCACGATCGCGGTGAAGCCGATGCGCTTGCCGGAGAGCCGCAGGGCCCCGCTGTCGGAGGACGCGGGCCGGGTGACGGTGAAGGACGACGTGCGGCGCACCAGCACCGCGCGGCCCCAGCGGCTGACCCGCTCCCGCCCGTCGGCGACGAGGACGCCCAGGTAGCCCAGGGCCCCGATGATGAACGCCGGCCAGCTGATCGGCTCGGCGACCACCGCCGCCGGGACCGTGAACAGCGCCAGCAGCGGCAGCCCGGTGAGGGCCGCCCTGCGCAGCCGCGCGGCCAGCAGGTCCACCAGGACGGCGATCAGGCCGACGCCGCCGCAGGTCAGCAGGACGATGCCGGTGCTGTCGGGCACCGGGGCGGCGAACCGCTGGATGTCGGCGAAGCCCGTCGTGAGCAGCCTGTCCAGCCTGGCGACCGAGTCCCAGGTGGGGACCACCCTCGCCCACGCCTCGTCCCCGGCGAACACCGCCGTCAGGTAGATCCACACGCCCAGCACCTGCGCGGGCGGCGCCAGCCAGCCGGGCAGCGTGTAGTGGCCGGCCAGCACGCCGATCCCGGTCACGACCAGGATGACGCCCAGGCTCGACCAGAACCAGGCACCGCCCTGGAAGAGCGGGTAGAGCGCGATCGCGACCGCTCCGGTGGCCACGCCCGACGCGATGGAAAGTCTCATGAGCCACCCCTGCTCGCCGCGAATCGTCCGCGCTGCGCGACGTCCTGCCACACGCTCGCGACGGAGGCGCCGGCGGGCAGCCGCACGACGCGCCAGCCCGTTCCGGTGAGCACCGACCGCGCCGCCTGGAACTCCTCGTCCTCGCCCAGCTCGGGATGCTCCCACGCCTCCACGTCCAGCATCACGGCCACGCCGGTCACGTTGCCGTGCCTGGCCCTGGACAGCTCCTGAGCCTGTTCGAGGTCCATCTTGCCGAGCACGGCCACGATCAGGCCGTCGCCGCCGCCCTGTCGCAGCGCGCCGACGCCGTACTCCAGCGACCGCGCCGTGCTGGCCCGTACGACGGCCAGGGTGTCCAGCAGCGACAGGCTCAGCCCGCTGTCGGTGAGGTGCTCGGCACCCTGGTCGGTGACCAGGCGCAGGCCGAGACCCTCGTGGGCGAGATGCACGCCGATGGAGGCCGCGGCCGAGACCGCCGCCTCGAACGACGAGCGCGGGCCCTCGCCCCGGTGGGCGTAGCGCCGGGTGTCCAGCAGCAGCGCACCCCTGCTCTGCCACTGCTGTTCCTCGCGCCGCACCATCAGCTCGCCGTGCCTGGCGGTCGAGCGCCAGTGCACCCGCCGCAGGTCGTCGCCCTGGCGGTACTCGCGCGGCGCGACGTCGTCGTCCCCTGCCGCCGCCACGCTCCTCGTACGGCTGTCGCCGCCGCCCGTCCACTCGCCGGCCAGGCGGACGTGGGGCAGGGCCACCACCTGGGGCGTCACCATCAGCGTGTCGCTGATGGTGAACGACCTGGTCAGCTCGACCAGGCCGAAGGGGTCGCTGATCCGGATGGAGAGCGGTCCGATGCCGAAACGCCCGCGCAGGTCGGAACGGACCCGGTAGTCGATCTCCCGGATTCCCTGCGCCTCCACCCGGTCCAGGACGAACCTGGGGCGGGCGCCGAGGGCGTAGGGAACGGTGTCCTCGATCATCAGCAGGCCGGTCGGCAGCCGGGTGACGTTCTCCAGCCGCAGCGTCACGGTGGCCTCGCTGCCCACCTCGGCCCTGGGCGGGTCCAGGCGCCGGGCGCAGCTCAGCCGGTAACGGGTGCGGGCGACGACCATGGCCGCCAGCAGCGGCAGCGAGATGACCAGCACGCCGATCCTGAGCAGGTCGTGCTCGCCGAGGATGAAGGCGCACAGCAGCGCCGCGACGCCGGACGCGAGGAAGGACCGGCCGCGGGCGGTGAGCGCCTTGAGGCCGGAGGTCACCGGGTCTGGGCCTCGGGCACGGGCACCCGGCGGACCAGGTCGGCGATCACCTGCTCGGGCGGGCGGCGCTGCCCCTGGGCCTCGATGCTGGGCAGCAGCCGGTGTGCCAGGACGGGGACGCACAGTTCCTGCAGGTCGTCGGGGATGACGTAGTCGCGGCCCGCGAGCGCGGCGTGCGCCCGCGCGGCCCTGACCAGCTGCAGGGTCGAACGGGGGGAGGCGCCCAGCCGCAGGTCGGGGGACTGGCGGGTGGCGGTCACCAGGTCGATCGCGTACTTCTTGATCGGCTGGGAGACGTAGACCCCGCGCACCGCCTCGATCAGCGCCTTCACCTGCTCGGTGGTGGCCACCGGCTCCAGCTTGTCCAGCGGGGAGGCGGCGCCGTGCACGTCGAGCATCTCCAGCTCCGCGGAGGGCGCGGGGTAGCCCATCGCGATCCGGGCGGTGAACCGGTCGCGCTGTGCCTCGGGAAGGGGGTAGGTGCCCTCCATCTCGATCGGGTTCTGCGTCGCGATCACCATGAAGGGGGAGTCCAGCCGGTAGGTCGCGCCGTCGACGGTGACCTGATGCTCCTCCATGCACTCCAGCAACGCCGACTGGGTCTTCGGCGACGCGCGGTTGATCTCGTCACCCACCACGATGTTGGCGAAGACCGGGCCGGGCTTGAACTCGAACTCCCTGGTCTGCTGGTTGTAGGCGCTCACTCCGGTGATGTCGCTCGGCAGCAGGTCGGGGGTGAACTGCACGCGGCGCACCGGGCAGTCGATGGACCGCGCCAGCGCCTTGGCGAGCATGGTCTTGCCGACTCCGGGCACGTCCTCGATGAGGAGGTGCCCCTCGGCGAGCAGTACGGTCAAGGTCAGGCGGACGACGTCGCTCTTGCCCTCGATCACGGATTCGATCGACTGGCGGATCCGGTGCGCGGTGACAACAAGATCATCGAGCTGTGGTGAGACGTCATGGGTTACTGCCACCAGGCCTCCATGAGGGTGCGGCGGTTGCGCGCCGGGGGGTTGCCGTTGCGGAATCTTTGCGATCCCGTAACTCATTCTGCTTACCGACACTACGGCGCCGTGCGTTCCCTCGGCGACTTTATGCGGTCATCAGGGCTGATTCCGGGTAAACAGCCATAGTGTGTGCCGCCGCTGTCGCGGTCCTGTACGGGTGGCGTGCCGATCCGGTGACGGGGCGGGGTTCGGCCTTCCATCATTCTTCACCGCGCTCCGGTTTATTTCATGATCTTTAGCCTATTCGGCGGGCCTACCCGACACGCCCAGGGCGTACGAGGGGCCGCTTACCCCCTCCACTCCGCACCACCCCATTTGAACTGGGGAAATGGCGGTGAAACCCGTCGTGAAGAGGCGTGGAATCAGTTGACGGTGGAGAGAAGTGGAGTATGGTGGTGCGCAGTGGAGGGCAGGGCTGTGACGCCTGGCGCTCCGCTGGGCACGGGAGGTGAGGCCGGTGTTCCTCGGCACCCACCACCCGCGTCTCGATGACAAGGGACGGCTGTTCCTGCCGGCGAAGTACCGCGAGGAGCTGGCGGAGGGTCTGGTGATCACCAAAGGCCAGGAGCGCTGCCTCTACGTCTTTCCCGTAGAGGAGTTCCAGCGCATAACCGAGGCTCTGCGCACCGCGCCGGTCACCGCCAAGGCGGTCCGTGACTACAGCCGTGTCCTCTTCGCCAGCGCGTCCGACGAGGTCGCCGACAAGCAGGGCCGGATCACCGTTCCACAGGCTCTGCGCGAATACGCCAGCCTGCGCCGCGACTGCGTCGTCATCGGGGCCAACACCCGGCTGGAAATCTGGGACGCGCACGCCTGGAGCGCCTATCTGGCCGACCAAGAGCAGGCTTTTGCCGATCTGTCGGAGGAGGTGCTGCCAGGGATTCTGTGACTCCACGGTCGACTCATCGGTAAAACGTCGTTCGGCGAGGTCTCCACCCGCAACCACCTGCCCGTCAGCTGATGCACCTTCCCCGGTGTCAGGTGACGGGCGGACACGCGGGTGCGGATGGGGACCTGGCCGGACGGCCCCGGGGGTGGGGGCCAGTTTTCAAGACACCGGTGAGCGTCCGCCGCGCGTCCACGGGACGGGGCGGGAAAGAGGGGGGTTGCGCTTCATGCGCGCCGAGAACCACAACCATGATCTCCAAACGCCCGGGGGTCACGTCCCCGTCATGCTCGACCGGGTGCTGGAGTTGCTCGCTCCGGCGCTGGCCCGCCCCGCCCCCGTCCTCGTCGACGCCAACCTCGGCCTCGGCGGTCACGCCGAGGCGCTGCTCGCCGCGCACCCCTCGCTCCACCTGATCGGGATCGACCGCGATCCCACCGCCATCGAGCGTTCCACCGCCAGGCTCGCCCCGTACGCCGACCGGATCACGCTGGTCCGCGCGGTCTCCGACGAGCTTCCCGAGGTGCTGGCCGAGGTGGGTCACCCTCGCGTCGACGCGGCGCTGTTCGACCTGGGCGTCTCCTCCCCGCAGCTGGACGAGGCCGAGCGGGGTTTCGCCTACTCCTACGACGCGCCGCTGGACATGCGGATGGACCGCGACGAGGAGCTGACGGCCGAGGTCGTGGTCAACACCTACCCGGCCGCCGAGCTGATCCGGATCCTGCGGGATTACGGAGAAGAACGATTCGCCCCGCGTGTCGCGCACTTAATCATCAAGGAAAGGGCCAGGGAGGCCATAACGTCTACCAAGCGGCTTGCGGAGATCGTCAGGACGGCGATCCCGGCCGCTACTCGCAGGACCGGGGGAAACCCCGCCAAAAGGACTTTCCAGGCGTTGCGGATCGAGGTGAACGCGGAGTTGACGGCGCTGGAACGCGCGCTCCCAGCCGCGCTCGACGCATTGACGCTGGGCGGGCGCGTCGTCGTGCTCGCCTACCACTCCCTTGAGGACCGGCTGACGAAGCAGGTCATCACCGCGCGGACCAGGGACACCGGCCCTCCCGGCCTGCCGGTCCCGCTGCCGGCTCACCAGCCGCGGTTCGCGCTCCTGACAAGGGGAGCCGAGCTTCCGAGCGAAGAGGAGGTGGCCCGCAACCCGCGGGCGGCCTCCGCCCGGTGTCGGGCGGCAGAGAGGATCCGTGAGGCAGTTGACGAGGAGTGAGACAGACGTCCGTCGCGCCGCGCCCAGCCGCGGCGCGCGCCCTGTGCGCGTCCCCCGCGCGGTGCCGCAGGGATACGGGACCAGGCCGGCCAGGCCGGCGCCCGCCGTCGCTTCGGCCGCGCAGGTCAAGGCCGCGGCACCCGGGGCCGCAGGGCCTCCCGCGGCCCGTCGCGCCCGGCCGCCGAGGGCTCCTTTCCTGCTGCTCGTGGTCGGCCTGCTCTGCGGCGGCCTGGTGAGCCTGCTGCTGCTGAACGCCGTGCTCGCCCAGGACTCCTTCAGGGCCAACGGGCTGCGCAAGGAGATCAGCGACCTGCGCATCCAGAAGGAGAGCAAGAAGAGCGCCAACATGCGGCGGGAGATGCCGGACGCGGTGGCGAGGAGCAACGAGCTCCAGGGACTGGGGCCCGACTGGGACACCGCGCGCGTCATCGACCCCGACAGGCCCGCCGTCGGGGTCGCCGGCGACGTCCAGACGCCCGCGGGGCAGGAGCGAGCGCCGGGCACGGGCCAGTGAGGGAGACCGGCGGCCAGACCGGCGGCCCGGGTCCTGGACAGGGCCGCGGCGGTTCCACCGGAGGGCCGGTCGGAGGCTCGGGCCGCCGCTCGCCCGGCGGCCCCGGCCGTACGGCCAGGCCCGGCGGTTCCCCCGACGTTCCCGGTAAGCCCGGAAGACCCGGTTCCGGTGACGCCGGGGCTCCCGGCGTGCCCGGCGGCCCCCATGGACCCGCCCCGCGCAGGTCCCCGGCCCCGGGCACCCCCGGTTCGGGAGCCGCCGGAGGTTCCGGCCGTGCGGGTTCCTCCGGGGGGGCGCGGGAGGCCGAGGGGCCGGGCAGGTCCGGCTCGTCGGGCAGGCCCGGTGCCGGCCGTGCGGGTTCCGCCGACGGGGCGGGCTCTTCGGGCAGGCCGCCCGCGGGTTCCGGCAGGGGGCAGGGGGCCGAGGGGCCGGGCAGGCCGGGCTCCTCCAGGGGGCGGCCGTCCCCGGCCGACGGCCCCGGTAAGGGACGGGGAACCGGCAGGCCACCCGCGCCGGGTGGATCCGGCCGGGCGTCCGCCTCCGGCGGGTCCGGCAGGCCGCCGGCCCCGGAAGGTTCCAGCAGGTCCGACAGATCAGATAAACACGACAAATCAGCCAGGCCGGGCAGGCCTGGCTCCCCGTCGAGGCCGTCGGCCGCGGGCCCGTCCGGCAGGTCCGGTTCCCCGGGCAGGCCGGGTCCCACCGGCAGGTCCGGTTCCGGCGCGCGACCGCCCGCTCCCGACGGGCCGGGCAGGGGAGGGCGGCCGGACGGCAGGGGTGGTGTTCCCGGCGCTCCCGGCAGGCCCGCCCGCCCCGAGGCGCCGGGCAGGACCTCCGCCTCCCGGCCGGGCGGTCCGCCGGGTCCCGAGGCGCCGCGCGGGCCGGTGCGGTCCTCGCGCTCGGAGGAGCCGCCGGACCCGCTGGGCTGGGTACGGTCCGTGCCGAGGCGCGGGGCCGGGCGGCCCGGGGATCGCGAGCACACCCGCGCGGCGACGCGTGGCGGCGGTGGCAGGCCGCCACGGCCCCCGGCGCGCCCGTCCGCGGTGCTGCGCCTGGGCAACCCCCGCAGGCGCATCGGCATCGGCCTGATGGCGATGACCTTCGTGCTGTCCATCTTCGCGGGGCGGCTCATCCAGCTCCAGGGCCTCGACTCGAAGGTGTACACGGCGGAGGCGGCCAAGCAGCGCGTGCAGGGTGAGAAGCTGCCCGCCAGACGAGGCTCGATCACCGACGTCAACGGTCACGAGCTCGCGCTGACCCTGGAGGCCCGCGAGATCTTCGTGGACCCGTCCGAGGTCTCCGCCGCGCAGCGCGACCGGGTGGCCACGATCCTGGCCAAGGAGCTGGGCACGCCCAAGGAGTCGATCGCCGCCAAGCTGGCCCAGAGCACCAGCCACTACCAGCAGCTCGCCGCGGCCGTCGACCCGGCGCTCGCCCAGCGGATCATGACGTACGACCTCAAGGGGGTCGGCAGCAAGCACCGCTACCGGCGCGACTACCCGGGCGGCGACCTGGCGGGCACCTTGCTGGGTTTCGTCGGCACCGACGGCACCGGGCTGGCCGGGCTGGAGAGCACCTACGACAAGCTGCTCGCGGGCCGCGACGGCGAGCAGATCATCGAGACGGGCGCCAGGGGGCAGCGCATCCCGATGACCCGCAGCACCGTCCGGGCGCCCGTCGAGGGCAGGGACCTGCGGCTCACCATCGACCGCGACGTCCAGTGGGCCGCGCAGAAGGCGATCAGCGAGCAGGTCAAGGCGACCGGGGCGCGCACCGGCAGCGCCATCGTGATGGACACCCGGACCGGCCGGGTGATCGCCATGGCCAACGCGCCCGAGCTCGACCTGAGGAACTGGATGAACTCTCCCGGCGCCGACCGGGTCAACCGGTCGGTCACGGACGTGTTCGAGCCGGGCAGCACCAACAAGGTCATCACCGCCGCGGCGGCCCTGGAGTCGGGAGCCGTGCGGCCGGACAGCCTGTTCACGGTCGACGACGAGATCAGGTGCGCCGACCGGGTGCTGAAGGACTCACACCCGCACCCCACCGAGCGCCTGACCTTCTCCGGCATCGTGGCGACCTCCAGCAACGTGGGCACGATCCTCGCCACCCAGAAGATCGGCGACGAGAAGCTCCACTCGATGCTCCAGCGCTTCGGGTTCGGCACGAAGCCCGGCACCGGGCTGCCGGGGGAGGAGGCCGGGCTCCTGCCCGACTGGAAGAACTGGTCGGGCAGCCAGCGCTGCACGATCGCGTACGGCCAGGGGGTCTCGGTGACGGCGCTGCAGACGGCCAGCGTCTACCAGACCATCGCCAACGGCGGGGTGCGCGTCACCCCGCAGATCGTGGCCGGCACCACCGGGGAGAACGGCGTGTTCACGCCGTCCCCGCCGGGCAAGCAGACCCGGGTGGTCGGCGAGCGTACCGCGCGGGAGGTCGCCACCATGCTGGAGGCCGCCGTGAGCGAGGAGGGCACCGGGAACCTCGCCGCGATCGACGGCTACCGGGTGGCGGGCAAGACGGGTACCGCGATGCGCTACGACACCAGATGTCAGGGCTACTGCGGATACACCGCGACATTTGTTGGTTTCGCCCCCGCGGACAAGCCCCGGCTGGTCGTCCTGGCGGTCCTCCAGGACCCCCAGGAGGGCCACTACGGCGGGGAGATCGCCGCCCCGGTCTTCAAGAAGGTGATGACGTTCGCGTTGAAGAGCGGGAAGATCCCGCCGACCGGAACCAGGCCGTCCCCGGTGCGGATACGCGCCGGAGAGTGACGAGTGAAGGTACGCTCTCGCCGTGCATCCCCCGTCGTCAATGCGACCCTCAACCAGTTCACCCCGTCCGCTCTCGGGGCTGGCGAGCCTCATCGGCGCGCCCTCGGGCACGTCGCGCGCTCCGCTGGCCGCGGTGTCCGGGATCACCATCGACTCGCGCCAGGTGTGCCGGGGAGATCTCTACGTCGCGCTGCCGGGGGCCACGGCCCACGGGGCCGACTTCTCCGCCCAGGCCCTCGCCGCGGGTGCCAGCGCGATCCTGACCGACGAGGCGGGCAGGCGGGCCGCGGTCGCGACCGGCCTTCCCGTCCTGGTCGTGCCCGATCCGCGCGCCCTGCTCGGGCAGGTCTCCGCCTGGGTGTACGGCAACCCGGTGGCGGACGTGATGGTCGTCGGGGTCACCGGCACCAGCGGCAAGTCCACCGTCACCTTCATGCTGGAGGCCGGGCTGCGGGCCGCGGGGCACACCCCCGGGCTCGTCGGAGGCGTGGAGATCCACGTCGGTGAGCTGCGCTTCACCCCGAAGCTCACCACGCCGGAGGCCAGCGACCTGCAGGCCCTGTTCGCCCTGATGCGCGAGCGGGGCGTCACCGCCGCGGCCATGGAGGTCTCCAGCCACGCGCTGGCGCTCGGCCGGGTCGACGGGGTGTTCTACGACGTGGCGCTGTTCACCAACCTGTCCCAGGACCACCTCGACTTCCACCGCGACCTCGACGACTACTTCGCGACGAAGGCCCGGCTGTTCACCCCCGAGATGAGCCGCGTGGGGGTCGTCAACATCGACGACGCCCACGGGCGGGAGCTCCGCGGCATCGCGAAGATCCCGATGACCACCTTCTCCGCCGAGGGCGCCGTCGAGGCCGACTGGCGGGCCGTGGACGTGCGCCTGGGCCCCGAGGGCAGCACCTTCACGGTCGTGGGCCCCGGAGGCGTCGAGGAGGCCGCGTCGGTCGCGCTGCCCGGGCCCTTCAACGTGGCCAACGCCCTGGGCGCGATCGTCGCGCTGGTGGAGGCGGGTGTGCCGCTGCGGGCCGCGGTGGCGGGCGTCGGTACGCTGGCGGGGGTTCCCGGCCGGATGGAGCGGGTCCCCGGCGGCGAGGACTTCCAGGCCATCGTCGACTACTCGCACAAGCCCGGCGCGGTCGAGTCGGTCCTGCGCTCGCTGCGCGAGGTCACCGAGGGCAGGCTCATCGTCGTGCTCGGCTGCGGAGGTGACCGTGACCGTGGTAAACGCCCAATGATGGGAGAAGCCGCCGCAAGGTTGGCAGATGTGGCTATTCTCACCAGCGACAACCCCCGCTCCGAGGACCCCCTGCGGATCCTCGCGGAGATGATGGACGGAGTTCTCGGCGTGTCCCAGGACGGGCGCGCACATGTGATCATTGAGCCGGACCGCGCCGCGGCCATCGACCTGGCCATCGGCCGGGCGGGTCTCGGTGACGTCGTCGTCGTGGCCGGCAAGGGCCACGAGCAGGGCCAGTACGTCGGCGACCAGGTGCTTCCTTTCGACGACAGGCAGGTCGTGGCCGACGCGATCGTCAGGCGCAGGAACCGCACCGGGCGCCGAAGCACGTATGGAGAGTAGGGAAGACGCATCATGATCCCGTTGCCGCTGGCCAGGATCGCCGAGATCACCTCGGGGGCCCTCGCGGGCATGGCCGACCCACGCGCGGTGGTGCGCGGCCCGGTCGTCACCGACTCCCGCGCCGTCGAACCGGGGTCGCTGTTCGTCGCGATCAAGGGCGAACGGGTCGACGGGCACGACTTCGCCGCCCAGGCCGTCGCGGCCGGGGCGGTCGCCGTGCTGGCCTCCCGGCCCGTCGACGCCCCGGCCGTCATCGTCGGCGACACCGTGGCCGCCATGACGGCCCTGGCCACCGCGGTCTGCGCGGCCCTGCCGGCGACCACGGTCATCGGCCTCACCGGCTCCGCGGGCAAGACCACCACCAAGGACCTGCTGGCCAGGCTCACCGCCAGGATCGGCCCGACGGTCGCCACGACCGGCTCGTTCAACAACGAGATCGGCCACCCGCTGACCGTGCTGAAGTCCGGCGAGGACACCCGCTACCTGGTGCTGGAGCTCGGCGCGAGGAACGCGGGGCACATCGCGCACCTGACCCGCGTCGCCCCGCCGACGATCGGCGTGGTCCTCAACGTCGGCACCGCCCACCTGGGCGTCTTCGGCGGCAAAGAGGAGATCGCCAGGGCCAAGGGCGAGCTGGTCGAGGCGCTGCCCGCCGAGGGCGTGGCCGTGCTCAACGCCGACGACCCGCTGGTGGCCGCGATGGCCGGGCGCACCGGCGCCCGCGTCACCTGGTACGGCCGGGCCGAGGGCGCGACCGTGCGGGCCGAGAACGTGACCGTCGACGAGCGCGGACGCGCCTCCTTCACGCTGCGCACCCCCTCGGGCGCCGCCCCGGTCGGCCTGCGCCTGTACGGCGAGCACGCGGTGGAGAACGCGCTGGCCGCCGCCGCGGCCGCCTACGAGCTCGGCCTGCCGGTCGCCACCATCGCCGAGGAGCTGTCGGAGGCCGAGCCCCGCAGCCGCTGGCGGATGGAGGTCACCGACCGCGCGGACGGCGTGACCGTGATCAACGACGCCTACAACGCCAACCCCGACTCCATGCGGGCCGCCTTCGGCGCCCTGGACGCGCTCGCGGGCGACCGCCGCCGCTTCGCCGTCGTCGCCGCCCTGCGCGAGCTGGGTGACGAGAGCGTCGCGCTCAACGAGGGCCTGGGGCGCCTGGCCGGGGGCGCGGGCCTCACGGGCCTGTTCGTCGTCGGTCCCGACGCCGACCCGGTCCTGGCCGGGGCCAGGGCCGCCGTACGGGCCGCGCGGGAGGCCGCGGGACCCGTACCGGCCGGTGTCCCCGCCGCCCCTCTCGCGCACGCCGGAGCGGTCTCGCACGCGGTCGCCCCGCACGGGGCGCCCCACGGGGCGGGGGAGCCGCCGGGCGGCGGCGCGGGCGAACCGCCCGGCACCGGCACGGCCGGCCGTCTCTCGCCCGTCGCCGCGTTCGGAGAGGACGCCGCGGCCGGCGGCGGGGTTCCGGTCGCCACCCAGGTCCTGCACGCCGCCGACGCGGCCCAGGCGGGCGCGGAGTTGTCGGCGATGCTGGCACCGGGAGACGTCGTACTGGTCAAGGGACCGCGCGCCGCGGGCCTCGAACGCGTGGCCGCGGCGCTGCTCGGAGGTGACCGCCGATGAGGGAGATCCTCGTCGCGGCCGCGGTCAGCCTGCTGCTGTCCATGCTGGGCACGCCGCTGGCGATCCGCCTGTTCTCCCGGCGCGGCTACGGGCAGAGCATCCGGGAGGAGGGACCCTCCGGCCACCACGACAAGCGCGGCACCCCCACCATGGGCGGCACCGTGATCGTGATCGCCGCGCTGGTCGGCTTCGCCTGTGCCCACCTGTACAGCTTCACGCCCCCCACGGTCTCCGCCGTCCTCGTGCTGTTCCTGATGACGGGACTGGGCGCGGTCGGCTTCCTCGACGACTTCATCAAGATCTACAAGCAGCGCAGCCTCGGTCTGCGGAGCGGTGCCAAGGCGCTGGGCCAGCTCATCGTCGGCGCGGTCTTCGCGGTCCTGGTGACCCGTTTCCCCAACGCCTACCTGATCACCCCGGCCGAGACGCGCCTGTCGTTCCTGAGGGACTTCGGTCCCTCCATCGGCCTCATCGGGTTCATCATCTGGGTGCTGATCATGATCGTCGGCTTCTCCAACGCGGTGAACCTCACCGACGGCCTCGACGGCCTGGCCAGCGGCGCCACCGGCGTGGTGCTGGCCTCGTACGTGCTGATCGGAAACTGGCAGCTGCGCAACAGCTGCACCACCCAGCTCGGCCCCAACTGCTACTGGGTCCGCGATCCGCTGGACCTGGCCGTGGTCGCCGCCGCGGTGCTCGGCGCGCTGGTCGGGTTCCTGTGGTGGAACGCCCCGCCCGCGAAGATCTTCATGGGCGACACCGGCTCGCTGGCCCTGGGCGGCGTGCTCGCCGGGCTGGCCATCACCACCAGGACCCAGCTCCTGCTGATCATCCTCGCCGGGATGTGCGTGCTCATCACCATGTCGGTGATCATTCAGGTCGGATCCTTCAAGATGACCGGTAAACGGGTCTTCAGGATGGCCCCGCTCCAGCACCACTTCGAGCTGAAGGGCTGGGCCGAGACGACCATCGTGGTCCGCTTCTGGCTGATCGCCGCCCTGTGCGCGGCCGCCGGGCTGGGGATCTTCTACGTGGAATGGATGCCCAGGCTGTGAACGAGCGGACGAGGCGGACGAGCGCGGCCGGGGAGGGCGCGTGATCTGCGTCGCGGGGCTGGGGGTCTCGGGCACCGCCGTCGCCCGCACGATGGCCGGGCGCGGCGAGAAGGTCGTCGTCCTGGAGGGCCGGGACGGCGAGCGGGCCAGGGCGATCGCCGGTGAGCTGGCCGCGCTCGGCGTCGAGGTCCGCTTCGGCGAGCCCGCCGAACCTCCCGCGGGCACCTCCCTGATCGTCACCACCGGCTGGCCGCCGCACCACCCGCTGCTCGCCGCCGCCGCGGCGGCCGGCATCGAGGTGATCGGCGAGGTCGAGCTGGCCTGGCGGATCCGCCCCGAGGGCGCCGCCCCCTGGCTGGCGCTGACCGGAACCAACGGCAAGACCACCGCGGTGCGCATGCTCACCTCGATGCTCTCGGCCGCGGGCCACCGGGCGCTCGCCGTCGGCAACGTCGGCACCCCGGTGGTGGAGGCCGTCACCGGGCCCGCGGACGTGCTGGCGGTGGAGCTGTCCAGCTTCCAGCTGCACCGCGCGCCGGGCATCGTCCCGTACGCGGCCGCGGTGCTCAACGTGGCGCCCGACCACCTCGACTGGCACGGCTCCATGGAGGAGTACGCCCGCGTCAAGGGGGAGATCTTCGCCAGGGCCGGGACGGTCGTGCACAACGCCGACGACGAGTGGGCGGCCCGCCTCGCCGCGCCGTACGAGGACGCGGCGCGCGCGGCCGGGCGCGGCGGCGCGGTGCGGAACGTGGGTTTCACCCTCGGGGTGCCCCGGCCCGGCCAGCTGGGCGTGGTCGAGGACCTGCTGGTGGACCGGGCGTTCGTGGCCGAGCCGGAGAGCAACGCCGAGGAGCTCGCCTCGCTCGCCGACGTCCGCCCGTTCGCCCCGCACAACGTGGCCAACGCGCTCGCCGCCGCGGCCCTGGCCAGGGCCTACGGGGTGCCCGCCGCCGCCGTACGCCAGGGGCTGCTGGACTTCGTGCCCGACCCCCACCGGATCGCGCACGTGGCCAGGGTCGCCGAGGTCGACTACGTGGACGACTCCAAGGCCACCAACCCGCACGCCGCCGCCGCCTCGCTGGCCGCCTACCCGTCGATCGTCTGGGTCGCCGGAGGACAGCTCAAGGGCGCCGACGTCGGCGAGCTGGTGCGCCGCGCCGCGCCCCGCCTGCGCGGCGCGGTGCTCCTGGGCGCCGACCGCGAGCGAATTCGCGAGGCTCTGGCGCGACACGCCGGGAATGTTCCGGTGGTGGAGGTCGCGGGGCAAGACACTGGGGTCATGGACCGTGTCGTCACCGAAGCCGCCAGGCTCGCCGCCCCCGGAGACACCGTGCTGCTTGCCCCGGCCGGCGCCTCTCTGGACATGTTCGCCGGTTACCCCGCCCGAGGGGAGGCGTTCGCCCGGGCCGTGCACCGTCTCGCCGAGGGGCACGACGGGGGAGCGGCGTGAGCGCGACCACCCACGAAGGCGCACCCGCCCACAAGGGAACGCCCGCCCACAAGGGCGCGCCCGCCCGGGAGGGCGCGCCCGCGCGCCCCGACGGGTTCCGCGAGCACCTGCTCGCCTTCCGTGAGCTGCTCAACCGGCCGCTGACCTCGTACTACCTGATCCTGGGGTGCAGCGCCCTGCTGCTCACCCTCGGCCTGATGATGGTGTTGTCGGCCTCCAGCATCGAGGCGCTGCAGGAGATGGGCGACCCCTTCTACTGGTTCTTCAAGCAGTCGATCTCGGCCGCGCTCGGCCTCCCGCTGATGTGGATCTGCGCGCAGCTGCCGCCGAGGTTCTTCAGGCTCGCCGGATACCCGCTGATGGCGCTGGCGATCCTCGGGCTGGTGCTGGTGCTGTTCGTCGGCACCTCCCAGCTCGGCGCCCAGCGGTGGATCGACCTCGGGCCCATCTACCTGCAGCCGTCCGAGCCCGCCAAGCTCGGGCTGATGCTCTGGGGCGCCGACCTGCTGGCCCGCAAGGCGCGCAACGGCCTGATCGAGTGGCGCAGCCTGTTCATCCCGCTGATGCCGGGCACCGCCATCCTGGCCGTCATGGTCATGCTGGGCAGCGACCTGGGCACCACGCTGGTGCTGATGATGATCTTCCTGTCGCTGCTGTGGGTGGTGGGGGCGCCGCTGAAGCTGTTCGGCGGGATTCTCGCGGTGGCCGTGCTCGCGACCATCGTCATGATCAGTACGGAGGGGTACCGCTCGGAGCGGATCACCGGGTGGCTCGACCCGTGGGGCAACGCCCAGGGTTCGGGCTTCCAGGCCGTGCAGGGACAGATCGCCATCGGCAGCGGCGGCTGGTTCGGGCTGGGCCTGGGCTCCAGCAGGCAGAAGTGGAGCTGGATCCCGCACGCCGAGAGCGACTTCATCTTCTCCATCCTCGGCGAGGAGCTCGGCCTGATGGGCACGCTCGTCGTGGTGGCCCTGTTCGGGCTGCTGGGCTACGCGGGGCTGCGGGTGGCGACCAGGGTCAAGGACCCGTTCGTCAGGCTCGCCTCCGCCGCCGCGGTCGCCTGGATCGCGGGCCAGGCGATCGTCAACATCGGCGCGGTCATCGGCGTGCTGCCCATCACGGGCATCCCGTTGCCGCTGGTCTCCTACGGTGGATCGGCCCTGCTGCCCACCCTCGCCGCCCTCGGCATGCTCCTGTCGTTCGCCAAGCACGAGCCCGGCGCCCGCGAGGCTCTCGCGGCCCATGGCCCCGGACCGGTGGCGCGGGGCCTAAGCTGGCTTGGCCTGGGTGGTCCGGCCGGAAGACGACGGCCGGGCCGCGGAAGACGATAAGCGAAAGGACCGACATGAGGGTGGTCCTCGCCGGTGGCGGGACGGCCGGTCATATCGAACCGGCGCTGGCTCTGGCCGACGCGTTGCGCCAACTCGACCCGAACATCGGGATCACCTGCCTCGGCACCGAGCGCGGTCTGGAGACCAGGCTGGTGCCCGCCCGGGGATACGACCTGCAGCTGGTGCCCGCGGTGCCGCTGCCCCGCGCCCTGACGCCCCAGTTGCTGAGCGTGCCCGGCCGCCTGGCCGGCGCCATCAACGCGGCCGCCGGCATCATGGACCAGGTCCGGGCCGACGTCCTGGTCGGCTTCGGCGGCTACGTGGCGACCCCCGCCTACCTCGCGGCGCGGCGGCGCAACGTGCCGATCGTGGTGCACGAGGCCAACCCGCGCCCCGGTCTGGCCAACCGGCTGGGCGCGCGCCTCACCGAGCACGTGTTCACCGGGCACCCCGACACCCCGCTGAACCGCGCCGAGCACATCGGGATCCCGCTCCGCAGGGAGATCGTCAACCTGGACCGGCTGTCCATGGGCGACAAGGCCCGGTCCTGGTTCGGCCTGGAGGCCGACCTGCCCACGCTGCTGGTCACCGGCGGCTCCCAGGGAGCCCGCTCGCTCAACCGGGCGGCCCTGGCCGCCGCCCCCGCGCTGCGCCGGGCCGGGGTGCAGGTGCTGCACGTCATCGGCCTGAAGAACACCCTGGAGGAGGAGCCGCCGCCGGGTGACCCGCAGTACGTCGTGCTGCAGTACGTCGACCGGATGGACCTGGCCTACGCGGCGGCCGACTTCGCCCTGTGCCGCAGCGGCGCGATGACCTGCGCCGAGATGACGGCCGTGGGCCTGCCGGCCGCGTACATCCCGCTGCCGCACGGCAACGGCGAGCAGCGGCTCAACGCCACCCCGATCGTGCAGGGCGGCGGCGGTCTGATGATCGACGACGCGGAGCTGTCGGCGGAGTGGATCGTCCAGAACGTGCTGCCCATCCTGTCCGACCCCGATCGCGTGGGCACCATGTCGGAGGCGGCCTCCAGGATGGGCAGGAAGGACGCCGACGTGACGCTGGCGCGCAGGGTGCTGCAGATCGCGGCGCGGGGGAGGGGCTGAATGGGCGCGGAGGGGATCACGGAGCGGATCCGGCGCGCCGGGCGCGAGGCCGGGGAAGACGGAAGACGGCCGGACGCGGCGCGGACGCGCCCGCGCGGCGAACGAGGAGAAGTGAGCGGCCGATGAGCCTGGTCAAGCTGGTGGATCCGGTCGCGGCCGGTGACCTGGGACGGGTCCATTTCATCGGGATCGGCGGTTCCGGGATGTCCGGGATCGCGCGCATCCTGCTCAAGCGGGGCGTGCCGGTCTCCGGCAGCGACGCGCGAGGCTCGGACATGGTGACGGAGCTGCGGGATCTGGGGGCGAGGGTCCACATCGGCCACGCCGCCTCGCACATCAAGCACGTCGACACCGTCGTGGTGTCCACCGCGATCCGCGACTCCAACCCCGAGCTGGGCGAGGCGCTGCGCCAGGGCCTGCGGGTCATCCCCAGGGCCGCGGCGCTCGCCTCCGTGATGGCGGGCAAGACCGGCGTCGCGCTGGCCGGCACCCACGGCAAGACCACCACGACCTCGATGCTCACCGTGGCGCTGCAGAAGTGCGGCACCGACCCCTCGTACTGCGTGGGCGGGCAGCTGGTGACGACGGGCCTGGGTGCCGACGAGGGTTCGGGCGAGGTGTTCGTCGCCGAGGCCGACGAGAGCGACGGCTCCTTCCTGATGCTCGCCCCCGACATCGCCGTGGTGACCAACGTCGAACCCGACCACCTGGACAACTACGGCGACCCGCGCGCGGTCCACGACAGCTTCGCCAGGTTCGTCGAGCGCGTCACCGGCACCATGGTCGTCTGCGCCGACGACCCCGGCTCCGCCGCGCTGATCCCGATCGCCCGCGCCCGCGGCCTGAAGGTGATCACGTACGGTGAGGCGGAGGACGCCGACCTGCGGGTGAGCGGGATCGTCCCCGAGGGGCTGGGCATCACCTTCACGATCGTGGGACGCGGGGAGGTCAGGCTCGCGGTGCCCGGCCGCCACAACGCGCTCAACGCCGCCTCCGCCATCGCCGTGGCGGGTGAGCTGGGCGTCTCCTTCGACGAGATCCGCGACGGCCTGGCGGCCTTCACCGGTGCCAAGCGCCGCTTCGAGGCGAAGGGGGAGGCGGGCGGGGTGGCGGTCTTCGACAGCTACGCCCACCACCCGACCGAGCTCGCCGCCGACCTGCGCGCGGCACGGGACGTGGTGGCGTCCTTCTCGGGCGACGGCAGGGTCATCGCGGTCTTCCAGCCGCACCTGTACTCGCGCACGAGGTTCTTCGCCGACGAGTTCGGCGCCGCGCTCGGGCTGGCCGACGAGGCCATCGTCCTGGACGTCTACGGAGCCCGCGAGGACCCCGAGCCCGGCGTGTCGGGCGCGCTGGTGGCGGGCAAGGTGCCGCTGCCCGCGGAGCGGGTGGCCTACGCCCCCCACCGTGACAGCGTGCCGGCCCTGGTGGCGGGACGGGCCAGGCCCGGCGACATCGTCCTGACCATGGGGGCGGGCGACGTGACGGAGCTGGGCCCCAGGATCGTGGCGGAGCTGGCCGCGCGGTGACCCACGTCGGCGGGCGCGGGTCGCCGGAGGGGGAGTGGCGATGAACGGGGTCTGGCGGTCGGCCTTCCTGGCCCTGCTCACCGTGGGGGTGGTGGGCATCGCGGCGTGGCTGGTGTTCTTCTCCCCGGTGCTCGGGGTGCGGGACATCCAGGTGGTCGGCAACGCGGGCCTGTCCGCCGAGCAGATCCGGCGGGCGGCGGAGGTGGCCGCGGACACGCCCCTGGCCACCGTCGACGTGGCCGAGGTCGAGGGCAGGGTCGGCAGGATCCCGCAGGTCGAGTCGGTGACGGTCAGCCGCGGCTGGCCGGGCACCCTGCGCGTCGAGGTCGTGGAGCGCGAGCCGGTCGCGGTGGTGCCGGTCGGTGAGAGGTCCGCGCTGATGGACCGCCACGGGATGGTCACCGAGGTCAAGGACGTCGCGCCCCCGGCGCTGCCGGTGCTGCGGGTCTCGCGCCCCGGCCCGGCGGATCCGGCGACCGCGGCGGCGCTCACCGTCATCACCGCGCTGCCGGAGAATCTCGCCCGCAAGGTCGCGGAGGTGCTCGCGCCGTCGGCGGAGACGGTCTCGCTGCGCCTCAAGGACGGCCGCGCGATCGTGTGGGGCGGCGGTGACCGGCCCGCCGACAAGGCGCGGATCCTTGTTACGCTGCTCAAGCGCCCGGCCGACACCTATGACGTCAGTTCGCCTGACGTCGTGACGGTCAGGTGATCTCATCGGATGGCGGGCGTTCCCGGAGCGTTCCCGGAAAAGGGCGGCCCGCGACACGCTGAACGCGCTGCGGCGCGGTTAGTTGACCCGCCAGGAGCGCAACTCCTACTGTCCGTATCACTCCTCAGGTTGACATAAAGCTAAATCTCAACTTGAGGGTGAGGGTTTTGGAAACGACGGCACGGGCCCCGTGCCGCATGAAATTGCAAGTCAACGAGCGGAAAGGCCCCTCGTCGTGGCAGCACCGCAGAACTACCTCGCGGTCATCAAGGTTGTAGGAATCGGCGGAGGCGGAGTCAACGCCGTCAACCGGATGATCGAGGAGGGACTCAAGGGCGTCGAGTTCATCGCCATCAATACCGACGCCCAGGCGCTGCTGATGAGTGACGCCGACGTCAAGCTCGACGTCGGGCGCGAACTCACCCGTGGCCTCGGCGCGGGGGCCAACCCCGAAGTCGGGCGCAAGGCGGCCGAGGACCACCGCGAGGAGATCGAGGAGGTCCTCAAGGGGGCCGACATGGTTTTCGTCACGGCCGGTGAGGGCGGCGGCACGGGCACCGGCGGCGCCCCGGTGGTGGCCAACATCGCCCGTACGCTGGGCGCGCTGACCATCGGTGTGGTGACCCGGCCCTTCAGCTTCGAGGGGCGGCGCAGGGCGATGCAGGCCGACGCCGGCATCGAGACCCTCCGCGAGGAGGTCGACACCCTCATCGTGATCCCGAACGACCGGCTGCTGTCGATCTCCGACCGGCAGGTGAGCGTGCTGGACGCCTTCAAGGCGGCCGACCAGGTGCTGCTCTCCGGTGTCCAGGGCATCACCGACCTGATCACCACGCCAGGCCTGATCAACCTCGACTTCGCCGACGTGAAGTCGGTCATGTCCGGGGCGGGCTCCGCCCTGATGGGCATCGGCCACGCCCGCGGCGACGACCGCTCGGTCGCGGCGGCCGAGATGGCCGTCTCCAGCCCGCTGCTGGAGGCCAGCATCGACGGCGCGCACGGTGTGCTGCTGTCGATCGCCGGCGGCTCCGACCTCGGCCTGTTCGAGATCAACGAGGCGGCCCAGCTCGTCTCCACCGCCGCCGCGCCGGACGCCAACATCATCTTCGGTACGGTCATCGACGACGCCCTCGGCGACGAGGTGCGCGTCACCGTGATCGCGGCCGGGTTCGACGAGCCCGCTCCCGAGCCCAAGCCGCTCGCGCAGCCGGCCGCGCGCCCGCAGTCCGTCTCGCGCCCGGCCCAGCCGCCCTCGGCGACCTCTCCGGTCCGCCCGCTGGCGCCCACGGTCAAGGCCGAGCCCCGCCCCGAGCCCCGCCCCGAACCGCGTCCCGAGCCCAGGGTGGAGCACGCGCCGCCCCCGCCGATGCGGCCGGTCTCCAGCCCGCAGTCCGCCCCGGCGGAGCCGGCGCCCCAGCCGCAGCAGATCTACCCGGTCCAGCAGGCGCAGTCCTCGGCGGAGCATGCCGAGCCGCACCGCGTGGAGGAGCCGCACTCCCCGCCGTTGTCGATCCCGCGCCCGGCTCCCGAGCCCTCGCAGCCGACGCCGATCTCCGCCAGGGCCACCGACCCCGCCCGGCGCCGGCCGGTGATCTTCGAGGAGCAGGAAGAGGAGCTGGACGTCCCCGACTTCCTGAAGTGACATCTCTCACGGTGGGGGCGGTGCCGGACCGCCCGGCCGTGCCGGGAAGAATGGGCTCCGCCGGTTTGCCAGTGTCCGAGCGGCGGAGATGTGACGGAAACAACACGACGTGACGAGATCGCGGCCGGGCTGGCCCGGGTCGAGGCGGAGATCGCCGAAGCCTGCCGGGCCGCCGGCCGTCGCCGTGAGGAGCTGACCCTCATCGCGGTGAGCAAGACCTACCCCGCCTCCGACGTGCGGTTCCTGGCCGAACTCGGGATCACCGACGTCGGGGAGAACCGAGACCAGGAGGCCTCCGCCAAGGCGCGCGAATGCGCCGGGCTCGGTCTCCGCTGGCACTTCGTCGGCCAGTTGCAGACCAACAAGGTCCGCTCGGTGGTCGGCTACGCGGACGTCGTCCACTCGGTCGACCGCCCGCGCCTGGTCACCGCGCTCAGCAGGGAGGCCCTCGCGGCGGGACGCCCGGTCACCTGCCTGGTGCAGGTCGCACTCGACGGCGATCCCGGCCGGGGCGGGACGAGGCCCGGGGAGGTGGAGGCGCTGGCCGACGCCGTCGCCGCGGCGGAGGGGCTGGAACTGGGCGGGGTGATGGCGGTCGCGCCACTGGGCGAGGAGGCGGGCGCGGCGTTCGCGAGGCTGAGGGAGATCGCGCGGTCGGTCCAGAAGACCCACCCGGGCGCCGATGTCATCTCGGCGGGAATGAGCGGGGACATATCCCAGGCTATCGCCAACGGCGCGACACACCTGCGTGTTGGTACGGCGTTGCTCGGTCGCAGGAAGCCCTTCGTCAGGTAATGTCCCTTCAAGTGGGCCTTGGCGTCCGCGTATCCGGACAGCGGTCGAACGGTGGTGAGCTCAAGGCGGTCGGGCTGGCCCCTCGGGCACATCTGAAGTAAGACGGAGGAAGAAGTAGCGATGGCCGGCGCGATGCGCAAGATGGCGGTCTACCTCGGTCTTGTTGAGGACGACCGCTACGAGAGATACGACAGCTACCCCGACGACGAGTACGAGGAGTTCGACGACGCGCGCCGCGAGGGCGACGAACGCCCTGGCACGGTCCACGACCTCCAGGACGACACCGATCCCGGCGTGCCCGCTCCGAGGCCCGCGACGGCCCTCCTGGAGCGCCGTACGACCGATCTGGCGCGCATCACGACGCTTCACCCCCGTACGTACAACGAGGCGCGAACCATCGGCGAGCACTTCCGTGACGGCACTCCCGTCATCATGAACCTGACCGAGATGGTTGACAGCGACGCCAAGCGGCTCGTCGATTTCGCGGCAGGTCTGGTCTTTGGCCTACACGGCAGCATCGAACGTGTTACCAACAAGGTGTTCCTGTTGTCCCCAGCCAATGTCGAGGTGACCGCCGAGGACAAGGCCCGAATCGCGGAACGCGGATTCTTCAACCAGAGTTAGAGTTCCACCATGAACAGTGACCGGCCCGACAGGTCCCGACGGGACAGAGGACGGCAGAGCGGAGTGGAGGCGGGTACGGACCGTGGGGATCGTTAGCGGGACCTTGGTCTTCATCCTGTCCATCTATCTCATCCTGCTGATCGGCAGAATGATCTTCGAGACGGTGCAGGCGTTCGCACGTCAGTGGCGCCCCACCGGCATCGTCCTGGTGCTGGCGGAAGCCGTGTACACGGTGACCGATCCACCTCTCAAGTTCCTCCGCCGTTTCATTCCACCACTCCGGTTGGGTACGGTGGCCTTTGACCTAAGCTTCACAGTGCTGTTCATTGTGGTCTTGGTCTTGATCCAACTCGTGTCCGCGCTTCGTTGATCGGGTACCGTCCCCCCGGACAGACTCCAAGCGCGCCAAGGAGACCGAAATGCCGCTGACGCCCGCCGACGTGCGGAACAAGCAATTCAGTACGACCCGACTCAGGCCGGGTTACGACGAGGAAGAGGTAGACGCCTTCCTCGATGAGGTCGAGTCCGAGTTGGACCGTCTCATTCAGGAGAACGAGGAGCTCCGCGCCAAGCTGGCGGAGTGCCTGCGGGGCAAGGTCCCCGGCGGTATGGGCATGGCCATGGCGCCCGCCCCCATCGCCGAGCCCAAGCCCGAGATGATGATGCAGCAGCCGGAGCCGATGCGCGCTCCCGAGCCGGTGCAGCATCAGCAGCCCGTTCCCGTCGGAATGGGGATGCCTCCGGCCGAGGACAACATGGACACCGCGGCCCGGGTGCTCGCCCTCGCGCAGCAGACCGCCGACCAGGCCATCGCCGACGCCCGCCGGGAGGCGGACGAGACGGTGACCCGGGCGCGCCGCGAGGCCGACGACATCCTCGGCAAGGCACGTCGCCAGGCCGAGCAGGTCATCGGTGACGCACGTGCCCGAGCGGAGACGCTGGAGCGCGACGCGCAGGAGCGGCACCGTCAGGCCATGGGCTCCCTGGTGCAGACCCGCGACGAGCTCGAGCGCAAGGTGGAGGAGCTTCGCAGCTTCGAGCGCGAGTATCGCAGCCGTCTGAAGCTGTACCTGGAGAACCAGCTTGCCGAGCTGAACGTGGCTGCCGAGGGCAGCGGCGGGTTCCCGATCGTGAGCGGGCCTCCGGCCATGTCCCACGCGGTGGCTCAGGGCGGTCAGCAGACCCTCCAGAGCGCGCCCAACCCGTTCGGCGGCGACCCCTCGCAGCATTCTGGCGCCTTCCAGGGCGTTGACGGTCCTCACAACGACCGCCGCTAAGGTGTCGGGTCATCCCCTTGGCCCGCATCCGGGAGTCTCTCTGTGATCCTCATCAGCGCCGGTTTGGTACTCACGGCCATCGTCCTGCTCATCGCGGGGTTCGTGTTGGCCAAGCCGTTCCTGGTCATATGGTCGATCGCGGTCAGCATGCTGTCCGCAGTCTTCCTGGTGATCGGGGCGTTGTTGCGCCGCCACGAGTTGTTCCCCGGCGGGGACGCCGGGGCCTCTCAGCCCCTTCCCCCGAAGGGACCGATGCCGGCCGGGCCACTCCCGGCGCCGCACGGTATGCCGGCCCAGTCGCACGGCATGCAGGTCCAGATGCCCAACCAGCCCTCCGCACCGCAGCAGATGATGGTGCGGCACGGGATGCCGCAGGTGCCCGCCCCGACCCAGCCGCGACGCGGCCCGGTGGCCGGGCCGGCCACCGCCGCCGCGGCGAGGCGGGGCGCCCTGGACCCCGAGGCGATCGTGCTGGTCATCCCCGGACGCAAGCGCTACCACGTCGCGGGATGCCGCCAGCTGGCCGGCAGGGATCATGAGGAGCTCACCTGCGAGGAGGCGCGGGAGGAGGGCTTCACGCCCTGCACCACGTGCCTGCCCGCCGACGCCGGCTCCGCGCCCCAGCAGCGGGAGACCTCGCCCGGGGTACGCGAGCCCGAAGCGCCGCTGAACGTCTCCCACGAGTCCGGCTCCCTCGGCGACGCTCGCGAGCCGGGCCCCCAGGAGGCCACCGCCCGCTTCACCTCCCCGTACCGCCCCGTGCAACCCCCCGTGCAGCCCACGGCCCCGTCCGGCGGACAGCAGGCCCTCGGAGCGCGGCCCGAGTCCCAGCGGCCCGAACACCGACGGTCCGAACCTCAGCGGTCCGAAGTCCAGCGGTCCGAACCTCAGAGGTCCGGAGGCGAGGCCCCGCAGGCCCGCTTCGAGGCTTCGCAGACCAGGAGCGAGTCTCCGGCGTCTCCGGTCTCTCCGGCGTCCTCGACCTCTCCGGCCGCCGGACGCGACGCCGCACCCGCCGGGCCGGAAACCTCCGCGACCGGGCGCGAGAGCACCGCGTCCCGCCAGGAGGCCGCGTCCCGGCAGGAGACCCAGCGCCCCCCGCAGGAGCCCGTCGTCCCGGTCGCCCGGCCCTACGTCCAGTCTCCCGAGCCGCAGGGGCGGCCCCAGGAGACCGCGAGCTCCCCGGCCCGCCCGGCGGAGCAGCCGACCCGCCCGGCGATCCGGCTGCCGAGGATCCCCGAGATCCCGCACGCCGCGTCCGAGGCCACCAGCTGGTTCAGCCGCGACGTGGTCGCGCAGGCCTCCGGGCAGGAGGGCACGGAGACCTCCGCGAGGGCCGACTCCGCGAAGGCCGGATCCAAGACCGCCACGTCCGGCCAGGACCGGCCCGCCGAGACCGAGCCCACGGTCTCCGGCTCCTCCGGGACGCCCGCCACGGCCGCGAGCAGGGCCGAGGCGCCCGAGCCCGACGAGCCGGGCACTGCCGGGGTCACGTCCGCGAAGCCCGGGTCCGAGCGTGCCGAGGCCGAACCCACCGGGCTTGCCAAGACCGGGTCCGTGAAAGCCGAGGCCGCAGGAAGCGGTCCGGCCGAGGTGGGGTCCGCCGCCGCTGAGCCCGCGAAGCCCGAGCCCGCCGACGGGAAGGCCCACGCCGGGGCCGTCTCCGGCGGTGGGGCCTCCTCCACGGAGGCGGAAGCGGAAACCACGACCGCCGCCGGGCGGGACGTCTCCCCGGAGCCCTTGGGTTCCGCGCGAGAGGCGGCCGCCGAGGGCGGCGCCCCCGAACCGGTGGAGCCGGCCGAGACCGCACCCGGGCGCGCCGGGCGGCAGGTAGCGGCCGACTCCACCTCCGCGGAACGCGTTCCGGCCCCCGAGGCGGCCCCGGCCGGCGGGACGTCCAAGGCCACCGTGGCCGGGGCACCCGCCACCGGTGCCTCCCGCGGTGACCGTGACGCCCGCGACGACCGTGACGCCCCCGATGACCGCGGCGACGACACCTCCCCAGGTGGTGTCCCCGCGGTCGAGGAGCGGCCGCGTCCCGCGCCCCGGGAGCGGGAGGCGGACGGCGAGACGGTCACGGTCATCGTCGGCACCCGCCGCTTCCACGATTCCGACTGCCCCCTCGTCAAGGGCGCCAGCATCGGAGGCAGCGGCATCGAGACCATGTCCCGGGCCGAGGCCGAGAAGGCCGGGCTGAGCAACTGCCCGATCTGCCGGCAGAACCGCCGGACGTGAACTGACCGGGCACCTCCGAGCCATCTGAGCCATCCGAGCCATCCGGGCATCGGGCCCGTCATCGTCGTGAACCAGGACGGCCGGGGTTCCCGGGAGACATCCCCGCGACCCCGGCCGTGTTCGATCTCGCCGGCCTTCCCGGGCCGGCCTGAACGGGTCTGACCGGTCCTGACGGTCAGACCCGTTCGAACCGGTTCAGACCGTCGTCGTCGTGCGGCGGAGCTGGAAGGTCAGGCCCAGCTCGGCGTCGCTGTGGGCGGGGAGGTCGTCGGCGCCGCCCTCGGTGAGGGAGACGGCGAGGACCTCGTCGGCCACCGCCTGACCCTGGGTCCGCAGAGCCTCGGCCAGGTCGGCGTCATCGGTGGACCACCACACGTCGATCCGGTCGGTGATCGACAGGCCGGTGGACTTGCGGGTGTCCTGGAGCAGGCGGATGACGTCGCGGATCAGGCCCGAGCGGCGCAGCTCGTCGGTGATGGTCAGGTCGAGGGCGACGGTCTCACCGGCGCCGGCCTCCACCGCCCAGCCGGACCTGGGCTGCTCGGTGACGATCACGTCGTCGGCGCCGAGCTCCACGGTGCCCAGCTCTCCCGCGTCCACCGAGACCGGCGAGCCGGCACGGAGCGCGCGGGCGAGCTCGGCGGGGTCGGCGGCGGTGACGGCCGAGGCGACGAGCTTGGTCTGCGAGCCGAACCGCTTGCCCAGCGCCCGGAAGTTGGGCTTCACGGTGAAGGACACCAGGTCCGCCCCGATCCCGGACAGGTCCTCCAGGTCCTTCACGTTGAGCTCGTCGGCGATGAGCTCGCGCAGCTCCGGGGGGAGCGCGGCCCAGCCGGGGGCGCCGACCAGGGCGCGGCCGAGCGGCTGGCGGGTCTTGACCCCGCTGGAGGCGCGGGCCGAACGGCCCAGCTCCACCAGGCGGCGGACCAGCGCCATCCGCTCGGACAGCTCCGGGTCCAGCAGCTCGCCGTTGACGTCGGGCCAGGTGGCCAGGTGGACCGAGGAGGGGGCGTCCGTGTCGCGGAGCACGTCCCAGACGTAGTCGGTGGTGAACGGCACCACCGGTGCCATCAGCCGGGTGACGGTCTCCAGGCACTCGTACAGCGTGGCGAACGCCGCGGGGTCACCGGTCCAGAAGCGGCGCCGGGAGCGTCGCACGTACCAGTTGGACAGGTCGTCGAGGAACTCGGCGAGGCGCCGCCCGACGCGGGCGGTGTCGAAGACGTCCAGCGACGAGGTGACCTCGGCCACGGTCCGGTGCAGCTCGGCGAGGGCCCACCGGTCGATCAGCGGGCGCTCGTCGTACGCGGGCGCCTCGGCGAGCCGGGACGGCGACCAGGACTCGGCGTTGGCGTACAGGGTGAAGAACGACGTGGTGTTCCAGTAGGTGAGCAGGACCTTGCGGACGATCTCCTCCAGGGCGCCGTGTCCCACCCTGCGGGCCGCCCACGGCGAGCCGGAGCAGGCCATGTACCAGCGCAGCGCGTCGGCGCCGTGCTGGTCCATCAGCGGCATCGGCTTGAGCACGTTGCCCAGGTGCTTGCTCATCTTGCGGCCGTCCTCGGCCAGGATGAGGCCGAGGCAGAGCACGTTCTCGTACGAGGACCTGCCGAAGACGAGCGTGCCGACCGCCATCAGCGAGTAGAACCAGCCGCGGGTCTGGTCGGTGGCCTCGCAGATGAACTGCGCCGGGTAGGCCTTCTCGAGCATCTCCTCGTTCATGTACGGGGCGCCCCACTGGGCGAACGGCATCGAGCCGGAGTCGTACCAGGCGTCGATCACGTCGGGCACCCGGCGCGCCTCGTTGCCGCAGGTGGGGCAGGGCAGCGTGACGTCGTCCACGTAGGGGCGGTGCGGGTCGAGCGCGGAGACGTCCTGGCCGGACAGGCGGCCCAGCTCGTCCAGCGAGCCGACGCAGGTGACGTGCGACTCGTCGGCCGTGCAGATCCACAGGGGCAGCGGGGTACCCCAGTAGCGCGAGCGCGACAGCGACCAGTCGACGTTGTTGCGCAGCCACTCGCCGAACCGGCCCCACTTGATCGTCTCGGGGTACCAGCTGGTCTTCTCGTTCTCGGCGAGGAGCTGGTCCTTGATCGCGGTGGTGCGGATGTACCAGGCGGGGAGGGCGTAGTAGAGCAGCGCGGTGTGGCAGCGCCAGCAGTGCGGGTAGCTGTGCTCGAAGTGGCTGCCCCGGTAGAGCAGGCCGCGCTCGCGCAGGTCGGCCGTGAGCCCCTCGTCGGCGTCCTTGAAGAACTGGCCGCCGACCTGGGGGACGCCGTCGAGGAACCGGCCGTCGGGGCCGATCGGGTTGACCACGGGAAGCCCGTACCGCTTGCAGGTCGTCATGTCGTCGGCGCCGAAGGCGGGCGCCTGGTGGACCAGGCCGGTGCCGTCCTCGGTGGTGACGTAGTAGCCGAGCACCACGTAGTGCGCGCCGGGGATGTCGACCAGGTCGAACGGGCGCGTGTAGGTGGTGTGCTCCAGGTCGGCGCCCTGGAAGGCGGCCAGCACCTCGGCGCCCTCGCCCAGCGCGGCGGCCAGCAGCGGCTCGGCCACCACCAGGACCTCGTCGGACCCGGCGGGGCGGGCCGCGACGTAGGTCACGTCGGGGTGCACGGCCACGGCGGTGTTGGAGACCAGGGTCCACGGGGTGGTGGTCCAGATCAGCAGCGAGGCGCCGAGGTCGGCGAGCGGTCCCGAGGTCGCGGGCATGCGGACGTAGACCGACGGGCTGGTGACGGTCTCGTAGCCGCCCGGCTGGCCCAGCTCGTGGTCGGACAGGCCGGTGCCGCAGCGGGGGCAGTACGGGGTGATGCGGAAGTCGCGGGACAGCAGGTCCTTGTCGAAGATGACCTTGAGCGACCACCAGACGGACTCCACGTAGGCCGGGTCCATCGTGCGGTAGGCCTGGGACAGGTCGATCCAGTACCCCATCCGCTCGGTCATCTCCTCGAAGGCGTCCACGTGCTTCAGCACGGACTCACGGCACCGGTCGTTGAACTCGGCGATGCCGTACGCCTCGATCTCCTTCTTGCCGGAGAGGCCGAGTTCCTTCTCGACGGCGACCTCGACGGGCAGCCCGTGGCAGTCCCAGCCCGCCTTGCGGGGCACGTTGAAGCCGCGCATCGACTTGTAGCGGGGGAAGAGGTCCTTGAAGACGCGGGCCTCGACGTGGTGGACGCCGGGCATGCCGTTGGCGGTGGGCGGACCCTCGTAGAAGACCCAGTTGGGACCGCCGGCGTTCTGCTCGACCGAACGCTCGAAGACCTTGCCGTCCCGCCACCGGTCGAGCACCTCGTGCTCGAGCGCGGGAAGATCGACCTGCGCGGGAAGAGAACGGAAATAGGCGGACATGATGGGCTGGACCTCCACGCTGGAACCGGCTGTGGCGTGGAGGGACGAGGCCGTCGGGGCCCCGCGGTACCACCCTCCTTGACCTCGCGTGCGCGCGAGGCCCTCTTCCTTCGGCCTGCTGCCGGGTCTACTGGGCCGCCGCGGGCCTGATGTCGGGTCGTCGCGGCCGTTCTTCCGGCGGCTCCGGGGTGATCGTGCCTTCGCGCCTCGCCCCGGGCTCGCACCGTCCCCGGGTCGCTCGTGCGAGGTGATGCGGAGGTTGCTGTCCCCATCAACGCCTTGCAGGCTCACACGATAACGCACCCGCCCCCCTGGAAGCTTCCCCGTATTGAGGTCCGCTGGGCGGAATCAGGGGGAAGCGACCGGATGTTACGTGAGTGGTAAAGAATGCGGCGGGTCGTTTGCCGTTCTGTTATGGGAGACCTAAGCTGCCCGCACCGTTTACCACATCGGAGACGGTCCATCGAACAAGGAGGCCGCCATGGCCGCGACCGTGCGCGCAGACAACAGCGCGGTGGCGCCGTCCCAGGACGGTGCCGTCGTCACCTGGTCGGCCGAGGAGCTCAAGGAGGTCCGCAGGCAACTGGCCACGGAGATCCACGAGCTCACCGAGGAGATCGCCAAGGCCGAGACGGAGATCGCGTCGAGCGACGTCACCGACGGTGCGGGAGACGATCAGGCCGACGCCGGAGCCCGGACGTATGAACGCGAGCGCGAAATCGCCCTTACCCTGAACTCGCGCGACCTGGTCGCGCAGAACGAGCGAGCGATCGCCCGGATCGACGCGGGGACCTACGGAGTGTGCGAATCGTGCCATCAGCCGATCGGAAAGGAGCGCCTTCAGGCGTTTCCGAGGGCGACGCTGTGCGTGGCCTGCAAGCAGCGGGAGGAGCGCCGCTGACGGGCGACACCGAGGAGGGGGCGGCGGTCTCGGCCGCCCCGCTCCCGGCACGGCGGATCGCCGTGCTCGCGACGATCGTCCCCATCGTCTACGCCCTCGACCTCGCCACGAAGACCCTCGTGCTGAGGACCCTGGAGGGCAGGGAACCGCTCGTGGTCGTCCCGGACCTCCTCCAGTTCCGGGTGATCTTCAACTCGGGGGCCGCCTTCAGCCTCGGCACCGGGATGACGATCATCTTCACCTGTGTCGCGACCGCCGTCGTGGTGGCGATCCTGCGCACCGCGCGCAACCTGCGCAGCCTGCCCTGGGCGATCACGCTGAGCCTGCTGCTCGGCGGGGCGCTCGGCAACCTCACCGACCGGATCTTCCGCTGGCCCTCGGGCTTCGGCCCGGGCAGGCCCTCGCCGCTCCAGGGGCACGTGGTCGACTTCATCGAGACCTTCCCCGGTCACTTCCCGGTCTGGAACATCGCCGACTCGGCGATCGTCTGCGGCGGGATCCTGGCGGTCCTCCTCGCCTGGCGGGGTTACCAGATCGACGGCACGCGCGACACGGGAGCCGCGAAGACCACGAAGGACACGAAGGACACGAAGGAAAGCAAGGAGAACAACGATGGCTGACCGGCGAAGCCTCCCCGTCCCCGACGGGCTGGAGGGCGAGCGCCTCGACGCCGCCCTGTCACGCCTGTTCGGCCTCTCCCGTACGCGCGCGGCCGAGTTGATCGTCGCCGGCGACGTGCTGGTGGACGGTGCGACCGCGATCAAATCCGACCGGGTCCACGGTGGCGCGTGGCTGGAGGTCACCCTCCCGCCGCCGCCCACCACGCCGATGCCGGTGGCCGAGCCGGTGCCCGGGATGCACATCGTGTACGAGGACGACGACATCGTCGTCGTCAACAAGCCCATCGGCGTGGCCGCCCACCCGACCACCGGCTGGACCGGGCCCACCGTGATCGGCGGCCTGCTGGGCACCGGCCACCGGGTGGCCACCAGCGGCGCGGCCGAGCGCCAGGGCATCGTGCACCGGCTGGACGCCAACACCACCGGCGCGATGGTCGTCGCCAAGAGCGAGCACGCCTACTCCCACCTGAAGCGGGCCTTCAAGGAGCGTACGGTCGACAAGCGCTACCACGCGCTGGTCCAGGGCCACCCCGACCCGCACCGCGGCACCGTGGACGCGCCGATCGACCGCCATCCCGTCGGGGACGGCCGCTGGGCGGTCGTGTCCGGGGGCAAGGACTCGATCACCCACTACGACACGATCGAGGCCTTCCGCGCGGCGTCGCTGCTGGACATCAAGCTGGAGACGGGCCGCACCCACCAGATCCGGGTCCACATGTCGGCGCTGCGCCACCCGTGCGTCGGCGACATGCTGTACGGGGCCGACCCCACCCTGGCCGCGCGCCTGGGGGTGAGCCGGCAGTGGCTGCACGCGGTCTCCCTGGCCTTCGAGCACCCCTCCACCGGCGAGTGGGTCTCCTTCAGCACCGCCTACCCCGACGATCTGGCCAACGCCCTGACGATCGTGGCCGCCGAGTCCTGACGCGGTCCGCCGTTCCCGGGTGATCCACCGGGTCCGGACGGCCGGGACCGGGTGGTGATCTTCCGGGTTCTCCGCCCTCGGGGCCTCGGGGCTTCGCCGGTCCCCGGACCTTCCCGGCCCCACCGCCGGGCCTTCCCCTAGCGGGCCGCCCCGGCCCTTCCGATCTCGCCCTCGCCCCCGGTGCCCGTCTCGAGCGCGGCCGTTCCGGCGTTGGGGTCGACCTGGTCGGATGAGTCGCCCTGCTGGCCCTCGCCCGGGGTGTCGTCCTGCCCCGAATCCTCGCCGGTCCCCCCGCCCTGGTCCTGCTCCTCGCCCTCCCCCTCGTCGGCGGGATCCTCCTCGGGCTCGTCCGGGGGTGCCTGCGTCGGCTTGTCCGTCGGCTTGTCCGTCGGCTTCTCCGTCGGCTTGTCCGACGGCCTGTCCTGCGGGGCGGGGTCGCCGTTCTCCGGCCTCTCCGGGGCCGGGCGGCCGGAGGTCCCGCCCTCGTCGTTCTGGGTGGGGGCGTTACGCGCGGGCACCTTCGCCTGCTCGGGCTCGCCCGAGGGCTTCCCCTCGTCGGGCGCCACGCTCGCCGAGGTCGACGGCTCCCTGGGGATCGGGGGCGAGGAGTTGGAGGCGACCCACGCCAGCCCTCCCGCGCTCGCGGCGAGTGCGACGGCCGCCGCGACCAGGGCGGCCATCGCCGGGCGCCGCCGTCTGGGAGAGACCGAGACCGGAACCGGCTCGGGTCCGGAGCCGGGCGGTGCGGGGGGCGGCGGGGGCGGTGCGGCTCCCGCCGGGGTGGTGGGGACGCCGTCCGGGACGGCGGCGAACGCGGGGATCACCGCGGACGGCCCGGTCGACGGCCCGGCCTGCGTACCTGCCGTCGGCTCGGCGGGAATCCCGGCCGGAATCTCGATGGGCATGGTCGGCTGCGGCGCGGTCCCGTTCACCAGCGAGGTCAGATGGACCTGCACCTCGCGGGCGGACATGCGCCGCGCCGGATCCTTGTGGAGCAGGCCGTGGATCACCGGGGCGAGCGGCCCGGCGAACCGCATCGGTGACGGCTCCTGATGCATGACGGCGCTGAGCGTCGCCAGCGGGTGAGCCCGCTCGAAGGGAGAGCGTCCCTCGACGGCCACGTAGAGCGTCACGCCGAGCGACCACAGGTCGGAGGCGAACTCGGCAGGTCCGCCGCTCGCCCGCTCCGGCGCGATGAACGCCGGGGTGCCGATGAGCGAACCGGTCCTGGTGATCGACGAGTCGCCCTCCAGGACGGCGATGCCGAAGTCGGTGAGCACGGCCCGCCCGTCCGCGGCGATCAGCACGTTGTCCGGCTTCACGTCGCGGTGCAGGACGCCCGCGTGGTGGGCGGCGAGCAGCGCGCCCAGCACCTCCAGCCCGATCCGCGCCACCCGCATCGGCGGCAGCGGCCCGTCCTCCCTGATCACCGCTCCGAGCGTGCGGGAGTCGACCAGTTGCATGACGATCCAGGGACGCCCCTGCTCCTCGATCACGTCGTAGACCGTCGCCACCCCGGGGTGGCCGATCCGCCCGGCGGCACGGGCCTCCCTGAGGGTCCGTACGGTGAAGACCTCGCGTTCGGGACCGGTGAGGTCGGGGGAGGGGATGACCTCCTTGACCGCCACCTCGCGGCCCAGGACCTCGTCGCGCGCTCGCCAGACCGTTCCCATGCCTCCTCGGCCGATGCGTTCGAGCAGGCGGTAGCGGGCTCCGATGATCCCCTGAGAATCGGTCATGTGGTGGCGAGTACCCCGGATTTACGTCAGCATTCAGAAAAGTTTACGCAGACCAGCGTATATGTCCCTGCTCGCTCATGAACGTGTCCACAAATCCGGTGCTGTGCTCACCCGCGGCGAACCGCGGTTGTGCGAGCAGCTCGCGCAGCAGCGGGATGGTGGTGGCCACCCCCGGCCCCTCCACGGCGAACTCGGCGAGCGCGCGATCGGCCCTGGCGATGGCCTCCTGCCGGGTGGGCGCCCAGACGACCAGTTTCGCGATCATCGAGTCGTAGTCCGGCGGTATCGTGTCGCCCTGGACGAACCCGGAGTCGACCCGCACGCCGGGCCCGCCGGGCGGGCGGAAGACCGTCAGGCGGCCGGGGGCGGGGCGGAACCCCGCGCCGGGGTCCTCGGCGTTCACCCGGCACTCGATGGCCGCGCCGGTGAAGCGGACCTGCTCCTGGGTGAAGGGCAGGCGCTCGCCCGCGGCCACCCGGATCTGCTCCCTGACCAGGTCGACGCCGGTGAGCATCTCGGTGACCGTGTGCTCGACCTGGATGCGGGCGTTGATCTCCATGAAGGTCGCCTCCCCGGCCGGGTCGACCAGGAACTCCATCGTCCCCGCGCCGGTGTAGCCGACGTGCCGCGCCCCGGCCACCGCGTACTCGCCGAGCAGCCCGCGGACCTTCTCGGGCAGCTCGGGGGAGGGCGCCTCCTCGACGAGTTTCTGGTTGCGCCGCTGCAGCGAGCAGTCGCGCTCTCCCAGGTGGACGACGGTCCCGGCGGAGTCTCCCAGCAGCTGCACCTCCACGTGGCGGGCCACCGGCACGAACCGCTCGATGTAGACGTCGCCGTTGCCGAACATCTGCCGGGCGAACGCGGTGGTGCGCCGGTGGACGTCGCGCAGCTCGGCCCGGTCGCGCGCCACCTCGATGCCCCGCCCGCCGCCGCCCGCGGCGGCCTTCACGATGACCGGGTAGCCGATCTCGGCGCCGATCCGCTCGGCCTCGGCCACCGAGGGTACGGCGCCCTCGCTGCCGGGCAGGACGGGCAGCCCGGCCTCGGCCATCAGGGAGCGCACCCGCGCCTTGTCGCCGACGCACTCCATGACCTCGGGGGTGGGGCCGACGAAGGTGATCCCGTTGTCCGCGCAGACCCTGGCGAAGTCGGCGTCCTCCGACAGGAAGCCGTAGCCCGGGTGGATCGCCTCCGCCCCGGTCTGCAGGGCCGCCTCGATGACGGCGGGCACGGAGAGGTAACTGCGCCGGGCCGGGGCCGGGCCGATGTGGACGGCCCTGTCGGCGTAGGCCACGAACCGGGCGTCGCGGTCGGCGGTGGAGTACACGGCGACGGTCTCGATGCCCATCTCGCGGCAGGTCCTGGCCACGCGCAGCGCGATCTCGCCCCGGTTGGCGATGAGCATCCTCGCGAAACTCATGCGTCGTCCGTCCGTAGCCGTATCAGGACCTGCCCGTACTCCACCGGCTCGCCGTTGCCCGCGACCACCTCGACGACCTCGCCCGCCCGTCCGGCGACGACCGGGTTCATCAGCTTCATGGCCTCGACGATGCCGATCGTCTGGTCGGCGTCCACCCGGTCGCCCGGCTGCACGAAGGGCGGGGCCCCCGGCTCGGCGGCGACGTAGAAGGTGCCGACCAGGGGAGCGGTCACCGCGTGCGACGGGGAGTGCTCCCGCGCCGCGTCGAGGGGGCCGGTCTCCGCCGGTCGCGCGGCCTGCCCGGTGGCGGCCACGGCGACGGGCCGCGGATCCGGCGCGGCGGCCTGCGGGGAGGCCCAGGTCACCTCCAGGGCGCACTCGCCCAGGCGCAGGGAGATGGCCGCCACCGGGCCGGGAACGGTCTTGACGAGGTTGCCGACCTCCTCGCGCAGCAGCCGCATCGCCGCGTGCGCGTCCTCCTCGGAGCCGGGTCTGCCGGCGATCCGCTCATCCACCTTCGATCACTCCCAGCCCGCGGAACCGCTCGTGGCGATGCTTGCGCAGCTCGTCGCCGCTCAGCCCGGACAGCTCGCGCAGCGACTCCAGGACGGCCGCCTTGAGCGCGTCCATCGCCGCCACCGGATCCTCCTGCGCGCCGCCCCGCGGTTCGGGCACGACCCCGTCGACGACGCCGAGCCGCAGCAGCTCCGGCGCGGTGATCCGCAGGGACTCGGCCAGCTCGGGAGCGTGCGAGGGGTCGCCGTACAGGATCGTCGAGCAGCTCTCCGGGCTGATCACCGAGTAGACGGCGTGGCGCAGCATCAGCACCCGGTTGGCCACCGCCAGGGCCAGCGCCCCGCCGCTGCCGCCCTCGCCGACCACGGTCGCGACCACCGGGACCGACAGCTCCGACATGCCGGCGAGGCACTCGGCGATCGCCCAGGACTGGCCGCGTTCCTCGGCCCCGACACCCGGGGCGGCGCCCTGGGTGTCGACGAGGGTCACCACCGGCAGGCCGAGCCGGTCGGCCATCGACATCAGCCGCAGCGCCTTGCGGTACCCCTCGGGGTGGGCGAGGCCGAAGTTCCTGGCGACCAGCTCCTTGGTGTCATGACCCTTCTGGTGGCCGACGATCATCACGGGCCTCCCGCCGATCAGGCCGGTGCCGCCGACGATCGCCGGATCGTCGCCGTGCGTGCGGTCCCCGTGGAGCTCCACGAAGTCCGAGCACAGGTGCCAGATGTAGTCGAGGGCGGTCGGGCGCCGGGTGTCGCGGGCCAGCCGCACGGTCTCCTGGGCGGTCAGCACGCCGGACAGCTCGCCCGGATCGCGGATCACCGCCGCGGGCCCGCCGGGAGGCGGCTCCTGGGCGTGTCCGTCCCCGGTCCGGCCGGTCGTGGACAGCAGCCGGGCGAGCAGGGGACGCAGGCCGTCGCGGGGCTCGACCCGGTCGAGCATGCCGCGCCCGGCGAGATACTCGGCGCTCTGGAAGCCCCGGGGGAGCTTCTCCCGGGTCGCCGAGGCGATGACGCGCGGCCCGGCGAAGCCGACGAGCGCGCCGCGCTCGGCGATCAGCACGTCCCCGAGGGTGGCGAACGAGGCGGTGACCCCGCCGAAGGTGGGGTCGGTCAGCACGCAGACGCTGAGCACGCCCGCTCGCCGCAGGCGCCGCATCGCCTGGGCGGTCTTGCCCATCTGCATCAGGGACAGGCCGCCCTCCTGCATGCGGGCGCCGCCGGAGGCGATGGCCAGGACCAGCGGGACGCGCTCGTCCAGCGCCTGCTCGCAGGCGCGGGTGACGGCCTCGCCGACCGCCGACCCCATGCTGCCGCCGAGAAAGGAGAAGTCCATGACGGCGACGACCACGCGGTGGCCGCCGGCGGTGGCGGTGCCGTGGAGGACGGCGTCGTCCAGGCCGGTGCGCCCGCGCGCCTGGGCCAGGCGCTCGGCGTAGGGCCGGGAGTCGGCGAAGCCCAGCGGGTCGCCGCCGCGCACCTGCGGGGCGGCGCGGAAGGAGCCGTCGTCCACCAGGGTGCGAAGCCGCTCGACGGCGTTCAGCCGGTGGTGGTGACCGCACTCGGGGCAGACACGCTGCGTACGGGCCAGGCGGGGGGCGTACACGATGGCGGCGCAGCCGGGGCAGCGCGCCCACAGTCCGGGCGCGGTGGCCGGCGCGGCGGGTGAGATCGTCACAGGGCGCGCTCCTCGGGAGTCCAGTGGTAGAACCGCCGCGCCATCGCGTCGGCGGGGCCGCGCCAGGTGTCCGGGTCGTACGGCCTGACGTGCGGGTCGAGGTCCTCGCTCAGCCGCAGGAAGTCCTCCCGCCCGCGGGCGATCGCCATCGCCTCGGCGGCGGAGCCCTCGAACTCGACGTGGTGGAAGTAGAGGTCCCGGTAGAGGAACAGGTCGCGGCGCGTCACCCCGAGCGCGCGGGGGAGCTCGCCGGCGTCGGACTCGCCGAAGAGGCGGGAGACCTCGCCGGAACCGCCGGGACTGAGGCGGGCGACGATCAGGATCTGGTCGGGCACGGGCACTCCTCGGTGGCCGGTCGATCGGGTCCGTCCCACCGTAGGAACCCGGCCCGGCCGGTGTCGCCCGCCGCCGGCGTGAACCCGGGGCTCCTCCGGGGAGGGGACCGTCTCCTTCCCCGAGGGGAGCCGGTCCGCGTTCGCGTGGCCTCGAAGGACCGGTCCGCTGTCGCGAAGGTTCCCCGAGGGGAGCCGGCCCGTGTTCGTGAAGGCGGGCCGGACGCGAGGCGGGCCGCCTCCCCGCGGGGGAGACGGCCCGCCTTCGCGCACCGGAGCCGCGTCAGCCCCGGGGAGTGGCCGCGACCAGGCCGTTCTCGTACGCGAAGATCACGATCTGCACCCGGTCGCGCACGCCGAGCTTCTGGTAGAGGTGCTGGACGTGCGACTTGATCGTGCTGTCGCCGAGCACGAGCGCGCGTGCGATCTCGTCGTTGCCGTATCCCCGTACGAGCAGCTGGAACACCTCGCGCTCCCGCTCGGTGAGCTGGTCGAGCACCGCGGTCGGCGCGGCCGAGAGCACCGGGCGCCTGGCGAACTCGTCGATGAGCTTGCGCGTCACCGAGGGCGACAGCAGGGCGTCGCCCTCGGCGACCTCGCGCACGGCGTCCACCAGCCGGTCGGTGGGCGTGTGCTTGAGGATGAAGCCGCTTGCACCGCTGCGCAGCGCCTCGAAGACGTGCTCGTCCTGGTCGTAGATGGTCAGGATGACGACCTTCGCGGGATAGGCGGCACCCAGCTTGCAGATCTCCCTGGTGGCGGTGATGCCGTCCATGCGCGGCATGTTGATGTCCATCAGCACGACGTCCGGGCGGAGTGTCTTGACCGACTGCACCGCCTGCACCCCGTGCCGTGCCTCCCCGACCACCACGATGTCCGGCACCACGTCGAAGACGGCATGCAGACCGCTGCGGATCAGCGGCTGGTCGTCGGCGATCAGGACGCGGATCTTCCGCATGGCTCGTCCTCTCTGAAGATGGCGGGAGTCACCGGAATGACGGCCCGGGTGACGAATCCGCCCCCGGTCAGCGGTCCTGACTCCAGGTGACCTCCCTGCTCGGCGACGCGTTCCGACAGGCCCCGCAGCCCCGTGCCGCCGCCCTGCCTGCGGGGAAGGGGCATGGCCACCGCCATCACACCGGGGGGGCGCGTCTCGTTGACCACCGAGACGCTCAGCTTCTCGCCGAAGCAGACCTCCAGGTGGACCGGGCCGGCGTTGTGCTTGAGCGCGTTCGTCAGGGCCTCCTGGGCGACGCGGAACGCCGTCCGGGCGACCTCGGGCGGTACGTGGCGTTCGGCGGCGACGTTGCGCAGCCGTACGGCCAGGTCGGGAAAGGGAAAGCGCCCGGCGAGCTCGGTCAGCCTGGCCGACAGGAGCACGCCGTCGTCGTGGCGCCGCGGCTCCTCCCCCGGGGGGAGGTCGTGCCTTCCCCCCGGGGGAGGCGGCTCGTGCCGCAGGTCGGTCAGGGTCCCCCGTAGGTCGGTCAGGGTCGCCTGGACCGTCTCCTCGATGATCTGGGCCACGTGGTGGGCCGTCGCCGGTGAGCCGGTCAGCCGCCGGGCCTGGAGGGCGATGACGGTCAGGCCGTGTCCCACCCCGTCGTGCAGGTTACGGGCGATCCGGCGCCGTTCGCGCAGTGTCGCGGCGCTCTCGCTCCTGGCCAGTATGGACTTGGTGTGCCGGCGGGTGCCGAGTGTGAACGACGCGATGGCCAGGAGCGCCGCCACCGTCGAGCACAGCAGGTCGGTCCAGCTCAGCTCTGAGACGAGATAGCCGAGGAAGGTGCTCATCGAACCCACCCCGTCGGGATCCGCTGAGATCGGCTACTCGCTAAACATGAGAGGTGCTTGCATTCTTGGGTTGTTTTGCCCCGTCGTTCCCCCATGAAAGGTGAGCGTAGTCAGAAAAAGCGACTATATCAAGCAAATCATATGGGCTGTCACAGACTTCGTTAAGATTCTATTCTTTGACTATTGAGGACGTCTGTCAGGCCCGTTCCTGAACCCTCGGGATGGACGTCGGGGGACTTAACAGCCTCCCGTCAGCGCGTACCACCAGTGCCTGTGTCGCCCGACCGTTCTATGGGTTCTCACAGAAGTAGCTCAGAGATTCTTAAGGTCTATCAGGATAAATCATATTATCTGCGAACGATTGACGCGCAGGTGGAATATTTGTGAATTGCGATGTCCGCAATTCAATTAACCAGGGTTTCGATCAAGCGTAAAGCAGCTGGTTGCTTGGGCGAATGTGATTCTGTTCCGCGCGGACGGAGGCCGGGGACCGCCGGTGAGGAGCGACGGGCTCCCGCCCGGGGCGGAGAGGACCCCACCGCCGGGGGAGCGCAGGTTCGGCCACGTGGCGGAAGACAGCCCGGCCCCTCGCGAACAGTCTGGTCCCAGAAGGCGGCGGACGGCCGCCCCTGACCCAAGGAAGCCCGATGCAGCGCTACGCGATCACCTTCCAGATCAGGCCCGGTACGGAGGCGGCGGTGCGGGAACTGCTGTCGAGTTACGCTCCCCCCGAGTGGGAGACCCCCGACGGAACCCGGCTGCTGAGCACCTCGATCTTCATGAAGGACACCACGGTCATCCGTCTCATCGAGATCGACGGCAACCTGCCGAGCGTGATGGCCCACCTGTCCAGGCAGCCGGGCATCCAGAGACTGGAACGCGAGCTGGACGCCTACCTCGCGGTCCCGCGCGACATGAGCAGCCCCGAGGGCGCGCGATCCTTCTTCCTGTCGGCGCTGATGGACCACGTGACCACCCGGGTCGCGGAGCCGGTCCGATGACCGCCCCCGTCTTCCTGATCACCGGGGCGACCGGGCAGCTCGCCGAGGCCGTGATCGAGCTGCTCGGCGCCCGGGGGGACCGGCTGCTGCTCACCGGCCGCGACAAGGACCGCCTCGCCCTGCTGGAGCGGCGGCACGGCGTCGCGGGGCGGATCGAGACGCTGGCCACGGACGTCTCCGATCCCGAGGGCGCCCGCCTGGCCGCCGAGGAGGCCGTCAGGCGCTTCGGCCGGCTCGACGGCCTGGTCCACATGGTCGGCGGCTTCCGGGCCGGGCCGCTGTTCCTGATGGACACCGGCGTCTACGAGCAGATGCTGCGGGACAACTTCCTGTCGGCCGTCACCGCCACCCGGGCGATCCTGCCGCACCTGACCGAGGGGGCGCGGCTGGTCTACTTCAGCACCCCGCTCGCGGACGAGCCGCTGCCCGCGCTGTCGGCGTACGCCGCCGCGAAGGCGGCCCTGGTCGCCTGGGTGCGCTCCATCGCGCACGAGGTGAAGCGGAGTGGCATCCACGCCAACACGGTCGTGATGACCATGGCGGACACCCCGGACAAGCGACGGGAACGCCCGGGGATGAACTTCGACCACACCGTCACCCCGGACCTGGTCGCCAATGTCGTGGCCTTCCTGACCAGCGAGGCCGCGGACGGCCTGTACGGAAGCAGCGTGCCGGTGCTGGGCAGGTTCGAGTTCACCTCCGAACTCGGCGGACCACCGCCCGGTGTGGGAGGCCCCCGGTGAGGGCCCGGATCGTCTTCCTGGTCAGGGTGCCCGCCGAGCGGCGGGAGGACTTCCTGGCCGCCTACGAGAAGATCCGGTACCAGGTGTCCGGCGGCGTACCCGGGCACCTCAAGGACCAGGTCTGCCAGTCGCTCACCGACCCCGAGCAGTGGCTGATCACCAGCGAGTGGCGCCGGCCTGCCGACTTCCTCGCCTGGGAGGCCACCGAGGAGCACCGCGAGCTCGTCCGGCCGATGCGGGAGTGCATGACCGAGGCCCGCTCCCTGCGCTTCCTGGTCCGGGCGGAGACGGAGGCGGGCGCGCCGGTGGGGGACGAAACCCCGGCGGGGGAGGAGGCGGACGCCCCGCCCGGAGCGGAGCCCTCCGCGGCGGCCGTCGAGCGGGGCCCCGCGTGAGGGTGGTCGTCGTCGGGGGCGGCATCGGCGGGCTGACCGCGGCGCTGGCGCTGCGGGCCGCGGGAGCCGAGGTCAGCGTGCACGAACGCGCTCCCGGGCTGCGCGCGGCACAGGCCGGACACGGGCTGGTGCTCTGGCACAACGCCGTGCTGGCCCTGCGCGAGCTCGGGCTGGAGCCCGGGGTCCGCAAGGCCGGGCACGAGTTGCACCGGCACCTGTTCAGGGACGCGCGCGGCCGCCGGATCGCGGAGTGGTCCATGGCGCGCATGTCCGGACCTCTCGGCGCACCCGTCTACAGCGTCAGCCGCCCCGAGCTGCACGCCCTGCTCGCCGGCCAGGTGGGGGACGACCTCGTGACGGGCTCCCGGTTCACCGGCCTCACCGTGACGGGCGACCGTGTCGTGGCCCGGTTCGGCGACGGCCGCGAGGAGCGGGCGGACCTGCTCGTCGGCGCGGACGGGCTGCGCTCGGCCGTACGCGCCGCGCTGCTCCCCGGGGACCCGCCGCCCCGCTACGCCGGGTTCACCGCCTTCCAGGGGGTGATCCGGCTGCCGGGTTCCGGGGTGCCCGCGAACACCTTCCTCAGCACGTGGGGCCGCGGCCGGTGGTTCGTCTGCTACCGGCTCGCCGGCGACCACGTCTACTGGGACGGGGTCCTCGGCGACCGGGTCGCCCCGAGGCTCGGGGTGAGCACCCTCGACATGCTGGCCGCGGAGTTCGCCGGCTGGCCCGACCCGATCCCCGGCCTGATCGCGGCCACCGGGGCGGACGACGTCACCCCGGTGCACGTCTTCGACCGGCCCCCGCTGCGGCGCTGGAGCCACGGCCCGGTGACGCTGCTGGGGGACGCGGCCCACCCCATGACGTTCAACCTCGGCCAGGGCGCGGGCCAGGCGATCGAGGACGCCCTCGTGCTGGCCGACGAGCTCACCGGCGGCGACGTGCCGCGGGCGCTGGCCGGCTACGAGGCCCGGCGGGTGGACCGCACCACCCGGATGGTCCGGCGGTCGCGGGTCAACGGCGAGCTCACCCGCTGGCGGCACCCGGTCGCCTGCGCGGCGCGTGACGCGTTCATGCGCCTGACCTTCGACCGGCTGGTCTATCGCGAGACCTACCGGCTCACCATGGCCATCGACTTCATCGGCGACAGGAGCGAGGAATGACCCGACCCACCGGAGAACCCGGCCTGCCCACCGGCGTGAGCCGCACCGCGGTGGTGATCGCCCAGGCCAGGGAGGCCGAGAGCACGCGGCCCGACCGGCTCTTCGACGACCCGCTGGCGGGTCCGCTCGCCGACGCCGCAGGGCGGATCGCCGGGCTCAGCGAGGCGGGCCGCCGCGCCGGGGAGCACTTCGTCCTGCGCACCCGCTTCTTCGACGACCGGTTGCGCGAGGCCGTGTCCGCGGGACCGCGGCAGGTGGTCCTGCTCGCCGCCGGCCTGGACACCCGCGCGTTCCGGCTGGAATGGCCCGAGGGCACCCGCCTGTTCGAGGTCGACCTGCCGGACCTGATCTCCTTCAAGGAGAAGGCACTGGCCGACCAGGGGGCCCAGCCCGCCTGCGACCGTACGGTCGTCCCCGCCGACCTGCGCGAGGACTGGCCGGCGCCGCTGCTGGCCGCGGGCCTCGACCCGGACGAGCCCATCGCCTGGCTGATCGAGGGCGTGCTGATGTACCTCACGCCGCAGGACGGCGCGCGCGTCCTCGGCCGGGTCTCCGAGCTGTCGACCCCCGGCAGCAGGCTCGCCGTCGAGCACGTCAACCGGGCGTACGTCGAGCTGCCGCAGATGCGGCCCGCCATGAGCAGGCTCGCCTCCACCCAGGCCGCCTGGCGGTCCGCCGTGGAGGACCCGCAGGCGTGGCTCGCCGGGTACGGCTGGCGCGCCTCGGTGACCCACCAGGCCGACCTCGCCCGCGAGCTGGGCCGTCCCGTCCCCGCGATGGCGGACCCGCGGGCGGTCGGCGCGGCGCGGATCTGGCTCGTCGACGCCGTGCGCGACGACAGCCGGCACCCGGGGACGCCGGCCTGATCCTCCCGCGGCACCGGCGGGGACCTCCGTGACACCGGCGGGCACTTCGGAGACATCGGCCCGCACTTCCGAGACACCGACCCGCACTTCCGCGACACCGACCGACGACAGGAAACGACGACGATGCCATTCACCGAAGAGAACGTGCGCGAACTGCTGCTCGCCGTGGGCCTGGACCCCGCCACCGGGGACGACGCCCTGGAGCTCAGCTTCGACGAGCTGGACCTCGACTCGCTGGCCCGGGTGGAGATCGCCACCCGGATCCAGGACCGGTTCGGGGTGGACGTGGAGGAACAGCTGACGGCCGAGGCCACGCCGTCCCTGATGAGAGAACTCGTGACCGAGCGGCTGGCGGCGGCCGGCGCCTGAGGGGAGAACGCACATCATGATCGGACACACCGACAACGCGATCGAGATCGACGCGCCCATCGGATTCGTCTGGGACCGGACGAACGACGTCCAGACCTGGCCGGAGCTCTTCTCCGAGTACGCCAAGGTGGAGGTGCTCGCCGAGTCGGACGACTCGGTGACCTTCCGGCTCACCATGCACCCCGACGAGCAGGACCGCGTCTGGTCCTGGGTGTCGGAGCGCTCCTGGGACCGCGACACCTGGACGGTCCGGGCGCGCCGGGTGGAGACCGGGCCGTTCGAGTTCATGAACATCACCTGGGTCTACGAGGAACTCGGTCCCGACCGCACCCGCATGCGCTGGGTGCAGGACTTCCACATGAGGCCCGAGGCCCCGGTCGACACCCGGGAGATGACCGACCGGATCAACGCCGGCTCCGCGGTCCAGATGTCGCTGATCAAGGAGAAGGTGGAGCGGCGCCGCCGCCGCGTCGTGGGCTTCCACGACGTGCCGTCCAACACCAAGCGCGGTGGCGACCTGCGCACCCTGGTCTCCCCGGCGACCTGCGGTTCCTCGTCGGGCTTCTGCGGGGCCGTGCGGCTGGCGCCGGGTGAGGGGATCTCCGAGCACTACCACCCCTACTCCGAGGAGTACGTGTTCGTCGCGACCGGGACGCTCAGGGTGGACCTCGACGGCGAGCCGCTCACCGTCGGCGCCGAGCAGGCGCTGCTCGTCCCCCGCGAGGTCAGGCACCGTCTCACCAATGTCGGCGAGGACGACGTGCTCGTGGTCTTCCAGCTCAGCCCGCTCGCCCCGAGGCCCGAACTCGGGCACGTGGACACCGAGCCCTATCCCGGGAAGGTGGGAACGTGAGACGGGTCGTCGTCACCGGCATCGGGGTGATCGCCCCGGGCGGGGTGGGCCGGGAGGAGTTCTGGAACCGGATCGTGGACGGCAAACCGGCCATCCGCCGGGTCACCGCCTTCGACCCGTCCCCGTTCCGCTCCCAGATCGCGGCCGAGGTCGACTTCGACCCGGCCGCCCACGGGCTCACCCCGCGCGAGACCCGGCGGATGGACCGCTTCACCCAGCTCGCCGTCGCCTGCGCCGACGAGGCACTGGCCGACTCCGGCCTCGACCTCGGCGCGGCCGACCCCGAGCGGGCCGGGATCAGCCTCGGCTCGGCCGTGGGGGCCACCATCACCCTGGAGGAGGAGTACGTGGTCGCCAGCGACCGCGGCAGGGACTGGGAGGTGGACCACCGCCACCTCAAACCGTTCCTCTACCAGTCGCTGGTGCCCTCCAGCGCGGCGGCCGAGCTCGCGGTCCGGTTCGGCGTGAACGGTCCGGCCGCCGTCGTCTCGACCGGCTGCACCTCCGGCATCGACGCGATCGGCCGGGCCTACCGGCTCATCCAGGACGGCGAGGCGGACATGATGATCACGGGGGCGTCGGACGCGCCGATCTCCCCGATCACCGTGGCGTGCTTCGACGCCATCCGCGCCACCAGCCCGAGCAACGGCGAGCCCGAGACGGCCTCGCGGCCCTTCGACGCCGGGCGCAAGGGCTTCGTCCTCGGCGAGGGCGCGGCGGTGCTGGTGGTGGAGGAGCTGGAGCACGCCCGCAGGCGCGGCGCCCGCGTCTACTGCGAGGTCACCGGCTACGCCGCGCGGGCCAACGGTTTCCACATGACCGGGTTGCGGCCCGACGGTCTCGAACTGGGCGAGGCCATCGGCGACGCGCTCGGCCAGGCAGAGCTCAACCCCGAGGACATCGGCTACATCAGCGCCCACGGGTCGGGGACCAAGCAGAACGACCGGCACGAGACGTCCGCCTACAAGCGGAGCCTCGGCGACCACGCCCGACGGGTGCCGATCAGCTCGATCAAGTCGGTGATCGGCCACTCGCTCGGCGCGATCGGCTCGATCGAGATGGCCGCCTGCGCCCTGGTGCTGCAGCGGGGCGTGGTCCCGCCCACCGCCAACCTGACCGTTCCCGACCCCGAATGCGACCTGGACTACATTCCCCTGGTCGCACGCGAGGTGACCGCCAGGCACGCGCTCTCCGCCGGCAGCGGCTTCGGCGGCTTCCAGTCCGCGATGATCTTCTCCGAGCCGGGGGCGGGCCGATGAGCGACCGTAGAGCCGTGATCACCGGAATCGGCGTGGTCGCCCCGACGGGGATCGGCGTGGTCGAGCACTGGGAGGGATCCCTGACGGGGCGGAGCCGGATCGGCCCGGTGACGTCGTTCGACGCCACCGGGGCGCCGATCAGGCTGGCGGGGGAGGTCACCGGCTTCGACGAGCGCGAGTTCGTCGACAGCAAGCTGCTGGTGCAGACCGACCGGTGGACCTGGTTCGCCCTCGCCGCCACCGAGCTCGCCCTGGCCGACGCCGCCCTCGACCCCGCGAGGGAGGACCCGTTCGACCTGTCGGTGGTGACCGCCGGGGCCTCCGGAGGGAACGCCTTCGGGCAGCGGGAGATCCAGGCGCTGTGGAGCAAGGGGCCGCGGGCGGTGAGCGCCTACCAGTCCATCGGCTGGTTCTACGCCGCCGGCAGCGGCCAGCTGTCCATCAAGCACCAGCTCAAGGGCGCCTGCGGGGTGCTGGTCGCGGACGCGGCCGGGGCGATCGACGCGCTGGCCGAGGCGGCCCGGCTGATCCGCCGGGGCACCGAGGTCGTCGTGACCGGGGGCACCGAGGCGCCGCTGTCGCCGTACGCGCTGGCCTGCCAGGCCGGTGAGGCGACGGTCGGACGCGGGAGCGACCCGGCCGTGGCCTACCGGCCCTTCGCCCCCGACGCCGGCGGCCACGTCCCCGGCGAGGGGGGTGCGATCCTCGTCGTGGAGGACCGGCACAGCGCCCTCGGCCGGGGCACCCCCACGGTCTACGCCGAGATCGCCGGGACCGCCTCCACCCACGACGCCCACCACGTGGCCGACCCGGCACCCGGCCACCGCCAGTACGCCAGGGCCATGCGCGAGGCGATCGCCCGCGCCGGGCTCGGCCCTGACGACATCGGGGTGGTCTTCGCCGACGGCGCCGGCGATCCGGTCAGGGACGCCCAGGAGGTGGCGGCGCTGCGGGAGGTGTTCGGCGGCCGCCGCGTGCCGGTGACGGTGCCCAAGACGATGACCGGTCGCCTGTGTTCCGGCGGCGCGGCCCTCGACGTCGCGTGGGCGGCCCTGTCCCTGACCGGCGGGATGATCCCGCCGACCGTCGGCACCGCCGCCGTCGAGGGCGTGGACCTGGTCACCGAGGCCAGGATCGTGAACGGGCTGTCGGCCGCGCTGGTCGTGGCCCGCGGCTCCGGTGGCTTCAACTCCGCGGCCGTGCTGACCGCCGTCTGACGGGCCGGGCAACGGGGAGACACGCGAACGGCCACCGCCTCTCGGAGGCGGTGGCCGTCTCGCCGTCCGCGGGACCCTAGACCGGTTCCGGGACCCGGACCGGTTCGGGGTTCTCCCTCCTCAGCGGCGAGGGCTCCACCCGCAGGAGCCGCGCCGCCCAGACGGGCAGCCACCAGTTCCACCGGCCCATCATCGCGACCACCGCCGGGACCAGGATGCCGCGGATCAGGGTGGCGTCCAGGAAGATGCCCAGGGCGAGGCCGCTGGCGAACACCTTCACGTCCAGCTCGGGGGTCATGGCCAGCGCGGTGAAGGAGATGAACAGGATCAGCGCCGCCGAGGTGACCAGCCGCCCGGTGCGGCCCACGCCCTCGATCACCGCGTGCTCCGTGCTGCCCGACCTGTCGTACTCCTCGCGCATCCTGGCCAGGATGAACACCTCGTAGTCCATGCTCAGGCCGTACAGGAAGGCGAAGATGGTGAGCGGCACGAACTCGCCGATCGAGCCGGTGGGCTGGATGCCCAGCAGTTCCCTGGTCCCCCAGCCGAACTGCCACAGCACCACCATCGCGCCGATCACCGCGCCCAGCGAGAGCAGGTTCAGGACGATCGCCTTCAACGGCAGCAGCAGCGAGCGGAACGCCCGTGCCAGCATGACGAACGTGACCAGCGCGATCAGGCCGAGCATCCAGGGGAACGCCCCGTAGGTGCGCTCCTGGAAGTCCATGCTCTGCGCCGCGTTGCCGCCGACCCGCGCGCCGGCCGGTGCCGCCTCGCGCACCCGGGTGATGGTCGCCTCGCCCTCCTCGGTGCCGTTCTCCGCGGCCGGGAGCACGGTGACGACGGCGGTGCCGTCGCGGCGCCAGGACGGGCCGTCGGGGGCGAGCACGGCCGACACGCCCTCCACGCCCCGCAGCCTCTCGGCGGTCCGGGCGGGGTCGCCGGTCACCAGGACGTCGAACGGGGTGATCGAGCCGGCCGGGACGCCCGCCTGGCGCAACGCGGACAGCCCCTCGTGGCCGGGCCCCGAGGTCAGCAGGTTCCTGCTCTCCGGCAGGCCGAGGTTGACGCCCAGGGCGGTCACCGTCAGCGCCACCAGCAGCCCGCCGGTGAGCAGGGCGGCGGGCCACCGCAGCCGCACCACGCCGCGCGCCCACGCCGACCAGGCCCGCCCGGCCCGCGCCTCACGCCGGAAGGGAGGCTCGTCCCGGCCGTCGCGGGCGCGCCTGCGGTCGAGCCGCTGCCCGGTGAGGGCGAGCAGCACCGGCAGCACGGTCAGCGTCGTGGCCACGCTCACCGCCGCGATGATCATCCCGGCGAGGCCGAGGCTGCGCAGGAACGGCACCGGCAGCACCACCATGGTCACCAGGCCGATCGCGACCGCGACGCCGCTGAACAGCACCGCCCGCCCCGCGCCCGCCATGGCCCGGTGCACGGCCTCGTCGCCGCGGTGCCCGCCCGCCTGCTCCTCCCGCCAGCGGGCCACCAGCAGGAGCGAGTAGTCGACCGCGATGCCCAGACCCAGCAGGGGCATCGTGGTGAGGGCCACGTCGTGCACGGTCGTCACCAGCGTCAGCGCCAGGATCACGATGAACGACACGAAGATGGACAGGACCGCGATGAGGAGCGGTACGAAGGCCAGCGCCGAGCGGAACACCAGCAGCAGGACGAGCACCGCGGCGATCACCCCGATGCCGATCTTGGCGGGCACGTCCACGCCGCCCGCGTCCACGCTCGGCGCGAGGGTGTCCAGTCCCGTGACGTGGACGCTCGTGCCCGGCGGCAGCACCGGGGTCATCGCCTCGACGATGACCGGGCTCTCGTCCGGCGTCTCGCCGAGGCCGCCGCCCGGCGGGCTGCCGTCGGAGTAGGTGCCGGGGAAGACCAGCCCGAACGTGGTCCGGCCGTCGGTGCCGACCAGCCGGGGGTCGCCGGTGCTCGCGTACGAGACCACGCGGGCCTCGGGAAGCCTGGCGGAGACGGCGGCGAAGGCGCGGCCGAGGGTCTCCTTCTGCGCGTCGGCGCGCATTCCCTCGGGGAGCACGACCACCGGGACGAACGGCCGCTGGTAGCCGCCGTTCCCGTAAATTCTGACAATTTCCTGATTGGCATCGAAAGCGGGCATTCCCGGATGTGAGTATTCCTCGGAGAGCCGCTGAATCGCGATCGGCGTCGCGCCCATACCCACCAGGAACCCCAGCACGGCCAGCAGGGCGACCAGCCCTTTGCGTCGCAGTACGAAAACCGAGATTCTCTCCATGCCACCCAGTGCAACAAAAAGATCTTCGACGCCCGTGTGCCCGTCCTTAGAGCGGCATGTGAATCGCTCTTCACAGAGTTTTCTATGGTCTTTCCAAGATCTTCTGGGTGAGACTTGTCGGGTGAGCCGCATACTGGTCGTAGATGACGAGCCATATCTCGCCGATCTGGTCGCAACCGCCCTTCGCTACGAGGGATTCGAGACGGCGATCGCCGGAACCGGCGCCGCGGCGGTGTCGCTGGCCGAGACCTTCGATCCCGACCTGATCGTCCTGGACGTGATGTTGCCCGACGTGCTCGGCACGGAGGTCTGCCACCGGATCAGGATGACGGGTTCGGAGGTGCCGGTGGTCTTCCTGACCGCGCTCGACGCCACCGAGGACAAGATCGGCGGGCTGACCGTGGGGGGTGACGACTACGTCACCAAGCCGTTCAGCCTGGAGGAGCTGATCGCCAGGATCCGCGCCGTGCTGCGCCGGACCCAGCGGGCCGGTGCCGAGGGCGGCAGGGTGACCTTCGCCGACCTGGTCATCGAGGAGGACGCCCACGAGGTGTGGCGCGACGGCCGGCGCGTCGACCTCACCCCGACGGAGTTCAAGCTGCTGCGCTTCCTGGTGGCCAACGCGGGCAAGGTCGTCTCCAAACGGCAGATCCTGGACCACGTGTGGGAGTACGACTTCGGCGGCAACGACGGGGTGGTGCAGACCTACATCAGCTACCTGCGCCGCAAGGTCGACGCGTCACACCCGCCGCTCATCCACACCGTGCCCAGGGTGGGATACGTCGTGCGCCTGCCCAGGGAGGACTGATGTCGCTGCGGACCCGCCTCGTGCTGACCGTCGTGGGCCTGGTCGCCCTGGCTCTCGGGACGGCGGCGGGGGCGACGTTCGGCGCGCTGCAGGACTGGCGCGGCCACGGCAGCGCGCGGCTGCTCGCCCTGACCACCCCCGAGGCGCTGGTGGCCGCCTCCGACGAGCTGACCGAACGCGTCGCCCTGGTGATGATCGGCTCCTCGGTGTTCGCGCTCGCCTGCCTGACCCTGCTCGCCACCCACCTGATCCGCCGGGGACTGCGCCCGCTGGACCGCATCGTCGAGACCGCGGCGGCCATCGGCGACGGCAACCTGGAGCGCCGCATCGAGGCGGCGCCGGCCACCGGGGAGGTGGGCCGCCTGGGCCACGCGCTCAACCAGATGCTCGCCCAGATCGAGGAGGCGTTCCGCGAGCGGGAGGCGTCGGAGGACCGGCTGCGCCGCTTCGTCGCCGACGCCTCCCACGAGCTGCGCACCCCGATCGCCTCCATCCGCGGCTACGCCGAGCTGTTCAGGCGCGGCGCGGCCACCCGGCCGGAGGACCTGGCCAAGGCCATGCGCAGGATCGAGGCCGAGGCCACCCGGATGGGCTCCCTGGTCGACGAGATGCTGCTGCTGGCCCGCCTCGACCAGGGCCGTCCCCTGGAGCGCTCCCCGGTGGAGCTGACCTCGCTCGCCGCCGACGCGGTGGCCGACACCCTCGCCATCGAGCCGCTCAGGCCGCTCTCGCTGGAGTGCGAGGGACCCGTCGAGGTGCCCGGCGACGCCGCCAGGATCCGCCAGATCGTCGGCAACCTGCTGGCCAACGTGCTCAGCCACACCCCCGAGGGGACCCCGGCGGTCGTCAGGATCCGGGTGGACGGCGAGCACGCCGTGGTCGAGGTGGCCGACGAGGGACCCGGTCTCACCGAGGAGCAGGGCGCCCTGGTCTTCGAGCGTTTCCACCGGGCCGGTCCTCCCCGTGACGGCGCCCGCCAGGGGGGTGCGGGCCTCGGGCTGTCCATCGTCGCCGCGGTCGCCGCCGCGCACAGCGGTGACGCCACGGTGACCTCGCGCCCCGGAGCCGGCGCCACCTTCCGCGTACGGTTCCCGCTTGGCACGGGCGGTCCCGGCACCGCCCAGGACGCGGCGCGAGGTGACGACCTCGGCGCGGCGGGCGGCGTGATGCGGCGGTGACGACCTCGGCTCGTCGAGTGGCGTGGTGCGGCGGTGACGAGCTCAGTTCAGCAGGTGGCGCAGCGCGGCGGTGACGACGGCCGCCGCCGCGAGGACGACCAGGAACGGGGCGCGCAGCAGCAGGGCCACGACGGCGGCGCCCATCCCCGCGGTGCGCGGCCAGTCGAGGTGCAGCGCCTGCCCGTCGCCGAAGGTCTGCACCGCGATCAGCGCCGCCAGCAGGGCCGCCGGGACCAGTGTCGCGAAGCGCTGCACCCCGGGATGGTCGAGGACCCGGCGCGGGGCCGACAGCCCGGCGAGCTTCAGCGCGTAACAGGCGGCGCAGGTGGCGACGACGGCCCACCAGATGGTCACTTGGGTCTCCTCAGGATCACCGCGAGCACGGCCACGGACGCGAGCAGCACGGGCACGCCCGGCGGGGTGAACGGGGTCGCGGCCAGCGCGACCGCCGCGCCGCAGCCCGCGATCAGGCGCAGCGCGCGGGCCTCGGCGCCGCTCCCGGTGAGCCGGGGCCACAGGATGGCGAGGAACGTCGCGGGACCGACCGCGTCCAGGCCGAACACCGCGGGGTCGGCCACCCAGGAGGTGCCCAGCGCGCCGACCAGGGTGGTGACGTTCCAGGTCAGATAGAGGCTGACGAAGGTGACCAGGAACGCCGTCCTGGCCGACTCCTCGTCCGGCTGGGCCAGGGTGACCGCCGTCGTCTCGTCGATCACCCCCTGGGCCGCCAGCGGCCGGCGCCAGCCCCGGATGTCGAGCACCCCGGCCATGCGGAGGCCGTACAGGCTGTTGCGGGCGCCCAGCAGCATCGCGCCGGCCGTGCCCGCGACCAGGTTGCCGCCGCCCGCGACGACGCCGACCAGGGCGAACTGCGAGGCGCCGGTGAAGGCGAACAGGCTCAGCACGCACGCCTGCGTCACGCTGAGCCCCGCGGTGACGGCCGCGGCGCCGAAGGCCACCCCCGCCAGGCCGACGGCGACCCCCACGCCCAGTCCGTCCCTGATCGCGGAGGAACGAGTGGTTGTTTCCATGGCAGGTGAGCTTAAATCCGGTTTCAAGCCCCGGTCTTGTACGTTCCTGCGCGCTGGTACGCGGCCGGCGGCACGCCCACCGTCCGGGTGAAGTGCCTGCTCAGGTGGGCCTGGTCGGTGAACCCCACATCCCCGGCGACCTGCGCGGGAGGTGTGCCGGCCTGGAGCAGCCGCCGGGCCCGGATGATCCGCAGCGTGTTCAGGTAGGCGTGCGGGGGAAGCCCGGTGGCCGCCTTGAAGGCCCGGATCAGGGTGAAGGGCCTCGCGTCCACCGCCCGCGCCAGGTCCTCGATCGTGGGCGGGTCGACGAGCCGCTCGTGCAGGATCTCCCGGGCACGCCGTACCGCAGGGTCGCCGTCCCGGTGGTACGGCGTGTCCGCGGGGCGGCGGGCGGCGTGCCGGCTGAGCAGGGCGGCGAAGGCCGTGCGGGCCAGCGTCGAGGAGGCGAGGTCGTCGCCTCCCTCCGCGGCGTCGTGCGCGGCCCGCAGCAGCGCGACGGTGGGCCGGTGGTAGGTGACGGTCTCGGGGAAGCAGGGCGTGCCGTGCCCGGCCATCAGCTCGGCGGCGATCCCGGAGACGAACTCGACCGAGGGGTACAGCACCCGGTAGGACCACCCGCCGGGAACGCCCGCGTAGCCGTCGTGCGCCTCCTCGGGGTTGAGCGTGCTGAGGCTGCCGGGGCCCGCGCGGTGCAGGGTGCCCCGGTAGGCGAACTCCTCCACCCCGGACAGGACCATCGCGATCGCGTAGCCCTCGTGCGCGTGCGGCGGGAAGCGGTGGGTCACGTATCTGGCCTTGAGGAGGTCCACCCCCGGCAGGGCCGGGGTGCGCCAGAAACGCGCCCTCTCCAGGCCGCTCACGGCCGGAAGGTCCTGGTGAACGTGTCGAAGAACGATCGGTCCCACCTGGACGCCGGGCTCTCCCAGTAGATCGCGTACGGCTTGTCGGCGAGGGTACGGAAGCCCCGGTCCAGGACGCGGGTGCGGACCCCGTTCTTGAGGTAGGTGAACTCCCAGTCGGCGGCCGGCACCCCCCGGTACACCAGCGGGGTGATGCCGATCCGCCGGTAACCGGGCCAGACGTTGTCGGCCGTCCCGGCCTTCTCCACCTTCTGCCAGTGCCTGACCGGGTTCTTCTCCGGGTCGTCGGTCGACTCGATCCACAGGAAAGCGCTCGCGCCGGGGGCGCGGAACTCCACCCTGTCGCGGCCGGCGAACCGCTTGACCCGCCAGTTGCCGGGCACCGCGACGGAGAAGCCCATCGGGTCGCGGTGCAGCCGCCAGCCCGCGGGGAGGGTCCTGGCCGGACGCGGCGTCAGCGTCGGGGCCGGCTCCGGAGTGGGGGTCGTCTCCGGCGGCGAGGTGGGCGAGGTGGGGGTGGGGTCGGTGGTCGGGGGCGTGACCTCGGCCTGGCCGTCACCGGTGTCCACCGTGGCGTCCATCTCCTGGAGGAACAGCCACCCGCCGACCCCGATCGTCACCGCGAGCGCGGGCACCCCGGCCAGGAGCGCCAACCGCCCCGCCCTCGCCCGCCGCACGGGCTCGGCCCCCGCGTCCGTGGGCTGCTCCCGCCCCGGCCGGGAACCGGGAGGCGATGGCTCGTGACCGTAGGCCTGCCGCCCGGGACGCGTGTACGGGGACTGGTCGTGGTACGGAGGCTGCTCGTGGCGCGCGTACGGCTCGGGAGGCGTGTACGGGGGCTGCTCGTGGCGCGCGTACGGCTCGGGAGGCGTGTACGGGGGCTGCTCGTGGCGCGCGTACGGCTCGGGAGGCGTGTACGGGGGCTGCTCGTGGCGCGCGTACGGCTCGGGAGGCGTGTACGGGGACTGCTCGGGCCACGTGCGCGGGGCCGGGGGGTGGGACCCCTCGGGCTGCGTGTGCCCGGCCGCGTACGGCGACCGCCCCGGGTACGTGGGCGCGGCCGGGTGCGGCGGTCGCCCCGGACCGCTCGGGGAGTCCCCGTACCCCGGCTGCCACGCGCCGCGCGCCGGGTCCTGACGCGGGGACGGGTCGGCGCGCGGCGGGTTGGTGTGGAACCCGGGAGAGGCGGGGGAGGCGTACGCCCGCTGCCCGGGATGCGCCGTTCGCCCGGAGACCGGCCCGGTGGAGGGGGAGGAGGCGCGGCCGAGCAGTGCCTCGACCTGGTCGGGGACCATCCGGGCGGCGGGGTCCCTGGCCATCAGGCCGAGGATCGCCGTCGGCAGCGGCCCGGAATGGGCCATGGGACTGGGCTCGCCGTGCAGGACGGCCATCATGGTGGCGGCGGCCGTGGCCCGCTCGAACGGAGGGCGGCCCTCCAGCGCCGCGTACAGCGTCGCGCCGAGCGACCACAGGTCCGACTCGGGGGTGGCGGGCAGCCCGTGCAGCCGCTCGGGCGGCAGGAACGCCGGGGTGCCGACCATCGCGCCCGTACGGGTGATGCCGGTCTCCTGCGTCATGGAGGCGATGCCGAAGTCGGTCAGCACCACCCGGCCGTCGTCGGCCAGCAGCACGTTCTCCGGCTTGACGTCGCGGTGCAGCACCCCCGCGGCGTGCGCGGCCCGCAGCGCGCCCAGCACGTGCAGCCCCACCGAGGCGACCCGCTCGGGCGGGAGCGGCCCGCCCGAGCGGACGATCTCACCCAGCGACCGGGACCGGACCAGCTGCATGACGATCCAGGGACGCCCGTCCTCCTCGACCACGTCGTGCACGATGACCACGGAGGGGTGGTCGAGGCGCCCGGCGGTCCTGGCCTCGCGGATGGTGCGCCGGTTCAGGTCGGTGCGCGCGGCCTCGTCGACCCCCCGGTAACGGACCTCCTTGACGGCCACCACCCGGTCGAGGAGCTCGTCGTGGGCGCGCCAGACGATGCCCATGCCGCCCTCGCCGATGTGTTCGAGCAGCCGGTAGCGGCCCGCCACCTTTCTCTCCGCCATCCCGCCCTCCCAAGCTCACTGACCGCGGGCGGTAGGGCTCCCGCTCACTTCTTCGAGGAGAAGGTCGCGGTGAACCCCTCGAAGAGGTGCATGTTCTTCTTCGCGTTCTTGGCCAGGGTATGCCAGTAAATCGCATACCCCCGGCCGCCCTTGGTGACGAATCCCCGGTTGATCACGCGGGCCTTGCCCGAGCTGGTGTTCCAGGTGAACTCCCAGTCGGCGGCCTTCTCCATGTACTTGACGTTCGCGATCCGGACCCGCTGGTAGCCGGGGAACTTGCCCCGGACGGCCCCCTCCTGGTTCTCCCAGTCCTTCTTCGGGTCGGGGCCCGCCTTGTCGACGTACTCGACGAAGACGAAGCTCGTCCGGTCGGGACCGCGGAACCACACCTGCTGGCCGGGCCGTTTCTCCACGGCCCACCCCTTGGGCAGGCCGATCGAGAAGCCGTTGCTGTCCTTGTGCATCTTCCAGCCGGAGGGGAGGGGGGACTTCTCCTCCGTCTTGGTGGGGCTCGGGCTGGACGAGGGGGACTCCGAGGGAGACTCCGACGGGGACGCCGAGGAGGACGGCGGCGACGTCTCCGGATCCGGCGAGCCCTCCGGGGTCGTCTCGGCGGTGCCGCTCGGGGCGTTCGACGCGCTGGACGCGCCCGGGTCACCCGGCCTGGCCTGCGGGGTCTCGTCGCCGTCGCCGCTGCGCAGGCCGAGCCAGCCGGCGATCCCGCCGACGACGAGCAGCGCGGGCAGCAGCACCAGCAGTCCCCGCCTCACCGGGGAGCCGCCCGACTCTCGCGAGGCGAGCGTGTCGTGGTTCCCGGCGTAGGCGGGCGAGGGCTCCTCCCACGGAGCGGGCTCGGCCCTGGAGGCGGAGACGGGCGCCGCGGCGGGCTCCGGCCTCGGCGCGGGCTCGCGCCCCACGGGCGGGAAGGGGTTGGGGCGCGCGGCGGGCCTCTGGCGCGCGGCTTCCGGCTCCCCGGCCGGCGGGGCGTCCTCGCGGCTCGCCCGGGGTGCGGGCTTCTTCCCGGCCGGGGCGCCGGGAGCCGCGCCGGAGGGCGCGGAGGACGCCGTGCCCGGCTTCGCCTCGCGGGCCGGTACGACGCCGGCGACGGGTTCGGGCTTCGGGTCGGCGGCGGGTCTCGGCTTGGGGGCGAACCTGGGCAGGACGGGGGACGCCGGGGACGCCGGGGACGCCGGGGACGCCGGGGACGCGGCCGCAGCCCCGGGCTTGGGACCGGGTTCGGGCTCCGGGGTGGGCCCGGGCTTCGGAGTGGTGGCGGGTCTCGGCTTGGGGGCGAACCTGGACAGGATCGGCGGTGCGGCCTCGGCGGGGGCCGCCGGGGACACGGGCGCGCCCTTGCCGGCGGGGCGGCCGGCCTTCGAGCCCGCCCCCGCCTTGGAACCCGGTGAACCCGCTCCGGCATCCGGGACGGGGGAGCCGGCTTCGGCCGCGGCTTCGGAAGCCCGGCCGCCCTTCGCGCCGGGTGCGTCCTTCGCCGGTGCCGGCTCGGCCTTCTCCCCGGAAGCGGCCGCCGCGGGGGCGGACTCCTGCCGTGCGTCCGCGGCGGGCGCCTTCGCGGCGGCCTTCCGCTGCTCCTCGCGGCGCGCGGGCGGGGGAGAGGCGTCCTTCTTCGCACCCGGGCGCGCGGCGTCCAGCTTCGCGCCCGTCTCGGGGACGGCGCCGGGCTGGAAGCCGATCCCGGGGTCGGTCTCGTCCGCCGGGTTCACGGCCGGCATGACGGCGGTCCTGGCGGGCCGGTCCCGGTTGCCCTCGCCCTCGGCCACCCTGCGCAGCAGCCGCTCGGCCTCCTTGTAGGGCATGCGCAGCGCCGGGTCCTTGCGGAGCAGCCCTTCGAGGACCGGGGCCAGCGGCCCGGCGTGGAGCGGGGGTTCGGGCTCGTCGTTCAGGATGGCGTGCATGGTCGGCAGCGCCCCGCCCCGGTCGTGCGGCGGCTTGCCCTCGACGGCGGCGTACAGGGTCGCGCCGAGCGACCACAGGTCGGACTCGCGCTGCGCGCTGCCGCCCTTGATGCGTTCCGGCGGGATGAACGCGGGGGTGCCCGCGATGCCGGTCATGGTCAGCGCGGTCTCGGCCTCGAGGGTCGCGATGCCGAAGTCGGTCAGCACCACCCGGCCGTCGTCGGCCAGCAGGACGTTCTCCGGCTTGACGTCGCGGTGCAGCACTCCCTGGGCGTGGGCGGCGCGCAGCGCCTCCAGCAGCTTGAGGCCGATCTCCGCGACCCGCTGCGGCGGCAGCGGCCCGTCCTGGCGCAGCACCTTGCCGAGGGAGCGCGACTCCACCAGCTGCATGACGATCCAGGGACGCCCGTCCTCCTCGACGACGTCGTGGACGACCACCACGTTCGGGTGCGTCAGGCGCCCGGCGGCACGCGCCTCGCGCTTGGTGCGCCGGTTGAAGTCCTCCTGGTTGTCCTCGCCGAGCATGTCGGCGTAACGGACCTCCTTGATCGCGACCTCACGGTCGAGGAGCTCGTCATGGGCCCGCCACACGATGCCCATGCCACCCCGGCCGATGGCTTCGAGCAGCTGGTAGCGGGAGGCGACACGGCGCCCCTCGGGCTGTGCTTCGGCCATCAACCGGCTTACCTCCTTCTGAACCCCCGAATACTCTCATAGCCCGGTAAAGTGATCGACTCACACGCCGTAGAAAAGTCCACATCCTGAGATTTGATGTCCAGTACGTGGCGGATGTCGGGAAGATGGCCTGGGGTCGGGTGCCTGACCTGTCACTTCGCGGTAACCAGGCCGGCGCCGGGGAGCCGGTCGTGACAGTGTCGAACCGGCGACCGGCCGGAGCCGGCGCGAGGCGGAGACGCGAGGTCCCTGCCCTTCTCTCATTTCCGAAGTCCCTTTCCGCGCGATCGCCGGCTCGTGAGACGCGCCGGGCGAACACGGGGAGCCTCGTGTCGTCCCCATGTCGTCCACCGCACAGTGCACGGTACACATGAAACACGCGGCGGTACGGCGTGGCGCGCTCACGGTTGGCGCGGGACCGGCAGTGGTGGTCGGCGCGGCCCGAATGCGCGACACCGGGGATACCGGCCCGAGCCGGGACATGCCGAATGGCCGCTCGCGGCCGTGAAGCGGCGGGCGGCCGGGGGCCGGACGGTTCGGATCGGTCAGACCGGATGGTTCGGGGCCGGAAGGCTCGGGAGCGGTCGGCTCAGGAGCGGACAGGGCCGGACGAGCCGTCGGGGCCAGGTGAGCCATCGGGGAGCAGGCCGTGCTTGGCGAGCATCCGATGGCGGAGGATCTCCCGCCGGAACCTGGCCGCCAGGTAGCTGACCAGTAGGAAGAAGCCCATGTAGAAATACCACAGGCCGTTGTGGAGCCGGGGGCCCAGGAACGTTTCGGACAGGCCGGTGAGCTCGAGCAGCAGCAGGGGGGCGCCGACCACGAGGATCGTCCACAGGAACTCGCGCTCGACGAGGAGGCGGCCGGCGAGATCGTCGCGGACCCAGCCGAGGTGTCGGGCGGGCAGTCGCACGCGGAACAGGCGGTAGAGCGCCAGTCGCCACTCCGGGGGACGCTCGCGCAGGCGTTGGAGCAGACCGCCGCGCACGACGTCGAGGATGTCGCGGAGGGAGGGCGCGTTCCGGCCGGGCTCCGCGAGCTCCAGCAGGGTGGCGACGATCTCCTCCCCCCGGGTCTTCCGGTAGCGCGGAGGGTAGGCGCGTATCAGCCGTCGGCAGCGGCGTTCGTAGGCGTTCGTCTCGCCCTCGTTCGGGAGGTCGCTGTTCGAGAGGTCGCCGTTCATCTCGTCCCCGTTCATCTCGTCCTCGTTTGGAAGGTCTTCCTGTGGAAGGTCCTCGTTCGGAAGGTCCCGGGCCGGTGAGCCGCCGGAAGCGCCCGGGTCACGGAGCCCCCGGATCACAAGGTGCCCGGCCGGAGGTCGAGCCGGCGCCGGGCGGTGGCGGCGAGGCGGGTCAGCCGGGAGGTCTCCTCGGCCAGGACCGTGCGGCCCTGGCCCTTGAGGCCGTAGTAGCGCCGGTGGCGGCCGTCGACGACCTCCTCGTTGACCACGGCGACCAGGCCCTCTCCCGCCAGGCGGTCCAGGGCGCCGTAGAGGGTGCCCGCGCCGAGCCGCACGCGGTCCTCGGACAGCTCGCGCACCGTCTTGATCACGCCGTACCCGTGCAGCGGGCCCTCGGACAGGGCCAGCAGGATCAGGTAGCTCTGCTCGCGTAGTACCATATACGATATATATCGTTATCCGTACTATGAATCAAGGGTAGGCCTCGCGCCGGGAGCGTCCCGGGCCCCGCCGGGGGAGAAGCGACCCGGAGCGCATGAGTCACTTTCGAAACTCAGATTTGGATACGCTTTCCCCGCCGACGGTGCGACTAGGGGAGGACGGGGCCGCATGTCAGACTCGTTTGTGCATCTGCACGTTCACACGGAATACTCCATGCTGGATGGAGCCGCCCGTTTGAAGCAGATGTTCAAACAGGTCGGTGACCTGGGCATGCCGGCCATCGCGATCACCGACCACGGCAACATGCACGGCGCCTACGACTTCTACAAGCAGGCGACCGGTGCCGGGATCAAGCCGATCATCGGCATCGAGGCCTACGTCGCCCCCGCCTCCCGGCACCAGAAGAAGCCGGTGCTGTGGGGCGAGCCGCACCAGAAGCGCGACGACGTCTCGGCGGGTGGCTACTACACCCACATGACCATCTGGGCGAAGAACGCCACGGGCCTGGGCAACCTGATGAAGCTCTCCTCGCGCGCCTACACCGAGGGCTTCGTCCGCAAGTGGGCCCGGATGGACGCCGAGATCCTCGCCGAGCACTCCGAGGGCCTGATGGCCACCACCGGCTGCCCGTCGGGCGAGGTGCAGACCCGCCTGCGCCTGGGCCAGTACGACGAGGCGGTCGCCGCGGCGGCCAGGTTCCAGGACCTGTTCGGCAAGGACAACTACTACCTGGAGATCATGGATCACGGGCTCGACATCGAGCGCCGGGTCCGCGACGGCCTGACCCGCATCTCGCGTGAGCTGGACATCCCGCCGCTGGTCACCAACGACTCCCACTACACCTACGAGTCGGACGCGACCTCCCACGACGCGCTCCTGTGCATCCAGACCGGCAAGCAGCTGTCCGACCCCGACCGCTTCCGCTTCGACGGCAGCGGTTACTACATCAAGAACGCCGACGAGATGCGCGCCGTCGACTCCTCCGACCTGTGGGCCGAGGGCTGCCGCAACACGCTGCTGGTCGCCGAGAAGGTCGACCCGACCGGCATGTTCGGCTTCAAGAACCTGATGCCCACCTTCCCGATCCCCGAGGGGGAGACCGAGGAGAGCTGGTTCCGCAAGGAGATCTGGCGGGGCATGGAGCGGCGCTTCCCCGAGGGCGTCGACGAGGAGCACCGCGCCCAGATCGAGTTCGAGATGAACGTCATCCTGCAGATGGGGTTCCCCTCCTACTTCCTCGTGGTCGCCGACTTCATCATGTGGGCCAAGAACAACGGCATCCGGGTCGGACCTGGCCGTGGTTCGGCGGCGGGCTCGCTGGCCGCGTACGCGCTGGGCATCACCGACCTCGACCCGCTGCCGCACGGCCTGATCTTCGAGCGGTTCCTCAACCCCGACCGCGTCTCCATGCCCGACGTCGACATCGACTTCGACGAGCGCCGGCGCGGCGACGTGATCCGCTACGTGACCGAGAAGTACGGCGCCGACAAGGTCGCCATGATCGCCACCTTCGGCACCATCAAGGCGAAGGCGGCCATCAAGGACGCGGCCCGCGTCCTCGGGCACCCGTACGCGCTGGGCGACAAGGTCTCCAAGGCGTTCCCGCCCGCGGTGATGGGCAAGGACATCCCGCTGTCGGGCATCTTCGACAAGGACCACCCGCGCTACAACGAGGCGGGCGAGCTGCGCAGGCTGTACGAGGAGGACGTCGACGTCAAGTCGGCCATCGACCTCGGCAGGGGCCTGGAGGGCCTGATCCGGCAGACCGGCGTGCACGCCGCCGGCGTGATCATGTCCTCGGAGGTGCTGACCGACTACATCCCGATCATGCGCCGCGACTCCGACGGTGTGATCATCACGCAGTTCGACTATCCGACCTGCGAGACGCTCGGCCTGCTGAAGATGGACTTCCTGGGCCTGCGCAACCTCACGATCATCGACGACTGCCTGAAGGCCATCGAGGTCAACACCGGCACCAAGATCGATCTGCTCGACCTGCCCCTGGACGACGTCAAGACCTACGAGCTGCTGGCCAGGGGTGACACGCTCGGCGTGTTCCAGGTCGACGGCGGCGGCATGCGCTCGCTGCTGCGGCTGATGCGTCCCGACAACTTCGAGGACATCTCGGCGGCGCTCGCGCTGTACCGGCCGGGTCCGATGGGCGCCAACTCCCACACCAACTACGCGATGCGCAAGAACGGCCAGCAGGAGATCACCCCGATCCACCCCGAGCTGGAGGAACCGCTCAAGGAGATCCTCGACACGACCTACGGCCTGATCGTCTACCAGGAGCAGGTCATGGCCATCGCGCAGAAGGTCGCCGGGTTCTCGCTCGGCAAGGCCGACCTGCTGCGCCGCGCGATGGGCAAGAAGAAGAAGTCGGAGCTGGACAAGCAGTACGAGTTCTTCGAGCAGGGCATGAAGGACAACGGCTACTCGGCCGCCGCGATCAAGGCCCTGTGGGACATCCTGCTGCCCTTCTCCGACTACGCCTTCAACAAGGCGCACACCGCCGCCTACGGCCTGGTCTGCTACTGGACCGGCTATCTCAAGGCCAACTACCCGGCCGAGTACATGGCCGCCCTGCTGACCTCGGTCAAGGACGACAAGGACAAGTCGGCCCTCTACCTCAACGAGTGCCGCCGCATGGGCATCAAGGTGCTCCCGCCGGACGTCAACGACTCCGACTTCGACTTCACCCCGCGCGGCACCGACGTCCGGTTCGGCCTGTCGGCGATCCGCAACGTCGGTGGCAACGTGGTCGACGGGATCATCGCCGCGCGCAAGGAGAAGACCCGCTTCGCCGACTTCAAGGACTTCCTGCGCAAGGTTCCCATGGTGGTCTGCAACAAGCGGGTCATCGAGTCGCTGGTCAAGGCCGGTGCGTTCGACTCCTTCGGGCACGTGCGCAAGGGCCTGGTGATGATCCACGAGCAGGCCGTCGACAGCATCATCGGGATCAAGAAGAACGAGGCCCAGGGACAGGACTCCCTGTTCGGCGCCGTCGAGGGCGCCGAGGACGAGACCTTCGACGTGCAGATCCCGCTGGGCGAGTGGGACAAGAACACCCTGCTGCAGTTCGAGCGGGAGATGCTCGGCCTGTACGTCTCCGACCACCCGCTCTTCGGCGTGGAGCACATCCTCGCCTCCGGCGCCGACTGCTCGATCGCCTCGCTGCAGGACGAGCACCGTACCGACGGCCAGGTCGTCACCGTCGGCGGCATCCTGAGCGGCCTGCAGCGCAAGGTCACCAAGAAGGGCGACACCTGGGTCCTGACCCAGCTGGAGGACCTGGAGGGCGCGATCGAGGTGATGATCTTCCCGTCCGCGTACCAGCTCTGCGCGACGGTGCTCGCCGAGGACGCGATCGTGTTCGTCAAGGGGCGCCTGGACAAGCGCGAGGACGTCGGGAAGATCATCGCGATGGAGGTGACGGCCCCCGACCTGACCCGCGAGGCCGGTGGCCCGCTGGCCGTCAGCCTCGCCCTGGCCCGCTGCACCCCGCCGGTGGTCGGCCGCCTCAAGGAGGTGCTGACCGCGCACCCCGGCACCACCGAGGTGCACCTTCAGGTCCACAACGGTCCGAAGACCACGATCGTGCGCCTCGACGACCGCCTGCGGGTGTCGCCGTCCCCGGCCCTGATGGGCGACCTGAAGCAGCTCCTCGGCCCCGCCTGCCTCGGGGCCTGAGAGCCGGCGGGCCCGCGTCCTCGCGCGGGGGGCGGGCAGGCGCCGGACGGCGCGGTTCCGCCCCCCGCGGCATGGTGAGCGCCGCCTGTCAGGCGGTTGATCTCAACCTGGGCATGGAGCCGCCTTTCGTCGGCCTACTTTCCGGTGGCGCTCCGGTCGAGCCAGTCGCGGTAGCGGATCCGCCCCAGGGAGGCGCCGTCATCGGGCACCAGCGTGCGCTCGCTCGGCACGCTGCCGAAGTAGTGCGCCTGCGGGTCGGTGACCACCTCGCGCGGGTCGCCCCAGGCGGTCAAGGCCTCCCGGAAGAAGTCGTCCATCCGGAACCGCTCGGGCCCGCCGACCTCCATCCTGCCGTTCAGCGGCGATCCCACCGCGACCCGGCCGACCGCCTGGGCGACGTCATCGCCCGCCATGGGCTGGAAGAGCACGGGCGCCATCCGCACCCGGTCGCCGTCCGTGGCCTCGTCGGCGATGCGCCGGACGAACTCGAAGAACTGGGTCGCGTGCACGAGCGAGAACGGGATCGACGACTCCGCGATCAGCTTCTCCTGAGCGATCTTCGCTCGGAAGTAGGCGTTGCCGGGCGGCCGTTCCGTACCCACCACCGACAGCGCGACGTGGTGGCCGACGCCGGCCTCCGCCTCCGCGGCGAGCAGGTTGCGGGTGGAGGTGGTGAAGAAATCCATCACGGCGGTTTCCTCGAAGGAGGGGGAGTTCGACACGTCGATCACCACCTGCGCGCCCTTCAGCACCTCGGCCAGCCCTTCACCGGTGAGGGTGTTGACTCCGGTGTTCGGCGCCGCCGCCACCGCCTCGTGACCGTGCTCCCTCAGCTTCGTCACGAGCTTCGACCCGATGAGACCGGTCCCGCCGACTACCACGATCTTCATGGTGAACCTTTCCGTCCGCCGGGGCGCTCGCTCGCCCTCGGTCTCCAGCTAGGACAGGACGGCCCTGCGGCCTGTGACAGATCCTGCGGAAAGTTTTCAGTGCCCACGCCGCCCACGCCGCCCACGCCGCCCACGCCGGGGTGTGGCCGGGCCGGCCCCTGCCGAAGGCGTTGCTCACCGGTGGCGGGCGGCGGGCGCAGTGTGCCGCGGCTCCCGCCGCCCGAGGGCACGGTGTGGACGACGAGCGTCAGGGACCGGCCGGGACCGATCACCGTCTGACGGCGCCACCCGCCACCACGATTGTTCGCGTACCTGTCACAGGACGATGACCTGCCCTGTCATGACTTATGACGGGCGGCGGCGCGTGTCCGGCGACAGAGGTTCGTCACGAACATCTGTGGTCCGCGGGACCGGCGTGATCGGGTCCATGCCGTGACGAAGCCCGCCGTGCAGGGCCCCGGGCGGTGGCCGCCCCACCGGACATCGCCGCCAACGGTGTGCCGCATCTGCCCCGCGACGGCTATCGGCTGGTATCTCCCACAAAATCGCATATCCCCCGCAAAATCGCTTGAAAGGAAGTCTGTGTCTTGACAGCACACTCAGGACCCCGTTTCGACCGTGGGGCTCCCCGCCAGGCTGGTGAAGGCCAGATTGCGCAGACGATCCGGATCCCCTCGGACATGGTGCGCGAGCTACAGCGCGAACTACAGAAAAAACAGCGTTTCGCGTCCGACGCCTCGCACGAGCTGCGCACGACGGTCGCGGGGCTGCGCACGGAGTTGGAGGAGGCCCGCCTGCATCCCGACGAGACCGACCTGTGCGACCTGCTCGCCAACGCGCTGAGGAACGTCGAGCGGCTGAACGCGATCATCACCGATATGCGCATCCTCGCCGAGATGGAGGCCGGCCCGCCCAACGAGCCGCAACGGCTCGATCTCGCCGAACTCGTCCATGACGAGATCGGCCGCAGGGCCGACTGCATCGCGGTCCGGCACCGGCTGGAAACCGGGGTGACCGTTGTGGCCATCCCGATCCGGATCAGCCGAGTGCTCACCAACCTGCTGGACAACGCCCAGCGGCACGCCCAGCAAATGATCGAGGTCCGGGTGAGCCGCGACGGCGACAGCGCCGAGCTGACGGTCACCGACGACGGCGAAGGAGTCGCGGAATCCGAACGAGAACGCATCTTCCAGCGCTTCACCCGTCTGCAGGCCGCGCGCCGGCTCGACCACACCGGCACCGGACTGGGTCTGGCCATCGCCCGCGACATCGCCCAGGCCCACATCGGCAGCCTGCACGTCCGGGAGGCCGAGAACGGCGGCGCGTGCTTCGTGCTGCGACTACCCCTGGCGGGTTCGGTTGCCCCGGTGGGCACACCGCTGGATCCATGAGCTCACCGAGCGTCGGAAGAGGACTCTGATGGCACACGACATCAACGTCGCCGCCCTGTTCACGGCCGTTTCCGGCCCCTGCCTGGTCATGACACTGGATATGATCATCTTGGCCGTCAACCAGGCCTATCTTGACCTCTGCGGACGCCGGCGGGAGGACGTGCTGGGCCGGCATGTGTCCGACCCGTTCCCCCAGGACCGCACCGATCCCGGTCACCGGTGCGCGCTGCGGCACCTCGAAGCGTCGCTGGGCCAGGTTCGTGCGGCCGCCGAGGCGGTGACACCGCAGAAGCACGCCGCGGTGCCCTCCGGCGGCGCGCCCCGGAACCGGTACGGGAACATGATCGACTCTTCCGTCCTCGGCCCGGGCGGAGCGGTGATGCTGTTCGTCCACCGCACGCAGGAGGCGACCGGGCTCGGCCAACAACCCCCGCGTGCAGGTTCCCCCGTGCTCGGCCCGTGCTCGGGTGAGGAGGCGGTGGAGGCGTTGGAGGCGGCGGAGGCGCGGCTCTGCGCACGCTCCACGAAACTGCGGACGCTGAACGAGCAGGTCAGGGAGGCCCGAACGCACGCCGAGCAGGTACTGGACCGGCAACGTCAATTCGCCGCCGACGCCTCGCACGAGCTGCGTACGCCGCTCGCCGCGCTGCGCGTGCAAGTCGAGGCGGCGCAGCTGCACCCGGACGACATCTGCCTGCCCGACCTGCTGGACCACGTGACGAACGACCTTGACCGGTTGGAGAGCATCGTCGACGACCTGCTCCTGCTGTCCACGATCGAGTCCGACCTCGACAGAACGCGGGAAGAAGTGGACCTGACCGCCCTGGTCGAGACGGCGGCGGCCCGGTGGACCGACGGTCATGACGTACGGCTCAACGTCGAGCCGGCGGTGACCGTGGAAGCCGCGCCCTGGCAGCTCTCCCGTTTGCTCGCCAACCTGCTGGACAACGCCCGGCGTCACGCCACCCGCAGGCTGAAGGTCGACCTGCGCCGCGCAGGCGGCCACGCGGAGCTGGCGGTGGCCGACGACGGAAAGGGAATCGCCCCGGCCGACCGCGAACGCGTGTTCCAGCGATTCGTCCGCCTGGACACCGCCCGCAGCCGCGGCTGCGGAGGCACCGGCCTGGGCCTGGCCATCGCCCGCGACATCGCCCAGGCCCACCGGGGCAGCCTGCACGTCGAGGACGTGACCGAGGGCGGCGCCTGCTTCGTGCTCCGCATCCCGCTCGTCCGCTAGAGCGTGCCGGACAGTTCGAGGTGGCGGAGCCGGAGCATCAGGGCGCCGGCGAGCCTGCCGAAGCGGGTGGCGATCGCTCGCCGCTGCTCAGTCCTGGCGCGGGAGCAGGGCGGCCCGGCTCGCCCGTCATGACATTTTGCATCGGAGCGCGCTCCCGGCCTTCGTCCTGGCGGACCAGAGACAGGTCGTCCGCGGTGAGGAGGGAGAAGCGGGCCGGAATTGCGATGATCGTCTTGTCGTATATTCCGGATCTGAGGAGCTGACAGCCGATGACTCTCGCGCGGTCTCCCCACCGCGGACGGACGATCGCCGGCCTCGGGTTGAGCGCGATACTCGTGACCTGGGCCGCCGCGCCTCCCGCGTCCGCCGGACCCGTCCCCGGGCCCGCGGTGCCGGCCGGTCAGGAGGCCGGGCTCGACCGCGAGGCGCTCCGGCGGAGCCTCGACGCGATCCACGAGGCCGGCATGTACGGCACCTACTCCGCCGTCCGGGACGGCGGCGCGCGATGGCTGGGGGCGGCGGGCGTCGCCGACGTGCGGACCCGGCGGCCCGTCCACCCCCGGATGGTCCACCGGGTGGGCAGCGTCACCAAGACCTTCACGGCCGTGGCGATCCTCCAGCAGGTCGGGCGGGGCCGCGTCGAGCTGGACGCGCCCGTCGCCCGCTATCTCCCCGGCCTGCTGCCGGACGAGCTCGGCCAGAAGATCACGGTCCGGATGCTGCTCAACCACACCAGCGGCATCGGCGACTACGTCGCGGGGGCCTTCCCCTCCCTCGTTCAGGGATCCCCGCAGAGTCTCGACGACCACCGGTTCCGCAGGATCAGCCCGCTGGAGCTGGTGAGGTTCGGGCTGGAGGCGCCGCGCACGGGCGAGCCGGGGCAGCTGTGGTCGTACTCCAACACCAACTACGTGATCGCCGGTCTGCTCCTGGAGAAGGTGACCGGCACCGGGGCGGAGGCGTACATCACCCGCCACGTGATTCGCGCGGCCGGGCTGCGCGACACGTCCTTCCCGCGTACACCGATCATCCCCGGGCCGCACTCCAAGGCGTACGAGGCGCTGTACGGCTACATCGACCCGCCGCGCGACTACAGCGTCTACGACATGTCGTGGGCGGGCACGGCGGGCGCCGTCGTCGCGACCATGGAGGACCTCAACCGCTTCTACCGGGAACTGCTGGGCGGCGGGCTGCTCGCCCCCGCGCAGCTTGCCCAGATGCGGACGACGGTGCCGGTCACCGACGCCCAGGGCAACGTCGTGATGAACTACGGTCTCGGCATCTACGCCCAGGACCTGCCCTGCGGCCGGTTCTGGGGCCACGACGGGGGAGTGTTCGGCATGGGCACGATCTCCATGTCCGGCGAGGACGGCCGGCGCCAGCTCTCCCTGGGGTTCAACCTCATGAAGTACCAGCAGCTCGACGCGAACGGTTACCCGCAGCCGCACGCGATCGACTACGCGATGGGCGACCACTTCGTCCGGGCGCTGTGCGGCCCGTCCGCGGCGGCGGCGAAGAGCGCCCGGCCTCCGGTGCTCCTCCCGACCCGGCAGGTGCTGGTCAAGCGCTGACGCGCCAGCCGGTCCATCAGGTGCTCACCGCCACCCGGGCGCCGGTTCGCCGGCCGCCCCCCGTCCCGGCGATGGGACGGGGGGCGGCCGGCGGTCAGCGCGGGCGGCCGCGGTACCGGCGGTGCGCGCCGTTGTCGCGGTATCGGCGCTCCCCCCGATACCGGCGCTCCTCCCGGTACGTGCGCTCCTCGCGGAAGCGGCGTCCGCGCTCCCCCCGGGCGCCGCGGTCCTCGCGCTCCCCCCGGGCGCCGCGACGCCTGCCGTCCTCGCCGTCCTCCTCGCGTTCCCTGGCCAGGGCCTCCTCCATGCCGGGGGTGAACCCGCCGCCGAACCGGCCCATGTCGGGGTGGTGGAAGCGGGTCTCGCGCGTACCGTCGAGAGCCGCCGACATCGACGAGACCCAGATCGGTCCCGGCAGGGAGGCCCCCTGGACCGCGCCGAAGTACTCGTCGCCGATCTCGACGTCGGTCAGCGGGTAGCGGTAGGAGCCCCGGATGTCGCCCACGCTGACCGCCGCGGCCAGGTCCGGGGTGTAGCCGGCGAACCAGGCCGACGTGTAGCCGTTGTTGGTGCCCGTCTTGCCCGCGGCCGGGCGACCGATGCTCTGGCCGGTCATGGTGCCCTTGGTGAACACCCCGGCCAGGAGGTGGTTGACCGCGTCGGCCACGTCGCGCTCGATCGCCCGCGCGCAGCTGGGCGGGATCTTGAAGCGCCTGCCGTCCCGCTCGACGATCTCGACGATGGCCATCGGGCGGCAGTAGCGGCCCCGCGCCCCGAACGCGGCGAACGCGGCCGCCACGGTCACCGGGTCCATCTCGTTCACGCCGAGGGTGAAGGTCGGCACCTCCCGCAGGGGGGTGCCGTCGGCGCGGGCGATGCCCATCGCCCTGGCGGTCGTGACGACCGGGCACAGGCCCACCCGCTGCTCCAGCATCATGTAGAAGATGTTCACCGACTTCCAGGTGCCGGTGGACAGGCTCTGCGGGCCGCCCTTGCCCTCGCCGCTCGCGTTGAAGATCTCCGCGCGAGGGTCGTTGACCTTGCGGCCCCGGCAGTCGGTGAAACCGCTGTCGGGTACGAAACTGCCGGGCGTCATGAAGCCCTGGTCGAACCGCCAGCCCTGGGCCAGCGCGGTCGCCAGGGTGAACACCTTGAACGTCGAGCCCGCCTGGAAGCCCTGGCCGCCGCCGTGCGCCATGTCGGCGACCAGGTTGTAGGTTGTGTCGGGGCCGGTGTTGCCGTTGCCGTTGTTGCTGCCGTACCTCTTGCTCGCCGCCATGGCCCGGATCCGCCCGGTGCCCGGCTGGATCATGGCCTCGGCCGCGACCTCGGTGTCCTTCCTGCCGACCCGCGCGGCGATGGCGCGTTCCGCCGCCCGCTGCGCCTTCGGCGCCAGGGTGGTGCGCAGCACGATGCCGCCCCTGGCCAGGCGGCGTTCCCGCTCCGCGCGGGTGTGGCCGAAGGCCCTGTTGGTCAGCAGCTCCCGGTGCACGTAGAGGCAGAAGTAGGGGTAGACGCTTCCCTGGCAGCCGCCGGGTTCGGGCTTGAGGCGGATGGCCAGCGGGCGCCTCTTGGCGGCCTCGGCCCGCGCCGGGGTGACGTACGACAGCTGGGCCATCCGGTCCAGGACGATGTCCCTGCGCTCGCGCAGCCGCTCCCTGCGCTTGACGTCCAGCGACGGGTCGGTGGCGTACGGCGTGCGGACCGCGCCGGCCAGCGTCGCCGCCTGGGGCAGGGTCAGCCGGGCGGCCGGGACCGAGAAGAACCGCTGGGCGGCGGCCTCCACCCCGAAGGCGCCCGCGCCGAAGTAGGCGATGTTGAGATAGCGCTCCAGGATCTCGGCCTTGCTGTACTTGCGCTCCATCGCCAGCGCGTACCGCAGCTCGTTGATCTTGCGCTGGATGCTGGGCGCGCGGGCCTGGGCCCGCTCGGTGTCGCTCTCGGAGTTCTCGACCAGGATGTTCTTCACGAGCTGCTGGGTGAGCGAGGACCCGCCCTGCCGCACCTCGCCCGCCTTGGTGTTGGTGACCAGGGCGCGCAGGGTGCCCTTGATGTCCAGGCCCGCGTGCTCGTAGAAACGCGAGTCCTCGATCGCCACGATCGCGTCACGCATGACGGGGGCGACCTGGGAGAGCGTCACCACCGTCCGGTTCTCCGTGTAGAACTGGGCGAACCGCTTGCCGTTCCTGTCCAGCAGCACGGTGCGCTGGGGGAGCGGGTTCTCCCGGGGGCTCGGGGGCAGGTCGGTGAGGGTCCTCGCGACGTTGTTGACGGTGAGCCCGGCCGTGCCGACCAGTGGCAGCGCGGCCAGGGCGGCCAGCAGCCCGCCGAACACCCCGCAGGCCACCAGCCCGCGCAGGCACGCGCCGGGACCACGTCTCACCTCTGGGCGCGATGTCACGCATAGTAACGTGCGACCAGGTGATCACCCACAAACACCCGATTGCCAATCCTTACCCGTTCTGCACCTTTTCTCGACTGATCTTCAGCCCGAGCGAGGCGAACTGCTCGAACGGCCGGTGGTAGCCCCGCTCGATGTGGTGCACCCCGCGCAGCGTGGAGGTGCCCTCGGCCGCGGCGGCGGCCAGCACGGCCGAGAACCCGGCCCGGATGTCGGGCAGCGTCACGTCGGCGCCGCTCAGCCTGGACACGCCGCGCACGACCGCCGAGTGCTTGGCGTTGGTGTCGTGGTAGCGGCAGGCGGGGCCGCCGAGGCAGACGTCGAACACCTCGATCTCGCAGCCCATCTTCTGCAGCGCGGGCACGTAGACCAGGCGGTTCTCGAACACCGTCTCGTGCAGCACCGACATGCCCTGGGCCTGCGTGAACAGCACCATCAGGGGGGTCTGCCAGTCGGTCATGAACCCCGGGTGCGTGTCGGTCTGCACCGCCGCGGCCCGCAGCCCGTGCGGCGCGGACGCCGACAGGTAGTCGTCGGTGATGTCGACCTCGGCGCCCATCCTGGCCAGGGTGGTGATCGCGGTCACCAGCCGGTCCTGCGGGCAGCCGTGCACCCGCACCTGCCCGCCGGTGATCAGACCGGCCGCCAGGTAGGAGAACGCCTCGATGCGGTCGCCGTTGAGCCAGGTGGAGGCGCCGTGCAGGCGCTCCACGCCCTCGATCACGATGCGCCGGTCGGGGCTCAGCTCGATGCGGGCGCCCATGCGCTGCAGGAACAGGGCGAGCTCCACTACCTCGGGCTCCATCGCCGCGCCCTTCAGCACGGTCTTGCCCTCGGCCAGCACCGCCGACATCAGGATCGTCTCGGTGGCTCCGACGCTGGGGTAGGGCAGCTCGATCCGGGTGCCGCGCAGCCGCTTGGCCTTGGCGTACACCCCCGTGTCGCTCACCTCGACCTCGGCGCCCATCGCGCGCAGCGCCTCGACGTGGAAGTCGACGGGCCGGCGGCCGATCGGATCGCCGCCCACCAGCGGCACGAACGCCTCGCCCGCCAGGTGCAGCAGCGGGCCGAGCATCAGGATCGGGATCCTGTTGAGACCGGTGAACGCCGCGGGGACGTGCGGGTTGATCTGCTTGCCCGGGGCGACGGAGATCTCCCCGGCGCTGATCTCCACGTCGATGCCGAGCGCCCGCAGCATCTGAGCGGTGATCCCCACCTCGCCCACGTCCGGGGCGTTCTGGATCGTGCTCTCACCGGTGCCCAGCATCGCGGCGACCATGTGCTTGGAGACGCCGTTCTTGGAGCCGCGGACCTCGACATCGCCGCGCAGCGGCCCGGAGGGTTCGATCAGCCATACCTCTTCATTCACCCCGCCAGAGTAACGGGATTCGGTCGAAGCCTCGGATGGCGCCGGGCCGAGGGCTATGTAACATCGGGCACATCTGCACAGAGGGTGAGGGAACCATGGTGCGCGGCATGCGTGACTTTGTGATCACCGTGCTGGTGCTCGCGCTGGCCGGGGTCGTCGCCGGGGTCCTGTGGTCGCTGGCGGCGCCGCGCGCCCCGTACGTCGCGACGAGCCGGGGACCGCTGCTGGCGGACCCCTCCACACAGGCGCTGATCGCCGCCGACGGCTGGTTCGCCGTGATCACCGGCGCGCTCGGGCTCGTCTGCGGAGCCGTCGGTTACAGCGTGTCGCGCGGGGGCCGGCCGCTGCCGGTGGTGATGGGCCTGGCCGCGGGCGGCCTGTGCGGCGCGTACCTGGCGCTGGTGGTCGGGGAGGCGGTCAACCTCGGGGCCGTGAGCGTCACCGCCTCGGGGACGTCCAGGCCGCTGATCGCGGGGCCGCTGGCGCTGACCGCCAAGGGGGTGCTGTTCGCGTGGCCGACGCTGGCGGCCGGTCTCTTCTTCGCCCTGGAGGGCATCGCGGGTTACCGCGACTCCCCGCTGCGCCGTCCGTTCGGCGGGAACGACCCCTACGGGCCGCTGTCGTCGTACGACATCAGCGGCCGGATCGGCGACCGGTAGGCGCCGATCCGGGGTCCGAGGGGGCCGGGGTCAGAGGGGCGGCCTGCGCGAGCTGTGGCCGGTGGCGCGCTCGAACGCGTGGGCCAGCCGCAGCACCGCCATGTCGGCGAAGGGACGCCCGATGATCTGCACGCCCACCGGCAGCCCGCCGGGGGTGAACCCGCACGGCACCGACGCCGCCGGGGTGTGCAGCACGCTGACCCAGTAGGCCGAGCGCATCCACGCCAGGTAGTCGGGCAGCGCCTCCCCGTTGATCTCCGAGACGTACGGGGCGTCCACCGGGAACGGCGGCACCTGGCTGACCGGCGCGATCAGGAAGTCGTAGGTGTCGAAGAAGGAGTTCATCCGCTGGTAGAGCCCGCTGCGCAGCCGCTCCGCGCGGGCCAGGTCGGCGCCGGTCACCTCGCGGCCCCGCTCGACGTTCCAGCGCACGTTCGCCCCCAGGCTCTCCGGCGGCAGGTCGCCGTAGGACAGCGCGTAGTACCACGCGCGGTAGATCCGGAAGGCGTCCTCGGCGGCGGACAGGTCCAGATCCACCCGCTCCACCCGCGCGCCCAGCCCCTCGAGGGCGGCCGGGGCGTCCGCGGTGACCTCGGCCGTCTCCGCGTCGACCGGCAGCCCGCCCAGGTCGGGGCTCCAGGCCACGCGCATCCCGGTCAGGTCGAGGTCCAGCGGCCCGGCGAAGGCGGAGCCGCTCCCGATGATCGACAGGGGGGAGGCGGCGTCGAACCCCGCCACCGCGCTCATCAGCAGCGCCAGGTCCTCCGCGGTACGGGCCATGGGGCCCGGCACGCCGAGGGTGAACCAGGCCGCGACGGGCGACGGGGAGGGGACCCGCCCCGGGGTGGGCCGCAGCCCCGCCACGTTGCAGAAGGAGGCCGGGTTGCGCAGCGAGCCGCCCATGTCGGAGCCGTCGGCCAGCGCCACCATGCCGGTCGCCAGCGCCGCCGCGGCCCCGCCGCTGCTGCCCCCGGCCGACCTCGACAGGTCGTAGGGGTTGCGGGTGGCGCCGAAGATCTCGTTCACGGTGTGCGAGCCGGTGCCGAACTCCGGGGTGTTGGTCTTGCCGACCGTGATCGCCCCGGCTTCGCGCATCCGCCGCACGATCGGCGCGTCGGTGTCGGGGACGTGGTCGGCGAAGATCGGGGAGCCGTACGTGGTGCGGATTCCCGCGGTGTCGGCCAGGTCCTTGTGCGCGACCGGCAGGCCGTGCAGCGGCCCCCGCCACCGGCCGCGGGCCAGGTCCCGGTCGGCCTCCTCGGCCTCCCGCCTGGCACGCTCGGCCACCAGCGTGACGATCGCGTTGACCTCCGGGTTGACCTCCTCGATCCGCCGCAGGTGCGCGTCGAGCAGCTCGACCGCACCGACCTGCCTGGTACGCAGCAGCTCGATCATCTCGGTGGCGGTCAAGTAGTGCATCTTCCCCCCGGATGTCCCTGGTCAGGTGTGTCCTGTCGTACCGAGTCTGACCGAATGTCACCGCGCGCCGCGTCGGCAACCTTCGACAGGACCTGGCGGGGGGAGCGGGTCCGTCTTGTGGGACCTCGCGAGGCGGTCAGCCGGGTTTTCCGATGGGGGCGGTGACGGCCTGGGTGAGCCGGACCAGCTCCGAGGGGGCGGTCTCGATCTGCAGCCCGCGCCGCCCGGCGGAGAAGTAGATCGTCGCGAAGCCGAGCGCGGAGGCGTCGACCACGGTCGGCAGGCGCCTGCGCTGCCCGAGGGGGCTGATGCCGCCGACCACGTAGCCGGTGACCCGCTCGACCTTGGCCGCGTCGGCCATCGTCGCCCGCTTGCTCCCCAGTGCCGCCGCGAAGGCCTTGAGGTCGAGCTTGCCGGCCACCGGCACCACCGCGACGGCCAGCCCGCTCTCCACCTCGGCGACCAGGGTTTTGAAGATCTGCCCGTACGGCACTCCGAGGGCGTCGGCCGCCTCCTCGCCGTAGGCCTGCGCGTTCGCGTCGTGCTCGTAGGGGTGCAGGGTGAAATCGACCTTGGCCTGGGCCAGGGCCACCGTCGCGGGGGTTCCCTGCCCGCCCTTGCTCTTGCTCTTGCTCACCGGGGAAGCGTAGCGGCTGGTTAAAATCTACATAGTAAAGGCATCGTCCGGATGATGGACGGGACGATATCGGGTGGCGGACCTCCGTAGACTGAACGGGTGATTTCGCGTACCGACCTGCGAGGGCCTCTGCCCGAGGACCTTCGCGACGTGCTGCCCCGTGCCGACCTCGACGTCGAAGCCGCCCTGGAGAAGGTGCGGCCCATCTGCGAGGACGTGCATCATCGCGGGGTCGCCGCCGTGCGCGAGCTGACCGCCAGGTTCGAGGGGGTCGAGCTGGAGTCCACCCGGGTGTCCGCCGAGGCGATCACCGGGGCGCTGGAGAGGCTCGACCCGAAGGTCAGGGCGGCGCTGGAGGAGTCGATCCGCCGCACCCGCCTCGTCCACCGCGACCAGCGGCGCGCCGACGTCACCACCCAGGTCGTGCCCGGCGGCACCGTCACCGAGCGCTGGGTGCCCGTCGACCGCGTGGGGCTGTACGTCCCCGGCGGCCGGGCGGTCTACCCCTCCAGCGTGGTCATGAACGTCGTCCCCGCCCAGGAGGCGGGGGTGCCCTCCCTGGCGGTCTCCTCGCCCGCGCAGCGCGAGTTCGGCGGGCTGCCGCACCCGGCCATCCTGGCGGCGTGCGCGCTGCTCGGCGTGGACGAGGTCTACGCGGTCGGCGGCGCCCAGGCGGTGGCGATGTTCGCGTACGGCACCGAGGAGTGCCCGCCGGTCACCATGGTCACCGGCCCCGGCAGCATCTGGGTCGCCGCCGCCAAGCGTCTGCTCAAGGGGCGCATCGGCATCGACTCCGAGGCCGGTCCCACCGAGATCGCGATCCTCGCCGACTCCACGGCCGACCCCGTGCACGTCGCCGCCGACCTGATCAGCCAGGCCGAGCACGACACGATCGCCGCCGCCGTGCTCGTCACCGACTCGGTGGAGCTGGCCGAGGCCGTCGAGCGGGAGCTGCCCCGCCAGGTCGCCGCGACCAAGCACGCCGAGCGGATCACCGAGGCCCTGTCGGGGCGCCAGTCGGGCATCCTGCTGGTCGACGACATGGAGGCCGGGCTGCGCGTCGTCGACGCGTACGCCGCCGAGCACCTGGAGATCCACGCCGCCGGGGCGCACGCGCTCGCCGCCCGGGTGCGCAACGCCGGAGCGATCTTCGTCGGCTCCTACGCGCCGGTCTCGCTGGGCGACTACATGGCCGGCTCCAACCACGTGCTGCCCACCGGCGGCTGCGCCTGCCACTCCTCGGGACTGTCGGTGCAGACGTTCCTGCGCGGCATCCACGTCGTCGACTACAGCCGCGAGGCCCTCGCCGGTGCCGCCGCCCACGTGTGCGTGCTGGCCGACACCGAGGACCTCCCGGCGCACGGCGCGGCGATCCGCGCGCGATTCGACTGGGAGGTGCCCTCGTGAGGACCTCCCGGCCCGTGCTCACCGGGCGCGCGGCGATCCGCGCGCGATTCGACTGGGAGGTGCCCTCGTGAGGACCTCCCGGCCCGTGCTCACCGGGCGCGCGGCGATCCGCGCGCGATTCGACTGGGAGGTGCCCTCGTGAGGACCTCCCGGCCCGTGCTCACCGGGCGCGCGGCGATCCGCGCGCGATTCGACTGGGAGATTCCCTCGTGAGGCTCGAAGACCTGCCGATCCGCGACGACCTTCGGGGGCGCACGCCGTACGGTGCCCCCCAGATCGACGTCCCGGTCAGGCTCAACACCAACGAGAACCCCTACGGGCCCTCCGCGTCCCTGGTCGCCGGCCTGGCCGAGGCCGTACGCGCCCAGGCGGGCGAGCTCAACCGCTACCCCGACCGCGACGCGCTCGCCCTGCGCGGGGAGCTGGCCGCGTATCTGGGGCACGGCCTGGCCGTGGAGCGGGTCTGGGCGGCCAACGGCTCCAACGAGGTGCTCCAGCAGATCCTGCAGGCCTTCGGCGGCCACGGCCGCGTCGCGATGGGCTTCGAGCCCTCCTACTCGATGCACCCGATCATCACCACCGGCGCCTCGACCGAGTGGATCTCCGGGGCGCGCGAGGACGACTTCGGGATCGACCCGGACAAGGCCGTCGCCGCGATCGAGGAGCACCGGCCCGACGTCGTCTTCCTGACGTCGCCCAACAACCCGACCGGCACTGCCCTGGACCCGGCGGTGATCGCCAGGATCGTCGAGGCGGCGCCGGGCATGGTGGTGGTGGACGAGGCCTACTTCGAGTTCGCCCGCACCGGCACGCCGTCGGCGCTGACCCTGCTGCCGGACAACCCCCGGCTGATCGTCACGCGGACGATGTCCAAGGCGTTCGCCATGGCCGGGACCCGGCTCGGCTACCTGGCCGCCCACCCGGCGGTGATCGAGGCGCTGCTGCTGGTCCGGCTGCCGTACCACCTGTCCACGCTCACCCAGACGGCGGCGCGGGTCGCGCTCGCCCACGGCGCCGAGTTGCTCGGCGCGGTCGACGCGCTGCGGGCCGAGCGGGACGCCACGGTGGAGTGGCTGCGCGGCCGGGGGCTGACGGTCGCCGACTCGGACGCCAACTTCGTGCTGTTCGGGCTCTTCGAGGGCCGGCACGCGGTGTGGCAGGGCCTGCTGGATCGCGGGGTGCTGATCCGCGAGGTGGGACCGCCCGAGTGGCTGAGAGTTTCGATCGGTACCCCCGAGGAGATGGCGGCGTTCCGCGCCGCCCTGGAGGAGATCCTGTGAGCAGCATCACCGGCGGCGCCGGTATCGAGACCGCGCCGCGTCGCGGTCGCGTCGAGCGTGTCACCAAGGAGACCTCGGTGCTGGTCGAGGTCGACCTCGACGGCACCGGGAACGTCGAGGTGTCCACCGGTGTCGGGTTCTTCGACCACATGCTGAACCAGCTCGGCAAGCACGGCCTGTTCGACCTGACGGTGAAGACCGAGGGCGACCTGCACATCGACGCCCACCACACGATCGAGGACACCTCGCTCGCGCTGGGAGCGGCGTTCCGCGAGGCTCTGGGCGACAAGTCGGGGCTGCGGAGGTTCGGCAACGCGTCCTGCCCGCTGGACGAGTCGCTCGCGGAGGTCACGGTCGACCTGTCGGGGCGCCCCTACCTGGTGCACAGCGAGCCCGAGGGCATGGCTCCCATGATCGGCCCGGAGTACGACACGACGATGACCAGGCACATCCTGGAGTCGTTCGTCGCCCAGGCCGCCATCTGCCTGCACGTGCGCGTCCCGTACGGCCGCAACGCCCACCACATCGTGGAGGCGCAGTTCAAGGCCCTGGCCAGGGCGTTGCGGGCGGCCTCGGAGCGCGACCCGCGTGCCACCGGGGTGCCCAGCACGAAGGGCGTGCTGTGACCGTTTCCCGTGCTGTGACCGTTTCCCGCGCGGGGAGGAGGACGCGCCGGTGAGTGACAACTGGACGGCCGTCGCGATGGCCTTCGTGGCCCTGTTCCTCGTCGGCGGGATCGTCTCATTCCTCAAACAGGGTCTGAGGAAGGGCGCGCTGCTGCTCGCCGCCCTCGCGGCCCTGGCGACCACGGCGGCGGTGCTCTGGTGGTGAAGAAGAAGGTAACCGTTCTCGACTACGGCTCGGGCAATCTCCGCTCGGCGGAGCGCGCGCTGGCCCGGGTCGGCGCGGAGGTCACGGTGACGGCCGACTACGAGGCCGCGATGGAGGCCGACGGCCTCGTCGTGCCGGGTGTGGGGGCGTTCGCCGCGTGCATGGCGGGGCTGCGCGCCGTGCGCGGCGAGCGGATCATCGCGCGGCGCCTGTCGGCCGGGCGGCCGGTCCTCGGCATCTGCGTCGGCATGCAGATCCTCTTCGAGACGGGCGTCGAGCACGGCGTCACGACCGAGGGCTGCGGGGAGTGGCCGGGCACGGTGGAGCGCCTGGAGGCTCCGGTCCTGCCCCACATGGGCTGGAACACGGTCAAGGCGCCCGCCGAGACCGTGTTGTTCGCCGGGCTCGACGCCGGCACGCGCTTCTACTTCGTGCACTCGTACGGCGTGCGCTCCTGGGAGCTCCAGGCGGGACCGGGTTTCGCCGATCCGCTGGTCACCTGGTCCGAGCACGGTGTGCCGTTCGTCGCGGCGGTGGAGAACGGCCCGCTGGCGGCCACCCAGTTCCACCCGGAGAAGTCGGGCGACGCCGGAGCGCAGCTGCTCACGAACTGGCTCGGGACCGTCACGTGATCTCGCGGGCCGCGGGTGGGTTTCCGGCCGGGGGTCCGGCCGGGGTCTCGTTCGGGTTTCCGGTGCGCCCGGTGGGTTCCCCATGAGCAAGGAGCGGGCCAGGCGCAGGGCCGAGCGGGAGGCCGAGCAGGCGCGCCAGGCGGCTCTGCGCGCCGAGCGGGAGGCGCGGCTGGCGCGCCGGCGCGAGCGGGTCGGCAGGGTGGTCGCGCTGCTGCCGGGCAGGCCCGTCCGCATCGTGTCCCAGGGCGGCATCATGGCCCGCCGCCGCCGGACGCAGAACGGTGTCGCGGCGGTGCTGTTCCTGATCGTCCAGGTGATCGTCTGGCTGCTGTGGTCCTCGTGGGCGGCCCGGTTCGGGGCTTTCGTTATCTCTTTGCTGTTCGTACCGCTTTTTCTCACCCTTGTCTTCGACCGGAGGTCTTGAACCGATGTCGCTTGAGCTGCTCCCCGCCGTGGACGTCGCCGACGGCCAGGCGGTCCGCCTGGTTCAGGGCGCGGCCGGCACCGAGACGTCGTACGGCGACCCCCTGTCCGCGGCACTCGCCTGGCAGGAGGCCGGTGCCGAGTGGATCCATCTGGTCGACCTCGACGCGGCCTTCGGCCGGGGCAGCAACCGCGAGCTGCTCGCCACCGTGGTCGGCGCGCTCGACGTCAACGTGGAGATGTCCGGCGGCATCCGTGACGACGCCTCCCTGGAGATCGCGCTGGCCACCGGCTGCCGCCGGGTGAACATCGGCACCGCGGCGCTGGAGAACCCCTCCTGGTGCTCCAAGATCATCGCTGAGTACGGTGACCGGATCGCGATCGGGCTGGACGTGCGGGGGACGACCCTGGCCGCCCGCGGCTGGACCCAGGAGGGCGGCGACCTGTGGGAGGTCCTCGCCCGCCTGGAGGGCGACGGCTGTCCCCGCTACGTCGTCACCGACGTCACCAAGGACGGCACGCTGCGCGGCCCCAACCTCGACCTGCTCCGCGAGGTCTGCTCCCGCACCGACAAGCCGGTGGTCGCCAGCGGCGGCGTCTCGTCCCTGGACGACCTGCGCGCCCTGGCCTCGCTGGTCCCGATCGGCGTCGAGGGGGCCATCGTGGGCAAGGCCCTGTACGCGCAGGCCTTCACCCTCGAAGACGCCCTCGCCGCCGTGAGTTCCTGAGGGGTTGCAGATGACTGTCGCGGTACGAGTGATTCCCTGCCTGGACGTGGACGCCGGGCGGGTGGTCAAGGGCGTCAACTTCGAGAACCTCCGCGACGCGGGCGACCCGGTCGAGCTGGCCCGCCGCTACGACGCGGAGGGGGCCGACGAGCTGACGTTTCTGGACATCACGGCCTCCAGCTCCGACCGGTCGACGATGTACGACGTGGTCAGCCGGACGGCCGAGCAGGTGTTCATCCCGCTGACCGTGGGCGGAGGGGTGCGCTCGGTCGAGGACGTCGACAGGCTGCTGCGGGCCGGTGCCGACAAGGTGGGCCTGAACACGGCGGCGATCGCCCGGCCCGAGTTGCTGACCGAGGCGTCGCGGCGGTACGGGGCGCAGTGCATCGTGCTGTCGGTGGACGCCCGCCGGGTCGTCGACGGGCCGCCGACGCCGTCCGGTTTCGAGGTGACCACGCACGGCGGCCGCCGGGGCACCGGCATCGACGCGGTGGAGTGGGCTCGCCGGGGCGAGGAACTCGGGGTCGGCGAGATCCTGCTCAACTCCATGGACGGTGACGGCACCCGCGACGGCTACGACCTGGAGATGATCCGGGCCGTGCGTGCCGCGGTGTCGGTTCCGGTCATCGCCAGCGGCGGGGCCGGTTCCGTCGAGGACTTCCCTCCCGCGGTCGAGGCGGGGGCGGACGCGGTGCTGGCGGCGTCGGTGTTCCACTTCGGGCAGCTCAAGATCGGTGACGTCAAGGACGCGCTGCGGGGGGCGGGGCATCCGGTTCGCTGACGTCGTCGAGTGTCGCGGATGCCCTCACTCCACTTCCTCGGGTGCGAAGTAGTCGCGTAGCAGAGCGATCTTCCCGTCACGGAGGCGGAAGATCTGCACCAGCGACATGGTCGTGGGCCCGGCGCTTCCGTCGAAGGCGGTGTCGATCTCGGCGACGAACACGTCGGGGTCGGTGGTGGTGTGCAGCGCGTACCGACTCCCGGCCACGTTCAACGTGCGGTCGGTGCGCACCGGCCGCTTGTAGTACGCGGCCATCGCCTCGCGGATCTCCTCGCGCCCCTCAAGGCGCCTGGGATAGGGATGGCCGGCCGGGACGAGCGGCGCCTCGATGACGCCGTCCACGGTGAACAGCTCGGCCAGTGCCGCGGCGTTCCGGGTCATGGCTCCGGCCCGGACGTACCGTTCGAAGATCTCCTGGGGGGTTTCGGGCACAGCGTGCTCCTTCGCTCGGAGGGAAACGCGGAATCAGCGCGATCCGGTCTGACGGCGGTGCTGTCGACCGTACCGGATCTGTACGCCTGATGATTTGCCGGCGTTACAGCGGGTTCATGGGCGACGTTCGGCGAGTGCGTTCTGCGGGTGGCTTTATGTCTCGCCCGCGACCTCGTCTGTCTCGGGGCGCCGTGTGGCGTGGTCCGCTTCCGCGTGGTCGAGCGCCTTGGCGGTACGCGATGGCCGGGTTCGGCCTGGTCGGCGTTGCGGAACCGCCGGTCGGGGCGAGGCGGGGCGGCGTATCGTGTGCTGTGCCGGAATGGTGACGGCCTCGGCCGGGTGATGTTGTCTCCGGCGATTTCTCGGACGTCCAGATTTCTCGGCTAATGATGTCAGGTGCGAGTATATATGCCTGTTCCAGCGGATTCCAGAAAGAAGAGAGGATTCGTATGGGATCGACGCTTTCTCGATATCGGGAAATGCGCGCTTGTTATTACTTTGGGCAACCTGTTCGTCAACTGGACGACCGGTGACGTCGAGTTCCGGGTCGGGTTCTTCCTCTGCGCGCTGATCCTGGCCGGAGTCCTGGCCTGGTGGCAGGAGCGGGATCGGGCCGGACCTGAGGCGGGGGCGGTGGTGCCCGTGTCGTTCGGTGTGTCGCGGCAGGGCGCCGTCGTGCTCTGTGTCGCCGGGGCGGTGGCGGTCACGCTGGGGGGTGCGGTCGCCGTGTCCCGGTCGCTGTCCGCGCCCGACTTCGAGGCGCGGGGGGTCACGGTCGTCTCCCGGTTCGCGGTGGGACAGCCCATGGTCTACGGCGGCGAGTCGGTGAAGCGGGTCCGGATCGGCGAGTCACTGGCCTACAAGGAGCCGAAACCCGAACGCAGCTGGGATCTTCAGCCCGTCCGGCACGAGGGGATCCTGCACCACCGGATCGTCAACGTCGAATCGAGGCTCTGCCTGGACGTGGATGCCAGGCTCCCCCGCCAGTCCTCCTATCTCACCAACTCCCTGTGCGACGAAGCCTCTGACGGGCAACTGTGGCGTCTGATCGACGGCACCTCACAGGGCAGGATCGCCTCCTACGGCGGTGAACTCTGTATCGACATCGAGCAGGCGGTCCGCGATCCCGGGGTCGCACTGGTCCTGCGGAACTGTTCCGGCCGGGCCGGCCAGTACTGGCAGATCACCAAGGGCCTGCCGCCCGGCACGGGCAGCGCGATCGCCAGCGCCCAGAACGGGGACTGCGTCGACGTTCCCTTCACCGGCGGCCGGCTCCTGCGCTGGGACTGCCACGGCGAGTCCAACCAGGCGTTCACCTACCAGGAGGTCTCCCCGGGGCCGGGGACGTACGTGATCCGCAACGGGTCCGGCTGCGTGGTCCCCCAGGCGGGCGGCGACGCGGCGGGGGTCGTCCGGCGGCCGATCTGCCCGAGAGGGGACCCTCCGGCCGACGCGATCTGGGACTTCGGCGCGCGGGACACCAGGCGCGAGTGGCAGTACTGGGAGATCAGGCATCGCCTGACCGGCCGCTGCCTCCGGGTGGAGGGCGAGTCGCACGAGGCTGGAACGGAACTCACCCTCCGGGCCTGCGATCGCACGGACAACCACCAGCAGTGGCGCACCCCTCTATGGGCCCGCTACCCCGACGCGCCCCGCACGTGATCGGCCTGCGCGCGGCGGGAACGTGACGCACCGCCTTTCAGGCGAGGGTTCCGGGGTCGATCGTCAGGGGGACGGGGCCGGGCAGGGTGGCGGCGGTACCGGGGGCGGAGCTCGGAGCGGGTGTGGTTCGCGCTGCGGCGGGCCGGTGCTCCGGGCGGCCGTCGTGGCCGACGTCTGGTGATCTCGGCCTTCGGCCTGCTCGGGCGCACCGGTTGCGGGCTTCTTTCAAGCCGCCCGGAACACCGGCCCGCCTCCGCGCACGGCGGTTCCGTCCTGCGGGGGTGCGGGCCGTAGCCGCTTCGTTTCCGGCGGCCCAGGACGCGTTCCCGCGCTGAAGCCTTCGTGCGGGGTGGTTCGAGGGCTGGTCGCCGTAGCCGAAGCGCCCCCGGGGGAAGGAGTTCGGGGCTGAGCTCTTTGGCGTACAAAATGCCAGTGTGCGCGGATTTGACGGCATAAGGTGGCTCCGGTGAACATGATCGGCGGCTACGTGCTCAGGCGTGAGCTGGGCCAGGGCGGCATGGGCGTGGTGCACCTCGCCACGACCCCGACGGGGGGCCTGGCCGCGGTGAAGGTGATTCATCCGCAGCTGGCCCGCGACCCGGCCTTCCGGCGGCGTTTCGACCGCGAGGTCGCGGCGGCGCGCAGGGTGGCCAGGTTCTGCACCGCTCCCGTGCTCGACGCCGGGGTCGAGGACGGCGTCGCCTACCTCGTCACCGAGTACGTCAGGGGACCCGACCTGGCGCAGGCCGTACGCGAGCAGGGGCCGCTGACCGGTGCCAACCTGGAGGCGCTCGCGGTCGGGATCGCCACCGCGCTCCACGCGATCCACGGAGCGGGAGTGATCCACCGCGACCTGAAACCGTCGAACGTGCTGCTGTCGCCCCTCGGCCCGCGCGTGATCGACTTCGGCATCGCGCAACTCGTCGACACCCAGAGCCTGGCCAGCCAGACGATCCTGGGCACGCCGGCGTTCATGGCGCCCGAGCAGGTGCGCGGCGAGCCGCTGACGCCCGCGGCCGACGTCTACGCGTGGGGCGGGGTGATCGCGTTCGCCGGCACGGGACGGTTGCCGTTCGGCGGCGGCGCGCCGTCCGAGGTCCTCTACCGGATCGTCAACGAGGGACCGAACCTCGAGGGTCTCGACGAGCGCGTGCGTGCCGTCGTCGAGGGGGCCATGGCCAAGGACCCCGCGCGCCGGCCGAGCGCGCAGCGGCTGCTGGACGAGCTGGTCGGCGGCAGGCCGACCCCGGCGACGGCCAGTCAGGCCGTCGAGCGCGCCTGGACCGGCGGCGGAGACGAAGGCGGGGGCGGCAAAGAGGGCGCGCCAGGCGGACCGGCCCCGCCCGGGGAGCCGGGCGTGCCCGGGAGACCCGCCGGGGCCGGCGCGGCGACCGGGAGGCGGCGGTGGCCGTGGATCGCGGGTGCCGCCGCGCTCGTCGCGGTCCTGGCGGGCGGATGGACGTTCTACGCCGGTCTCGGCACGTCCGCGTCGTCCTACCGGGCCGGCTTCGCCGACTCCTGGGCCGTCGGCGCGTCCGACGGCGGTAGGGCCCGGCTGGACGGCGAGACCTACCGGCTGACCGCCAACCCCGGGTGGCGGCTGTGGAAGTCGGCCCCCTTCTCCGAGGGGTCGGCCGGGGGCGTCGTGGTCAGCTCCAGAATGCGGCTGGAGGGGGGCTCGGGGGAGTTCGGCGTGTGGTGCCGCGGCGACGTGGGCACCGGCGACCGCTACGAGTTCGCGGTGACCGCCTCGGGCGAGGCCTCGATCGTCAAGCGGCGCGGCGGGCGGGGCGTCGTCCTGCACGGACCGGTGCGGATGGGGAAGGCGGCCGACAACCGTGTCGTCGCCCGGTGCGCGCAGCGGGGTGAGCGGGTCGTCCTCGGCATGTGGCTCAACGAGGAGCCGGTGGGGGAGGCCGCCGACGCGGAGGACCCCTACGGCCCGGGGGCCACCGGCGTCTACGCGGCGCCGGACGCGGCCACGCCCGTCCGGGTCGGGTTCCACACGTTCGAGGTCCGCCCGGCGGAGGGATGAACGTGCGGTTCGGCGTGCTGGGAACACTGCGGGTCGTCGAGGGGGAACGTGATCTGACGCCCGGCCCCGCCAAGCACCGCACGCTCCTGGCCGCCCTGTCGCTGAGGCCGGGACGCACGCTGACCGTCGACCGGCTGATCGCCGAGGTGTGGGGCGAGGAGCCGCCCGCCTCGGCGGAACCGGTGCTGCGGGTGTACGTCAGCGCACTGCGCAAGGTGGTCGGCGGGATCCGCACCGTACCCGGCGGCTACCTCCTCGACGTCGATCCCGACGAGGTGGACGCGCACAGGTTCGAGCGCCTGGTGAGCGCGGGCCGGCGGGCCAGGGACGCGGGCAGGACCGCCGAGGCGGCCGACGGCCTGCGCGCCGCCCTGGCACTGTGGCGGGGGCCCGCGCTGGCCGATGTCGACTCGGCCGAACTGCGGCGGGCGTACGCCCTGCCGCTGGAGGAGCTGCGGCTGACCGCTCTCGAGGAGCGCGTCGAGCTGGACGTGGCGCTCGGCCGCGGCGCCGAGGTGACGGGGGAGCTGCGCGCGCTCGTGGCCTCGCACCCCCTGCGGGAGCGGGCGTGGGCGCAGCTCGTCCTCGCGCTCGGTCAGGCGGGGCGCAGGTCGGAGGCGTTGGGCGCCTACCGGGAGGCGCGGCGGCTGCTCGTCGGGGAGCTCGGCCTCGAGCCGGGTCCCGAGCTGCGGGAGGCGCACGAGCGCGTGCTGGCGGGGGGCGCTTCCGCGCGGGCCCTGCCGAACGAACCGGCGGGGGGCGCTCCCGCGCGGGCCGTGCCGAACGAGACACCGCCCGACGTCGCCGACTTCACCGGGCGCGAGCACGCGCTGGAGTGGATCCGCCGGTCCGTGCCCGTCGCCGGGACCGCGCCCGTCCACCTGGTGCTGCACGGTCCCGCGGGGACGGGCAAGTCCGCGCTGGCGGTTCACGCGGCCGCCGGGCTCGACTTTCCCGGCGGGCGGCTGCACGCCTCGCTCGGTGCCAGGACGCCGGGCGCGGTGCTGGAGGACCTGCTGCGCTCGCTCGGCTGCCCGGAGGGGGCGGTGCCGCCCGGCCTGGCCGAGCGGACGCGCCTCTACCGCAGCATGGTGAGCGGCCGGCGGCTGCTGGTGGTGCTGGACGACGCGGCCGACGAGGCTCAGGTGCGCCCGCTGCTGCCCGCGGGGCCCGGCTGCATGACGCTGGTGACCAGCCGCTCGCCGCTGTCCGGCCTGGAGGCGGCGCGCGCCTTCGAGCTCGGCGTGTTCGACGCGGACGAGTCCGTGGAGATGCTGGCGCGGGTGGCGGGGGAGCGGCGGGTGCGGGCCGAGCCGCGGGCGGCCGCGCGGATCGCGACGCTGTGCGGGGGGCTGCCGCTGGCGCTGAGGATCGCCGGTTCCAGGCTCGCGCGGCGGCCGAGCTGGACGCTGGAGCACCTGGCGGGACGTCTGGAGGACGAACGCGGCCGCCTCGACGAGCTCAGCGCGGGGGACCTGGCCGTGCGCGGCAGCCTGGCGCTCGGCTACCGCGCGCTCTCGGAGCGGGAACGGCTGCTGCTGCGCCGTCTCGGCGCGCTGTCCGCGCCGCACGTCGCCCCGTGGGCGGCCACCGCCGTTCTCGGGGAGCCCGCCGGTCGTTTGCTGGAGGCGCTGGCCGAGGCGGGTCTGCTGCGGGCGCGCGGGCTCGACGCGAGCGGCCAGGAGAGGTACGACTGGCATGACCTGACCAGGCTCTACGCCGCCGAGCGGCTGGCCGCGGAGGAAGGGCCGCCCGCCCGGGTCCTCGCCGCGGCCGCCGGGGAGATCCTCGACCGCGCCCGGCGGGCCAGGGCACTGCTCCTGCCCGCCGAACCGGGCTCCGGCCGGACCGTGGCCCGTACGGCGGAGCAGGCCGCGGACCTGGACACCGCGCGGCTGCGGGAGTCGGCCCGCTGGCTCGCCGCCGAACGGGGCTTCCTCGTCGCGACCGTCGCCGACCTCCAGCGGGCCGGCCTGGACGAGGCGACCTGGCGGCTGGCCTTCTACCTGACCCCGTTCCTCGAACTGGGCGCGCACCGCGAGGACTGGCACGTGGTCGTGCGGCTCGGCCTGCGGGCCGCGCGGCGCACCGGCCACCGCCACGGCGAGGCGCTGCTGCTGCGCTCCCTGGCCGACCTGCACCGTACGGAGGGCCGTCTGGAGGAGGCCGCCGACCTCCTGCGGCGTGCGCTTCCGCTGGCGGAGGCGCACGAGGTGCCCCGTACCCGCCACCGGCTCGGCCTGGTACGCCTCGCCCAGGGACGGCTCCCGGAGGCGGAGGCCTGCTTCGTGGCCTGCCTGGCCGCGTTCTCGGCGGCGGGAGACCGGCGCGGCAGGGCCGACGCGCTGCGCGCGCTCGGCGGGGCGCGGCAGGCCGAGGACCTGCTGCACGGGAGCCTCGCGGCCTACCGCGAACTGGGCGATCCGCGCGGCGAGGCGGCCGTCTCGCTCGACCTCGCCGGGCTCGACCTCGACCGGAAACGTCCCTCGGAGGCGCGCGAGCGGGCCGAACGCGGTCTCGGTCTGGCCAGGCGCCTGGGGGACCGGCTCCCCGAGGCCGCGGGACTGGTGCTCATCGCCAGGGTGGCCCTGGCCGAGGGACGGCCCGACGCCGCCCGCGGGGCCGCGGAGGAGGCGCTGGGGACGTTCCGCGAGTACGCGGACCGCCGGGGCGTCGCGCGGGCGCTGTTGACCCTGGCGGCGGCCCTGCTGGATCTCGATGAGGTGGCTGAGGCGGTTGATGCCGTATCGGACGCTGTGGGAGAGTTTGACGCTCTTGGTGACCGGCACGGCCTCACCGAGGCCGAAGAGCTCGCCCGTGAGGTGTCGCGGCGCCGTGGCCTGCGCGTATAGCGCGCTATGCGAGTCCTGAAGGTGGCCCGCGTACGGTCGGGCTCGATGCGATCCACGACGGGCGGAGAAGGACGAGATGCGAAGAGGGTTCACGCCGGGGGCGGTCGCGGTGGTGCTGGCGGCCACGTTGAGCGGCTGCGGGATGCTTCCCGGGCAGCAGGGGGGCGGCGGGGAGGAGCGGGTGACGACGACGCTGGAGGTCGCGGACCCCGTTGACACCGCGAAGCCGACGGAGGCCACGGCGACGACGGGGGCCGGCGATCCCGCCGAGCCCTCCGGGCAGGTGGACGCGCCCGCCGAGAGCGAGCGGGTGATCGCCCGCAGGGAGGTCAAGGCGAGTGGCGCCGACCTGACCGTGGAGATCACCGGCATCCGGCGCCAGGGCCGGCTCTCCACGCTGACCTGGACGGTCACCAACAACGGTGACGAGCGGTGGCAGATGAACAGCGACATGGGCGACACCCCGGGCGGTCTCGGCCTGACCGTGGCCGGGGTCAGCCTGGTCGACCCGGTCAACGGCAAGCGGTACGTCGTCGCGCGCACCGGGAGGTACCCGAAGGCCAAGTGCCTGTGCTCCGAGTACGACGTGTTCACCGAGGCCGGTGAGGTGCTGTCCCTGCACGCCACGTTCGCCGCTCCTCCGCCGGACGTCACGAAGATCAATGTGGACCTCAAGGTGCTGGGTGTGTTCACCGATGTCCCGATCTCCTGAACGCCTCACGGCCCTGGCACTCGGGCTCGCCCTGGCCGCTGGCCCCGCGACGGCCGCGTGGGCGGATCCGGGAGGCGACATCACGGCCGGGGTGGAGGACGTCGTCGCCCCCGTCGAGGACGTCGTCGCCGAGGTGGAGTCGCTCGACGGCGCCGAGAGCGAGGCGCGGCAGGGCGAGCAGGTCACCGTGGCGATCGCCGGCGACGTGCTGTTCGCCCTCGACAGGGCCGTGCTGACACCGCGGGCGCGGCAGCGGCTGGGGCGGGTCGCCGCGAAGGTCCGGGCGGACTCCGCGGGCGGGACGGTCAGGATCGAGGGGCACACCGACGACCAGGGCGACGACGCCTACAACACCGCGCTGTCGCTCAGGCGGGCGCAGGCCGTGCGGCAGTCCCTCCAGGGGACGTTGACGGGGGTGGTCTTCCAGGTCGCGGGCTTCGGCGAGAGGCGGCCCCGGGTGCCCAACGTCGTCCAGGGGCGGCCGCTGGAGGAGAACCGGGCCAAGAACCGGAGAGTGGAGATCGTCTTCACCGCCAGAGGGTGATGATCCTTGGGGGTACGCCGAGCGGCTTCCGGGATGCTTCGCGGTTGAGGGTGTCTTGCCTGTTTCGCGCTTGAGCGTGTGTCGCGGTGTTTCGTGGTTGAGCGTGTCTTGCGGTGCGGTTTCTGCGTGTCAGGTCTTTTCGTGCTCGCCGCCGTGCCGGAGTTCGACCCCGTGACCGCCAACGACCCGGTGCGGCTGGGGGAGAACCGCTCACGTCCGACCTGTGCCGGTGCTCCGGGGCGGGGTTCGCGCTGCGGCGGTTCCCTCCTACGGGGATGCGGGCCGTAGTCGCTCCGTTTCCGACCGCACAGGAGACGTTCCCGCGCTGAAGCCTCTGTACGGGCTGATTCGAGGGTTGGTCGCCGTAGCTGAAGTGTCCCTACGGTAAAGGAGCGCAGGACTGGGCTCAGACGAGCATGGTTGACGGGGGACCAGGTCAGCGCCAGTTCGTCCCGTCCGTCGCCGTCGTAGTCGGCCGATGTCCGGGGAAACGCCGGGCGGTCGTCGGGGCGCAGCTTCCGGCCGGCCGGGTCCGTGGCCGGTCCGAGCCGGCGGATCGTCCTCCCGCCGCGCCGCAGCCCGTTCCCCCCGCCGCGAAGCCGTCGCCGTTGACGTCGCCGGGGGGGTCAGTGACGGCGACGGTGACGGCGCCGGTGGCGGCGGCTCGGGGAGCAGCGCCGACGGTGTCACGTACGGGACCGGGGAAGCGTCCCGCCCGTCTCCGAAGCCACATCCGCCGAGCAGGAGGACGAGTACCAGGGCCGTTCCGGTTCTGCTTTTTATCGCGCACTCCCATATATGCGGGGATGTACGGCGATATTAGGGCTTAAGGATTTAGAAGACCCGGGAGTGGTGGAACAGCTCGTAGGCGGCGTTCTGGGCGGCGAAGGACCTGGCCTCGGAGCGTTTGACGGCCAGGTAGGCGGAGGCGCGCAGGGGGCCGAGGGCGTTCATGAGGACGTCGTCGGCCTCCAGGGCGTCCAGGGCCTCGTCCAGGGAGGCCGGGAGGCGGCGGACGCGTCCGGCGGGGAGGGTGGCGGGGTCGACGTTGACGGGGTCGCCGGGGTCGAGGCCGCGGCGGATGCCGTCCAGGCCCGCGTGGATGACGGCGCCCAGCGACAGGTAGGGGTTGGCCGAGGAGTCGGAGGGCTTGAGCTCCAGGTTGGCGGACGCCGCGGCGTCGCGTCCGGTGGGGGAGCAGATCCGCACCGCCGCCTCACGGTTGTCCATGCCGTAGCAGGCGTACGCGCTCGACCACGACCTCGGTGTCAGGCGCCGGAAGCTGTTCACCGATCCGCAGGTCAGCGCGGTGAGTGCCGGGAGGTGGGCGACCAGGCCGCCGATGAAGCGATAGGCGGCGGCCGACATGCCGTAGCGGTCCGAGGGGTCGCCGAAGGCGTTGACCCGGAGTCCGGGGTCCCAGAGGGAGACGTGGAGGTGGGCGCCGTTGCCCGGCTGGCCGGCGAGGGGCTTGGGGGCGAGGGAGGCCCACATCGACATGCGCGCGGCGACGCCCCTGACCGTCTCGCGGTAGATCACGTGGTTGTCGGCGGCTTGGAGGGCGGGGGCGTGGTGGATCGACAGTTCGTGCTGGCCGTGGCCGAGTTCGGGATGGTAGTGCTCGGGCCGCAGGCCCTGGCTCTCCAGGGCGTGGAGCAGGGTCATCGTGTAGTCGTGGAGCCGGTTGAAGCCGGCGGTGGAGTAACACAGGCTGTCGTCGGCGGGGACCAGCCGGTCCAGGCCGCCCGCGGGGTCGGGTTCGCGGCGGCCCAGGGTGAACTCGGGTTCGAAGGCGGCGACGAGGGCGTGCCCCTCGGCGGCCAGGGCGGCGACGGCCTCGCGCAGGAAGGTGCGCGGGCAGACGGGCCAGGCGGAGCCGTCGACCTGGCGCAGGTCCGCCAGCATGGCCGCGGCGCCGGGAGCGTAGGGCAGGTGGACGAACGTGGCCGGATCGGGGACGAGACGGACCTCTCCCACCGGGCCGAGGCCCTCGACGTCCTGGAGTTCGTCGAGCATGTTCATCGCCATCATCGCCACGGTGTGCCCGATGCCGGTGTGGAGCCGCTCCGCCAGCCGGGAGCGGGAGGTGGCCTTGCCCCTGATCACGCCGCCGTGGTCGGCGTACAGGAAGCGGACCAGCTCGGCGCCCTCGGTGTCGGCGCGTTCGACGACGCGACGCGCCGCGGCGGTGTCGAGCGGGTGGGGGCCGGTCATGGCCTGCTGATCTTCCATGCCTCCTGCGTAACACGTCCTCGGGGGGAGGGGAAGCACCCCGGGGCGCTCGCCCCGGGAGCGGTCCGGGGCGGTCGCGAGATTCCGCCCGCGGTCATGCGGTGGTCACGTCACCGCCGGAGCCGCCGTCGGAGCAGGGCGCACCGGCGAGGGAGGGAGCAGGGGAGGGCGAGCGGGCGCACTCGCAGGTGATGGTGATCGTCACCGTGCCGGTGGCGCAGCCGCCGGAGGCGACGCACGCCTCGATCGGGACCGTCCAGGTGCCGGGTACCCGGGAGGCGCCGCCGAGCAGGCCGTCGGCGTCGAGCGTGATCCCGGCGGGCAGGAGGGCGGGGTTGACCAGCCTGAAGGCGATCGTCTCGCCGGTCGGGCCGGCCAGCGTGATCCTTCCTCGCAGCGGCCGGTCGACGGGAGCGCCGAAGTGGCCGAGGGACGGGTGGGCCGAGAGGGACGAGGAGCCTCCCGCGAGGGGTCGCCCGGTCCCGCCGCCGATCGATGTCCGTACGGAGGCCTGCACCGGCGCCGGGACGGGAGCCTGGACCGGGGCTTGGGCCGGTGCCGGTGCCTGGACGGGTGCCGGTACCTGGACGGGTGACGGAGCCGGAGGCGGGTCCGGTACCGGGATCGCGAGGGCGACCCGTGGGGTCGCCAGCACGCCGCACACGACGGCTCCGGCGACGACGGCCCCGATTCCGGGGAAACCCCGCTTGCCACGCATGAACGATCCCCCCGTACGAGAAACGGACTTCCCCCAGGGTGCCGGAAAGATCATCAAGGGAGTGCCGTGATGTCTTCCGCGGTCATCCATGATCGGGTCAGGACGTTCGCCGTACGGGTGGTCTCCGTGTCATGTCACCTGGGTGTGGTCCGTACCGCCCTGGTTCCGTACCACTCTGTACGGCATTCCGTACCACGCTGTACGGCGGGGCCGCGCGACTTCGGGCGGCGGGGCGCGGGGGTGACCTCGTGGCTGGTTCGCGGGTACGGGGGTGTCGTGGCGGCTTCCGGTGATCGCCGCGATACGTTTCCGGGATCGGCGGGGCCGACGGCATGGCGTTCGACGCGGGTGCGCGCTCCCCTGTGGGTCAGCCGGGAACGCGGGTGACGCGGTTCGGGCGGGGGGACCCCGCCGGGCGGTTAGGTGAGCACTCGGGTGAAGAACAGAGCCAACTGGTCTGCTCCCCTGATGATCCCGTCGAAGACTCCGTTGACCGCATTCGCCGCTTCGGCGGGTTTGGTGAACAGATAGAAGACCACGAAAGCTACCGCGAGGTAGGTGAGGATCTTCTTGACCTGCATGGGGGCCTCCTGGCAGTTCCAATCCCAGCCGTATATACCCGAATTTTATCGATCTTTGGCATCTGCGGCCCGGGTGGCTCCCGGATTTTGATGATCATACCCGTCTCGCGGGGGCGAGCCGCGGTCTGGTCGCGAGTTTGGCATAGGTCACACCCGCCATCGTGCGGTCGCGAGACGCTCCTGTCCAATCTTCATTGCCAGGTATACCGGTAGGGCTAGCCCGGCGCCGGACGTACGCCGAGCGCGGGGATTGTCTTTGCTGGTCACCACCGATCCGGTGACCGGTCGTTCACGCCGGGAGTCCGGTGTTGCCGGCAGATGTCAGGAAACGCACGGCCTGCCGCCGGACGGGCCGGGGCACGCCGCCCCGGGGCCGTTCGCCGGTGACGCCGGGGGAGGGCGGCGGGCGACCGGCGCGTCCTTCCCGCCCCGCCCGGGTCGCCGCGTGGGACGGGCGGCACGTAGGCGGCTGGTGCGGCGTTTGTGGCTTCAAAAAGGGGGAATTGGTCGATGTATAGTAACTATACGTAATTATTCATAAGCAAGGAGTGAGGACGATGACATCACCCGTCGGAGGCCAGCCAGGTGATCGGTCGCGGAGTGCCGGCTCTCGCGGGTTGTCCGGTGAGACGAAACCGGCGTTCCAGACCACCGAGTTCATCGCCTACGTCGTCATCCTGGTCGCGATCGTGATCACGGCCTTCGTGGTCGGCGGTGACTCGCGCGGTTACGGTGACCCCTTCGGGGCGGAGCACGCCATCAAGTACATCACCGTTCTCACGGTCGGTTACATGATCGCCCGAGGTCTGGCGAAGGCCGGAAGCCGGGACCGGGGCGACGGCGTCCGCTAGCCCGCCCGGTTTCCGGCCGCCGACAGGCGGCTGATCGCCGGTCGTCCGGCGACAGGCCGTCAGCCGGCCGCCAGCCGGCCGACGCGGTCGCGAACCGTCGACGCCCGGACCGAGGTGGTCCGGGTCGTCGCCCACGACCTCTTCCCGCTCCCCGGGGAGCGGTCCCGCTCAGACGCCCAGGGGGGCGTCCATCAGCCGGGCCACGGTCTCCTCGTCGCCGCTCACGTCGACCTTGGCGTGGGACTGGCGGCCGAAGCAGAACAGCAGCAGTTCCCCGGCCGTGCCCGTCACCTCGACCTGCGGTCCCTGCTTGGGGCCGCCGATGGCGACGCCCCCGCCGATGCGATGCAGGACCACCCGGACGGGAGAGCGGCGCAGGAACAGCCGGGCGCCGCCGTGGACCTGCTTCCAGAACCTCTGCTCCAGCTCGGCGGGCAGCTCCCGCGGCTCCCAGACCCGCTGCGCCCGCCGCACGTCCTCGTGGTGGATGAAGAACTCCGTCGTGTTGACCGCCTCGTCCAGGCCGGGCAGGCGGTAGACCCCGGAAGGCCCGGAACGCACGAGTTCGACGAGGCCCGCGTACCCTTTCCTGGTCTTCGTGGACTCCTGCACCCTGGCGGTGTACCCGGCCAGTGGTTTGAGGAGGATGCCTCCGGCGGCGTCGGGGCGGCTCTCGCGGACGACGAGGTGGGCGGCGAGGTCGAAGGTGGTCCAGCCCTCGCAGAGCGTGGGCGCATCCGGGCCGAGCCGGGCGAACAGGTCACTGAGCGCGGATCGTTCGGCGCGGGCGTAGTTCATTTCAGGTCCTAACAAGCCGTTGTGTGAGCAACCGGAGGTGTCACCGTGACACTAACCGAAGGTGGTTCGGGAATAACCGGATGATCCACAGTGATAGGGACTTAGGTAGCAACGTTCCCCGTCGAAAGGACACCCCCCGCGTGGCGAGCAAGATGACCACCGCAGTCATGCGCAGGGGACTCGGGGTCCTCGGGGTGGCCATCCGGGCGGAGAAGGCGATCTTCTCCGCCGCGGTGCTGTCCAGTGCCCTGTACGGCGTGATGACCGTCGCCGCGGCGTGGGCACTGGGCTGGGCCACCGACCACGTCGTGCTCCCGGCCTTCAGGGACGGGCGGATCACGACGGGCACCCTCACCCTCGGCGCGCTCCTCATCCTCGGGGTCTCCCTGCTCAAGGCACTGGGCGTGGCCGGGCGGCGGTATTTCGCCGGGGTCATGCAGTACCGGATGCAGGCCCGCTCCCGCCGTGACGTCACCCGCCAGTATCTGAGGCTTCCCCTGGCCTGGCACCACAGGCACCCGACCGGGCAGCTGCTGTCCAACGCCGGGTCCGACGTGGAGGCGGCCTGGGCGCCGCTCGCCCCGCTGCCGATGGCCGTCGGCGTGGTCGTGATGCTGGTGACCGCCGCCGTCGCAATGGTGATCACCGATCCGATCCTCGCTCTCGTCGGCTTCCTGGTCTTTCCCGCGATCGCCGTGCTCAACCTGGTCTACCAGCGCAGGCTCAACCCGCTGGCCACCCGCGCCCAGCAGTTGCGCGCCGAGGTCAGCGAGATCGCCCACGAGAGCTTCGACGGCGCCCTGGTCGTCAAGACCCTCGGCCGCGAGGACGAGGAGACCGCCAGGTTCCAGGCCAAGGCGAGCGAGCTGCGCGACGCCAACATCGCCGTGGGCCGGGTCCGCGGCCTGTTCGACCCGATGCTGGAGGCGCTGCCCACCCTGGGCGTGCTCGCCGTGCTGCTGATCGGCGCGATGCGGCTGGAGAGCGGCGCGATCGGTTCGGGCGTGCTCGTCCAGGTCGCCTACCTGTTCACCCTGCTGGCCTTCCCGATCCGCGCGCTCGGCTGGGTGCTCGCCGAGCTGCCCCGGGCCGTCGTCGGCTACGAGCGGGTCCAGGCCGTGCTCGAGGCCACCGGCTCCATGGAGCACGGCGCCGTCGAGCTGCCCGGCACCGAACCCGCCAGGCTGGAGGTCCGCGACCTCGGTTACGCCTACGGCGACGGTGAGTTCCCCGTCCTGCGAGAGGTGAGCCTGGAGGTCGGGCCCGGCCGTACCGTCGCCCTGGTCGGACCCACCGGCTCCGGCAAGTCGACGCTCGCCCAGGCCCTCGTCCGCCTGGTCGACCCGGCGGAGGGCGTCGTGCTGGTGGACGGCACGGACCTGCGCGACGTCGCCAGAAACGGGGTCAGCGACGCGGTGGCGCTGGTGCCCCAGCAGACGTTCCTGTTCGACGACACCGTACGCGGCAACGTCACCCTCGGCCGGCCGATCGGGGACGAGGATGTCTGGGCGGCGCTGCGCCTGGCGCAGGCCGAGGGGTTCGTCAGCGCCCTGCCCTCGGGACTGGACACCCGGGTCGGCGAGCGCGGCACCACCCTGTCGGGCGGCCAGCGCCAGCGGATCGCCCTGGCCCGCGCGCTGGTGCGCCGCCCGCGGCTGCTCGTCCTGGACGACGCCACCTCCAGCGTCGACCCGCAGGTCGAGGCGAGGATCCTGTACGGACTGCGGGACGCGGCCCAGGTCTCCACCGTGGTCGTCATCGCCTACCGGATGGCCACCATCGCCCTGGCCGACGAGGTCGTCTACCTCGACCACGGCCGGGTCGTCGACCGGGGCGGCCACGCGGAGCTGCTCGCCCGCTGCGAGGGCTACCGCAACCTGGTCACCGCCTACGAACGCCAGGGCGCCGAGCGCGAGGCGCTCGCCGCCGAGCAAGAGGAAGAGGAAGAGGTCAGCGCGTGAGGAAGCACCACCGGCCGGGGGAGCACCCCGCCGGGACGACGCGGGGCGAGCGGGGCCGAGGTCCGCTGGGGCCGGAGCTGGGAGGACGGTGCCGGTGAGCTCGTTCCAGGGAGTCGAGCGCTCGGGGCTGGCCACCGTCAGGCACGGCCTGTCGCTCACGCCGGAGTTCCGCAAGGGGCTGGCCGGTACGCTCGCGCTGGCCGTGGTGGCCACGGTCGGCAAGATCATCGTGCCGATCGCCGTCCAGCAGACCATCGACACGGGGCTCGCGAAGGGGGCCCCGGACGTGGCCTACGTCCGCACCGCCGTGCTGCTGTGCGCCGCCGCCGTGGTGTTCACCGCGCTGTGCGCGTACCTGATGAACGTCCGCCTCTACCGGGCCACCGAGTCCTCGCTCGCCACGCTCAGGGTGCGCGGCTTCCGGCACGTGCACGACCTGTCGGTGCTCACCCAGAACTCCGAGCGGCGCGGCGCCCTCGTCTCCCGGGTCACCGGCGACGTCGACCAGATCAGCGTGTTCATGCAGTGGGGCGGGCTGATGATCATCATCGCCCTGGGCCAGCTCCTGGTCGCCACCGGGCTGATGTTCGTCTACTCCTGGCAGCTCGCCCTGCTGGTGTGGCTGTGCTTCCTGCCGCTCATGGTCGTCCTGCCGCGCTTCCAGCGGTGGCTGTCCGGCGCCTACACGCGGGTCCGCGAGCGCACCGGCGACATGCTCTCCGCCGTCAGCGAGTCGGTCGTGGGCGCGGCCGTGATCAGGGCCCACGGCTCCGAGGCCCGTACGGCCGAGCGGCTCGACGTCGCGATCGACGCCAACATGGCGGCGCAGGCCCGCACCCAGCGGATCGTCGCGACCGTGTTCCCGCTGACCGAGATCGTCGCCGCCGTCACCCTGGCGGCCGTGGTGCTGGTCGGAGTGCGGCTCGGGCTGGCGCAGGACATCACCGAGGGGCGCCTGGTCGCCTTCCTGTTCCTCATCACGCTGTTCGTCTCGCCGATGCAGATCGCCACCGAGGTGCTCAACGAGGCGCAGAACGCCGTCGCCGGGTGGCGGCGCATCCTCGGCGTGCTCGACACCCCCGCCGACGTCGCCGACCCGGGCCCGGAGGGCGTCGAGCTGCCGCGCGGTCCCATCTCGGTCTCCTTCGAGGACGTGGAGTTCTCCTACCCCGGCGGGGTCCCGGTGCTGCACGGGGTCTCGGCGGACATCCCGCCGCGCTCGCGGATCGCCGTGGTGGGGGAGACCGGTTCCGGCAAGACGACCTTCGCCAAGCTGCTCACCCGGCTGATGGACCCGGTCTCGGGGCGGATCACGGTCGACGGTCACGACCTGCGGACCGTCCGGTTCTCCTCGTTGCGCAGCCGCATCGTCATGGTGCCGCAGGACGGCTTCCTGTTCGACGGCACGCTGGCGGAGAACATCGCCTTCGGCCGCCCCTCGGCGACCGAGGCGGAGATCCGGCTCGCCATGACCGAGCTGGGGCTCACCGACTGGCTGGAGGGACTGCCCGCCGACCTGTCGACCAGGGTCGGCCAGCGCGGCGAGTCGCTGTCGGCGGGCGAGCGCCAGCTCGTCGCGCTCGCCCGCGCCTACCTGGCCGACCCCGACCTGCTGCTGCTGGACGAGGCCACCTCCGCGGTGGACCCGGCGACGGAGGTGCGGCTGGCCCGCGCCCTGGAGGGCGTCACGCGGGGCCGCACCGCCGTCTCCATCGCCCACCGGCTCTCCACCGCCGAGGCGGCGGACGAGGTGTTCGTCTTCGACAAGGGGCGGATCGTGCAGCGCGGCCCGCACGCCGAGCTGGTACGCCGGCCCGGCGTCTACGCGGACCTGCACGCCTCCTGGGTCTCGGCCGCCCGCTCCTAACCTCCCGGGCGGGATGTCCACCCCGAGCCCTCGATGATCTTCTCGAAGGGGTGGGGGCCGACCGTCTCGGGGTCGGCCCCCAGGTCGTAGAGCGGGGTGTATCCGGTCGACAGGTACAGTCCCGCCGCCTCGGGCTGCCGGGGGCCGGTGGTCAGGTAGATCCTGCGGTAGCCCTGCCGCGCGGCCTCCCGCTCCAGCTCCCGTACGACGGCGACGCCCAGGCCGCGCCGGCGGTGGTCCGGGTGGGTCCAGATCCGCTTGAGCTCGGCGGTCTCCTCGTCGTGCCGGAAGAACGCGCCCCCGGCGACGGTCAGCCCGTGCTCGACGAGGACGAGGAACGCGCCCCCGCGCTCGGGGGTGAACCGCTCGCCGGGATAGCGGTTGATCTCGTCGTTGGGACCGTACCGGCTGGTGTACTCGGCGTGCAGGCCCTCCAGGAGCGGTTCGACCTCGGGGTCGGGAACGGCCACGTGCCGCACCTGGAGGGGGGCGGCCGGAGCCCGCGGGGAACACCCGCCCGGTGCCGGTGCCGGTGGCGCGTGCTTCGTGTACGGGGACGGGGGCGGCGGGGGCGGGGGACGTTCGGTGCCCGGGGCGGCGGGCCTCGCGGAGTCGATCGTCACTTGGGCTGCCTCGGCAGGCCGGGCGGGTTGATCCTCGACGTGGGCAGTGCCTCGTTGTCCAGGCCCCAGCGCTTGAGCACCTCGGCGTACTTGCCGTTCTCGATGAGCGTGTTGATCGCCTCGTTGACCGGCTGGACCAGGCCGTTGCCCTTCAGGGTCATGACCGCGATGAGGCCCTCGACCGACCCGCCGCCCGAGAGCGTCCCGACGATCCTGCTGTCACCTCCCACCGCGACCTGGTAGGCGATGGGAGGGTTCGGGCCCAGGTAGGCCTGGACGCGGCCGGACTTCAGCGCGAGCAGGACGTCGCCGTACTTCTGGTAGTACTGGATGTTCGCGGCCTTGAGCCCGGCCTTCTGGTTCTGCGCGTCCCACTCCAGCAGGATCTTCTCCTGGTTGGTGCCGGATCCGACGGAGACGTTCAGGCCGGCGATGTCGGCGGCCTTCTCGATCTTGGTGATCGGGCTCTCCCCGCTCACCTGCCAGGCGAGCTGGTCCACCCGGTAGGTGGCGAAGTCGTAGATGTCCTTGCGCTCCTCCGTCACCGTGACGTTGTTGAGCACCAGGTCGTACTTGCCGGACTTGACCGCGAGGAACAGGTTCTCCCAGGAGGTGTTCTCCTCCTTCAGGGGCAGTCCCAGCACGTCGGCGATCAGGTGGGCGAGGTCGGTCTCCACGCCGACCAGGGTGGTGTCGTCGTCGGCCAGGAACACCAGGGGCGGGGCGCCCTCGCCGTTGAAACCGGCGGTGAGCGCGCCCTTGGACCGGATCGCCTCGGGGACCTTGGCGGCGATCGCCTCCACCTTGCCGGCGCGGACGCGGTTCTGCTCGGGCGAAGTGTTGATCTTCGTCCCGCCGGTTCCCGGCGGGGCCGCGGCCGGGGCGGCCTCCGCCCTGTCCGTGGTGGCGGCCGGGGTCGCGGCGCCGCCGCAGGCGGCGGCGAGGAGGAGAGGCAGGGCGGCGATGGCGGGGGCGAGCCTCGATATGAACGACATGTCGGTCCTTGCTGGGGTCGGGTGGCGGGTGGCGCCGGGAAGTTCGTGAGGGGTCTTCGTGAGGGGTCCGCGCGGGGAGTCAGAGGACCTTGCTGAGGAAGAGGCGGGTGCGCTCGTGCCGGGGGGCGTCCAGCACCTCGGCGGGAGTGCCCCGCTCGACGATCCGGCCCTCGTCCATGAAGACCACGGTGTCGGCGACCTCGCGGGCGAAGCCGACCTCGTGGGTGACGACGATCATGGTGGTGCCGCTCCCGGCGAGGCCCTTCACCACGTCGAGCACCTCGCCGACGAGCTCCGGGTCCAGCGCGGACGTCGGCTCGTCGAAGAGGATGACCTTGGGCTCCAGGGCCAGGGCGCGGGCGATGGCCACCCGCTGCTGCTGACCGCCGGAGAGCTTGCGGGGGTAGGAGTGCGCCTTGTCGGAGAGCCCGACCCGCTCCAGCAGCCGGGTCGCCAGCGCGTCCACCTCCGCCCTCGGCCTGCGCTGGGCCGACAGGGGCGCCTCGGTGACGTTCTGGTGCACGGTCAGGTGCGGGAAGAGGTTGAAGTTCTGGAAGACGAAACCGATCTTGGTCCGTTGCCGGAGGATCTCGCGCTCGGGCAGCTCGTACAGCCTGTCGCCGGACCTGCGGTAGCCGACCAGCTCGCCGTCGACGCTGACCGACCCGCTGTCCACCTTCTCCAGGTGGTTGACGGTACGGAGGAGCGTGGACTTCCCCGATCCCGACGGGCCCAGGATCACCGTGACCTCGCCCGGGGCGACCCGCAGGTCCACCCCGCGCAGCACCTCCAGCGACCCGAAGCTCTTGCGCACGCCCCGCAGCTCGACCATCGCGGAGCTCATGCGCGGCCCTTGCCGTAGTGCCGCTCGACGTAGTGCTGCGCGACGGACATCACGGAGGTCATCACGAGATACCAGATGGTCGCCACCAGCAGCAGGGCGATGACCCTGCCGTTGCGGTTGTAGATCACCTGTACCTGGTAGAAGAGCTCGGGCAGGGCCATGATGTAGACGACCGAGGTGCCCTTGACCAGGCCGATGATCTCGTTGCCGGCGGTCGGCACGATCGACCGCATGGCCTGCGGCAGGACGATCCGGAACAGCTGCCTGGCCCTGGGGATGCCCAGCGCCGCGGCCGCCTCCCGCTGGCCGTGGTCCACCGAGAGCAGCCCGGCCCGGACGATCTCCGCGGCGTAGGCGGCCTGGTGCAGGGCCAGGCCCAGCGCGGCGGCGGTGACCGGGCCGATCAGGTCCATCGTCCCGATGTCGAAGAACGCCGGGCCGAACGGCACGCCGAAGGAGATCCTCGGATACAGCAGGGCCAGGTTGTACCAGAACAGCAGCTGCAGGATCAGCGGTACCGACCGGAACAGGGCGATGTAGCCCCAGGCGACCGAGTTGAGCAGCGGATTCCCCGACAGCCGCATGAGCGCCAGGACCGTGCCGAGCAGGAAGCCGAAGACGATTCCCAGCGCGGTCAGCTCCAGCGTGAACACGACCGCCCGCAGGACGGAGGGCGCGAACAGGTACTCCCCGACCACCTCCCACTCCCAGGCCGGGTTGGTGACCAGCGCGCTGGCCGCCATGGCCAGCAGCACCGCGACGCCCAGGGCCGCCACCCACCGCCCGGGATGGCGGGTGGTGACCACCTTCGGCGGGGGCTCACCGGCCGCCGCGTCTCCCGGGCCGCCGGGGGGCTCGCTCACCGGGGGAGTGGCGGCCAGGATCACGCGGGGCCCGGCGGATCCGCCGGGCCCGCCGGGGGCGGACGCGGAGACGAGCCGGGCCCGGCTCCACGTGTACCCGCGGTGCGCGCGCTCCCGGCCACCCGTCACCGGGGGCGGTGCCTTCGCGGGAGCCGCGAGGGCCGCGGGATCGCGTGTGTCACCGCCGTCGGCGCCTGAGAATTCGACGGGCATGGTTGAGGCCTTTCTGGCTGGTCGTACCGGACGGGGGCGGTGCGGGGCGCGCTCCGCGGGCGGAGCGCGGGAAGGTCGGCGGCGACGCGGGTCAGCGGCGACAGGGGAGGGGTCGGGCGTGGCGCGGGGCGACGTGCTCGCCCGCCACCGGCGGGAACTCTGGGCGCACGGCATCACTTCAACACACGTTCCTAATCCCGTCAAGACCTACTGGTTTAGTAGGTTTTTTGCCGGGACGGATCGCCCGGCGAAGAGGGGACGGATCACCCGCGAAGAAAGGGATGCCCGGGAAGGATTAGCCTGTTCAGAGGGTGGTAGTGGCAGGACGGAGGCGGGCCCCACGCCCGCCCGAGGGAAGGGACCGATGGCAGAGTTGGTTGGCGGGGAGCCGTCGGACGGCCAGTTCCCCGTGGTGGACGTCCACGCGGCGATAGACCGCAGCGATCTGCTCGACGAGCTGACCGACCTGCGGGTCAACGACGATGACGACGACGATCCCGTTCTGATCCGCAAGGACGGCAGCCCGGTCGACACCTGGCGGGAGAGGTACCCCTACGGCGAGCGGATGGGGCGGGCGGAGTACGACCGGATCAAGCGGCTGCTCCAGATCGAGCTGCTCAAGCTCCAGTACTGGATCAAGGACACCGGGGGACGCATGGTCGTCCTCTTCGAGGGGCGCGACGCCGCGGGCAAGGGCGGCACGATCAAGCGGTTCATGGAGCACCTCAACCCCCGGGGCGCGAACGTGGTGGCGCTGGAGAAGCCGAGCGAGCGCGAGAGCACCCAGTGGTACTTCCAGCGCTACATCTCCCACCTGCCCGCCGCCGGCGAGATGGTCTTCTTCGACCGCTCCTGGTACAACCGCGCCGGGGTCGAGCGGGTGATGCGCTTCTGCACCCCCGAGGAGTACCTGGAGTTCCTGGAGCAGGCCCCCGAGTTCGAGCGGATGCTCGTCCGCGACGGCATCCACCTGGTGAAGTTCTGGTTCTCGGTCTCGCGGTCCGAGCAGCGCACCCGGTTCGTGATCCGCCAGGTCGACCCCGTGCGGCAGTGGAAGCTGTCGCCGATGGACCTGGAGTCGCTCGACAAGTGGGAGGACTACACCGCCGCCAAGGAGGACATGTTCGTCAACACCGACACGGAGGAGGCCCCGTGGACGGTGATCAAGAGCAATGACAAGAAGCGGGCCCGGATCGAGGCCATGCGGCACGTCCTGAGCCTGTTCGAGTACGAGAACAAGGACCACGAGGTCGTCGGCGCCCCCGACCCCAAGATCGTCGTCCACGCCGCCGACGTGCTCGACGACGACCGCGGCTACTGAGCCGAAGGCCGGCCGCGAGACCGGGCCGGACGCGACCCCTCCTCCCGGTTGCGGCACAATTGCCGCATGTCCCTTGACCTCGCCATCGCGGCCCGGCTGAAGCGCACCGCCGACGGGCTGGTTCCCGCCGTCGTCCAGCAGTACGACACCGGCGAGGTGCTCATGCTCGCCTGGATGGACGACGAGGCGCTGCACCGCACGCTCACCACGGGAAGGGCCACCTACTGGTCGCGCAGCCGCGGAGCCTACTGGGTGAAGGGTGACACCTCCGGCCACGTCCAGCACGTCAAGTCCGCCGCGCTCGACTGCGACGGCGACACCATCCTGCTTAGGGTCGACCAGGTGGGCGCCGCCTGCCACACCGGCGACCGGACCTGCTTCGACGCCGGCGAGCTGACGGTGACCCGGGCGTGACGGGCAGGCGGGAGCTGTGGACCTGGCTGGCGGCGTGCGTGGCGGGCGCCGCGCTCGTGCTCCTCGCCGCCGGGCGCGACTGGTTCACCGTGACGTACGACACCCGCGAGGTGGCGGTCTCCGCCGCCGAACTGGTGCCCGCGCTCGGCCCCGCCGCCTGGGCGGGGCTCGCCGCGGTGGTCGCGGTCCTCGCCACGGGAGGCGTGTGGCGCGGGCTCGTCGGAGCGGTGATGGCGCTCGGCGGGGCCGGGATGATCGCCGGTTCCTGGTGGGGGAGCGGCGCGAGCGCCGCGCTGCGGATCTCCGCCGAGCAGGCGCCGATCTCCGCCGGCACCACCCCGCAGGTCGCGTCGGCCGTCGTCTGGCCGATCCTCGCCTCCGCCGGAGGGCTCCTGCTGCTGGCCGGAGGAGTGGCGGTGATCCTGCGCGGCGGGCGCTGGCCGGGCATGTCCGGCCGCTACGACCGGCAGGGGGCCGGTCCCGGGGGTGCCGCGAACCGTCCCGCTCCCGCCGAGAGCGCCCTCGGCGAGCGGGCGCTGTGGGACGCCCTCGACGAGGGCACCGACCCCACGGCCGACCCGGACCCCCGCGAGCGCTGACCTACGGCGAGCGCTGATCCTCGGCCTGCGCCTTCGGCCACGACTTGCTCACAACGGGCTCACGAGCGCGAACGGATCCTCTCCTTCCGGGAGCATTTTCGCTAGGATTTCGCCCGCAACTCGGATAATTGGGGGTCATTCATGAGCTATGGCAATCACTCGGATGGCTATGGCCAGACCCCAGGGGGCGGCGGTTACGGCCCCCCGGGCGGCTACGACTCGTCCGGCGGTTACGGCACCGGAGGGCACGGCGGTTACGGCCAGCCCGGTGGCGGTTACGGCCAGCCCGGCGGCTACGACCCCTACGGGGGGTACGGCAAGCCGCCCAAGGGCAACAACGGCATGGCCATCGCCGCGCTGATCATGGGCATCGTGGGGTTGTTCAGCTGCGGGCTCCCCTCGATCGTTGGTGCGGTGCTCGGCCACATCTCGCTGGGACAGATCAACCGGACGGGCGAGGAGGGCCGGGGCATGGCCGTCGCGGGCCTGGTCCTGTCCTACTTCGGCATCCTGTGCTGGCTGGGCGTGGTGTTGCTGTTCTGGCTGATCGGGGCCGGCGCCCTCATCGGCAGCGGTGTGAGCTACTGACGCGGGGCCGGGCATCCGGCGCCGATCCCGCCGGGACCCGCGACCGGTCCCGGTTCCCGCGGGGGTTCGCGCCCGGCGGCGCGGTGGCGGCGTGAGTAGGGTGACCGGTGAGGGCCGGTGGGGAACGGCCACCGGCGAAGGATGCTGACGGGCCAGGCGACGGCATGGTGACGGCGTGGTGACGGGGAAGATCGAGGGTCCGCGCGGGGCGCGTGCGGCGGCCGTGCTGGCGCCGCTCGGCGTCGCGCTGGCGGCGGGCGCGGCGGTGGCGTTCGTGGGGGCGGTGGATCCCGGCGAGCCGGGCCACTACCCGACCTGCCCCTTCCTCATGCTCACCGGCCTCTACTGCCCCGGCTGCGGCGGCCTGCGAACGGTGTACGCGCTCGTCCACGGGGATCCCGCGGCGGCTCTGGGGCTCAATCCGCTCGTCGCGCTCATGATCCCGGTGCTGGTCGTGCTCTGGGGCCGTTGGACGCTGCGTGCCTGGTCGGGCGGTGTGCCCGCCGGGAAATCCATTCACCCGGCGTACGTGTGGTCATTGCTCGCTTTGATGGTCGTGTTTTGGGTAGTGCGAAATCTTCCTTTTGGGGAATTCCTGGCCCCATAGTCACCGATAGGTCTCACCCCGTGGCGGAGCGACCCCGGCAGGGCCGATAGCATCGGCGGAACAAGGGCAGTCGATTCGGGAGGGGCCTTACTCGTGAGCGAGCGGAGCGAGCGAACCACGGATACGGCAGCGTTCGCGAACCTGGCCCCGGAGCTTCGCGAGGAGGGCAAGTGAGCGTGCTCGAGGAGATCCTCGAAGGAGTCCGCGCCGATCTGGCCGAGCGGCAGGAGAAGGTGACGCTGGCCGAGCTCAAGGAGCGGGCCGGGCGGGCACCGGCCCCCCGTGACGCGTACGCGGCGCTGGGCGGCGACCAGGTGGCGGTCATCGCCGAGGTCAAGCGCTCCAGCCCGTCCAAGGGCGCCCTGGCCGCGATCGCCGACCCCGCCGCGCTGGCGGGTGACTACGAGTCGGGCGGCGCCCACGTCATCAGCGTGCTCACCGAGCGGCGTCGCTTCGGCGGCAGCCTCGACGACCTGGCCGCCGTGCGCGCCGTCGTCGACATCCCGGTGCTGCGCAAGGACTTCATCGTCACCTCGTACCAGCTCTGGGAGGCCCGTGCCTACGGCGCCGACCTGGCGCTGCTGATCGTCGCGGCGCTCGACCAGAACGCGCTGGTCTCGCTGATCGAGCGGGCCGAGTCGATCGGGCTGGCCCCGCTGGTCGAGGTGCACACCGAGGAGGAGCTCGACCGGGCGCTCGCCGCCGGAGCGAAGATCATCGGTGTCAACGCGCGGAACCTCAAAACCCTCGAGGTCGACCGCGAGGTGTTCGCCAAGCTGGCTCCCAAGATCCCCGACGGCGTCATCAAGATCGCCGAGTCGGGCGTGCGCGGCCCCCACGACCTGCTCGCCTACGCCAGGGCGGGAGCCGACGCCGTCCTGGTCGGCGAGAGCCTGGTGACCGGCAAGGACCCGCGGGCCGCCGTGGTCGACCTGGTCACCGCCGGTGCCCATCCCGCATCCCGACCCGAGGGGCAGTAAGCAGTGACAACGCACGACGGAACCGTCATCACCACCGCCGACCTCGCGGGCAACGCCGCGCACGGCAACGACCCCGACATCAACGGCAAGTTCGGCGTCTTCGGCGGGCGCTACGTGCCCGAGGCGCTCATCCCGGCGCTGGACGAGGTCGCGGCGGAGTACGACAAGGCGAAGAACGACGAGGCGTTCCTCCGGGAGTTCGACCACCTGCTGCGCACCTACGCCGGGCGGCCGACCACGCTGACCGAGATCCCGCGCTTCGCCGAGCAGGCGGGCGGCGCCCGGATCATCCTCAAGCGCGAGGACCTGACCCACACCGGCGCCCACAAGATCAACAATGTGCTCGGCCAGGCCCTGCTGACCAAGCGCCTGGGCAAGACGCGGGTGATCGCCGAGACCGGCGCCGGCCAGCACGGCGTCGCCACCGCGACCGCCGCCGCCCTGATGGGCCTGGAGTGCGTCATCTACATGGGTGCCGTCGACTGCGAGCGCCAGGCGCTCAACGTCGCCCGGATGAAGCTGCTCGGCGCCACCGTCGTCCCGGTCACCAACGGCAGCCAGACCCTCAAGGACGCCATCAACGAGGCGTTCCGCGACTGGGTCGCCAACGTCGACCGTACCCACTACCTCTTCGGCACCATCGCGGGCCCGCACCCGTTCCCGGAGATCGTCCGCGACTTCGCCCGCATCATCGGCGTCGAGGCCCGCCGCCAGATGCTGGAGCTCACCGGCGGGCTGCCCGACGCGGTCGCCGCCGCCGTCGGCGGGGGATCGAACGCCATCGGCATCTTCCACGCCTTCCTCGACGACCGGGACGTCCAGCTGCACGGCTACGAGGCGGGCGGCCGGGGCCTGGAGAGCGGCGAGCACGCCCTCACCCTCACCGCGGGCTCCGTCGGCGTGCTGCACGGCTCGCGCACCTACGTGCTGCAGGACGACGAGGGCCAGACGATCGAGTCGCACTCGATCTCGGCCGGGCTCGACTACCCCGGCGTCGGCCCCGAGCACGCCTGGCTCAAGGACAGCGGCCGCGCCACCTACCACGGCATCACCGACGCCGAGGCGATGGACGCCTTCGCGCTGCTCGCCCGCACCGAGGGCATCATCCCCGCGATCGAGTCCTCGCACGCGCTCGCCGGAGCCCTCAAGCTCGGTCGCGAGATGGGTCCCGAGGCGACGATCCTGGTCAACCTCTCGGGCCGGGGCGACAAGGACATGAGCACCGCGATGAAGTACTTCAACCTCTGACCCTCTGACGACCGACTTGCTTCCCCTCCGGCGGCCCGGAGGGGACGAACCGCAACGGAAGTAACGATGACGACTCTCCAGACGGTGTTCGCCAAGGCGAAGGCGGACGACCGCGCCGCCCTCATCGGATACCTGCCCGCCGGGTTCCCCAGCAAGGACGGTGCGATCGCCGTCGCCACCGCCATGGTGGAGGCGGGCTGTGACGTGATCGAGATCGGCCTGCCCTACTCGGACCCCCTCATGGACGGTCCGACGATCCAGGACGCCGTCCACCGGGCGCTGACCAACGGCACCCGCATCGCCGACGTGCTGCGCACGGTCGAGGGCGTGGCCGCCACCGGCGCCGCCACCCTGGTCATGACGTACTGGAACCCGATCGACCGCTACGGCGCCGACCGCTTCGCCCGGGACCTGGCGAACGCGGGCGGGGTGGGCACCATCACGCCCGACCTGACCCCCGAGGAGGCCGGTCCCTGGCGCGAGGCCAGCGCCGCGGCCGGGATCGACACGGTCTTCCTGGTCGCGCCGAGTTCCACCGAGGCCCGCATCAAGGCCGTCGTCGACAGCTGCACCGGCTTCGTCTACGCGGCGTCGCTGATGGGCGTCACCGGTGCCCGCGAGTCGGTCGGCGAGGCCGCGCAGGGCCTGGTCGAGCGCACCCGCCCGCACACCTCCCTGCCGGTGTGCGTCGGCCTGGGCGTCGGCACCGGGCGGCAGGCCGCCGAGGTCGCCGGCTACGCCGACGGCGTCATCGTGGGGTCGGCGTTCATCCGCCGCGTCCTGGACGCTCCCGACGAGGCCTCGGGCCTGGCGGCGGTCCGCGAGCTGGGCGCCGAGCTGGCGGCGGGCGTCCGAGGCTGAGGACTCACCGGGGCGCGGTTCCCTCGCGACGGGGCCGCACTCTGGTCTTTTGCCTGTCAGGCAGGCTTATTCAACGCTTATCCAGCCCGTGATGAGGTTTCCTTCGGATACCTTGCGTTCGCCGGAGACGTCCGTGCCCGGGGCCTGGAATAGGAGAATGGTGCTCGTGACCTCTGATAACCCCGCGCCCAATAGGTCGCGTATCGTGATTTCGGCGCTACCCTGGGTAACGACCGTCTCGCGGCTGGTGCTGGCGGGCGTGCTGATCGTCGCGGGTTGGGGCAAGATCGGCACCCCGGTGCTCTCGGTTCAGGCGGTCGAGGCATATGAACTGCTCCCTGAATCGCTCGCCACGGCGGTCGGCTACGGCCTGCCGATCCTGGAGATCGTCGTGGGGGTGTTGCTGGTCGTCGGGCTGCTCACCCGGGCGGCGGGTGTCATCTCGGCACTGCTCATGCTGGCGTTCGTCATCGGGATCGCCTCGGCGTGGGCGCGCGGGCTGCGCATCGACTGCGGCTGCTTCGGCGGCGGCGGTCAGCTGGCGGCCGGGGTGGAGCCCGACTACCTCATCGACATCCTGCGTGACTTCGGTCTCTTCGGGCTCGGCGTGCTCGTCGCCTGGTTTCCTCCGGGCCGCTTCGCGCTGGACTCCGCCCTGGGACTCACCCCGGGACGGGAGCCGTACGACGACCCTGACGGCGACGACGAGGAGGAGCACCAGGAAAAGGAGACTGACTGATGGGCAAGGCCGCGCGGGAGCAGTCGGCGCGTGATCGGATCAAGGCACAGCGCGAAGAGCAGATGGTGAAGGAGAGGCGCAAGCGCATGGCGACCATCGGAACGGCCGCCGTCGTCGCGATCGCCGCCGTCGGGGCAGGCTGGTGGTTCGCCGCCCAGAGCAGCAAGTCCGAGCAGGTCGGCGCCGCGCTCGCGCCGGTCACCGTCGCCGCGGACGGCTCGGTGGTCATGGCCAAGGCGGGCGTGGAGAAGCCGGTCCTGGACGTCTTCGAGGACTTCCAGTGCCCCGCCTGCGAGGCGCTGGAGAGGACCAGCGGCGCCACGATCAAGAACCTGGCGGCCGAGGGCAGGGCCAAGGTGGTCTACCACCCGATCACGATCTTCTCGGAGCAGACCAACAAGGGCATCACCCGGGGCAACTCCGTGCGCGCCGGGGCCGCCTCCCGCTGCATCGCCGGAGGCGCGCCCTGGAGCAGGTTCCACGACAGGTTGTTCGAGGAACAGCCGTCGGAGAGCGTGGAGGGCTTCACGATCCCCGACCTGATCGCCTGGGGCAAGGACGCCGGGGTGACCGACGCCGGCTTCGAGAAGTGCGTGACCAGCCAGGAGAAGGCGTCCGCGCACCTCGCCTACAGCGCCGAGGTTCTGAAGAGCCAGAAGCTCACGGGCACCCCGACGCTGAAGCTCAACGGCACCGAGGTGGACACCGCGGTGGCTTTCAAGCCGGCCGAGCTACGCCAGGCCGTTCTTGATGCCGCCAAGTAGCGCGCGACACGGTAACGTCACCTGACATGCCCCTCGCCTCGATTCCCAGCCCCTCCCAGGGGGTCTGGCACCTTTTCGGCGTGGTCCCCATCCGGGCCTACGCACTGTGCATCGTGCTCGGCGTCGTCGTCGCGGTCGTCATCGGCGAGCGCCGCTGGCGCGCCCGCGGCGGTGTCCCCGGAACGATCGTGGATCTCGCCGTCTGGGCCGTGCCGTTCGGCCTGGTCGGTGGCCGCCTCTACCACGTCATCACCGACTGGCAGCTCTACTTCGGGCCGGACGCGCCCAACGAGCCGATCGAGGCGCTGTTCATCTGGAACGGCGGCCTGGGCATCTGGGGCGCCGTCGCGCTCGGCGGCGTGGGCGTCTGGCTGGGCTGCCGCGGCCGGGGCATCTCCCTGACCGCGGTGGCCGACACCGTGGCTCCCGGGATCGCGGTGGCCCAGGCCATCGGCCGCTGGGGCAACTACTTCAACCAGGAGCTGTTCGGCAGCCCCACCGACCTGCCGTGGGGCCTGGAGATCGACCCCGACCGGCCCGGCACGGTGCCCGGTGAGGACACCTACCACCCCGCGTTCCTGTACGAGTCGATCTGGGACCTGGGCCTGGCGCTGGTCCTCATCTGGCTCGGCCGCAAGTTCGTGCTCCGGCACGGCCGCCTGTTCGCGCTCTACGTCGCCGGTTACACCGTGGGCCGCTTCTGGATCGAGGGCCTGCGGGTCGACACCGCCCACCACATCCTCGGCCTGCGGCTCAACCAGTGGACCTCGATCATCCTGTTCGTCGGGGCGATGGCCTACTTCTGGTACGCCAGGAACAAGACCGACGAGGAGCGGGTCATCCCGGCGACCGACCCCGACGGCCTCGAGGGCGGGGCCGTCGTTCCGGGCGAGGACGAGAGCGCGGATCCGGCGAAGGGCGAGGACAAGGACGGAGACGCCGCCGCACCGGCCGGCGCCCTGGCCGCGTCGGACGTGGGAGACGGCACGGGGGGTCCCGTCGACCCGGCCCACCCGTCCGACCAGGCCGACCCGGCCGAGAACGACGGCGAGAGCGGGCAGGGCGCCGGGGCGCGGCCCGCCTCGGCGACGCTCGCGACCGGAGACCCGGGCACGGCCGGAGGCGCGGTCGATCCCGCCCACCCGTCGGACCAGGCCGAGCCGGTGGAGAGCGACCGGGACGGGAGCGACCCGGTCGACGACGAGCCGGGCAGAACGGTTCGGGCCGCCGCCTCGGACAAGATCACCCCGGACAGCACCACCCCGGACAGCACCACCCCGGACAGCGCCGCCTCGGACGACACCGCCCCGGACAGCACCGCCCCGGACGGGGCCGCTTCCGACACGGAGAGAGACGATCCGCGCGGGGAGGCCGCGACGAAGGGTGTTCCCGAAGGCGAGAAAGAACGACGTTGACATCCTCCCCACGGTCGAGGCCCCGGGGCCCCGGACGCGCCGCCGGATCGTCCGGCACACCGGCGTATCCCCTCTCCGGGGCCGAGGCCGGCGGCCCGCCGCCTCCCCCGCGCGCCGAGTCCCCGGGGCCGTCTCTCGAAGGACCGGAGTGAGCCCGGACGCCTTCGGGGGGCGCGCCGAGATGCACCACCGGCATCGCGACGTCAACGGCGGCTGGCTGCGGCCGTCGGTGTTCGGCGCGATGGACGGCCTCGTCTCCAACTTCGCCCTGATCGCCGGTGTCGCCGGCGGCGCCGCCGGCACCAGGGTCATCCTGCTGGCCGGCATCGCCGGACTGGCCGCGGGCGCGTTCTCCATGGCCGGTGGCGAGTACGTCTCGGTGGCCAGCCAGCGGGAACTCGCCCTGGCCGAGATCGACGTCGAGCGGCGCGAGCTCGAGCGCCACCCCGAGGCCGAGCTGGAGGAGCTCGCCAAGCTCTACGAGGAGCGGGGTGTCGATCCCGAGGTGGCGGCCGAGGTGGCCAAACAGATCTCGATGGACCCGGAAAGGGCCCTGGAGGTGCACACCGAGGCCGAGCTCGGCGTCACCCTCCGTGACCTGCCCTCGCCCAGGATCGCCGCGGTCTCCTCCTTCCTGTCGTTCGGCGTGGGCGCGCTCCTGCCCCTCCTGCCGTACCTGTTCGGGGTCACCAGCCTGGTGACCTCGGCGGTGATCTCCTGCCTGGCGCTGTTCGGCGCGGGCGCGCTGGTCTCCCGGGTCACCGCGCGCAGCTGGTGGTACAGCGGGCTGCGCCAGCTCGTCGTCGGCGCGGTCGCCGCCGGCCTGACCTTCGCCCTGGGCACCTTCCTGGGAGGAACCGCACTGTGACCCCTCCACCTCCGACCCCCACCCCGACCCCCGGGCGCAAGCGTCGCCGTACCTCCGGCAAGGCGCAGACCTGGAGCGTCCCCCTGCTGGAGGAGTGGGGGCTGACCCGGACCCAGCAGCGGCTGGTGCTGGTGTTCGGATCGCTGGCGGGCGTGCTGGTCGCCGCGCTCGCCCTCACCCTGGCGATCTCCGCGATCGGCAACGACTTCGTGCCCGAGCGGGCCACCGCCTCGGTCATCGGCACCGAACCCCGGCCGGACGTCTACCGGGGATGGCCCTCCTCCAAGGTGTTCGCGCCGATCGCGGAGAGCAGGGCCGACCCCAAGCCGCTGACGGTCAAGGATCTCTTCGCCAAGACCCTCAAGGAGGGCAGGACCACACTGAGACTGGCGGGCAGCCCCAAGCTGGAGACCGACTGCGTGGCGGCGACCTGGGGCCAGGGGCTCGCCGACCTGCTCACCCAGGGAGGGTGCACCCAGGTGGCGAGGGGCCTGTACGCCAGCGCCGACGGCCGTTACGTCGCCCAGTACACCATGTTCAACCTGCGCGACACCGCCTCCGCCGACGCGCTGGCGAAGACGCTGACCACCCTGCACCGGGGCGGCTGGGTCCGGCCGCTCCAGACGCTCAAGGTCGCCTTCCCCGCCGGTGGCCACACCGAGGCCAGCGGTCACGCCATGGGGCACTACGCGGGCCTGGTCTGGATCGGCAGGACCGACGGAGCGGAGCCGGGCCCGAGGGACGACTTCGTCTCGCTGTCCCTGACGGTCCGCGCCACGGAGAAGGCGATCTTCCGTCGCATCGTCGCCGCCTCCCCGGCGCCCGCCCCGGCCGAGTAGTTCCCGTACGCCGGGTCGTTCCCCGGATTTTCCGGCCGGGCGCCGCCGAGCCGGCCGAGCCGGCCGAGCCGGCGGGGTCCGGCCGCCCCGGAGGCCGGGGCGGCGGCGCGGGGAGCCCGCCGGCCGCCGGGCGGGGTCACCGACCGTGAGCCGCTGATTCCGGTCGGGAATCCCGGTTCTTCGAGGACCGGGGAGATCTCGAAGTAAGCTTTTTCCCCATGCGCAAGTGGATCATCATTGTCGTGCTGGCCGGGGTCGCCGGGGTGGGAGCCTTCCTGTGGCTGGGCAACGAGCCCGCCCCGCGCGCCGCGGTCCTGCGCGCGGAGTCCGGTACGGCCCACTACGCGCCCATAGCGACCCGTGCCCTCGACCCCAGGCCGCTCACCGTCGCCGAGATGTTCCCCGGCCCCTCGGTGTCGGCGGGCACGACCAGGCTCGCGCTCAAGAGCACCGAGGCCCTCGCCGACTGCGCAGAAGCGGTCTGGGGGAGCGCCGAGGACGCGCTCGGCGGGTGCACGCAGGTGCTGCGGGCCCGTTACGAGACCGAGGACGGGACGGTCTCCGGCCAGTTCCTGATCTTCAATCTCGCCGACTCCGCCGCCGCCGACAGGCTCGTGGCGGCGCTCAAGGCCGGGGGCTTCGTCCGGCCCGCCCCCTACACCCCCGACGGCTTCGACGGCTCGCGCAGCTGGGCCCAGGTCCGCGGCCTCGGGCACTACGTCACGGTGAGCTGGGTCGCCCCCGTCCTGCCGGGGAGCAAGGTGGATCTCACCTATCCGCAGGTCGCGATGGACGGCCTCGGCCTGGTCATCCAGCGTCGGCTGGTGCCCTGAGGGAGCCCTCCACCGCGGCGCGCAGCTCCAGCAGCCGGTGGGCGGGCAGTTCGAGGACGGTGACGTCGCCCGCCCACGGGGCCACGGCGGTGACGACCGCCCTGGCCTGCCTCTTCGTCAGGTCACCCCTGACCCTGATCAGGGCCTCGCGCCAGGTGTTGGCGAGCTTGCCGTGCGCGTTGTCCAGGACGCGGCGCAGGATCCTGGCCGCGTCGTCGCCGGTCTCGCCGGTCCCTGTGTTCCCTGCGGGTGGCGCCACCCGTACGGCGCGGACGGACGCGCCTTCGGCGGTGAGCTCGTAGACGAGGGCGAGCAGGTCGGCGGGAAGGTCCTTCGGGGCCGTGGCCAGCGTGACCCGGACCTCCGCGGCGCGGGTGGCGAGCAGCAGGCGGGGCAGCGCGGCCTCCAGACCGGCGGGTACGGAGATCGCCACCCTGGCCGGGTCGCTGGCGTAGGGCTTGGCCAGCCAGGTCGCCAGGCGCGCTCTGGGCGCCCTGGGCAGCACGTCACGGGGCCATTCGCCCACCAGCACCTCCGGGACGAACCCGTCGCCGGAGTCCGCGGCCGGGGCGGCGGAGGGGGGCGCCGACTCCACGGACTGCGGGCCCTGCGTGTAGATGGCGGTGCCGGAGGCCTCGGTCCTGGCGGCCGCGGCGGGCCAGGTTCTCGTCGTGGGACGCAGGACGTACAGGTCGGCGGCCGAACCGATGGCCTCGGCGCCGAGGTAGCGGTTGAAGTCGGGATAGATCGCCTCGTTGACGAGGTTGAGCTGCGACAGGGCCTGCTGCACCTTGAGGGCGAGCGCGGGGGTGCGCTCACTGGCGCCGTACGCCAGCATGATCCGGCCCTGCTCGCGGTCGCGCAGCCCCTCCGCGCAGCGGGCGACGAACAGCCCGACGCCCTCGGGGGTGTAGGGAGGGTCGGTGATCGCCAGATCGGCCCAGGACTGCGCGGAGGCGGGCAGTCCCAGGCGCAGGTCGGCCCACCGGGTTCGCACGGCCAGGCCGAGCCGGTCGGCCTGCCCGGCGATGTAGGCGAGGATGCGCTCGTCGACGTCGACGACGGTCACCTCGACGCCCGGGTGCAGCATCGCGGTGGCCAGCGAGGTCAAATCGTGGTCGCCCACGCACAGCAGCCTGGCTCCGTCCAGCCAGAACCGGGCGTCCAGCAGCAGCGCCCGCCTGACCACGGTCTCGCCGGTCGCGGCGACGTGGTCCAGCGTGTGGCGGCCCCTGGGCGCCTTGGCGATCAGCTCGTCCATGCGCGCGACCAGGTCCGCGTGGCCGGGAAGCAGGTGGGCCACGGGATCCGCCGGTCCCAGGGCGCTCCCTCCCGGTCCGGCGGGCGGGAAGGCGCTCTCCCGCCGGGCCGGGCCCGGCTGGTCCCGGCCCACCGGAACAGACCCCGGCCGGGCGGGCTCCAGCCAGGCCGGCGGGGCCGGGAGCCTGAAGCGGTCGCCGGACCGCTCCAGCTCCCCGTCCACCTCGCGCAGCAGCGCCTCGATGGTCCGTCGCGACGTCGCGGTCTCCCTGACCAGGTCGGCGAGCGTCCACCAGCGGCCGTCGCCCAGGGCGGCGAGCGCGTTCCGCAGCCGCCTTCCGTCGACGCCCGCCCGCGCGACGAGCGCCTCGGCCCCGGTCCCGGCTCCGGCCTCGCTCACGGCTCCGGTCCCCGCCCCGGCCCGGGACCCGACTCCCGCGCCGGCTCCGGCCAGGTCGCCGGTTTCGCCGGTTTCGCCGGGGGTGCCGGGGGAGTCCGGTGCGCCGGACCGCCTCGACACGCCCGGGATGTTCGGAGTGCTGGTGTCTGTCAGATCGGTGGGGCCACCCGGGCCGACGGGGTCGCTCGGTTCCATTGGGCCACCATAGAGCCCGGACCTGGAATGTTGCGCCACCGTTACGTGTTAAACGAACCGGGCGAACCGGCACTAATTCGGCGCGATCTCACCGGGTAGGTAGGTATCCGGCAGGGTACGGTAATCTCTACCCACCACGCAGCAGGGCCAACGTCGTCCCTTGCTTGTTCGAAAGAAGCAAGACGACGGGAGGGATTCAATGCCTGCTGCCCACCTCGGCTTTCCCGAGCCTCAGGGCCTGTACCACCCCTCGCACGAGCACGACGCCTGCGGTGTCGCCATGGTCGCGGACGTCGCCGGCCGCCGGAGCCACGACATCGTCGCGAAGGCATTGACCGCGCTGTGCAATCTCGACCATCGGGGAGCCCAGGGTAGCGAACCGGACACCGGCGACGGGGCCGGGATCCTGACGCAGATCCCCGACATCTTCTTCCGCGTGGTGGCGGACTTCCCCCTGCCCGCGGCCGGTTCCTACGCCGCCGGCATGGCCTTCCTGCCCGTCGAGGCCCAGGCCCGCGAGACCGCCGTGCGGCTGATCGAGGAGATCGCCGCGGAGGAGGGCCTGACGGTCCTCGGCTGGCGCGACGTTCCGACCACCCCCGACCTTCCCGGGCCGAGCGCCCGCGCGGTGATGCCGTTCTTCGGCCAGCTGTTCGTGGCGTCCCCGGACGGCGAGACCGGCCTGGAGCTGGACCGGCTGGCCTTCTGCCTGCGCAAGCGGGCCGAGCACGAGGCGAACGTCTACTTCCCCTCGCTGAGCTCCCGGACCATCGTCTACAAGGGCATGCTCACCCCGCTGCAGGTCGAGCAGTTCTTCCCCGACCTGAGCGACGAGCGCTACGAGACCGCGATCGCGCTGGTCCACTCGCGTTTCTCCACCAACACCTTCCCCTCGTGGCCGCTGGCGCACCCGTACCGCTACGTCGCCCACAACGGTGAGATCAACACGGTCAAGGGCAACCGCAACTGGATGCGCGCCCGCGAGGCCATGCTGAAGACGGCGAACCTGCCGGGCGACCTGTCGAGGCTCTTCCCGATCTGCGACCCGGCCGGTTCCGACACCGCCTCCTTCGACGAGACGCTGGAGCTCATCCACCTCGCGGGACGCAGCCTGCCGCACGCGGTGCTGATGATGATCCCCGAGGCGTGGGAGAGCCACACCGAGATGGACCCCGCGCGGCGGGCGTTCTACGAGTTCCACTCCACGATGATGGAGGCCTGGGACGGCCCGGCCTCGATCACCTTCTCCGACGGCACCCTCGTCGGCGCGGTGCTCGACCGCAACGGCCTGCGGCCTGGCCGGTTCTGGGTGACCGCGGACGGCCTGGTCGTGCTGGCCTCCGAGGCGGGCGTGCTGGACATCGCCCCCGAGGACGTGGTCCGCAAGGGCCGCCTGCAGCCCGGCAAGATGTTCCTGATCGACACCGAGCTCGGCAAGATCATCGAAGACGACGAGATCAAGGCGGAGCTGGCGGCCGAGCTGCCGTACGCGGACTGGCTGCACGCCGGGCTGGTCCGTTTCGAGGAGCTGCCCGCACGCTCGCACGAGGTCCCCTCGCACGAGGCGCTGATCAAGCGGCAGCAGACCTTCGGCTACACCGAGGAGGAGCTGCGGATCATCCTGGCGCCGATGGCCAGGGCGGGCATCGAGCCGATCGGCTCGATGGGCACCGACACCCCGGTCGCGGTGCTCAGCGAGAAGCCCCGGCTGCTGTTCGACTACTTCAGCCAGCTGTTCGCGCAGGTCACGAACCCGCCGCTGGACGCGATCCGCGAGGAGCTCGTCACCTCCCTGGCCAGCACCATCGGCCCCGAGGGCAACCTGCTCGACCCGGGACCGGCCTCCTGCCGCCAGCTCGTGCTGCCCTACCCGGTGCTCGACAACGACGAGCTCGCGAAGATCATCCACATCAACGACGAGGGCGCGCTGCCGGGCTTCCACCCGCACGTGGTCTCCGGCCTGTACGAGGTCGCGGGCGGCGGCGAGGCGCTGCTGCGCCGCATCGAGGAGATCCGCGCCGAGGTCTCCTCGGTGATCGAGGGCGGGGCGCGGATCATCGTGCTGTCCGACCGCGGCTCCTCCGCCGCCCTGGCGCCGATCCCCTCGCTGCTGCTCACCGGCGCCGTCCACCACCACCTGATCGCCGAGAAGACCCGCACCAAGATCGGTCTGGTCGTCGAGACCGGCGAGGCGCGCGAGGCGCACCACATGGCGCTCCTGGTCGGCTACGGGGCGGGCGCGGTCAACCCGTACCTCGCCATCGAGACCGTCGAGGACATGGTCGACTCCGGCGTCCTGAAGGTCGACCGGCACAAGGCCGTGCGCAACCTCATCAAGGCGTACGGCAAGGGCGTGCTGAAGGTCATGTCCAAGATGGGGGTGTCCACGGTCGCCTCCTACACCGGGGCGCAGATCTTCGAGGCGCTCGGCCTGAGCCAGGAGGTCGTGGACGCCTGCTTCACCGGGACCACGTCCCGTCTGGGCGGCGTCGGCTTCGACGTCCTGGCCGAGGAGGCGGCGCAGCGTCACCTGCGCGCCTACCCCCGGGCCGAGAACGCCCACCGCCGCCTGGAGGTCGGCGGCGAGTACCAGTGGCGCCGCGAGGGCGAGCCGCACCTGTTCAACCCCGAGACCGTCTTCAAGCTGCAGCACGCCACCCGCTCGCGCCGCTACGAGATCTTCAAGGAGTACACCGGCCTGGTGGACTCCCAGGCGGAGAAGCTGATGACGCTGCGCGGCATGTTCAAGCTGCGGGAGGGCGTCCGCGAGCCGGTGCCGATCGACGAGGTCGAGCCGGTCAGCGAGATCGTCAAGCGCTTCTCGACCGGCGCGATGTCGTACGGCTCCATCTCGATGGAGGCGCACGAGACGCTCGCCATCGCGATGAACCGGCTGGGCGGCAAGTCCAACACCGGTGAGGGCGGCGAGGACCCCGAGCGGCTGCACGACCCGGCCCGCCGCTCGGCCATCAAGCAGGTGGCCTCCGGCCGGTTCGGTGTGACCTCGGAGTATCTGGTCAACGCCGACGACGTGCAGATCAAGATGGCCCAGGGCGCCAAGCCCGGTGAGGGCGGCCAGCTGCCCGGCCACAAGGTCTACCCGTGGATCGCGAAGACCCGGCACTCCACCCCGGGCGTCGGCCTCATCTCGCCGCCGCCGCACCACGACATCTACTCGATCGAGGACCTCGCCCAGCTCATCCACGACCTGAAGAACGCGAACCCGGCCGCCCGGGTGCACGTCAAGCTCGTGGCCGAGGTCGGGGTCGGCACGGTCGCGGCGGGCGTGTCCAAGGCCCACGCGGACGTCGTGCTCATCTCCGGCCACGACGGCGGCACCGGCGCGTCCCCGCTGACCTCGCTCAAGCACGCGGGCTCCCCCTGGGAGCTCGGCCTGGCCGAGACCCAGCAGACGCTGCTGCTCAACGGCCTGCGCGACCGGATCGTCGTGCAGGTGGACGGCCAGCTCAAGACCGGCCGCGACGTGGTCATCGCCGCGCTGCTCGGTGCCGAGGAGTACGGCTTCGCCACGGCCCCGCTGGTCGTCTCCGGCTGCGTGATGATGCGCGTCTGCCACCTGGACACCTGCCCGGTCGGCGTCGCCACCCAGAACCCCGAGCTGCGCAGGCGGTTCACCGGCAAGCCCGAGTTCGTGGTCAACTTCTTCGAGTTCGTCGCCGAGGAGATCCGCGAGTACCTCGCCGCGCTGGGCTTCCGCAGCATCGAGGAGGCCGTCGGCCACGCCGAGCTGCTGGACACCACCCCGGCCGAGAACCACTGGAAGGCCTCGGGGCTGGACCTGGCGCCGATCCTGCACCAGCCCGAGCTGCCCGCGGGCGCCTCGCTGCGCCGTACCGTGGAGCAGGACCACGGGCTGGACAGGGCGCTGGACAACACGCTGATCCAGCTCGCCGAGGGCGCGCTCAAGGGCGGTTCCAGGGTCACGCTCGACCTGCCCATCCGCAACGTCAACCGCACGGTCGGCACCATGCTCGGCCACGAGGTGACCAAGCGGTACGGCGGGGCGGGCCTGCCCGACAACACCATCGACGTGCGCTTCACCGGCTCCGCGGGCAACTCCTTCGGCGCCTTCCTGCCCAGGGGGATCACCCTGCGGCTGACCGGCGACGCCAACGACTACGTGGGCAAGGGCCTGTCCGGCGGCCGGATCACGGTCCAGCCGCACGACGCGGCCCCGCTCGACGGGCACATCATCGCCGGAAACGTCGGCCTGTACGGCGCGACCTCCGGTGAGGCCTTCATCCGCGGCGTCGTGGGGGAGCGGTTCTGCGTCCGCAACTCCGGCGCCACCGCGGTGGTCGAGGGCGTCGGCGACCACGGCTGCGAGTACATGACCGGCGGCAAGGTGGTCGTGCTCGGCCCGACCGGCCGCAACTTCGCGGCGGGCATGTCGGGCGGCGTCGCCTACCTGCTCGACCTCGACGCCGAGCGGGTCAACCGGGAGATGGTCGAGATCGAGGAGCTGGACGAGGCCGAGTCCGAGGCGCTGCGCGAGATCGTCGAGGCCCACCTGACCGAGACCGGCTCCACGGTGGCCAAGGCGATCCTCGCCGACTGGGACCCGTCCCGGTTCGGCAAGATCATGCCGACGGACTACAAGCGGGTCCTGCGGGCCGCCGAGTCCGCCCGGCTGGAGGGCCGCGACATCGACGAGGCCGTCATGACCGCCGCGGTCCAGGGGTGAGGCCGATGTCCGTTCCGATGGCGAAGACCGTTCATGTCGCCCATGTTTCCCGGCTGTTCCGGGGTTCCCGGGCTCTCCAGGCTTTTCACGGATTTCACGGATAAGGGAGGTACGACCGATGGCTGACCCCAAGGGTTTCCTCGCTCACGGACGCGAGCTGCCGGCGCGCCGCCCGGTGGACGTGCGCATCCGCGACTGGCGGGAGGTCTACGAGGACTTCCCCAAGCCCGCGCTGACCAAGCAGGCCGCGCGGTGCATGGACTGCGGCATCCCGTTCTGTCACAACGGCTGCCCGCTGGGCAACCTGATCCCCGAGTGGAACGACCTGGTCTACCGGGACGACTGGCGGGAGGCCATCGAGCGCCTGCACGCCACCAACAACTTCCCGGAGTTCACCGGCCGGCTGTGCCCGGCTCCGTGTGAGGCCGCGTGCGTGCTCGGCATCAACTCCGACCCGGTCGCGATCAAGCGGGTCGAGGTCGAGATCATCGACCGCGCCTTCGACGAGGGCTGGGTCACCCCCCAGATCCCCGCCTCGAAGACCGGTAAGCGGGTCGCGGTCGTCGGCTCGGGTCCGGCGGGCCTGGCCGCCGCGCAGCAGCTCACCAGGGCCGGGCACGACGTGGTCGTGTTCGAGCGGGCCGACCGGATCGGCGGCCTGCTCCGCTACGGCATCCCCGAGTTCAAGATGGAGAAGCGGCACATCGACCGCCGGCTCGACCAGATGCGGGCCGAGGGCACCGAGTTCCGTACCGGCGTCAACGTCGGCGTGGACATCACGGCGGCGCGGCTGCGCGAGGAGTTCGACGCGATCGTCCTGGCCGGCGGCGCGACCCAGTGGCGGGACCTGCCCGTCGCCGGACGCGACCTGGCGGGCGTCCACCAGGCGATGGAGTACCTGCCGCCCTCCAACAAGGTCCAGGAGGGCGACTTCCCGGTCTCGCCGATCAGCGCCGAGGGCAAGCACGTCGTCGTGATCGGCGGTGGTGACACCGGCGCCGACTGCATCGGCACCGCGATCCGCCAGGGAGCCGCCTCGGTCACCCAGCTGGAGATCATGCCCCAGCCCCCGGCGGACCGCCCCGGCAGCCAGCCGTGGCCCACGTTCCCCATCCTGTTCAAGATGGAGAGCGCCCACGAGGAGCTGGCCGAGGGCGGCGGCGACCGGGTCTACGCGGTCTCCACCACCGAGTTCGTCGGCGACGCCGACGGCAACGTCCGGGCGCTGCGCCTGGTCGAGGTGGAGGGTCCCGCGGCCGGGTTCAAGCCGGTGCCCGGCTCCGAGCGGGAGATCCCGGCCGAGCTGGTCACACTGTCGATGGGCTTCGTGGGCCCGGAGAAGAAGGGCCTGCTGGAGGAGCTCGCCGAGGTCGCCGGAGGCGAGTTCTTCGACGCCAGGGGCAACGTCGCCAGGGACAGGGGCTACATGTCCTCGGTCGACGGCGTCTTCGTCGCCGGGGACATGGGCCGCGGCCAGTCGCTGATCGTGTGGGCGATCGCCGAGGGCCGCTCGGCCGCCTCGGCCGCCGACCGCTACCTCACGGGCCAGACGGCCCTGCCGGTGGCGATCCCGCCGACGGCGCGGCCACTGGTCTGAGCGGTCGCCGGTCCTGGACGGTCGCCGGTCTTGAACGGCGACTGGTCCAAGCGGTCGCCGGCTGACATGTCATGGCCGGTCCGGGTGTGTCATGGTTGGTCAATGCACTCCCGGACCGGTTCATGCATGTCATGGCCGGTTCGTGGATGTCATGGCCGGCCCGGTCAGACCGGGCCGGTCCGGCGGGAACACGGCGGGAACACGGCGGGTTCGGGCACGTCACGGGTCACCCGGGGGCGGCGTCGCCCGCCACGTCCGGGAACCGTCCGGCGTGGCAGATGTCTTACCGGCGGCTTCAGGTAAAAATGCGCAGAGCGGGTGTTCAGATTGCTTTGTCGTACATATGCCTGAAAGATATTTCTTCTTGATCAGGCCAGGTGCGGAGGATCGATGAATCGCGGGATCAGAAGCCTGACGGGCACGGCGGCGGTGCTCGCCCTGGCGGCGACCCTCACGGCGGGAGCCCTGGGCGGCGGGGCCACGACAGACGCGGGTCAGAACCGCGAGTACCTGGTCTTCTACGCGGACGGAGCCCGCGACCGGGCGATCGAGGCGATCGCCGCGAGCGGCGGTACCGCCCTGTCGACCGACACCAGGATCGGCTACGTCCTCGCCGACGGTCCCGGTCCCCGCTTCGTGGAGAGCCTGGCCGGCAGCGACGCCGTCGAGGGGGTCTCCTCCGACCGCAGGATCGGCTCCGCCACCGCGGTCGCCCCCGCGACCGCCGCCTCCACGGCCGGGACGCCCGCCACCGCCCCCGCGGCCGGGGTTCCCGGCGCCGGGACCGCCTCCCGGGCCGGGACCCCGCTCGCCTTCCCCTCCGCGGACGCTCTCGGGCGGGCGGGCACCCCCAGCGCCCCCACGCCCTCCACCGGCACGCCCGAGCCGCTGGCCGGACGGCAGTGGGACATGAAGATGATCGGCGCCACCGTGGACGGCTCCTACGCCACCGAGCCCGGTGACAAGCGGGTGCTGGTCGGCGTCATCGACACCGGGGTCGACGGCAAGCACCCCGACATCGCCCCCAACTTCAACCGAACCCTGAGCCGCAACTTCGTGACCGACCGGCCCAAGGACCCCAACGGCAAGACCCTCGACGGGCCCTGCGAGTTCAAGAGCTGCAAGGACCCGGTCGACTGGGACGACGACGGCCACGGCACCCACGTGGCCAGCACCATCGCCTCGCCGCTCAACGGCGTGGGCATCGCCGGGGTCGCCCCCCAGGTGTCCCTGGTGAACCTGCGCGCGGGCCAGGACTCCGGCCTGTTCTTCCTCAAGCCCAGCATCGAGGCGCTCACCTACGCCGCCGACGCCGGGATCGACGTGGTCAACATGAGCTTCTACGTCGACCCGTGGCTGTTCAACTGCAAGGCCAACCCCGCCGACTCCAAGGCCGAGCAACTGGAGCAGCGCGGCATCATCACCGGCATGCAGCGCGCCCTCGACTACGCCCGCAAGCGCGGCGTCACCCTCATCAGCGCCATCGGCAACGGCGCCACCGACCTCGGCAGGCCCAGCAAGGACGCGACCAGCCCCGACTACCCCAAGGACACCGAGCGCACCCGCAAGGTCGACAACTCCTGCCTGAACGTCCCGGCCGAGTCCAAGGGCGTCATCTCGGTCACCTCGGTGGGCCAGAGCGGGCGCAAGGCCTACTACTCCGACTACGGCGTCGAGCAGGCCGACCTGGCGGCCCCCGGCGGGGACGAGTTCGACGGCGGCGGCACGTACGACCCCACCCGGGGCATCCTGGCCGCCGCGCCGGAGAACGCGCTCAAGGCCAAGGGGCAGCTCGCCGCCGACGGCGCGCCGAAGTCCCCGTCGATCGTGCGGGAGTGCGAGGGCGGCACCTGCGCCTACTACCAGTACCTCGTCGGCACCTCCATGGCCGCCCCGCACGCCACCGGTGTCGCCGCCATCCTGATCAGCCGCTTCGGCAAGCCGGGCAAGGGCGGCCTCGCGCTGCCCGCCGCGGACGTCCAGCGCCTGATGTACTCCACCGCCACGGAGAAGGCCTGCCCCTCGCCGCGCGAGTACGCCTACAAGATCGACCTCGTGGTGGACGAGGTCCACAAGTGCGAGGGTCCCAAGGCGCACAACGGCTTCTACGGCCGCGGCGTCATCAGCGCCGCCAACGCCGCCAAGGCCACCCCCTCCACTCCCTGATCCGATCCCGCCCGTTGCGACATGTGGTCTCAAAGTCTGAGAAAAAGGGCGATTCGCAACCTGCCGTTCATCCGGGGTAGCTTTGTGTCACCGATTTTTTCATCGGCGCTCTGACCAACGTCACGACCAAGTGGTCTGTACCAATTAGGGTGGGATCCGTGACTCGTCGCGCGAAAATCGTCTGCACTCTCGGCCCTGCCACCTCTTCTCCCGAACGCCTCCGCGAACTGATCGCGGCCGGGATGGACGTGGCCCGTTTCAACCTCAGCCATGGCAGCCACGAGCTGCACAAGGAGGTTTACGACAGGGTGAGGGAGGCCGCCGCCGAGCTCGGGCGTGGCGTGGGTCTGCTGGCTGACCTCCAAGGCCCCAAGATCCGGGTCGGCAAGTTCGGTGAGGGCCCCGTCCGCCTCGGCTTCGGTGATGTCTTCACGATCACCACTGAGGAGGTTCCCGGCGACCGTGACCAGGTCTCCACGTCCTATCTGGGGCTTCCCAAGGACGTCAGTCCCGGGGACAACATCCTGGTCGACGACGGCCGCGTCCGGCTGGAGGTGACCCGGGTCGACGGCCAGCGCGTCACCACCCGGGTGATCATCGGTGGCATGATCTCCGACAACAAGGGCCTCAACCTGCCCGGCGTCAACGTCAGCGCCCCCGTCCTGACCGACAAGGACGAGACCGACCTTCGCTGGGCCCTGCGCACCGGCTTCGACCTGGTCGCCCTCTCCTTCGTCAGGCGTCCCTCCGACGCCGACGTGGTGCGCAACATCATGGAGCAGGAGGGCATCCGCCTCCCGCTGCTCGCCAAGATCGAGAAGCCGCAGGCCGTGGAGCGGCTTCCGGAGATCATCGAGGCCTTCGACGGCATCATGGTCGCCCGCGGCGACCTCGGGGTCGAGCTGCCGCTGGAGGAGGTGCCCATCGTGCAGAAGCGCGCCATCGAGCTCTGCCGCGAGAAGGCCCGCCCGGTCATCGTCGCCACCCAGATGCTGGAGTCGATGATCACCTCCCCGCGGCCCACCCGCGCCGAGGCCTCCGACGTCGCCTACGCCGTCATGGACGGCGCCGACGCGGTCATGCTCTCCGGCGAGACGTCGGTCGGCAACTACCCCGTCGAGGTCGTCGAGACGATGAGCCGCATCGCCACGACCGCGGAGAAGAGCTCCCTGCAGGCCACGCACAGCCTCGACCGGCTGCCGGAGACCACCGGCGGCGCCATCGCCCGCGCCGCGGCGGAGGTCGGCGCCATCGTCGGCGCCAAGGCGCTGGTGGCGTTCACCATGTCCGGTGAGACGGCCCGCCGCCTGGCCCGCTACCGCTCGCCGATCCCGCTGCTGGCGTTCACCTCCGCCAGCCACGTCCGCAACCAGCTCGCGCTGACCTGGGGCGTGGAGACCTTCGAGGTGCCGTTCGTCCACCACACCGACGACATGGTCCGCCAGGTGGAGGCCTCGCTGCTCGCCAACTCCCGCCTGGAGAAGGGCGACAAGGTCGTCATCGTCGCCGGTTCGCCTCCCGGCACCGCGGGTTCCACCAACGCCCTGCGCGTGCACACCATCGGCGCGGCGGTCTCCAACCCCGGCTGATCTGCGCGATCGCGTACGGCCACCGCTGCGGCGGTGGCCGTTCGCGTTTCCGGGGCTTTTTCACGCGGCTGCGGATTCAAAAATGCCGAAAAATACGCTCTTGTCGTGTCCGAATAGGTGTCAGAGGATCGGTGCATGGCGTGCCCGGACGGGGCCCGTCTGATGAACCGGACAAACTCAACGAAAGGCGCCGGATGATCCAGGGCAGTCGGCCGGTGGGAGCGGAGCGGCAACGCGAGGAGGCCGAGGGGCGGCCTCCGGGTCCACCGGGGCCGCGCGTCTCGGCCGCCGACACGGTCGCGGAGATGATCGAGGCCCGCCTGGGCCGGGCGGTCGACCCCGACGAGAACTTCTTCGAGGCCGGGCTCAACTCGATGGCACTGGTCGAGCTGCACGCGGACATCACGGGGGTGCTCGGCATCGACATCCCGGTCACCTCGATGTTCACCCGGCCGAACGTGCGGGCGCTCAGCCGCCTCGTCGAGGGCGCGCGGGAACCCGTCAGGAGCGAACCCGCGCGCCTGCGCCCCGTCGGGGGCAGCCGCAGGGACGTGCGCGCCCGTATCCGCCGGGACGGCGGGGCGCCTCGGTGACCGATACCGCGTCGATCGCCGTGATCGGCATGGGCCCGCGTGCCCCGCTCCCCCCTCCCGGTGTCGTCCTGCGGGAGACCGAGGAGGGCGCGCTGGAGAACGCCGGATACGACCCCGCGCGCTCCCCGGGAGTGTTCGCCGGCTACGAGCCGGCCGAGGAGGCCTGCCTGGCCCTCGCGGTCGGTGACTGCGACCTCGTGGTCTCGGTCTCGGGACCGAGCCTCGACGCTCTCGCGGAACCGGGCACCACGATCGTGCTCAAGCGCCTGGACGACGCTCTCCTCGACGGCGACCTCGTGAGCGCCGTGATCGAGGCGGTGATCGAATCCCCGCCCGGCCTCGCTCCCGCCCGCATCGTTTCCACCAGGACCGTTCCCGCCCGCACCGTTCCCACCCGCAGTGGGCGCGGTGGTTGGCGCGGAGGCGGCTCGGCCGCACGCCTGCGGGAACCGCTGAGGGTGAAGGAGGGCTTCCCCCCGGTCCACCTCCCGGGGGACTCCCGGCCCCGCGTCGTCGCCTGGTCGGGACGCACGCCGGCGGAGGCCGACGCCGTGAGGAAGAGCCTGGCGGGGTTCTTCGCCACCCTCGGCGCCGACCGGTTCGCCGACGCCGTGGCCGTCCTCCATCTGGGCCGCCCCCAGCGTCCCGTCCGGGGCGCGGTCGTGGCCGCCACCCCCACCGAGGCGTCCGCGGCCCTCGCCACGGCCGTCGCCGTGACTCCCGAGGCCTCACCAGAAGGAACGACGCTCAGGTATGTGCCGCTTTTCAAGGGTGCGGCCGGCGAGGTGAGGTTCGTCTTCCCCGCCGGGGGCGCCGGGCGGCTGGGGGCCTCGCTGTACGGGGCCGAGCGGCTGTTCAGCGAGGCGATGGACGTCTGCCTGGAAGGTTTCGAGCGGCACGGCGTCGATCTCTACGACGCCTGGCTCGCCGGGGAGCGTGACGACGACCCGGTGACGTTCGCGGTGACCTACTCCCTGGCGGCGACCCTGACCGGCTGGGGCGTCACACCCGTGGGATGCGCGGGAGAGGGTGTCGGCGAGCTCACCGCCGCCGCCTTCTCGGGAACGCTGGAACTGGACGAGGCGATCGCCCGGGTCGCCGCCTCCGTCGCGGTGCCTGAGCAGGTGCCTGAGCAGGGACCGGGACAGGCGCCGGAGCGGATGGCCGAGCGGGCGCCCGGACAGGTGCCCGAACCGGTGGCGGACGACGCGATGGCGGTGTCCGAGCCGGTTCCGGACGGCCTGACGGTGCCCGAGTCGGTACCGGCCGACATCGTGGCGCCCGAGCCGCTGCCGGGGCATGAAACGTTCCACGAACCGGAGACTCCTCACGAGGCGGTCCCTGCGCGGGAGTCCTCGCCCCGGGTGGAGGCCGGACCGGAGTCCACCGGTGCGGAAGGCACGCTGTCCCTCCTGATCGGGACGGCGGGGGCGCCCTCGGACGAGGGGACGATCGACTGCGGGGACGACCGCCGGGGCCTGCTCGCGGCGCTCGCCCGGCTGTGGACACTCGGCTGCCCGGTGGACTGGGCCGCCCTCGACCCCGACCACCCCCTGCAGCGCCTGCCCGTCCCGGGAGGGCACCGCTACGCCCCGGCGTCGGTCGTTCCCGTTCCCCCGCCGGGCGTCCCCCCGCTGGCTTCCGCGCCGCGGGAGCGCGAGGGCGCGTCGCGGGTCCCCGAGGGCCTGCCCGAGCCCGCCGAGCCGCTCCGCAAACCCGGGGCGGTCCCGTACTCGTTCTGGGTGCTGGAGCAGCTCGCCGGGTCGAGCGGGGTGTCCAATCTGGCGGTGGCGTTCAGGACCCGCGAGCCGCTGCGCAGATTCCCGCTGCAGATCGCGGTGAACCGGCTGCTCAAGCGGCATCCGGCCCTGCGCCTGCGGTTCCCCGTGGTGGACGGCGCGCCCGTGCGGCACCTCACCGCCCCGCAGGACGCGCAGATCAAGCTGGTGAACGGGGAGACCACCGAGGAGACGCTCGTCTCCGACCTCCAGGGGTTCCTGGACGAGCCCTTCGACCTGGGCCGCGACCTGCTCTTCCGGGCCGGGCACTTCGCGCTGCCCGACGGCGGGGGGAGCGTGGTCTGCCTGGTGGCCCACCACATCGTCATCGACGCCACCTCGATGCAGTTCCTCGTCGAGGAACTGGGCGGCTTCTACGACGCGCAGACGAGCCAGGAGCCGCTCCCCGCCGCGCTCTCCGGCGTCGCGCCCATGCTGGAGCCGGGGGAGGCGTCCCGGGAGTCGCTGGACTACTGGCTCGACCGGCTCAGGGACGTCGATCCGGCCGCGATGGTGCTCCCCGGCAGCAGGCCGTCGCCCGCCCGGCCCACCTTCGCCGGGCACACCTGCTCCTGGGAGGTGGACGCCGACACGCGGCGGGCGCTCGACACGCTGCGGACCGGCCTGCGCACCACCGACAACATCGTGCTGGCCGCCGCGTTCATGCTCACCCTGCGCGCCCACGGCGCGGGTCCCGAGCTGGTGGCCGCGATGCCGGTCACCACTAGGACGGCCGCGATGCGCGGCCACGTCGGCTACGGCGTCAGCACCCTGCCGATGCGGGTGCGCGCCGACCCGGACGAGGGTTTCGCCGCCCTGGTCAGGCGGGTCGAGGACGTCTTCTTCGAGGGGGTCGAGCACGCGGACGCCTCGGTGGAGGCGGTGCTGGTCGAGCGCGGGCACGGCACCGGCGACTGGAGGGTGCCGCTGTTCCGGCACATGTTCAACTACCGGCCGTGGACCGACGACCAGGTCAGCATCCTGGGCTCCGTCCCCGAGTACGTCGAGGACCTGTTCGACCGCAGCCGCCTGGACCTGCAGTGCATCGCGGTGCAGGAGCCCGGCAGGCTCACGCTCAGGGTCTGGCACAGCACGGAGGTCCACGACGAGGCCGAGATCGCCGCGTTCGTCGCGCGGATGACCGCCCTGCTGCGGCGGGCCGCCGAGGACGCGCGGCGCCCGCAGCGGGAGCTGGACTCCCTCTCCGCGGCCGACCGGCGGCTGCTCGACCGGCTCAACGACACCGCGCGGACCTGGGAAGGACCGGCCACGCTGCTGGAGCGGATCGTCGCCCGCACCGGAGGCGTCCACGAGCCCGGTGGCGGCACGGGGATCCGTGAGGGCGACCGGGAGGCGACCCGCGAGGCCCGCACCGGTACGGCGATCCGCGACGGCGACCGGGAGGTCACCTACGACGAGCTGCTCACCTGGGCGGCCGCCGTCAGGGACACCCTCGTCTCGCACGGCGCGGGCTCCGGCGACATCGTGGCGCTCGGCCTGGGCCGTTCGGCGGAGACGGTCGCCGCGGTGCTCGGCGTCTGGGCGGCCGGGGCCGCCTACCTGCCACTGGACCCGCGCCAGCCCGAGCTGCGCCTGGCCTACCAGGTGGAGGACTGCGGGGCCCGCCTGGTCATCGCCGACTCCGAGGCTTCCTGGGCGGGGGAGGTCCCCGTACTCTCCATGCCGCAGGCCCCCGGAGCCGGGGCGGCGGATCAGGCGGACCGCGACGGCGCGCCCGCGCGACGGCTGGATCCGGCAGAGATCGCCGCGGCGGTCACCGGGGAGTCGATCGCCTACGTGATCTACACCTCGGGATCCACCGGGAGGCCCAAGGGGGTGGCCGTCACCCACGGCAACCTGGCCAACCTCGTCCTCGACTTCGCGGACAGGCTCGGGGCGGGCGCGGGCGACGCGGTGCTGTGGTCCACCACGACCTCCTTCGACATCTCGGCACTGGAGTTGATGCTCCCGCTCACCGTCGGCGGCACCCTGGTCGTCGCCTCCGACGACGACCAGCTCCAGCCGCGCAGGTTCCTGGAACTCATCGCGGCACGGGACGTACGCGTCGTGCAGGCCACCCCGACGGCCTGGCGGCTCATCGCCCCCGAGGCGCGCGACGAGCTGGCCGGGCGCATCGTGCTCTGCGGCGGGGAGCCCATGCCCGCCGCGCTCGCCACGGACCTGCTGGGCCTCGGCTGCCGGTTGTTCAACGTCTACGGGCCGACCGAGACGACCATCTGGTCCACCGCCGCCGAGATCCTCGCTCCTCCGGCCGACCCGGTGCCGATCGGGGTGCCGCTCGCCAACACCCGGATCTTCGTCAGGGACGCCGACGGGCGCGAGGCCCCGCCGGGCGTACCCGGCGAGCTGTGCGTGGCGGGCGACGGGGTGAGCGCCGGGTACGTCAACCGGCCGGAGCTGACCGCCGAGCGGTTCGGCGAGCACCCCCGCCACGGGCGCTTCTACCGGACCGGGGACATGGCCAGGCTCAGGCACGACGCGACCCTGGAGCTGCTGGGCCGCGACGACCGCCAGATCAAGCTGCGCGGGCACCGCATCGAGCTGGGCGAGATCGAGGCGGTGCTGCACCACCACGACGCCGTCAAGGTCGCGGCCGTCATCGTCCACGACGACAGGCTGGTGGCGTTCGTGCAACCCACGGACCTGCCCGACGGGGAGACCGGGGCCGCGCTGCGCGAGGAGCTGTGGCGGTACGCGGGGACGCGGCTGCCGGACTACGCGGTCCCCTCGGGGATCGTCCTGGCCGACGAGTTCCCGACGACCGCCAACGGCAAGATCGACTATCGAGGGCTGACCGTCCCCGAGGACGAGCCGCCGTCCGCCTCCCGCGCCCCGGCGAGCTCGGAGCTCGCCGAGGGGGTGCTGCGGCTCTGGCGGGAGGCACTGCGCCGCCCGGGGCTCGGCGAGCACGACAACTTCTTCCTCAACGGGGGGCACTCGGTGCTCGCCGTACGGCTGATCGCCCCGCTGGAGGAACTCGCGGGCCGGGCGATCAACGTCCGCGCGGTCTTCGACCATCCCACCCCGGCCGAGCTGGCCGCGTTCATCCAGGAAGGGGCGGGCTCTTGATCGTCTTCCCGAGGCCGGGAGCCCCGGAGCCCGCACCCGACGTCCCCACGATGGAAGGACCCAGATGACCGCGCCGTGGTTCGTACCGGTGGGGGAGCGGCCGGGGGGCCGGATCCGCCTGTACACCTTCCCCAACGCGGGCAGCGGCCCCGCCTCGCTCACCGACCTGGCCGAGCGGTTCCCCGACGAGGTCGGCGTGTGGTCGGTGAACCTCCCCGGCCGCCAGGCCAGGCTGGCCGAGCCGCCGGTCGAGGACCTCGACAAGCTGGTCGACGACCTGGCCCGCGACCTGCTGGCGAACACCCGCGAGCCGTACGCGCTGTTCGGCTACTGCAGCGGTGCGCTCCTGGCCTACCTGGTCTGCCGCCGCCTGGTCGAACTCGCCCCGGACGGGCCCGGACTTCCGGCCGGGTCAGCGGGGCGTTGGCCGGAACGGCTGCTCGTGGGGTCCTTCGCCGCGCCGGACGTCACGCTCCTGCTGCGCAGGCTGCCGTCCCTGCCGTCGTGGCTGTTCTGGGACCAGCTGATCGAGCTGGGCGGCGTACCGGCGGAGGTGGCCGAGCGCGAGGTGCTCAGGCCGATCCTCGAACCCGCCCTCCGCGCCGACTTCGGGATGCTCGCCCGGTACCGGCACCGGCAGGGGCCGCCGCTGCCCGTGCCCGTCACCGTCCTGTACGGCAGCCGCGACGGCTCCATGTCGCGCGGCGGGCTGCTCGGCTGGCGCAGGCAGAGCGTCGCGCGGCCGTCGATGCGCGAGCTCGACGCATCGCACTGGCTGGCCGAGGAGACCCCTGACCTGCTCGCCACCGTCATCGCAGAGGAGATCGGATGCGTCTCGGTTACAGCATGAGCTACTGGGGCGGGGCCGGGCTCGGTCCCGCCGACCACCTCGCCCTGGTCCGCGAGGCCGAGCGGCTGGGCTACGAGTCGGTGTGGGCCGCCGAGACGTACGGCACCGACCCGGCGAGCCTGATGGCGTGGATCGCGGGCCAGACCGAGCGGATCGCGCTGGGCACCGGCGTGCTGCAGATGTCGGGCCGCAAGCCCGTGGTGGCGGCGATGACGGCCGCCACCATCGACCAGGTCTCCGGCGGCCGGGCCCGGCTGGGCGTGGGCGTGTCGGGGCCGCAGGTCGTGGAGGGCTGGCACGGGGAGCGCTTCGACCGGCCGGTGGCCCGAGCCCGCGACTACCTGTCGGTGCTGCGGCTGGCCCTGGAAGGCCGCCCGGTGAGCTACTCGGGCGAGACCATGACGCTGCCGCTCCCCGGCGGGCAGGGCAAGGAGCTGTCCCTGGGGGTCTCCCCGGTCCAGAAGCACCTTCCCGTCTATCTCGGCGCGATGGGCCCGGAGACGACCGCGCTCGCCGGGGAGCTGGCCGACGGCTGGCTCGCGATCCACTTCCCGCCCGAGCACCTGGCCGAGCGCACGGCCCACCTGCGCGCGGGCGCGGCACGGGCCGGCCGCAGCCTGGACGGCTTCGACGTCGCGCCGATGATCCTCACCCTCGTCGACGACGACGAGGAGCTGGCCTACGACATGATGCGGCCCATGCTCGCCCTCTACCTGGGCGGCATGGGCTCGCGCCGTACCAACTTCTACAACCGCCTGGCCCGCTCCCTGGGCTTCGAGAAGGAGGCGGAGGCGATCCAGGAGGCGTTCCTGGGCGGGCGCCAGGGCGAGGCGATGTCGCTGCTCCCGGACGGCCTGGTCGACGCGATGACCATGTGCGGGCCGCCCGGCAAGCTCCGCGAACGGGTCGCCGCCTACCGCGAGGCGGGTGCGACCTCCCTCGTCGTCGGCCTGGTCACCCCGACGCTCAGGCTCCGCCTGGAACAACTGGGACTGGTGGCGGAACTGGTGACCTGACCTGCCAAGACCCCGATGTCCTGGGCCGGCGCACGCGGCCGGCCGCCGACTTCGTCACAGACGCGGCGAACAGCCTGCTGGACCTCGGACTGGTCCAGGACCACGGGGTTGAGGAACAGCTGGACGGTCATCGGCGGTGAACCGCCGCGCCGCAAGTCGCGGAAGACGGTCGGCCTCGCCTGCTGACCCTCAGGCGGGAACCGCCGGAGACGGAGCCCACTTCGATGACGCCGGACGGGCGGTGGCGAGCGGTGCCGGCGGGATGTTGTGTGTGACACCGAAGGTGTTGTCAGGGTCGTACAGGCGCTTGACGGAGCTCAGCCGCCGGTGGTCGGCGGCGGTGTAGGCGTCCGCGGTCCGGGTCGAGTCGTGCAGGAAGTTCAGGAACGCCCCACCGCTGGTGTGCGCGCGCAGGGCGTCGGCCAGGACCGGAGAGCCGGCGTCGGCGATCACCGACAGGCGGGTGGCGCGGTGGCCGACCGGACCGGCGTCGGGGCCGGGGCGGCCCATGGCGCCGCCCCAGTGCCGGATCTCCACGGCCGGTCCGTCGTACGGCTCGGCGACGCGTATGATCGCCGCGATCGCCGAGTCCGGCAGTTCCTTCAGGAGTTCGACCTGGCTAGGGGCGGTGCCGCCCATGGAGGCCTCGGCGTACGGCATGGTGTGGAAGTCCTCGATGAGCGCCGGGCCCGCGGCTCGCCGCAGCGGCCGCAGCAGCCGCCGGCCATGGTCGGCGCTCCCCGCGTACAGCGCTTTGAACCGCAGGACGCGGCGGCCGCGCACGAGTGGGGGCACCTCTGGGGCGTCGGGCATCGAGGTCAGTGACAGTGCGGTGCTGAGCTCGTCGGGCAGCCCGGTGATCCAGTCCCGGTAGAAGGTCATGATCTCGCCGGCGCGTTCGATCGGGAAACAGGCGGCGCCCGTGAAGACCTGGGCCACCGGGTGCAGCCGGAACTCCAGTGAGGTGACCACGCCGAAGTTGCCGCCTCCGCCGCGCAGCGCCCAGTACAGATCGGGGTGGCTGTCGGGAGCGGCGGTCACGAGCCGCCCGTCGGCTGTGACGACCTGGGCGCGCAGCACGCTGTCGGCGGCGAAGCCGTACGCGCGGGAGAGCCAGCCCAGGCCGCCGCCGAGGGTGTACCCGGTCACGCCGACGTCGGCGTGCGAGCCCGACAGAGGGGCCAGTCCGAACGGCTCGGCGGCCGTCATGACCTGGCCCCATCGGGCGCCGGGGCCGACGCGGGCGATGTGCCGGCGAGGATCGAGGAGTACTCCGTTCATAGGGGACGTCCTCAATAACAGGCCGCCGTCGCAGGGCGCGTGAGTGCCGTGCCCGGTCGCCTGCACAGCCAGTGCCAGGCCGGCGTCCCGAGCCGCCACGACCGCCGCCCGTACGTCCTCGGCGCTGGTCGCCTCGGCTACCAGCGCGGGTCGCTGGTCGATCGGTGTGAACAGCGGGCGCCGGTGCTCTTCGTATCCGGCTTCGCCGGGAAGATGCACAGCGCCGGCGAAGCCCGCGTGCAGACGGCGTGCGGGGGTGGGGGTGTTCCTCGATCCGGTCAGGATCATGATGACCGTTCCCTTCTGGGTGTTCGCCGGTCCTGCGATGAACTAGGCGGAGGGCTCGGGGCGGTAGGTGAGGACGACGGTGCCGCCGGCGAAGGTGGTGGAGTCGGTCAGGGTCAGGGTGGTGGCGCTGTCGACGCGAAACAGGGGCTCGCCCTGGCCCTTGATGACCGGGAAGATCCACACTTTGTACTCGTCGAGCAGGCCGGCTTGGACCAGGGCGTCGGTGAGGCGGCCGCAGCCCCAGATCAGGATGTCCTTGCCGTCCTGTTCCTTGAGCTTGGTGACCTGCGCCACGAGGTCATCACCGGGGATCACCGTCGTGGAGTTCCACGCGGAGGTGTCGACCGGCTGGGAGGCGACCACGTACTTGGGAACGGAGTTGACGTGGTCCGCGTAGGGGTTGCCGGACATGTTCGGCCAGGCATGGGCCATGCCCTCGTAGGTGATGCGGCCGAGCAGCAGGGCGTCGGCGCCGAGTGTCATGGACAACGCGTAGTGCTGGGACTCGGCGCCGGAGTAGTGCAGCGACCACTCGTGCGGGTTGTCGATGAAGCCGTCGAGGGTGGCGTAGGTGGATGCAATGATCTTGCGCATGGTCTGCCTCTTTGGATCAAAGGGTGAGATCAACTGGGATTTACGATATAGTCACGATCAATGATCGTCAATGATCGTGACTAAAAAATTCGGAGAGGACTTCCATGGGTACCACCGGCAGAGGCCCAGACCTGGGCATGCTTACAGGTCAGCTCATGCGGGCCATCCAGGAGGAGCTGTTCCACACCCTGGCCGAGCAAGGACACCCCGACGTGAGCCCGCGGCACGGAACGGTCCTGGCCTTCCTCGACCCCGACGGCACCCGCGCGACCGATCTGTCAGCCCGGTCCGGCCAGCACAAGCAGATCGTCGGCACGATCACCGACGAACTCGCCCGCCTCGGCTACGTCACCCGCCAACCCGATCCCGCCGACCGTCGCGCCAAGCTCATCGTCCCCACCGGCCGCGCCCTGGACGAGGTCGCCAAAGCCCGCGCCATCCTCGCCGCGATCGAAGACCGCTACGAACAGGCCCTCGGCGCCGACCGGTACACCGCCTTCAAGGACACCCTCCAGCAGATCACCCGCCACCAGCGTGCCTGGAACGAGGCCGCCGCGGCAGCGCGGCCGGTGACCTGACGCGGTGGGCGGAGCTGAGCCGATCATGCTCGTTCGGCATCGGACTGCCAGTGTCGCCACGACGGGCGAAGTGGCGGAACGGCCGAAAGCCGGGTCCAGCTGAGATGCGGGGAAAACCGGCCATGGGTCGATCTTGAATGCGGTTGTGGCCGGTGGAACCCGCGATTAGCAGTCGATCGTGATCAGTTTCCTGTGTCCTGTCCGATTCCGGGAAGCAGGTGTTGTTCTTCGGCATCGCACAGGCCTGGATCGCGGTTCGTCTTTTCTGGGCGGGGTTTTATCCTGGCGGGGTTATGCCCCATTTGTCTTGCTCTCGCATGCGGCGATCGCTTTCGTCTATTTCTATTATGCTAGCCACTATGTATCCACCGTAATCTCGCCCGCGGACGATCAGAAGGTCATCCAGGTTCAGGCGAGACCCAAGCTGGGCAGCGACGGAGCGGATCGATTTCGAGTCGGGTTTCCCGATCGTAAGGCCTTCCATCGACACGGGCAGGCTGACCGCCAGGACGCCCCCGAAAGCGATGTCGATCCGGGATGTGCCGGATGTTTCCAGGCCGCTGCGGAGCAGCAGTTTGGAATGCGTCGGCACATAAATCCACAGACGAAATATCCGCTCCGGGTAGTCTATGTCCAGTTTCACGTCTGCCCGCACCCTTCCGTTCGTCCCTGCTCTTCTCGAGATAAGAACATGGGCATCAAACCGCCGTGGTTCAGACGATGTGCGGGCCGCCGGGGAAGCTCTGTGAACGGGTCGCCGCCTACCGTGAGGCGGGCGCAACCTCCCTCGTCGCCGGCCTGGTCACCCCGACCCTCCGCCTCCGTCTGGAACAACTGGAACTGGTCGCGGACCTGGTCGCCTGACTCGCAGGCCCCTGCCGGGATCGTGCGGCCTGTGGTCGGTACGATCCCGGCAGACCACCCTGAGGTTCCCCGACCGTCGAGGCGAGCGGTCGTCTCCCGTCTCGGGATCTACGCGTCGTTCTTCAGCTGTGTGACGAAGGTCGACCAGGTGGCGCGGGTGAAGGCGAGGGTGGGGCCGCCGGGGTTCTTGGAGTCGCGGACGGCCACGACGTCGCCCAGGTCCGCAACCTCCACGCAATCGCCGTTGCCTCCGCTGAGCGAACTCTTGCGCCACGCGGCGTTGGTCAGGTCTACCGGGTCGGACATCGCGCGCCCCTTCGGCTGGACACTCACGCCAGGTTGTTCGGCGCGTTCATCAGCATAGTCGCGGTGTCGGCGGGACTGAGGGCCGCTGCCCTGAGGTAGTCGAACACCGAGACGTAGCGACGGACGTCTGTGGCGTCCTCCAGATACAGGCCGCTGGACATGTTCTCCAGATAGATGACGTCCTGGTCGCTCGAAGCGGGAAAGCCCACGACGGTGAACGATCCGGTCATCGCCGGATGCGCCCCGGCCCGGTAGGGGAGGATCTGGAGCATCACGTTGGGCCGACGGCCGATCTCGCCGAGGTGTTTGAACTGGTCGGCGGTGATCTGGGCCGTTCCCACGTGCTGACGCACCACGCCCTCGCCGAGAACGACGGAGAGTTCCAGCGGATTGTCGTCCGTGAGCCGTTTCTGGCGCTCCATCCGCACGGAGACCCTGCGCTCGACCTCTTCCGGCGTGTCACCGGGACGCGTGGCCGCGATGACCGATCGCGCGTAGTCCGCGGTCTGCAACAGTCCGGGCACCAGCGTCTGCTGGTAGGTCCTGAGCGACGTCGCCTCGGCTTCGAGGCCGATGAGCGTCGCGTACTCGCCGGGGAGCACGTCCCCGTAGTTCTGCCACCATCCCCGCTGCCGTGCCTCCCTGGACAGGGCGAGCAGCGGCTCTCGATCCGCTTCGGGCACCCCGTACATGTCGAGGAAGGCGCGGAGGTCTCGCGGCCGGATGCCCCTGCGGCCTGTCTCGATCCGGCTGACGGAGGCCGCCGTGAGCTCCATGCGTTCCGCCACCTCCTGCATGGACAGTCCGTGCTCGATGCGCAGTCGTCGCAGCTCCGACGCCAGGCGTCGTCTGCGCACGGTGGGACTCGTGTCGGCGGCCATGGCCCCCCTTTCTTCGAGGCTCGCGTACGAAAACTTCCTTTGGAAACTTCCAAAGGTAACTACCAAACGTATACAACCTACGGTAGCTTCCGAATTGTAGTCGGTCGACTACAGGGAGGTGCGAAGATGGCGACACCGGCGCGAAAGCGCGACCCGCAGCAGGAGCAGTACATCCATCTCGTACGGCTGAGCTGGGATCTGCGGGTCCTCGGGATCTCCACGTCGGTGGTCGTCCCCGCCACCGGGCCGCCGGTGCTGGAGATCATGTCCGTGTCCGGGGTGCGGCTTCGGGTCCGGGTCGTTCACCGCGCGTGGGGCTGGGCCTTCACCTGGCGGCCGTGGTGGTCGGTGCTGTGGCGGCGGAGCGACTGGGTCTGGGCCGAGGCGGACAACGCGGCCGACATGATCGTGTCGGCGGTGCGCGTATGAGCACACACGAGCGGGTCGGCCATGGTGCGGACAGGCTGCGCGTTGTGGGCCGACGGGATTTTCCTGGTGTCGCGCGGTCGGCGGGGGCCGCTCGCAAATGGGTGGTGGAGCTTCTGCACGCTCAGATGGCCGCCGAGACGCTGGAAACGGCCGAACTGCTCGTCAGTGAGGTGGTGACCAACGCGATCCTGCACAGCGACTCGGCCGGGCCCGGCGGGCTCATCACGGTCCGGGTGGGGCTGAGCGGCGACCTCGTTCATATCGAGGTGGTCGACGACGGCTCGGCCGTCAATGTCCCCGCGATCCGGACCACTGACGACGACGGTCTCAGCGGGCGCGGTCTGAGCTGGGTGGATCGGCTGGCCGTCACCTGGGGCGCCGATCGCGGCGACGAGGTGGGCGGGGTGGTCTGGTTCCGGCTCCCACGCGATGGATCGGCGACCTTTTAGGTCCTTGCTTCCACGTTCGCCATGTCGAGTTCGGGATCTGGTGGCCGACGGGGGGAACCACCCCGCCGGTCACCTGGGCTGCTAGAAGGTGATGTCGAAGCGGTCGACGAGCATGTAGGTGCCCGATCGTTTGACGCCGCGCAGGGTGTGTGTCCCCTGCGACAGCCCGCGGACGCTGTAGATGACCTGTTGGGTCAGACGGGTGCCGTTGCCGGTGTCGACGGTGGCCCGGAGGACATCGTCGAGGTATATGTCCACGAGACCCTGATCGGAGTTGCGTTCCGACAGGTAGTCGATGCCGGTGCCGGTGAAGGCGAAGGTGAACGACGCGCCGTTGGTGGTCGTGTACCGCACGTCGTCGTTGTAGTCACCGAAACCCCGGTCGCTGCTGGTCGCCCAGCCGGTGCTGTAGGTGGCCGCGTTGTCGTTGAACCGCTGGACTGTACTTACGGTGGGATACAGCTGCGACCGCGGCACGATCTGGGCCGGTGTGCTGGGGCTCGCCCAGGCGAGCTTCATGAACGCCTCGCCGCCGCGTTCGGTGTGTTCCAGGCGGATGTCGTAGCGGCGACCGGCGACGAGGGTCACGCTGCCCTGGTCGACGGCCGCCGTGTGCGGGGTGGTGTTGTCGATGACGAGCTGTCCGTCGATCCACAGCCGCACGGTGTCGTCGGAGGCGGTGGTGAAGGTGTAGCGCTCGGAGTATCGCGGCTCGATGGAGCCGGTCCAGCGGCCGGAGAAGTTGTCGACGCCGATCGAAGGCGCCGGGGAGCCGGTGAAACGCCAGGCGTAGTTGACGGTGGGATCCGTGCGGGTGACCGCCGGTGTGCCGGTGAACGTGGTGTTGTTCCAGAACTCCGCCTTGAGCCCGGAACCGGTACCGGCCGCCGTGGGCGCGGTGGTGGTGATGTCGGCCTCGATGACGGTGGCGATGCCGTTGGTGGCGCCGCCGCCGGGCAGGAAGTCGTAGCCGTTGCCGGCGGTCCGTACGGTCACGGGTGACGTGCTGCCGAGCACCCGCGCGCCGGTGACCGTGAACGGCGAGCGCCGGCTGAGGTGCAGGGTGCCGGCCCAGGAGTTGACGATCAGGTAGAGCTTGTCGCCCTTGCGCGTGACGCGGCCCCAGGCCGGCTGATTGACCAGGCCCGTGTGGCCCGCGCCGGTGATGGCCGCCCCATTGGCGGCCATCCACGTTCCCATGCCGCGCAGGCCGTCGGCCTGCCCGGCGGTGACCGCGCCGGTGTCGGTGGGGCCGATGTTGAGCAGCAGGTTGGCGCCGTTGCTCGTCAGGGTCGCCAGGTCGCGCACCATCGTGGCCGGTGACTTGAAGTTGGTGTCCCAGGCCGCGTACCCCCACGTGTTGTTGATCGTGATGCAGGATTCCTGCAGCTGGATCGACGGCGGGGAACCGGCGAGCGCCTGCTCGGGGGTGCCGAAGTCACCGTCGACGGCGCGGCGTTTCCCCACCCGGTTGTTGATGACGACCTGCGGCGAGATGCCACGGACGAACCGCTCCAGATCCTCGCCGTCCTGGGCCGACCACGGGTTGGTGGGGTTGGTCTCGGCCCATTCGCCGTCGAACCACAGTACGGCGGGGTCGTAGCCGGTCACCAGCTCCCGGAGCTGCGCCTTCATCCTGGTGACGTAGGCCGGGAAGTCGCCGACGAAGTCCGGGTCGTGCCAGTCCCAGATCGAGTAGTAGAAACCGAGCTTGATGCCGTTGGCGGTCGCGGCGGTCTTGAGCTCGCGCAGGATGTCGCGTGAGAAGCCGGAGTGGTCGCGGAGGTTCCACCGGTTGACGGCGGTGGGCCACATGGCGAATCCGTCGTGGTGCTTCGAGGTGATGACGATGTACTTCTGGCCGGCCTGCTTGGCCAGCTGCACGATGGCGTTCGCGTCGAACGAGGCGGGGTTGAAGGTGGCGGCCTTCGCCTCGTACTCGCTCCACGGGATGTCGCACTGCCGTTTGATCCACTCGGCGTCGCGGCACGCGTTGTACTGGCCCTTGTACATGGCGTACGGGCCGAAGTGGATGAACATGCCGAAGCGTGCCTCGTCGAACCAGTGGGTGCGCGTTGAGGTCAGCGCGTCGTCGGCGACGTAGTTGTCGCCCGGCCCGGCGGCGACCGCCGGTGCCGACGGCGCGACGACCGTCGCCGCCAGCGCCAATAGCAGGGACAGTGCTGCTCGTACGAGTGTTGACCGCATGAAGTCCTCTCCTGTGGGTGGATGCGATCAGCTCGCCGCTGCGCGCACGCTGTTACGGGCCGCAGCGAACCGGACGAAATGCGTGGACACCTCCAAGCCGCCCAAGACGTCCCGATGAGATGTCCTAAAAATTAACCAATTGATTGATCTCCCGAAACATCCGATCTGTCAAGGGTGTGGCGAGGGTGGATTGGGACGCGTGTACGCGCTCAACTCTCGGCCGCTCAGGTCGCGTGGCCTGACATTGGCCGTGACCGTCCTCTCGGTGGCTCGCTACGCTGCGGAGACACATCGGATGTCTTCGGAAGATCAGCCGGGCTCCGCCATGACCGCGCTCTCCGTCCCCGCCGGAGAGCGCGACCCGCCACCGAGCTGGGATCTCTCCGGACGTGGCCGGGGGAGATCGGCGGTTAGGCGGATGTAACAGCCGAGCGCTGACATCTGTGACATCTACGTAACGCCTGTTTCTTATGTTTCCGTCGTTGGATCCGCCCGATGCGGCTTTGGCGTTCCCGCTGTCCGGCGGAGGGCGTCAGGGGCCCCTGCTCAGGGAGAAGGGACTCTATGGCGGCGTCAGAGAGAGTGAAGACGGTCTGCTCGTACTGCGGTGTCGGCTGCGGGATCGTCCTGGAGGTGGACGGGCGGCGCCGGGTCGTCAAGGCCTCCGGCGACAAGAGCCACCCGGCCAACGCCGGCCGGCTGTGCACCAAGGGAGCCACGACCTCGGACATGCTCGCCGCCCCCGGCCGCCTCGAGAGCGGGCTGGTCAGGCCGGAGCGGGGCGCCGAATTCGCCCCGACCGGCGTGGACGCGGCGATCAGCGAGACCGCCCGGCGTCTGAGGCGGATCCTGGACGAGCACGGGCCGGACGCGCTGTCGTTCTACGTGTCCGGCCAGATGACGCTGGAGGCGCAGTACCTGGCCAACAAGCTCGCCAAGGGCTTCGTCGGCACCAACCAGATCGAGTCCAACTCCCGGCTGTGCATGGCCAGCGCGGGCAGCGGCTACAAGCTGTCGCTCGGGTCGGACGGCCCGCCCGGCTCGTACCGGGACTTCGACCACGCCGACCTGTTCTTCGTGATCGGCGCGAACATGGCCGACTGCCACCCGATCCTGTTCCTGCGGATGATGGAGCGGGTCAAGGCCGGGGCCAAGCTCATCGTGGTCGATCCGCGCCGTACCGCCACCGCCGACAAGGCCGACCTGTTCCTGCAGATCAGGCCCGGCACCGACCTGGCCCTGCTCAACGGGCTGCTGCACCTGCTGGTCGAGGGCGGCCACGTCGACCACGAGTTCGTCGAGCGCCACACCGACGGCTGGGAGGCGATGCCGGACTTCCTGCGGGACTATCCGCCCGAGACGGTCGCCGCCCTCACCGGCATCCCCGAGGACGACCTGCGGCAGGCGGCCGAGTGGATCGGCGCGGCGGGGGAGTGGATGAGCTGCTGGACGATGGGGCTCAACCAGAGCACGCACGGCACCTGGAACACCAACGCGCTGTGCAACCTGCACCTGGCCACCGGCGCGATCTGCCGCCCCGGCAGCGGCCCGTTCTCCCTGACCGGCCAGCCCAACGCCATGGGCGGGCGCGAGATGGGCTACATGGGTCCCGGACTGCCCGGCCAGCGTTCGGTGCTGGTGGAGGAGGACCGCCTCTTCACCGAGGAGCTGTGGAACCTGCCGCCCGGCACCCTGCGCACCGACGTCGGCCAGGGGACCGTCGAGATGTTCTCGCGCATGGCCGAGGGCGAGATCAAGGCGTGCTGGATCATCTGCACCAACCCGGTCGCCAGCGTCGCCAACCGCAGGACCGTCATCGCCGGCCTGGAGGCCGCCGAGTTCGTCGTCACCCAGGACGTCTTCGCCGCCACCGAGACCAACGCCTACGCCGACGTGGTCCTGCCCGCGGCCATGTGGGCCGAGACCGAGGGCGTGATGGTCAACTCCGAGCGGAACCTCACCCTGCTCCGGCAGGCCGTGGAACCGCCGGGACAGGCGCTGCCCGACTGGCAGATCATCGCCCGCGTCGCCTGCGAGATGGGCTTCGAGGACGCCTTCTCGTACACCTGCGCGGAGGAGGTGTTCGAGGAGATCAAGCGGACGTGGAATCCCAAGACCGGCTACGACCTGCGGGGCGTCACCTACGAGCGGCTGCGCGAGACCCCCGTCCAGTGGCCGAGCCCGCCGGGCGGCGGTGACCGCAATCCCGTCCGTTATCTCAACGACGGCACCAGCCAGGCACCGCTCATCCGGCCCGACGGCAGCCGCCCGCGCCTCGCCTTCGCCACCCCGAACGGCCGGGCCGCCTTCTTCCCCCGCCCGCACCTGCCCGCCGCCGAGCTGCCCGACGACGCCTACCCTTTCGTCCTCAACACCGGCCGGCTGCAGCACCAGTGGCACACCCTGACCAAGACGGGAAGGGTCGCCAAGCTCAACAAGCTCAACCCCGGGCCCTTCGTCGAGATCCACCCCAGCGACGCGGCCGGGCAGGGGATCGGCGAGGGCGACCTGGTGGAGATCGCCTCCCGGCGCGGCAGGGCCGTGCTGCCCGCCCGGCTGAGCGACCGCGTCATGCCGGGCAACTGCTTCGCGCCGTTCCACTGGAACGACCTGTTCGGCGAGTACCTCAGCGTCAACGCGGTCACCAGCGACGCCGTCGATCCCATCTCCTTCCAGCCCGAGTTCAAGGCGTGCGCGGTCTCCCTCACCAGGGTCGCCTCCGAGGCGTCCCCGGCATCCCCGATGGCCTCGAACCCCGCCGGGACGGCGGGGCTCCCCGCGATCTCCGAGCAGGCCCGGACGATCGCCTTCCCCATGGGGCCGGAGTACGCGGTTCCGGAGGCCGCCGGAACGGCGCCGGAGGCCGCTCGGCCCGCCCGGATCGCCGCGCTGGCCGACCTGCTCGGGGTGACCGACCTGACACCGCCGTCGCTCGCCGACCACGAGCGCCGCTACATGGCCGGTTTCCTGTCCGCCCTCGACAGCACGGCATCCGTTCCCGACAGCACGGCATCCGTTCCCGACGGCGCGGCATCCGCCCCCGGTGGCATGGGGTCCGCCGGTACGGTCGTGCCGGTCCTGCCGGAGCACGCGCCCGTCGAGCCCGCCCACGCCCTGTGGATCAACGGGGTGCTGGCCGGCATGTTCTCCCGCACTCTCGCGCCGCCGCCCCAGCGAGTGACCGGCGACCCGGTGTCGCCGGCGCGCGACATCGTCGTCCTGTGGGCCTCCCAGACCGGGAACGCCGAGGAGTTCGCCGTCGCCAGCGCCGACCGGCTCACCGGCGCGGGGCGAGCCCCCCGGCTGATCAGCATGGCCGACTGCGCCCCGGACAGCATTCCCCGTGGTGCGGACCTTCTCGTCATCTCCAGCACCTTCGGCGACGGCGAGGCACCCGACAACGGCGTCGGGTTCTGGGAGGCCCTCATCGGGTCCGGCGCCCCCCGGCTCGACGGCGTGCGCTATGCCGTCCTCGCCTTCGGCGACTCCAGCTACGACGACTTCTGCGGCCACGGGCGGCGGCTCGACCAGCGCCTCGAGGAGCTGGGCGCCCAGCGTCTGGCACCCCGCGTGGACTGCGAGCCCGACGACCACTCGCGGGCCCTGGGCTGGCTCGAGCAACTGCTCACGACCCTCGCCGAGCCTTCCCCGCCTTCCGCGCCGTCCCCGGCGAGCTCGGAGCCCGGACCGACGCGGGCGGATCCCGGATCGACGCCGGACCCCGGGCCGGTGTTCCCGGGCCGCACGGACCCTGGGGCGACACCGGGCCCCGAGCCGGCGCCTTCGGACCCCGGATCGGCGTCCCCGGGTCCCGAACGGCCCCTCCCAGGCATCGGGCCGACGTCCCCGGAGCCCGAGTCGTCGACGGGATTCGGCAGGGCCGCGCCGTTCAGCGCCCCCCTGACCGGCAACCGGCTGCTCAGCCTGCCGGGCTCGGCCAAGGAGGTACGGCAGTTCACCTTCGACACCGGCGGCGAGCTGGCCTACCAGGCCGGTGACGCGCTCGGGGTGATGCCGGTCAACAGCGCCGGCCTCGTCGCCGAGTGGCTGACCGTGACCGGTCTCGACCCCGCCGACACCGTCGAGATACCCGGCCTCGGCCCCGTCCCGTTCGGTGAGGCCCTGCGAAACCACCTGGAGATCACCAGGATCACCTCCGGCCTGCTCAGGTTCGTCGCCGAACGTACCCGCGACCGCGATCTCACCCGGTTCCTGCGTTCGGGCAACGGGGGAGAGCTGGCCAAGTGGACCTGGGGCCGCCAGGCCGTCGACGTGGCCGGCGAACTCCGCGTCCGGGCCACGGCCCAGGAGTGGGCGGACGTCCTCAAACGCCTGAAGCCGCGCCTGTACTCCATCTCCTCCAGCCCGCTGGTCGATCCGCACCGGGTGCGTCTGACGGTCTCGGTCGTCCGCTTCGACAACCCGCGCGGTACGGCGCGCAAGGGGGTGTGCTCGTCCTTCCTCGCGGACAGCCCCGGGCACGCCTCCGTACCCGTCTTCGTCCAGCGCAACAGGCACTTCCGCCCACCGGCCGATCCGGCCGTCCCGATGATAATGATCGGCCCGGGTACGGGCGTCGCGCCCTTCCTCGGCTTCCTGGACGAGCGCCGGGCCCTGGGCCACTCCGGCCGCAACTGGCTCTTCTTCGGTGAGCAGCGGCGCTCCAGTGACTTCTACTACCGCGACGAGCTCAACGATTTCTACCAGGACGGGCTGCTGACCCGGCTGGACCTCGCCTTCTCCCGCGACCAGCGTGCCAAGGTCTACGTCCAGGACCGGATGCGCGAGCACGGCGGCCGGCTCTGGTCCTGGCTCCAGGACGGCGCCCACCTGTACGTCTGCGGTGACGCCAGCCGGATGGCCAAGGACGTCGACCAGACCCTGCGCGAGATCGCCACCGTCCACGGCGGCCTCGGCGACGACGAGGCCGCCGTGTACGTCAAGCACCTGGCCGCCAGCAGGCGCTACGTACGCGACGTGTACTGATCCTTGTCGTTCGCGCGGCCGGGCCGCGGCTGCCCGCGGGCGGCGCGGCGGGAGGGCGCCGCCCGCGGGCACGGGCCGGGCGGTCGTCAGAAACCGGGGAACACCCGGCGGAGGTCGTCCAGGGTGACGCCGTCGCCGGTGACGGTCACCGACGGCGGGGTGTGCTCGGGTGCCAGCCTGCCGCCGAGCAGGCGCGTCCAGGCCTCGCTGGGAAGCGCCAGGGTGACGTCGGCCGGCTCCGGGGCCTCGCTGAAGCCGACGGTCTCCCCGAGGGTGAGCCCCTGGAGGTTCCCGGGGTCGGTCGTCTCGACCCGGAGGGTGGTGGCCAGGCGCGGGTCCAGGCCGTCCGGCCTGCCGATGAAGCCGATCAGGAAGTCGAGCGGCCCGGCGTACAGGTCGGTCAGCACCCCGGCGGCGTCCCGCCCGACGGTCGCCTCGGGATCGAAGGCGACCTTGACGTCCCAGGCGTGCAGGGCGGCCTCGTTCAGGCGCATCCCGGCCACCAGCGCGACGCTGCCCGGCATGGGGAGGAATCCCAGCTTGATCTGCAGCCGCTCGCGGGCGCCGGCGTCGAGGCTCTCGAACGCCGAGACGATGTCGGCGTCGGCGGCGAGGAAGTCCTCGGCCTGCTCCTTGGGCTCCTTCGCGTTCCAGCGGTCCCACACCGGGTGGTTGAAGTCCTGGCCCGGGGCCTCCTTGCCGTCCTGCGCCGCGCGCAGCGTCGCCAGAGCGATCTCGGCGCCGCTGCCGAGGTGGCTGAGCACCTGGGCGACGCTCCACTCCGAGCAGCCGGAGGGCCGGGTGAGGTCGGCGTCGTCCAGCCCCCGGACGAGGGCCGCCAGCTCGTCGTGGGTGGTACGCAGAGCCGCGATGGTCCTGTCGGCGAGTGTGGTCATGGTTCTCCTACCGGGTGGAAGCGGGATGTGAAGGACGATGGCACCGTAGGTCGCGCGATCGAGCCGGGCGGCCGCCCGGGGTCTTCCCTCGGCCGTGCCCGCCGCCTGGCCTACCATCATCCTCTCCCGTACCGGCGCCCGTCCCCGGTGGGGCCCGGGGACGGGCGCCGTCGCGCGGGCGGTCAGGTGCCGGGGATCTCCTTCACCTTGGGGATCGGGGAGAAGACCAGCAGCAGGATCGGCAGGATGGCTCCGGCGATCACCGCGAGCAGGATGGCCGGGCGCAGGCCGAGGGTCTCGCCGAGCAGGCCCGCGCCCAGGGCGCCGAGCGGGGCCGGGATCAGCCCGAGGGAGTAGATCGTGCCGATCACCCTGGCCTGGAGGTGCGGCGGGGTGATCGACTGCACCAGCGTCATGTTGCTGACGAAGAAGACCTGGTTGCTCGCCCAGACGACGAACTGGGAGAGTCCGAGCATCCCGGCGGCCAGCCAGACCGGCCCCGACGCGAACGGCACCAGCAGCAGCGCGCAGTTGCCGATGATCGTGCTCCACAGCAGCGTCGGGCCGATCCCCATACGGCGCATGGTCCGCACCGACAGGGTCGCGCCGAGGATGGCGCCGACGCCGCCGGTCGCCATGACGATCCCCACCCATTCCACCGGCAGGTCGGGGCCGCCCCGCAGCAGGAACAGCACGTAGATCGACTGCATGGCGCCCATGACGAAGAACGAGTACAGCCCGCTGGCGATGGCCAGCGGCCGGATCATCGGCTGGTCCATCACCCACCGGAAGCCCGCCCAGATCGCCCGGTGCACGCTCACGGCCGTCTCGTCGTCCGGGGTGGGCACCTCCTCGCGCTTGCGGATGAGGAGGATGGCGATCGCGGAGAACAGGTAGGAGAGCACATCGATCATGATCAGCAGTGGCGCGGCCACCACCTTGATCAGCGCCGCCGCCGCGCCGGGCCCGGCGGTCTGCGCCAGCGACTCGCTCAGCTGCAGCTTGCCGTTGCCGTCGCCCAGGTGCCGCAGCGGCACCAGCGACGGGAAGTAGGAGCGGTACGCGACCTGGAACAGCACCGACAGCAGGCTCAGGACGAACACGACCGCGTACAGCACCCCGAGCGTGAGGCTGTCCATCACGTACAGCAGCGGCACCAGGGCGAGCACCGCGGCCCGGCCCAGGTCCGACCAGATCAGCACGGGCCGCTTGCGCATCCGGTCGACGTAGACGCCGAACAGCAGGAATCCGAGCATCGGCAGCCGGATCAGCGCCCCGAGGACGCCCATCTCGGTCGCGCTCGCGCCCAGGGTGACGACGGCGATCAGCGGGATCGCCACGTACGAGATCTGCGAGCCGAACTGGGAGAGGGTCTGGCCGGTCCACAGCCGCAGGAAGTCCTGGTTGCGCCAGAGACCGTCGCCGCCGGTCCCCTCGGGCCGTTTCTCGCCCCCGGGGGCGCCGTGGTCCCCGGAATCCTCGGGTCCTCCGGGTCCTCCCGATCCTTCGGAGGTCGCGGGACCGGCGGCTTCGGGAGGAGCCTCAGGGGCTCCGGCGCTCTTGGGGCTCTCAGTGTCCGGTGACACCATGGTCGATCCAACTCCTCAGCTTGGCGGCCGCCTCGGCGACCAGGGGTTCGAACAGGATGACCACGCGCTCGCCGGGAATCGCCTCGATCGCGAGATTCCCCTTCACCACGCCGCTCCAGCCCAGATCGGGCCGGTCACCGGCGGGGGCGAACAGCGCCACGTCACCGTCGTACGGCTCGTGCCGGTAGCGGCCGACCGCGTGGGCGTTGGCCCGGAACACCCGCAGGAAACGCCGGGCCTGCTCGACGTCGGCGGTGTCGGGCGCCAGCCGCCGCTCCCGCCCGGCGGCGGCGATGACCGCCATCAGCATCTCCTCGGGGTCGAGGCAGGCGAACTCCGCGGTGTCCGTCTCCAGCGGTCCTCCCGCCAGCGCGTGGGTCATGAGCGAGGCGTCGTCCTCCAGCGAGCTGGTGATCACCGGCTCGTCCGCGTCGGAGTAGAACAGCACCAGCAGCGGGACCTCCTCGCCGAGGTCACGCAGCCGCCTGGCCATCTCCAGCGCGATGTTCCCGCCGATGCAGAACCCGCCCAGCACGTACGGCCCGCTGGGACGGACGGCGCGCAGCCGGTCGACGTAGTCCTCGACCATGTCGGCCATCGTGGTGTGCGGTTCCTCGCCGGGCGCCAGGCCGCTGGCCGCGATCGCGTAGACGGGCTGGTCGGGGCCGAGCCTGCGGGCCATCGGGTGGTAGCGGAAGACCTGCCCGCCCAGGGCGTGCACCAGGACGATCGGGACGCGGTCGCCGTCCGCGTTGAGCGTCACCACCCGCTGCTCGCCCAGGTCCTCCGGGCGGCGCAGCACGTCCGCCAGGCCCGCCACGGTCGGCGAGGCGAGCACGGTCGCCACGGGCAGTTCCCTGCCGAACTCCTGCCTGATCCGCACGGCCAGCCGGAGCGCCAGCAGCGAGTGCCCGCCCAGGTCGAAGAAGTCGTCGAACACCCCGACCATGGGGACGTCGAACAGCTCCTCCCAGATCGCCGCGACCCGCCCCTCGACCGGGTCCCTCGGCGGCACCCGGAATCCGTCCGCGCCCGCCGGGTCCGGCGCGGGCAGGGCCTTCCTGTCCAGCTTGCCGTTGGAGGTGAGGGGGAGCTCCTCCAGCGTCACCCAGGCCGACGGGATCATGTGGTCGGGCAGCCTGGCCCGCAGCCTGGCCCGCCAGTCGACCGCCGGCCCCGCCTCGCCGGTCACCACGTAGCCGATCAGGCGGTCGCCGTCGGCGACGACGGCCGCCGCGCGGACCTCGGGCTCGGAGAGCAGCGCGGCCTCGATCTCGCCGGGTTCGACGCGCATGCCGCGGATCTTTACCTGGGTGTCGAGGCGGCCGAGGTATTCGAGCTCGCCGTCGGGCCGCCATCGGGCCCGGTCCCCGGTGGCGTACAGGCGGGAACCCGGCGGTCCGTGGGGATCGGGGACGAAGCGCTCGGCGGTGAGGCCCGGCCGGCCCAGATAGCCGCGGGCCAGCTGGACCCCGCCGATGAACAGCTGCCCCGGGGTGCCCACGGGCGCCCGTCCGAACCGCTCGTCGAGCACCTCCAGGCGGGTGTTGTCGACCGGACGGCCGATCGGCACCGCCTGCTCGGCGGGGTCGCACCGGTGCCAGGAGACGTCGACCGCGGCCTCGGTCGGGCCGTAGAGGTTGTGCAGCTCCACCCCGGGAAGCCGTTCGGCGAAGCGCCGCACCAGGTCGGCGGGGAGCGCCTCGCCCGAGCACACCACCCTGCGCAGCCCGCCCGCGCCCGGCCCGTCCACAGCCGGCCCGCTCACGTCCGGCCCGTCCACCCGGTCCATGACCGGGGTGTCCGCGTTCGGGACGCCCAGGGCCTCCAGGCCGGGAGTGTCGAGGAACGGGTCCAGCATGGACGGCACGAAGTGCGCCGTGCTGACCCCCTCGCGAGCGATCAGCTCGGTGAGGTAGCCGGGCTCGTAGTGCCCGCCGGGCCTCGCCACCACCAGCCCCGCGCCGGTGACCAGCGGCCAGAACAGCTCCCACACCGACACGTCGAACGAGACCGGCGTCTTGTGCAGGACCCGGTCGGCAGGGGTGAGCCCGTACGTCGCCTGCATCCAGCGCAGCCGGTTCACGATCGCCCGGTGCGACACCCCGACGCCCTTGGGCCTCCCGGTCGACCCCGACGTGAAGATCACGTACGCGAGCGAGTCCGGCGGATCCTCCCGCGAGGAGATCTCGGTGGGAGCCTCCGGGGAAGCCGCCGAGACGGTGGGCAGCAGGACGACCCGCGTACCCTCAGGAGCCTCGCCCGCCAGGTCGGCGGAGGTCAGCAGTATCGAGGCGCCCGCGTCGTCGAGCATGCCCCGCGTCCGACCGGCCGGGTGGCCGGGCTCCAGCGGCAGGTAGGCGCCCCCGGCGGCGAGGACGCCCAGCAGCGCGGCGGGCAGGTCCGCGCTCCGTTCGAGCAGCACCCCCACCGGCTGATCGCGTGACACCCCGGCGCGGCGCAGTTCCCCGGCGATCGCCAGGGCCCGACCGGCCAGCTCGCGGTAGGTGGTCCACGAGCCCTCGAAACCCACGGCCGGAGCATCGGGCGTCCGCCCCGCCTGGGCGAACACCAGGCCGTGCAGCGTGCCGCCCGGGTGCTCGCGCCCGGTGGCGTTCCAGCGGTCGATCGCGTCGTTCTCCGCCTCGCCCACGCCCGGCTCGCCGGTCAGGGCGTCGATCACCCGCCCGGCCAGGGACTCCATCTGCTCCGCCGGGAACTGGGAGGCGTCGTAGGAGACCGTGAGGGTGAGGCCGCCGCCGGGCACCCGGACGAAGGCCACCGTGCACGGCATGTCGGTCTGTTCGAAGAACTCCTGCCCGGTGATCGCCACGCCGTCACCGGACAGCCCTCCGTACACGTGGAAGTCCCGGAAGTCGAACAGCGTGTCCAGCAGCGGCGAGCGGCCCGCGATCCGCTGGATCTCGAACAGCGGGTAGCGCCGGTACGGCACCGCGGCCACCTCGGCCTCGAAGACCCGCCTGACCAGCCCGGCCCGGTCGGCCCGGTCGTCGGCGTCGAGGCGGACCCGCAGCGGCAGCGTGTTGAGGAACAGCCCCAGCACCTCGCCGCCCCCCTCGGTCTCCGGCCTGCCGTGGCTGAGCACGCCGGTCATGACCTCCCGCTCGCCGGTGACCAGGCCCAGCGCCGTCACGTACGCGGCCAGCAGGGTGGTGCGCAGCGGGACCCGCAGCTCGCGGCTCTGCCGCTCCAGCGCCGCCACCGTCTCGTGCGGCACCGGTACGGCGACCACCTCGGCGGCGCGCGGCCCGCCGGCCGGGAACCCGGGCAGCCTGGGCAGGCGGCTCTCCGGGGCGTCCTCGACCCGATCCCGCCAGAACTCCCGCGCCGCCGCCGAGCCCACCGCGGCCCGCTCGGCCGCCACGAGATCCCTGAACAGGGCCCGGGGCGGGGCGGGTTCGCGCGAGCCGCGGGCGGCGTAGCGGCCCAGCAGCTCGGTGACGAGCGCCGCGACGCTCCAGCCGTCGAGGACGGCGTGGTGGAAGCTGAGGCTCAGTGCGAACTCGTCGTCGTCCAGCACGTGCGCGTACGCCCGCAGCAGAGGCGGCGACGACCAGTCGAACCCGGTGTGCTTCTCGGCCTCCCGCCACGCGGCCAGCCGCTCCCGGGGGCCGTCCCCGTCCGGACCGTCCCCGTCCGATCGCAGGTCGGCGACCTCCAGCGGGATGGTGGCGGTGTCGTGGACGAGCTGCAGCGGCTCGCTGAACCCGGTCAGGTCGAACGAGGTGCGCAGCACCGGGTGCCCGGCCGCGACCCCGGCCAGCGCCCCGGTCAGCGCCGGGACGTCCAGGGCGCCGCGCAGAGTGACGGTCATCAGGTCGTGGTAGGTGGGACTGTCCGGTTCGAGCTCGCTGTGGTAGAGCATCCCCGCCTGCAGCGCGGCCAGCGGGTACGCGTCCTCGATCATCGCTCGCCCTTCCTGAGCTTGGCCAGATCCGCGGCGCCGAGCATGCCGAACGCCTCGGTCGCCCCGGTCGCGGCCTCCGGCTCCGGGGTCGCCGTCGCGGCGGGCCCGGTGTCCGGTGTGTCCAGTACGGAGGCCAGTTCGGCCACGGTCTGGTGGGTGAACAGCTGCTGCAGGTCGAGCCCGTAGCCCAGGTCCCGCAGCCTGGCCACCACCGAGAGGCTGCGGATCGAGTCGCCCCCGACGCCGAAGAACCCGTCGTGACGGCCGACCTTGTTCAGGCCGAGCACGTCCTGCCACACCTGGGCGACGGCGCGTTCCGCGTCGGTGCGCGGCGGCTCCCAGGGGAGGTCGCCCCGGCCGGGCGGTGGCGGCAGGGCGGCCCGGTCGAGCTTGCCGTTGGGGGTGAGCGGGAGGGCCTCCAGCGTCACCCACGCGGTGGGGATCATGTGCTCGGGCAGCTCGCCCCTGAGCCACTCGCGGGGATCGGCGTCCCCAGCGTCCGCTGTATCCGCTGTGTCCCGCGTCCCCTCGCGCCGCACCCCGTACCCGACCAGCCGGGCTCCGGCGCCGTCGTGCCACACGCCGACGGCCACGGCGCTCAGGTCCGGGTGCCCGCCGAGCACGGCCTCGATCTCGCCGGGCTCGACGCGCATGCCGCGGATCTTGACCTGGGCGTCGAGGCGGCCGAGGTACTCGATCTCGCCGTCACGCCGCCATCGCGCCCGGTCCCCGGTGGCGTACAGGCGGGAGCCCGGCGGGCCGTAGGGGTCGGGGACGAACCGTTCGGCGGTGAGACCCGGCCGCCCCAGGTAGCCGCGGGCCAGCTGGACCCCGCCGATGAACAGCTCGCCCGGCGTCCCGGCCGGTACCGGGCGCAACGCCCCGTCCAGCACGTACAGGCGGGTGTTGGCCACCGGGCGGCCGATCGGGACGACCTTCTCGCCCGGCGTGTAGCGGTGCCGGGAGACGTCGACCGCGGCCTCGGTCGGCCCGTAGAGGTTGTGCAGCTCCACCCCGGGCAACCGCGCGGTCAGCCGCTCCGCCGCCCCGGCCGTCAGCTCCTCGCCGCTGCAGATCACCCGGCGCAGCGAGCCGCACTCCTCGATCCGCTCCTCCGCGGTGAAGGCGGCGAGCATCGAGGGGACGAAGTGCACCGTCGTGATTCCCCGCTCGACGACGAGGTCGCGCAGGTAGGCGGTGTCCCGGTGGCCGTCGGGGCGGGCGAGCACCAGGCGGGCCCCGCTGATCAGCGGCCAGAAGAACTCCCACACCGACACGTCGAACCCGGCGGGGGTCTTCTGGAGCACGGCGTCGCCCGCGTCCAGGCCGTACGTGTCCTGCATCCAGCGCAGCCGGTTGACGATCGCCCGGTGCGGCACCCCGACGCCCTTGGGCCTCCCCGTGGACCCCGAGGTGAAGATCACGTACGCGAGCGAGCCGGGCGGATCCCCCGCCCGGCTGCCCGCGTCCGCCGGTTCCGCTGAGGCGTCGAGGGCGGCGGTGAGTTCCACGGCCCCGGCGTCGGCGAGCATGGCCTCGACACGGCGCTCGGGCAGCCCCGGATCGAGGGGAAGGTAGGCGGCCCCGGCCTTGAGCACGGCGAGCAGCCGTACGGGCAGGTCGATCGAGCGCTCCGCCCGCACGGCGAACACCCGCTCCGCCTTCTTGCCGGCACCGGCGCGCAGCCGCGCGGCGAGCAGGTCGGCGCGGTCGTTCAGCTCCGCGTAGGTCAGCGTCTCGCCCTCGAAGACCACGGCCGGGGCGCCGGGAGTCCGCGCGGCCTGCGCCTCGACGAGACCGTGCAGCGTCTCCTCGGGCGGGTACGCGGTCTCGGTGGCGTTCCAGCCCGTCAGCACCAGGTCCCGCTCCCCGGGGGAGAGCATCTCCAGGTCGCCCACGCGGGTCCCCGGAGCGGCGACGGCCGCGCGCAGGAACGTCTCGAAGGACGCGGCGAGCCGCTCGACGGTCTCCGGCAGGAACAGGTCGCGGTTGTAGACGAACCTCGCCGCGAGGCCGGCACCGGTCTCCGAGGCGTACAGCTCCAGGTCGAACCGGGTCGAGGTGGTGTCCGGCACGAACGGCTCGGCCACCGGCCCTCCCGCCCGCTCGGCCGTGGACCCGGTCGTCCGCCCGGCCGCCGCCGCCGCGGCCCCGGTCCCCTCCCCAGGGGTGGACACCACGGGCCCGGCCACCGGTACGGGCCGTCCTGCCGGGACCGTGCCGCCCAGGTAGCTCTGCAGGGCGAAGAGCACCTGCACCACGGGCGGGCGGGTGGCGTCCCTGGCCAGGTCCAGTTCGGCGACCAGCTTCTCGAACGGCAACTCCTGGTGGCCGTAGACCTCCAGGGCCGCGTCGCGGGTGCGGCCGAGCAACTCGGTGAACGTGGGATCGCCCGCCAGGCGGGCCCGGAGCGGCAGCAGGTTCACGAACAACCCGACCACGTCCTCGAACTCCGTCAGGTCGCGACCGGCGACCGGCGAGCCCACCGCGAAATCGTGCTGTCCCGACCAGCGGGACAGCACGGCCTGGAACCCGGACAGCAGCGCCATGTAGAGGGTCGCGCCGCGTTCCCGCGCCAGGTCGCCGAGCGCCCCTGTGAGCCCGGCGTCCAGCCGCAGGTCGTGCCAGGCGCCCCGGTGCCCCTGCCGGACCGGCCGGGGCCGGTCGAGCGGAAGGTCGAGCGGGGGCAGCGCGGCCAGCTCCTCCCGCCAGAACTCCAGGTGCCGTTCCAGGCGCGGTCCGGCCAGGCGCTCGCGCTGCCAGAGCGCGTAGTCGCCGTACCCGACGCGCGGCTCCGGCCGGCCGGCGCGCTCGTTGCGGCCGTCGTGCCCGGAGAGCAGCTCGTCCAGCAGGAGTTCCGCCGACCAGCCGTCGGCCACGATGTGGTGGACGGCGACCAGCAGCACGTGGTCCGCCGGGGCGAGCCTGACCAGGGTCACCCGGAGCAGCGGGCCGTCGCCGAGGTCGAAGGGGCGTGCCGCGTCGGCGCTGACGACCCGCCGTGCCTCCGCCTCCGCCTCCGCCGCCTCCGTCCCGGAGCCGGCCGTCGCGGCCGGTCCCGTCGAAGCGGTCCCCGCCTCGACGACACGGATCGCGATTCGTGCCTCCGGGTCCCCGGCCGGGACGACCCGCACCTCGGGCCTTCCGTCGGAGGAGGCGGGGAAACGCATCCGCAGGCTCTCGTGCCGCGTCACGGCGGCGTCCAGCCGCGCGTCCAGCGCCGCGAGGTCCAGCGGCCCGCGCAGCCGTGCCGCGGCGGGCAGCACGTAGGCGCCGGTCCCCGGGCTGAACTGCTCCATGAACCAGAGCCGTTCCTGCGCGAACGACAGCGGCGGCGCCGTGCCCTCGGGCCGCCGTACCGGTCCGGGCCCCGCTTCGGGACCCGCGCCGGGCCCGGCCTCCGCCAGCGCGTCCAGCGCCTGCGCCAGCCTCCGTACGGACGGGTGACTGAAGGCCAGCTTCAACGGCACGTCCAGCCCGGTCGCCGCGGAGAGCCTGGCGATCGTCCTGGTCGCCAGCAGCGAGTGGCCGCCGAGCTGGAAGAAGTCGTCGAGCGCCCCCACCCGCTCCACTCCCAGCACCTCGGCCCACACCGAGCACACCAGCTCCTGCGTGGCGGTCTCCGGGGGCAGGTACCCCTCGTCCGAGCGGTGCTCGGGGGCGGGCAGCGCGCCCTGGTCGACCTTCCCGCTCGGGGTGAGCGGGATGCGCGCGACCTCCACCACGGCACTCGGCACCAGGTGCGGCGGCAGTTCCGCCGCGAGGTACTCCCGCAGCTCCCCGCCGTCGGGCCGGTGCCCGGACCGCTCGCGGGCACCTTCCGCCCGCTCATCGGCCACCCGCTCATCGGCCGCCTGCCCGCCGGCGGTCCGGTCGTGCCGTACGACGTAGGCGACCAGGCGGCGGTCGCCGGGGGTGTCCTCCCTGACCGTCACGGTCGCCCGGCCCACCCACGGGTGGGCCAGCAGGCGGGCCTCGATCTCGCCGGGTTCCACGCGGTAGCCCCGGATCTTCACCTGGCGGTCGAGGCGGCCGAGGATCTCCAGGCGCCCGTCGGGCCGGAACCTGGCCCGGTCGCCGGTGCGGTACAGGCGCGAACCTGCCGGGCCGTAGGGGTCGGGCACGAAGCGTTCCGCCGTCAGGGCGGGCGAGCCCAGGTAGCCGCGGGAGAGCCCGTCGCCGCCGACGCACAGCTCGCCGGGCGCGCCGGCGGGCACCCGGGCGCCGTGCTCGTCCAGCACGTGGACGCGGGTGGCGGACAGCGGGTGACCCACGGTCGGCCGCCTGGACGCCTCGGCAGGGTCGAGCTCCCCGGCGGTGGCGATGATCGTCGTCTCGGTCGGCCCGTAGCTGTTGACCAGGGTGACGCGCTCGCCGTGCGCCTCGTACCAGGCGGCGAGCGCCGGTCCCGGCAGCGGGTCGGCGCCCAGGATCAGCAGGCGCAGCGCGGGCGGCCAGGAGGTACGGGCGGCGACCAGCTCCTGCCAGTAGGAGGTGGGCAGGTCCATCACCGTCAGCGACGCGCCCCGCGGGGTCCGCAGGAAGTCGGGAAGCGGCTCGTCGGGGGCGAGCACCAGCTCGGCCCCCGAGGTGAGCGCCGGGTAGATCTCCTCGGCGTGCGTGTCGAAGCCCACGGAGGCGAACTGGAGCACCCGGTCGTCCGGCCGGATGCCGTACTCGGCGCGCATCCACGCCACCCGCGCGTCCAGCGCCCGCCGCTCGACCTGCACGCCCTTCGGGGTGCCGGTCGAACCGGAGGTGTAGATCACGTACGCCAGGTTCCCCGGCCCGCCGGGCCTCGTCACCCGGCCCTCCCCGGCGGACGTCGGGGCGCCGGGCTCGCCCGGCCCGTGAAGGCGCGCGCCGGACGGTGAGCCGTCCGCGGCATTCGGATCCTCTGCGGCCTTCCGGTCCTCCCCGGCGGCGGGGCCGTCCGCGACGCCGTCGAGCGGGATCGTCGGCAGGTCGCACTCCGGCGGGCCGCCCTGGGACAGCAGCAGCGCGGCCCCGCTGTCGCGCAGCATCCAGCGCAGCCGCTCGGCCGGGTAGGCGGGGTCGAGCGGGAGGTAGGCGCCTCCCGCCATGGCCGTCGCCAGCAGTGCCACGACCAGCTCGGGACCGCGCCGGGCGCACACCGCGACCACGGTCTCGGGGCCGGCCCCCTCAGCGGCCAGCCGCGCCGCCAGCCGCGCGGCGCGCTCGCGCAGCTCGGCGTAGCTCAGCCGCCGGTCGCCGTGGCTGACGGCGACCGCGTCCGGCGCCAGCCGCACCCGCTCCTCGAACAGCTCGACCACCCCGGCCGGACCGGCGGGATCGAGGGGTGAGGGAAGGGCGGTGGACAGGGACGCGGTGACCGCGGGCAGGCGGTCCTCGGGGAGCAGCATCGCGGCCCGCAGCCGGGACAGCGGGATGTCGGGATCGTCGGCGACGGCCTCCAGCACGCGCTCGTACCTGCGCAGCATCCTGGCCACCGTGTCCGGCTCGAACAGGTCGGCGTTGTAGGACAGCAGCGCGTACAGCGAGTCCGAGCGAGGCGTCACGTCGAGCATCAGGTCGAACTTGGCCTGCCGCGCTCCCGGATCGAACACGTCGGTCTCGATGCCGGGCATGACCAGCTCGGACGCCTCCTTGTCCTGCATCACGAACATCGCCTGGAACAGCGGCGTGGTGCTCAGGTCGCGTTCGACGCGCAGCTCGTTGAGCAGCCGCTCGAACGGGATGTCCTGGTGGGCGAAGGCGTCGAGCACCGTCGCCCGGACGCGGCCCAGCAACTCCCTGAAGCCGGGATCGCCCGACAGGTCGCCGCGGAGCGCGAGCGTGTTGGGGAAGAACCCGACGATCTGCTCCAGCTCGGGGCGTTCCCGTCCGGCGATCACCGACCCCACGCACACGTCGTCCTGCCCGGAGTGGGCGCCGAGCAGCGTCTGGAAGGCGGCGAGCAGCACCATGAACTGGGTGCACCGCTCGTCCCTGGCCAGCCGGTCCAGCCGGGCGGTCAGCTCCCGCCCGATCCGCCGCGCCGCGTAGTCGCCGTTGGACGACTTCACCGGCGGCCTGGGCCGGTCGGCGGGGACGTCCAGCGCGGGCACCCCGGCCAACTGCCCGCTCCAGTAGTCGAGCTGGCGGCGCACCCGCTCCTCGTCCAGCAGCCCGCGCTGCCAGGCCGCGTAGTCGGCGTACTCCAGCACCGGCGCCGGCAGGTCCGCCTCGCGTCCCTCCAGGTGCGCGCCGTAGCAGGCGGCGAGCTCGCCCAGCAGGATCTTCAGCGACCAGCCGTCGGCCACGATGTGGTGCAGCACCACGCACAGCACGTGGTCGGTCCCCGACATGGTGATCAGGTGGACCCGCAGCAGCGGCCCGGCCGCCAGGTCGAACGGGCGGTTGGTGAGGTCGGCGACCAGCTCGGTCGCGCGGGCCTCCCGCTCGGCGACGGGCAGCCGGGTGAGGTCGATCAGGTCGGGCTCGACCGGCAGGGGCGGCCCGATCTCCTGCACCGGGCTGCCCTCGTGCGAGGTGAAGCGGGCGCGCAGGGTCTCGTGCCGCTCCACCAGCCGGCCGAGCGCGTACCGGAGCGCCCCGATCGAGACGTGCCCGCGCAGCCGCTGCACCATGAACATGTTGTACGAGGCGTCGGAGGGGTCCAGCTGCTGCAGGAACCACAGGCGCTCCTGGCCGAACGACAGGGGAGGCGGCCCCCCGCCGTCCGCGCGCCGGGGGATGCCCGACGGCCGCTGCCGCGGCGGCGGCTGCCGCCGCAGCCTCTCCTCCAGCGCGGCCCGCTGTTCCGGGCTGAGCCGCGCCAGTTTCGCCCTCAGGTCACTCATCGGCGAGGCCCTCCAGCGCGGTGAACAGAGCCGCCGGTTCCTCTTTCGCCCTCAGGTCACTCATCCGCAGGGCCCTCCAGCGTGGCGAGCAGAGCCGCCGGTTCCTCTTTCGCCCTCAGGTCACTCATCCGCGGGGCCCTCCAGCGCGGTGAACAGAGCCGCCGGTTCCTCTTTCGCCCTCAGGTCACTCATCCGCGGGGTCCTCCAGCGTGGCGAGCAGCGCCGCCAGCTCCTCGTCGTCGTCCCCGAGCTGCAGCTCCAGCACGGCGAGGGCGTGCTCGGTCACCGTGGTGATCTCGAAGCACCGCCGCAGCGGCATCTCCACGCCGTACGTCTCCCGGTAGCGGGTGACCAGCAGCACCGCCAGCAGCGAGTGGCCGCCGAGCTGGAAGAAGTCGTCCTCGACGCCGATGCGCTCGCGGCCGAGCAGCTCGCTCCACAGCGCGCACAGCTCGGTCTCCAGCGGGGTGCGCGGCTCCGTGTACGGCGTTCCGAGGTCGGCCCGGCCCGAACCGGTCGGCGCGGGCAGCGCGCCCCGGTCGAGCTTGCCGCTGGGGCCGAGCGGGATGTGGTCGATCCCGACGAACGCCTGCGGGATGAGCGCGGCGGGCAGCTTCTTGGCGAGCGTCCTGCGCAGCTCCGCGGTGAGCGCCGAGGCGTCTCCCGACCAGTCGACGTATCCGACCAGCCCGCGCCCGCCGGGGGCGTCGTCGCGCAGCGCCACGACCGCCCGGCGCACCTTGGGATGCTCGGCGATCACGGCCTCGATCTCGCCGAGCTCGACTCGCCAGCCGTGCACCTTCACCTGGTCGTCCAGCCGCCCCAGGAACTCGATGTCCCCGTCGGCGCGGACCCTGGCCAGGTCGCCGGTCGCGTACAGCCGCGAGCCGGGCGGCCCGTACGGGTCGGGCACGAACCGCTCGGCCGTCAGGCCGGGGCGGCCCGCGTAGCCGCGCGCCACCTGGACCCCGCCGATGTGCAGGTGCCCGGGCACGCCGACCGGCGCCGGCCGGAGCAGGTCGTCCAGGACGTGCAGGCGGTTGCCCGGCATCGGCGGGCCGATGGGCAGCGTGTGCAGCGCGTCCACCCCCTCGGGCTCGACCCGCCAGGCGGTCACGTCGACCGCCGCCTCCGTCGGCCCGTACAGGTTGTGCAGCTCCACCCCGGGCAGCCGCTCGAAGAAGCGGGCGGCCAGGCGCGGCGGCAGCTCCTCGCCGCTGCAGATCACCCGCTTCAGCGAGTGGCACGACTCGATGCCGGTCTCCTCCAGGAACAGGGCCAGCATCGAGGGGACGAAGTGCGCGGTGCTCACCGAGTGCGCCTTGATCAGGTCGCGCTGGTGGTTGGGGTCGCGGTGCCCGCCCGGCCGGACCGGTACCAGGGACGCCCCGGTGACCAGCGGCCAGAAGAACTCCCAGACCGACACGTCGAAGCTCGTCGGCGTCTTCTGCAGGACCGCCTCGGCCGGGGTGAGGCCGAACCGGTCCTGCATCCAGGCGAGCCGGTTGACGATGCCCCGGTGGGTGTTGACGACGCCCTTGGGACGCCCGGTCGAACCCGAGGTGTAGATCACGTACGCGGCGTCGTCCGGGCCGGTCGCCGGAAGCGGCGTTCCCGGGGGCTGCGGTCCCCAGGTGTCGGGCGCGTCCAGCAGCACCGGTTTGACGGCGCCCTCGGGGAGCAGGTCGCGCAGGTGACGCTGGGTCAGCATCACCCGGGCCCCGCTGTCGGCCAGCATGAACGCCAGCCGCGACGGCGGGTACTCCGGGTCGAGGGGGACGTACGCCCCGCCCGCCTTGAGCACCGCGAGCAGGCCGACGACCAGCTCGGCCGACCGCTCTGCGCACACCGCCACCGGGCTGCCCCGCCGCACCCCGATCCCGCGCAGCCAGCGGGCCAGCTCGGTGGCGCGCCCGTCCAATTCCGCGTACGTCAGCGTGGCGTCGCCGGTGACCACGGCCGGCGCGTCCGGTGTCCTGGCCACCTGAGCCTCGATCAGAGAGGTCAGCGTCGTACCGGCCGCAGAGGTCCCGGAGGTCCCGGAGGTCCCGGAGGTCACGGAGGTCACGGAGGTCACGGCGTCCCGCGCGCCCGCCAGGAGGTCCACGACGCGCCCGGGGTCCTCGCCGGCGCCGAGCGCGACGACGTGGTCCCGCTGGGCGGGGGTCAGCAGCGGCAGCCGGGAGATCGGCGTCCCCGGGGCGGCGACCGCGGCCTCGACCAGCGTCTCCAGGCAGGCGCCGAACCGCTCGATCGTGGACCGGTCGAACAGGTCGGTGCTGTACTCCAGCCGGGTGTGCAGCCGCCCCTCGCGCATGTTGAGGTCCAGCTGCAGGTCCACCTTGGCGGTGCCGTTGGCGATCTGGCCCTCGTTGGTGTCGGCGGCCAGGTTGAACATCACCTGGTAGATCGGCGGCACGCTCAGGTCCCTGGTCGGCTGCAGCGCCTCCACCAGCCGCTCGAACGGCAGCTCCTGGTGGTCCAGGGCCTCGGCGACCGTGGTGCGCACCCGCCCGGCCGCCTCGGCGAACGTCGGGTCGCCGGTCAGGTCGGCGCGCAGCGCCACGGCGTTGACGAACATGCCGATGACGGGTTCGGTCTCCGGCAGCAGCCGCCCCGCGATGGGGGTGCCCACCACCACGTCGTACTGCCCCGACCAGCGGGCCAGCACGGTCGCGAACGCGGTGAGCATGACCGTGAACAGCGTCGAGTTCAGGTCCTTGGCCAGGCGCTCGATCCCGGCCGACACCTCAGGGGAGAACGCGCCCAGCTGCATCTCGCCCCGGTAGGAGCGGCTGCGCGGGCGCGGCCGGTCGGCGGGCAGGGCGAGGTCGGCCGGGATCCCGGCCAGCCGCTCCCGCCAGTGCGCCAGCTCCTCCTCGACGAACCGCCCGGTCAGCCGGTTCCGCTGCCAGACGGCGAAGTCGGCGAACTGGATGGGCAGCTCCGCCAGCTTGGGCTCGCGCCCCTCGCCGATGGCGTCGTAGCACTCCTCCAGCTCGTTGACGAAGACGTGGCTGGAGACGCCGTCGAACACGGTGTGGTCGAACACGCAGATCAGCCGCAGGTCGTCGTCGCCCATCCGCACCTGCCGCAGCCGCCACAGCGGCGCCTGGTCCAGCACGAACGGCGTGACCGAGTCCGATTTGGCCAGCCTGGCGAGCTCGGCCTCACGCTCGCCGGCGGGCAGGTGGGTGAGGTCGGTCTCGGTGATCCGCACCGGGGGGACGGCGCCGCTGACGATCTGCACCACCTGGCCGTCCCTGAACTCGAAGACGGTGCGCAGCACCTCGTGGCGGCGTACCACGTGGGCGACGGCGGCCTCCAGCCGGCGCGGATCGACCGGCTGGCGGGCGCTCATCGGCATGAGCATGCCGATGTTGTAGACGGCGAGCTCGGGTTCGAAGCGGGCGAGGAACCACATCCGCTCCTGCCCGGAGGAGGACGGGAAGACGTCCACCACCTGTTCTGTCATCCCGCGTCTCCCGCTTTCATCGCCTCGCGCAGGCTGCGCGGACGCATGTCGGTCCAGACCTGCTCGATGTGGGCCAGGCACTCGTCCCTGGTGCCGGTGAAGCCCGCGTCGTGCCAGCCGTCCGGGTTGTCGCGACCCGAGGGCCAGATGGAGTACTGCTCCTCGTCGTTGAGGACGACCTTGGTGTCGGGAAGGGGTTCGCTCACTGCTGCTCACTCCTGCGGGGGAGACGGGGGATCATGGTCTGGTTCGCGGCCGGGGCGGTCTCCGCCGCCGGCGCGGTGGCGCGTGCCTGCTCGATCAGCGCGGTGACGCCGGCCACCGTGGGCTCCTCGAAGAGGCTGCGCATCGGCAGCCGCACGCCCAGCTCCTTGCGGATCAGGGCGATGAGCTGTACGGCGATCAGCGAGTTGCCGCCGAGCTCGAAGAAGTCGTCGTCGACGCCGATGCGCTCGCCGCCGAGCACCTCGCTCCACAGCCGGGCGATGGCGGTCTCGACGTCGCCGCGCGGTGCCACGTAGTCGTCGGAAGCCGCGCCGCCGGGACGGGGGCGGTCCGACACGGCGGCCGGGTCCAGCTCCGTCTCGACCGTTTCCTGGGTGACCGATCCGACACCGGCCAGGTAGGCGGCCACCGGGGTCGCGGCGATCACCACCTGCGCGCCGAGAGGGGTGGCCAGCAGGCGGTGGAACGCCTCGGCGCCCTCGGCGGGGCGGATGCCGACCGCGTCGGGACCTCCGGCGGTCGTCGCGACCTGGCCGCCCTGGTCGGGGACGGTGACCGTGCCCGCCCGCTGGGCTCCGGCGTCGGCCGTCACCCCGGCCACCACGGCGTCGGTGTTGATGCGGCGCAGCACGTAGTCGGAGATCTCGGTGACGATCCTGCCGCCTGCGTCGATGAGCGTCACGTCGACCGCCAGCACCTCGTCGGTGCCGCTGTCGCGGAAGCGCATGTGGCTCCAGAACCTGCCGGGCAGCCGGTCTCTGACGGTGATGCGGCCGTAGCCGAGCGGCAGGTAGTGGCCGACGACGTCGATCCAGGTGAAGGAGGTGGCGCTGTCCAGCAGCGCCGGGTGCAGGCCCCAGCCGTCCAGGTCCTCCGACAGCTCCGCGGGCAGCTCGAACAGGCCCAGGGCCTCGTTCTGGCCGATGTACCACTTGCTCATGTGGCCCCAGTGGGGGCCGAGCGTGAGCAGCCCGGACAGCGGCACGCCGCCCTGCTCCTCGGACGCCGGGGTGCAGCGCTCGATGATCGCCGTCACGTCGGCGTGCCCGGCCGGCCCGGCGTCGACCTTGGCCGCGGTGCCGCGCGCGTGGGTGCGCTGCTCGCCGCCGATGACGCTGCGCACCTGGAAGTCCGCGCCGTCGGCCTCGGTGCTGAACGTCACCCGTATCTCCGCGGAGGACCCGTCGGCCACCGACAGCGGCTCGACGAACACCACGTCGCGCAGCTCGACGACGCCGGGGCCGGGCAGCACCACCTCGCCGGCGCAGCGGGCCAGCTCCAGGTGGCCGGTGCCCGGCAGCACCGGCACCCCGGAGATGCGGTGCCCGTCGAGCGCCCAGTGGGTCTCGGGGGAGAGGCTGCCCCCGGCCCAGCCGAGCTCCTCACCGTCGGCCTCGTGCCAGGCGGAGATCACGGGGTGGTCGACGGCCCTGATCCGGTCGCCGCGCTGCAGCGCCACGAACCCGGCGGGCGCGGCGACCTCGGCCGCCATGCCGACCTCCAGCCACTTGCCCCAGTTGGCGGAGACGACCGTGGCCGAGCCCCAGCCGTGCTCACCCCTGGCGTGCGCGTCGAGGAAGTTGTTGGCCGCGCAGTAGTCGACCTGGCCGAAGCCGCCCGCGACCGCGGTGATCGACGAGCAGAGCACCACGGCCTCCAGGTCGAGGTCGGCGAAGGCCTCGCGCAGCGCGAGCGTGCCGACCACCTTGGGCGCCAGCACCTCCTCGGCGGCGGCCCGCTCCTTGATCTCGGCCATGCCGCCGCCGGGCAGTCCCGCGGCGTGCACGATCACGTCCACCCGGCCGAACCCGGCGATCGTCTCCTCCCGCACCCTGCGCATGTCGGCGGGAGAGGTGACGTCGGCGGCGAGCACCAGGACCTCGGCCCCGGCCTCCTCCATCCTGCGGATCGCCGCGATCGCCCGGCCCGCGCGGCCGGCCTCGTGCGCGTCCCACTCCGCCCGGTCGGGCAGCCCGGACCTGGACAGCAGGACCAGCCGTACCCGGGCCCGCGCGGCGAGGTCCTCGGCGAGCGAGATGCCGATGCCGCCCAGGCCGCCGGTGATCAGGTAGACCTGCCCGTCCCGGGGGCCCGCCTGCCCGCCGACCGCCTCGGCCGTCTCCGGCGCGGACGCCCCGGCCGCGGGCACCTCCAGCTGCTCGTAGTGCTGCAGCCAGCGGCGGCCGCCCCTGATGCTCACGGTGGGCAGCAGCCCCGCCTCGTCCGGCTCGGGCCTCCTGCCCAGCTCCGCGGCGGCGTGCCTGGCCCAGTCGCGTCCCTCGACGTCGACGTGGCGCACCCGCAGCCACGGGGTCTCCAGCGGCACCACCCGGGGGAACCCGGCGAGGGTCGCGTGCTCAGGGCGGAGCAGGTCGCCGCCGGTGACGTCCTGGGCCCCCGAGGTGAGCAGCGTCAGCTCCACCCCGTCGGCGGCGTCGGCGGGCTGCGCCGCGGTCAGCGCCTGCACCAGGGCCAGCACGCTGAAGAAGCCGCGGTCCTGAGCCTTCCAGGTCCCCTCGGTCCCGGCGGCGGGCTCACCGCCGACGGTCCACGCGTGGACCACCCGTCCCGGCACCTCGCCCACGGCCGACAGCAGCGCGTCGTAGTCGGCCCGCTCGGCGGGACGCACGGTGTGGACGCCTTCCGGGTTCTCCGAGGAGAACCCGTCGCCGGGCCGCACCTCGATCACCTCGGTCCCCGTCGCGCGCAGCGCGTCCACCAGCCCGGCCGAGCCGTCGTCGGCGAACACCAGGGCCCGGGTGACCGGCGACAGCGGCGCCGGTCCCGGCGGGACCTGCCGCCACACCGGCACGCTGAACCAGCGGTCCAGCGGCAGGTCGTCCTCGACCGGCGCGGGGTTGGCCACGCCGCCGACGAACGCGCCCTGCGGGTCGGGGTCGATCCAGGCGCGCTGGCGCTCCCACGGGTAGGTCGGCAGCGAGACCCGGTTGCCCTCCTCGCCGAACGCCTCCAGCGCGACGCCGTTCACCCACAGGGTGCCGTACGCGGCCGACAGCACGGCAGTGTCTCCGGTGTCGCCACCGGCGTCCTTGGGGCCGGGCAGGGAGGGCAGCGGCGCGACCGCGCCCGGCGGGGTCTGCGCCCTGGCCAGCCCGGACAGCTGCCTGCCGGGGCCGCACTCGATCATGATCCAGTCGCCGTCGGCGAGCAGGGCCGCCACGCAGTCGCCGAACAGCACCGGCTCGCGCATGTGCCGGGCCCAGTACGACGGGTCCGTCGCCTCGTCCGCGGTGATCCAGGTGCCGGTCACGTTCGACAGGAACGGCAGGCTCGGCGCCGACCGCTCGACCCCGGCGACCAGCGCGTGGAACTCGCCCAGGATCGGGTCCATCATCGAGGAGTGGAAGGCGTGGGAGGTGCGCAGCTCCATCCTGCCGACGCCCTCCTCCTCCAGCAGGGCCGACAGCTCGGCGATCGAGGCCGGGGGACCGGCCACCACGCACGTGCCGGGCCCGTTGACGGTCGCCACCGACACGCCGTCGGGCAGCAGCGGCCCGATCTCGTCCGGCGCGAGCTGCACGGCGAGCATCGCCCCGGCGGGCATGCCCTGCACCAGGCGCCCCCTGGCGGCCACCAGCCGCAGCGCGTCCGGCAGGCTGAAGACCCCGGCCACGGTCGCCGCGACGTACTCGCCGATGCTGTGGCCGATCATCCCGGCGGGCTCGACGCCCAGCGAGCGCCAGAGCGCGGCCAGGGCGTACTCCACGGTGAACAGGGCGGGCTGGGTCAGCGCGGTCTGCCGCAGCCGCTCGTCGGCGTCCTCGCCGGTGGCGAAGATCAGCTCGCGCAGGTCCTCGCCCAGCACGGGCCGCAGGATCTCGGCGCACTCGTCGACCGCGTCCCTGAAGACCTCCTCGGTGCGGTACAGCTCGGCGCCCATGCCCGCGTACTGCGAGCCCTGCCCGGAGAACAGGAACGCCGGGCGCGGGGTGCGCCGTGAGGCGGCACCGGAGACCGTGCGCTTGGGGTCGCGGAGCGCGGCGACCGCGTCGGCGACGTCGGAGGCCACCACCGCGCTCCTGCGCGACAGCTCCCTGCGCCCCACCCGCAGGGTGTGGGCGACGTCGGCCAGGTCGGCGTCGGGGTGGGCCTCCAGGTGCGAGGCCAGGCGCTCGGCGGCTGCGGCCAGCGCGGTGTCGGTCCTGCCCGACAGCCGCAGCAGGTGCGCCGGGCGGGGCTCGCGCCCCTCGCGCTCCTGGCGGGAGGGCGCCGGCGCCTCCTCCAGCACGATGTGCGCGTTGGTGCCGCCGATGCCGAACGAGCTGACGCCCGCCCGCCGGGGGAAGCCGTTGCGCTCCCACTTGGTCGGCGCGCCCGTCACGTAGAACGGGCTCCGCGCGAAGTCGATCTTCGGGTTGGGGCTCTCGTAGTGCAGCGTCGGCGGGATCAGCCCGTTCTCCAGGGCCAGCACCGCCTTGATGATGCTGGCGATGCCCGCCGACTGGCCCAGGTGGCCGATGTTGCTCTTGACCGAGCCGATGCCGCACCACTGGGTGTCGTCGGTGTCCTGGCCGAACACGCTGCTCAGCGCCGCGACCTCGATCGGGTCGCCCAGCGCGGTGCCCGTGCCGTGCGCCTCGACGTAGGTGACGGTGCGCGGGTCGACCCCGCCCACCCCGAGCGCCTGGGCGATCACCGCGGCCTGGCCGTCCATGCTGGGCGCGGAGAACCCGACCTTGCTCGCGCCGTCGTTGTTGATCGCGTTGCCCAGGATGACCGCCCGGACGTTGTCGCCGTCCTCGATCGCCTCCGACAGCCGCTTCAGCACGATCACGCCGCCGCCGCTGCCCCAGATCGTCCCGGCCGCCTTGGCGTCGAAGGCCCGGCAGTGGCCGTCGGGGGAGACGATCCCGTCCTCGTCGTACACGTAGCCCTGGCCCTGCGGCAGGTCGAGCATCGCGCTGCCCGCCAGGGCCATGTCGCACTCGCCGTTGCGCAGGGCCTCGGCGGCGACGTGGATCGCGACCAGCGAGGTCGAGCACGCGGTGTGCAGGGTGTAGCTCGGGCCGCGCAGGTCCAGCTTGTACGACGACAGCGTGGCGCAGTAGTCGACGTGGTTGCCGACCATGACGGCGAGCCAGCCCGCGTTCGCGTGGGCCTGCGCGTTGCTCCTGATGTTGATCCACTGGTAGAAGTCCCCGCCGGAACCGGCGTAGACGCCGATCTCGCCCGGATACCTGAACGGGTCGTAACCCGCGTCCTCCAGGGCCGTGTGCGACAGTTCGAGGAAGAGCCGGTGCTGCGGGTCCCGGATCTCCGCCTCCCTGATCGACATGCCGAAGAACGCGGCGTCGAACCCCTGGTGGTCGTCGAGCATCATCGCGGCCGGTACGAAGTCCGGGTCGTCGAGGATGTGGTCGGGCACGCCGAGCGCCCGCTGTTCCTCGCGGGTGAAGTGCGTCAGCGACTCGACTCCGTCGGCGAGGTTGCGCCAGAACTGCCTGGCGTCCCCGGCTCCCGGCACCCGGCACGAGAGGCCGATGATCGCGATCGGTTCGACGGTGGGCTCCTCGGCCATGCGGGGGTCCCTTTCTTCCATGCCTGGCGCGGTCGGCGCCGGTGCGGGGGGTTGGACGGGGATCGGTGCGGTTTCCGGTGCGCGAGGTCGTGCGGGTGGCGACGGGATCGCCGGCTCGGTCGTCGGGTGGGTCACCGGCCGGGTTCGCGCTCCGGGAGGTCGTGCGGTAGCCGGTTCGGTCTCGGATGTGAGGGGGTGGACGGGTGTAGGTCCGGCCTCGGGGGCCGAAGGGGGTGCGGATGTCGGTTCGGGTGCGGGCCCGGATTCGGCTGCGGGGCCGCGTCCGGGCTCGGATTCGGGTGCGGGTGATTGCGCGGTTGTCAGCTCGGCTTCCTTGAGCGGTCCTTGAGGCGGTCCCGCCGCACGGCGAGCCGCCGTGCGGCGCGGTCGAGGCCCGGAGTGGGGCCTCCACCGTCGAGATGCGCGGCGAGCGCGCGGATGGTCGGGTGGCGGAACAGGTCCACGATCGGGATCTCCCGGCCGAGGGCCGAGCCCAGGCGGGCCTGGACGGCGGCGATCGCCAGCGAGTGGCCGCCGATCTCGAAGAAGTTGTCGGCCGCGCCCACCCGCGGCACGCCGAGCACGGCCCGCCACACCTCGGCCACGGCCCGCTCGGTCGGGCCTGACACCTCCCCGCCCGCCTCGCCTCCCGGCCGGGACGCGGGGCGGCGCAGCGCGGCGCGGTCGACCTTGCCGTTGGGGGTGAGCGGCAGCGTGGGGACCACGATCACCTCGGCGGGCACCGCGTGCTCGGACAGCACCGCGCGCAGGTGGTCGAGCAGCCGCGGCGCGGCCAGCCCGGGCCTGCGGGGCACCGCGTAGGCGTGCAGCACCGTCTCGCGCCGCTCGTCCCGGTCGGCCACCGCGGCGGCGGCCCGGACCTCGGGGTGCGCGGACAGCGCCGCCTCGACCTCGCCGAGTTCCACCCGGAAGCCGCGGATCTTCACCTGGTCGTCGCGCCGTCCGGCGATCGTCACCGTGCCGTCGGGGTTGAGGCGGCCGAGGTCGCCGGTGACGAAGGCGTCCCCGGTGAAGCGGAGCCGGGTGAGCCCGGCGTCGAGATAGCCGGTCGCCAGGTTGGCGCTGCGCACGACCACCTCGCCCAGCTCGCCCACCCCGGCCCGGCCGCCGTGCCCGGCGACCACGACCAGCTCGCTGCCCTCGACACCGCGCCCCGCGGGGACGGGTTCCGCGCTCTCGCGCACCCCGGCGGGGATCTCGTACCAGGCGTGGGCCTGCGGGGTCTCGGTGGTGCCGTAGAAGGCCACCAGGCGGGCGGCCGGGACCAGGCGGCGCAGCCGCGCGGCGTCGGCGTGGGTGAGCCGGTCGCCGCCGGTCGCGACCAGCCGGACCTCGGGCAGCGCCGCGCCGGTCCCGCAGAGCATCCTGGCCAGCTGCGGGGTCAGGTGCAGGACGGTGACGCGGTGCTCGCGCAGCCACGCGACCAGCCGGACGGGGTCGCGGAGCAGTTCCCGCTCCGGCACGCACAGCCGGGCGCCGGTGGCGAGCGGCACGAACACGTCGCGCAGCGCGGGGTCGTGCGCCAGGCCCGACAGCAGGGCGAAGCGGTCGGCCGGGGTCACCGCGAAGGTCGCCGCGTACCAGGCGACGAAGTGCGCGAGCGGCCCCTCACCGGTCACCACCGGCTTGGGGTCGCCGGTGGTCCCCGAGGTGAGCGACAGGTAGCCCCGCTCGGGGTGCGGGTCCCGCGGCGCCTCGCCCGTCCCCGGCGTCCGCGTGCCGGACGGCCCGGTTCCGGACGGCCCGGTCTCCGGGAGCGTGATCTCCGGGAGGCCCTCCAGGGAGGGCGCGCCCGGGCAGCGCAGTGCCGCCACGGCCCCGGCGGCGGCGGCCTGGCGGGCCAGCACCGGCGCCGGGTGCGCCGGGTCGAGGATCACCCAGCGGGCCCCGCCGGCCAGCACCCCCAGCAGCAGCCCGGGAAGCTCGGGGACCCGCGCGGCGAGCACCGCGACGGCCTGGCCCGGCTCCACCCCGGCCGCACGCAGCGCCGAGGTCGTCCGATGGCGCAGCGCGGTGAGCTCGGCGTGCCCCAGGACCCGCCCCGCGCCCTCCACCACGACGTCGCCGTGCAGGGTGTCCAGCGGCCCGGGACCGTCCCAGACCGGCAGCGCGGTGGGTGGTTCCTGCGGGGCCAGCCGGGCCTCGCGCGCGGCCCCGCCCGGGTCGGCGAGCAGGTCGCCCAGCAGGTGCGCGTAACCGGCCAGCAGGGCGTCCATCCTGGCGGCGGAGAACAGGTCGGGGTTGTAGACGAGCTGCAGGGCATATCCGTCGCCGCGCTCGCTGACGTACATCGTCAGGTCGAACAGCGCGCCCGGCAGGCCGGCCGGCAGCGGCTCGGTCACGCACCCGGGCAGGTCCAGCTTGGGCTCGGCGAAGTTGTACATGTTGAACAGCACCTGCGTCACCGGGTTGCGCCCCAGGTCGCGCGGCACGCGCAGCGCCTCCACGACGCGCTCCAGCGGCACGTCGCCGTGGGAGACGACCTCGGCGAGCTCGTCGCGGCAGCGGACCACGTGCTCCTCGAACGAGGCCTCGGGGTCCTGGCGCAGCCGCAGCGGCAGCATCCGCACGCACATGCCGATCAGCGACTCGAACGCGACGTGCCCCCGGTCGGCGTACGGGGTGCCGACGAGCAGGTCCCGCTGCCCCGACAGCCTGGCGAGCAGCTGCGCGAACGCCGCCAGCAGCACCGGGTACGGGGTGACCCCCAGCCGGACCGCCAGCTTCCTGACACGGTCCCCGATCTCGGCGTCAATCTCCGCTGTTCGGAGCGCTCCAAAAAAAGTTTGCACAGGTGGGCGGGGGGTGTCCCTGGGCAGGTCGAGCACCATGGGGGCGTCCCTGAGGTGCTCGCGCCACCAGTCGACCCCGTCGCCGTCCGAGCGCTCCCTCGACCAGCGCGCGTAGTCGGCGAACGACGCGCCCGCCGGCACCCGGGGCTCGCCACGGTAGGCGGCGCTCAGGTCCCGGTAGAAGACGTCCTGGGACCAGCCGTCGAAGACGATGTGGTGCGCGGTCACCGCGAGCACGTGGTCGTCCTCGGCCAGCCGGATCAGCCTGGCCCGCACCAGCGGGTCGCGCGCCAGGTCGAACCGTGTCCGCGCCTCCTTCTCCAGCGCCGCCTCCAGCGCGGCCTCGGGGCGGGGGAGCGCGGAGAGGTCGTCGAGCGGGAGCGGCACCTCGCCGGGCGGGACGACCGTCACGTGGGGCACGCCGTCGCGGGAGGTGATCCGCCAGCGCAGCGTCTCGTGCCCGGCCACCACGGACTCCAGGGCCTCTCGCAGCGCGCGGTGGTCCAGCGGGCCGCGCACGCGCTCGGCCATCGCGATGTTGTGGGCGGGGGTGTCGGGGGCGAGCCGCTCCACGAACCACATGCGCCGTTGCGCGGGCGACAGCGACGGAGGCTCGCCCGAGAAGGAGGACCCCTCGGCGTCCCGCGAGGGGGCGTTCTCGACATCGGACGAGAGGGCGCCGTAGGTGCGGGCCGCGTAGACGTCCTCGACCGAGATGTCCCGGCCGAGCTCCGCCCTGATGGCCGACACCAGGCGCATCGCCCGCAGCGAGTGCCCGCCGCGCTCGAAGAAGTCGTCGTCGGGGCCGGGGGCGGGGGCGTCGAGCACCCGCGCCCAGATCCCCGCCAGTCCCGAGGCCCCGGCCGCGTTCCCGGCCGTGTTCCCGGTGATGTTTCCGGCCGTGTTTCCGGCGGCGTTCCCGTTCGTGCCCCCGGAAACCCCGGAGGCGTTCCCGGCGAGGCCGCGCAGGGCGGCGAGGTCGACCTTGCCGGAGGCGTTCAGCGGCAGGGAGGGAACGTGCACCACGCGGGTGGGCAGCATGTAGACCGGCAGCCGCCCGGCGCAGTGCACCCGCAGGGCGGCCAGCCCCGGCGCGTCCAGCGGCGCGACGTAGGCGACCAGCTCGCCGGGGGCGTCGACCACCGCCTGCGTCACCCCGGGGTGCGCCCGCACCACCGACTCGACCTCGCCGATCTCGACCCGCTGCCCCTGGATCTTCACCTGCCGGTCCAGCCGGCCCATGAACGCGATCCGGCCGTCCTCCTGCCAGGCGACGTGGTCGCCGGTGCGGTAGAGCCGCGCCCCGGGCACGCCGCCGAACGGGTCGGGCACGAACCTCTCGGCCGTCATGCCGGGCAGGCCCAGGTAGCCGCGGCTCACCTGGGGCCCGCCGATGTACAGCTCGCCGGGAACGCCGACGGGACACTCGCGCATGTCCTCGTCCAGGATGTGCGCCCGGCAGCCGCGCAGGGGGTACCCGATCGGCAGCGACCGCTCCCAGGTCCCCGACAGCTCGGTGCCGACCACGCAGACGGTGGTCTCCGTGGGGCCGTACCAGTTGTGGAAGCGGGTGTGCGCCGACCAGCGGGCCACCTGCTCGGGACCCGGCGGCTCGCCGGCCGTGACCAGGTCGCGCAGGTGCGGCAGCCGGGCCGGGTCGACCAGCGGCAGCAGGGCGGGCGGGACGAACCCCCAGGTGACGTCGTGCGCCTCCAGGAACCGCTGCAGGCGGGCCGGGTCGGTCCTGTCCTCGTCCGGCACCAGCTGCACGCAGCCGCCCACGGTGAGCGGCGCGAGCATGTCGAGCACCGAGACGTCGAACCCGAGCGCGGAGAACGCGATCGACCGGCAGGTGCCGTCCAGGCCGAAGTGGGCCGCCGCGGCCGAGGCGAACGCGACCACGGAGGCGTGGCTCACGACCACGCCCTTGGGCCGCCCGGTCGATCCGGACGTGTACAGAACGTAGGCGGCGTTCCCCGGCAGCGCCGGGCCACCGCCGACGATCTCGGCGGCGCGCTCCGCCGCGATTTCGGTCAGGTTTCCGGCCGGGGTTCCGGCGGCGATTCCGGAGCTGGTTTCGGACACGGTTCCGGTCGCGGCGCGCGTTTCCGGCTCGATCAGGGGACGCCCGCATCCGTCCAGCAGCATGCGGCCGTGGCCGTCGGCCACGACGACCGCGACGCCCGCGTCGTCGAGCACCTCCTCGAGCCGCCGGCGTGGATGCGCCGGGTCGAGGGGGACGTACGCGCCGCCCGCCATCATGATGCCGAGGACGGCGACGGTCATCAGCGGTGTGCGCCTGGCACAGAGCCCGACCCGGTCCTCGGGACGGACCCCGAGGACGCGTAGCCGCAGCGCAAGCGCGGTGGCGGCGCCGATCAGCTCGCGGTAGGTGAGGCTGGTCTCCCACTGGCGGATCGCCGGCGCGGAGGGCGTCCGCGCCGCCTGGGCGGCGACGAGGTCGCACAGCAGCGCGTCCGGGGCGATGTGGGATGGTCCGGCCGTCCAGGCGGCGGGAGCGGGAGCCGTCGGCGGCACCGGTGGAGTGGACGACGGACCGTGCAACGAGGCGGACGACGAGTCCCCCCGCATCGCTTCGAGCATTCACCCCCCATAGCCCTAAACAGGGTTTTTGCCCTGTCAAGTATTCACAAGCGATAAGCCAGATCATTCCTATTATTTGCGCCATCGGCAGTCAAGGATTGAAAATTAAACGTGTGTCGGAATGCCGGTTTCGGCCGCACGGGAAGATCGTTGGCCGTTCTCACGCTCCGATATCGCCGCAGTTCACGGCGATATCGGGAACGGAAGGTGACCTGCCGCTTCCCTGCGTCGTGAGCCGTCTCACTCTGTGGACACCGAATGTGGCGGGAGGCTACCAAGAGCAAGTGTCCAAAATGCCAATTTCGGCCTTAGTTCACCGAGCTGTCATTTCGGTCGTACTCTTCGGCGATCCGCTCGGCCTCCTCGTCCGTGAGATCGTCGATCTCCGCGGCCAGGCACTCCTCCACCACCAGCGCCAGCCCGCGGACCGAACGCGTGGTGAACAGGGCGTTGAGCGGCAGGTCGATGCCGACCGCCGAGCAGATCCTGGCGACGACCTTGGTGCCGAGCAGCGAGTGCCCGCCGACGTCGAAGAAGTCGTCGTCGATCCCGATGCCGTTCCTGCCCAGCACCTCGCACCAGATCTCGTGCACCAGCTCCTCACTCGCCGTGACCGGTCCGGCGGGCGCCGCCGACGCCTCCTCCGCGACGGGGGAGGGCAGCGAGGCACGGTCGAGCTTGCCGTTGGGCAGTCGGGGGAAGTCCCGCACCGGCACGAAGAGGCTCGGCACCATCGTGGCGGGCAGCCGCGACGCCAGGAACGCCCGAAGCTCCCCGGCCGTCACCTCCGCGCCCGTTCCCGTTCCCGCGCCCGTTCCCGTTCCCGCGCCCGTTCCCGTTCCCGCGCCCGTTCCCGTTCCCGCGTCCGTGCTCGCGCCCGTTCCGGCGCCCAGGTCCGCACCCGCACCGGCACCGGCACCCGCGCCCGCGCCCGTGTCCACGTACGCGACCAGTGCCCGGCCGCCGGGGGCGTCCTCCCTGACCGCGGCGACCGCCCGCCGCACGCCCGGGTGCGCCGCCAGCGCCGCCTCCACCTCGCCCAGCTCGATCCGCACCCCCCGCACCTTCACCTGGTCGTCCACGCGCCCGAGGAACTCCAGGGTCCCGTCCGGCAGCCGCCGGACCAGGTCGCCGGTCCGGTAGAGGCGCCCGCCCCGGCCGAACGGGTCGGGGAGGAACCGCTCGGCGGTCAGTCCCGGCCGTCCCCGGTAGCCGCGGGCGACCCCGTCACCGCCCAGGAACAGCTCCCCGGCCACCCCCGCGGGCACCGGCTCCATCGCCTCGTCCAGCACGTACGCGGTGGTGCCCGCGACCGGCATGCCGATCGACATCGACTCCGCGCCCTCCGGCACCCGGTGCGCCAGCGACCAGATCGTCGTCTCCGTCGGCCCGTAGAGGTTCCACAGCTCACCGGCCACCCGGTGGATCCGCCCGGCCAGCGACACCGGGAGCGGCTCCCCGCCGCTGAACACGCGCGGCAGCCCGGCGGGCAGCCGCTCCAGGATCTCCTCCAGCACCGACGGCGGCGCCTGCACCGTCGTCACCCCCGCCTCCGCCACCAGCTCGCCCAGCCCGCCGTTGCCGTACGGGGGAGCCAGGACCACCGCGCCGCCCGCCGTCAGCGGGCCGAAGATCTCCAGCGCCGCGATGTCGAACGACAGCGAGGTCAGCAGCAGCATCCGCTCCCGCTCGGTGAACCCGAGCCCGGTGACCAGGTTCACCACCCCGCGATGCGGCACCACCACCCCCTTGGGCACTCCCGTCGACCCCGAGGTGTAGATCACGTAGGCGGGCGAGTCGGGAGAGACCGGGCCGGGGACGAAATCGGACGCCCCGTTCATCGGCAGCGCGTCCAGCAGGATCGCCGGGGGATGGTCGGCCGGCAGCCGTTCCACCAGCGTCGAGCGGGTCAGCAGCAGCGGGCTGCCCGAGTCGGCCAGCATGAACCCCAGCCGCTCCGCCGGGTAGTCCGGATCCAGCGGCACGTAGCAGCCGCCCGTCTTCAGCACCGCCAGCAGCGCCACGATCAGCTCGGGGCTCCTCGGCAGGCACACCGCGACCGGCGTCTCCGCCCCCACCCCCCGCTCGCGCAGCCGCCGGGCCAGCGCGCCCGCCCGCTCCTCCAGTCGCCCGTAGGTGAGGGTCCCCTCGGAGGAGACGACCGCCGGGGCGTCCGGCGTCCGCTCCGCCCGCTCGGCGATCAGCTCGTGCAGGCAGCGCTCGGGGTAGGAGGCCTCCGGGCCGTGCCAGGAGGCCAGCAGCCCGGCCCGCTCCCGCCCGTCCATCAGCGGCAGCCGGGAGATCGGCAGCTCCGGGTCGTCGACGGCCGCGCCGAGCAGCGTCAGGAACGCCGACACCAGGCGGTGGATCGTGTCCTCGTCGAACAGGTCCGTGCTGTACTCGACCCAGCCCTCCATCCGCCCGTCCGGGTTGTGCAGCTCCATGGTGAGGTCGGCCTTGGAGGTGCCGTTGTTGTACCGGCCGCGCCCGTCCGCCGCGACCTGGTTGAAACCCACCTGGAACAGCGGCGTCCTGCCGGGGTCGCGGGGCGGGCTCAGCACCTCCACCAGCTTCGCGAACGGCACGTTCTGGTGGTCGAACGCCTCGAGCACGGTCGTGCGGACCCGGTCCAGCGCCTCGCCGAACGTCGGGTCGCCGCCCAGGTCGGTGCGGAGCGGCAGGGTGTTGACGAACATGCCGATCAGCCCGTCCAGCTCCGGCAGCTCCCGCCCGGCGACGGGGGAGCCCACCACGACGTCGGTCCGCCCGCTCCAGCGCGCCAGCAGCACCGAGAACGCCGTCAGCAGCACCGTGAACGGCGTGGTGCCCCGCCGCCTGGCCAGCGCGCCCACCCGCTCGGTCAGTTCCTCGGGCACGGCGAAGTCCAGCGCCGAGCCCACGTACCTCATCTCCGCAGGGCGCGGCCGGTCGGACGGCAGCTCCAGCGGAACGCTCCCGCGCAGCCGCTCCCGCCAGTAGGCCAGGTCGCCGTCCAGCTCGCCGCCGCCCAGCCGGTCGCGCTGCCAGACCGCGTAGTCGGCGTACTGGATCGCCAACTCGGGCAGCTTGGGCTCGCGGCCCTCGCGCAGCGCCCGGTAGACCTCGGTCAGCTCCCGCCACAGGACGCCGGCCGACCAGGCGTCGAAGATCGTGTGGTGCAGGACGAGCAGCAGCCGGCACTCCCCGCCGCCCAGCGTCACCAGCCGCACCCGCCAGAGCGGGGCACTGTCCATCCGGAACGGCGCGCGCGCCTCCTCCGCGGCGACCCGCTCGAACTCCTTCGCCGCCGCCTCGGGGGGCAGCTCGGACAGGTCGGTCCTGGCCACCGAGACCGGCACCCGGTCCGCGATCGTCTGCACGACCCGCTCGTCGCGCAGCTCGAACGCCGTCCGCATCGACTCGTGCCTGCCCGCGAGCACCGCCAGCGCCCGCTCCAGGAGGTCGGGGTCCACCGGCCGCAGGTCGGCCGCCTCCGAGCGGATCGCGGTGTTGTAGACGGCCAGGTCGGGCAGGAGCTCGTGCAGGAACCAGATCCGCTCCTGGGCGAACGAGGCGGGAAAGACGTCCATTCAGACTTTCTCCTTCAGGCACTCGCGAAGCTGTTCCGCGATCACGGGCAGGGCGGCCGTCTCGCCCAGGGTGGCCAGCCAGTGCCACTGCTCCAGGGCGTGGCAGAGCCGGTAGAAGGCGAGCCGCTCCTGCCAGTCGCCCTGCAGGTCGCCGTACCCCTCCAGCAGGTACCGCCGCCGCTCCTCGTCGCCCCTGACCGCGAAGTAGTCGGTCCGCGCCAGGTCCATCAGCGGGTCGCCGCCCAGCGCGTTCTCCATGTCGATCACCCCGGTCATCCGCAGCGGGCCCCCCGGCCCGCCCTCCTCGGCGACCATGACGTTGCGCTCGTGGAAGTCGTTGTGGCACAGCACGGCGGATTCGCAGCGCGCCGCCAGGTGGCGGTGGCGCGCGACGTACGCGGAGAGCTCCGCGTGCAGCTCCGGATCCCCGCCGAACTCGGTGAACTGCGACAGCCTCAGGTCCAGCTGCCCGCCCACGTACGCCTCGTTGGAGCTCTCCTGCGGCCCGTCGATCGGCCCGAACCCCTCCACCCGCACGCCGTGCACCGCCCGCAGCGTCCGGCCCATCTCCCGGTACAGGCCCGCGACCTCCCCGGCCGCGAGCCCGCCGGAGACCTCCGACAGCGGCCGGCCCGGCACCTTCGTCATCACCGCGTACGCGTGCGGCAGGTCGCGCCGCGAGACGTCCCAGTGCACCATCTCGGGGCAGGAGGCGCCGCTGCCGCGCAGCAGCTCGTAGACGCGCGCCTCCTTGTGCAGCCGCGCCGCCAGCACGTCCGGGTAGATCTTCACGATGAGCTCGCGGTCGGCGCACCTGACCTCGTACACCGCGCTGATCTCCCCGCCGGTCCGCAGCACCACCTCCCGCACCTCCGCGTCCGGGTACGGGGTGCGCAGCACCGCCTTCGCGCGCTCCAGCGGCAGCGGCATCGTGATGGCCTTGGCGAACGCCGGGGCGGTCCAGGACACGCTCACCCGGTTGCCCACCCGCTCCCGCAGGATCTGGGCCCCGACCAGGTCGTCCGCCGGGGCGTCGGGCATCTCGTCGTCGAACCGCGACAGCACCCGCGTGCGCATCGAGATCAGCACGTGCACCGCGATGCCCAGGCCCAGCACGATGTACATGAACGCCACGCCACGGCCCGGGCCGACACCGATCACCGCGCCCACCGTCGGCGCCAGCGCGCCGCCGGGCACCAGCAGCGGGTTGAGCAGCCGCTCGCCCAGCGGCGCCACCACCGCCATGCCGATCGGCAGCGTCGACCACGACACCATCTGGTTGAGCGACTGCACGCGGCCGTGGAAGCGCTGCGGCACCTTCGTGTGGATGATCGTCAGGAAGGTGCCGTTCACGATCGACAGGCAGCCCCACAGGCCGAACGCCCCGATCCCCACCACCCACGCGACGGGCTGCGACCCGGTGATCACCGCGAACACCGACAGTCCCAGCGTCGCCAGCATCACCCCGCGCATCCGCCGCCGCCTCGGCCCGCCCCACAGCGCGATCACCATGCCGCCCAGCGCCCCGCCCAGGCCGCCGACGAAGGAGATCTGCCCGGCGACGGTCAGCGTGGAGAACGACAGCACCAGCGGCGTGATCGACAGCAGCAGCGCCGAGAGCATCACGTTGAGCGTCGCGAAGTAGATCATCGCCGCCCGCAGGTGCCGGTTGCCGATCGACATCCGCAGTCCCTGCGCGATCTCCTTCGACAGGGGCTCCCTGGGGGAGTGCGCCATCGTGTCCGGGAAGCGGATCAGCAGCAGCGCGCCCAGCACCAGCGCGAAGCTCGCCACGTCGACCACGAGGATGCCGCCCAGGCCGATGGTGGACAGCAGCGCGACGGCCACCAGCGGCGCCGCGAACTGCGCGGTGCCGATCACCATCTGCACCACCCCGGCCGCGTGTCCCATGTACTCCTTGGGGACGAGCTGGGGGAGCGCGGTGGTGAAGCCCAGCCGCTGGAAGATCAGCGCGATCGACAGGCACGCGGTCAGCGGGTAGATGTGCCAGATCTGCAGGGTGTCCGTCCAGAACAGGGCACCCAGGACGAGCTGCGTGCCACCGGCCATGCAGTTGCCGAGGATCATCATCGAACGGCGGCTCGACCGGTCCACGATCGCCCCGGCCAGCGGCGCGATCACCACCCCCGGCATGATCGACAACGCCACGAACAGGGCGAAGTCCACCAGCGACCCGGTGGTCAGGTAGATCCACACCGGGATCGCGAAGTCCGTGATCGCGGTGCCCACCATCGACACCAGCTGGAACGCCGCCACCACCAGGAACCGCCGCAGGCTGGGCGGCGGCGCCTTGACCCTCGCCCTTGCCTTCGCCCTGGTCTCGTCGGTCCCGGCCGGTCTCTCCCGTACGGCGGGCCGCTCGGGAGCGGGGGCCTCCTCCGCGGGGTCCGTGGCGGGGGAGCCGGCGAGATCTGTGGCGGAGGAGTCGACGGAGACCGCCTCGACCCACCAGCCCGCCCCGGGACCCCGCGAGGACCGGTCGAGCGTGCCCGCCGCGCCGTACCCCATGGCGATGTGCGTGTTGGTGAGGATCTCCGACAGCTCGGCAGCCCGATATTTCAGGAAATAGTGACCTGCCTCGTCCAGGATCACCAGCGCCGTCGTGTCACTCAGGAAGTGCCACTCCCGGTAGCGCTCCTGGTAGTAGTCGGTCGTCGGATCCTGCTCGCCCACCACCGAGATGACCGGCGCCCGCAGCCGCTCCACGCGCTCGGCCAGCACCCGCGTGAAGATCTCCTCCGCGATCAGGGTGTCACGCCGCTGGTTGCGCACCATGAACCGGATCTGCTCGTCGTCCAGCCCCGAGATGTCGGTGCCCATCGACTTCATCCGGTTCTCGTACACCCGGTCGCCGCGCAACCGGTCGTAGCGCGTCAGCCGCGCCAGCGGCCCGGCGATCCGGCCCCGCGGCCTGGCGAACGGGAAGATCGCCCCGATGTACACCGCCTCCAGCGCGCGGCCCCGCTCCTCCAGCCGGCGCGCCACCTCCACCACCAGCGCGCCGCCGATGCCGCAGTGCCCGTACAGGGCCAGGGGACCCTCGACGTTCTCCAGGATCTCGGTCACGCACAGGTCCGCTACCTCGTCGATCGGCCTGGTCTCCTCGTCCGGCAACCCGGGGTCGTGCCCGGGGAAGGCCAGCGCGTGCAGCGAGCACCCGTCAGGCAGCGCGTCGGCCAGCGGCTGGAAGATCAGCGGGCTGCCGCCGCCGTACGGCACGCACACGTACGTCATCAGCGCGGGCCCCGGCCTGGTCAGCTCGTACAGCAGGCTCCGCGGCCCCGCGGGACCGGCGGGCCGCTCCACCAGGGCCGCCAGCTCGCGCACCGTGGGGTGCTTGAACAGGTCCATCACCCCGACCGCGCGCCCGCCGACCACCGGCAGCGCCTTGCGCATCCGCGCCACCGCCTGGATCGCGACCAGCGAGTGACCGCCCAGCTCGAAGAAGTCACCGTCGGCGCCGACCGACTCCACCTCCAGCAGTTCCCGCCAGATGTCGGCGATCGCCCGCTCCACCGGCGTCCGCGGCTCGGCCCCCGGCCCCGCCGCCTCGGCACCCCGCCGGTCCGGCGCGGGCAGCGCCCCGCGGTCCAGCTTGCCGTTCGGGCTCAGCGGCAGCGCGTCCAGCACCACGAACGCCGACGGCACCATGTGGTCGGGCAGCGTCACCTTCAATGCCCGCCGCAGCTCCGCCCCGTCGAGTCCCGCCCCGGCCGCGCCCGCGGGCACCACGTACGCGACCAGCCGCCTGTCGCCCGGCGCGCCGTCCTCCCGCACCGTCACCACCGCCTCGCGCACCCCCGCGAGCCCGCGCAGCACCGCCTCGATCTCGCCCGGTTCGATCCGCTGCCCACGGATCTTCACCTGGTGGTCGATCCGCCCCAGGAACTCGATCGCGCCGTCGCGGCGCAGCCGCACCAGGTCGCCCGTCCGGTACAGGCGCGCCCCCGCCGTCCCGAACGGGTCGGGCACGAACCGCTCCGCCGTCAGGCCCGGCCGGGCGTGGTAGCCCATCGCCACCTGCGCCCCGCCGATGTGCAGCTCGCCGGGGACCCCGAAGGGCACCGGCCGCAGGTGCCGGTCCAGCACGTACAGGGAGGTGTTCTCCACCGGGTGCCCGATCGGCACCGTCGCGTCACCCGGGCGGCACCGCCACAGGCTCACGTCGATCGCCGCCTCCGTCGGCCCGTACAGGTTGTACAGCCCCGTCCCCGGCAACCGCCCGAAGAACCGCTCGGCCACGTGCGCGGTCAGCTCCTCGCCGCTGCACACCACCCGGCGCAGCGACCCGCACGCCTCGACGCCCTCCTCCTCCAGGAACGCCGCCAGCATCGACGGGACGAAATGCGCGGTCGTCACCCCCCGGTCCACGATCAGGTCACGCAGGTACGCCGCGTCCCGGTGCCCGCCGGGACGGGCCAGCACCAGCCGCGCGCCCGTCACCAGCGGCCAGAAGAACTCCCACACCGACACGTCGAAACCCGCCGGGGTCTTCTGCACCACCACGTCGTCGCCGGTCAGCCCGTAGACGGCCTGCATCCAGCCCAGCCGGTTGCGGATGCCCCCGTGCGTGTTGGGCACCCCCTTGGGCCGTCCCGTCGACCCCGAGGTGTAGATCATGTACGCCGCGTCCGCCGACGTCGCCGACGGCTCCACGGGCGTGTCCGGCCCGTCCATCGGGTCGTCCAGCACGACCGTCACCACCCCGCCGCCCCGGGGCGCCTCCCCCGCCGAGCCCGCGCCCGCGTCCGGCACCCCGGAGGCGGCGTGCGGAGCCGCGCCCCGCAGGTCCCCGGGGAGCACGTCGAGCACCGCCCGCTGCGCCAGCAGCACCGGCACCGCCGCGTCGGCCAGCATGAACGCCAGCCGCTCCGGCGGATACTCCGGATCCAGCGGCACGTAGGCACCCCCGGCCTTCACCACCCCCAGCAGCGCCACCACCAGCTCGACCGACCGCTCCGCGCACACCGCCACCAGGGTGCCCGGACCCACCCCCAGCGCCCGCAACCGGTGCGCCAGCCGGTTGGCCCGCGCCTCCAGCTCCGCGTACGTCAGGCGCTCGTCCTCGAACTCCACCGCCACCGCGCGAGGCGTCCGGGCCACCTGGGCCTCGAACATCCCGCCCAGCGTCGCCCCGTCCGCGTACGGCTCGCCGGGGCCCGTCGCGCACGCCAGCACCCGCTCCCGCTCCTCGGCGGGAAGGACGTCCAGCTCCGAGATCCGCGCCGACGGAGCCGCCACCACCGCCCTCAGCAGCGTCTCCAGCTGCGCGGCCATCCCCTCGACCGTGGCCGTGTCGAACAGGTCGCGGTTGTAGACGAACAACCCGCCCATCCCGTCCGGCTGCTCGGTCAGGAACAGCTCCAGGTCGAAACGCGTCGCCCTGGCCTCGAACACGAACGGCTCCACCGACAGGCCGGGCCAGCGCGTCCCCTCCCTGCGCCCGTAGCTCTGCAGCGCGAAGACCGCCTGGAACACCGGCGACCTGCTCACGTCCCGCTCGATGCCCAGCTCCCCGACCAGCTGCTCGAACGGCAGCTCCTGGTGCGCGTACGCCTCCGTCGTGGTCCGCCTGACCCTCTCCAGCAGTTCCAGGAACCCCGGGTCGCCCGACAGGTCCGCGCGCATCGCCAGCACGTTCACGAACATGCCGATCGCGCCCTCCAGCTCCCGCCGGGGACGCCCGCCCACCGGGGAGCCGACCGCGAAGTCGTCCTGGCGCGCGTACCGGCCCAGCAGCACCTGGTACGCCGCCAGCAACACCATGTACAGGGTCGTGCCGGACCCGCGTGCCAGCCGCGTCAGCCCCTCCACCAGCTCCCGGTCCATGTTGAAGCCGTGCGAGGCCCCCGCGAACGTCTGCTCGCCCCGCCGCCGCCCGTCCACGGGGAGCTCCAGCGGTACCACCCCGGCCAGCTGCGACCGCCAGTACGACAGGCCGGCCTCGGAGACGGGCCGGTCCCGCTGCCACAGCGCGTAGTCGCCGTACTGCAACGGCGGCTCGGGAAGCTCCGTCCCCGAGTAACAGGCCCGCAGCTCCTCGGCGAGGATGTCGGTGGACCAGCCGTCACCGCAGATGTGGTGCAGCGCCACCAGCAGCACGTGATCCTCAGCGCCCTCGCCGCCCTCGCCGCCCTCGCCGTCCCCGGCGCCCACCCGCACCAGCAGCGTCCGCAGCAGCGGTCCCCGCGCCAGGTCGAACGGCAGCGCCGCCGCGTCGCTCACCAGCCGTATCGCCGTCCGCTCGCCGTCCGCCTCCGCCCTCTCCAGCGGAATCTCGACCCGCTCCTCCACGACCGCCGTCGGACGCCCGTCCTCGTCGGCGGGAAAACGCGTCCGCAGGCTCTCGTGCCTGGCCACCACCGTCCCGATCGCCCGCTCCAGCGCCGCGACGTCCAGCGGCCCCGTCAACCGCAACGTCATCGGAATCGTGTACGCGGCGGTGCCGGGAGCGAACTGGTCCATGAACCACAGCCGCTCCTGCCCGAACGACAGCGGCGCGTCCTGTCCCGGCGGCCGCCGGGGGATCGTGAACACCGGATCCGGCACGCGACGGCGCAGCCGTTTCTCCAGCAGTGCTCGCTTGGCGTCGGAAAGCTGTGTGCTGCTCAGGGACCGGCCAGGCGAGGACGTCACACGTGGCTCACTTTCCGCAGGGGGCTGAGACGCGCTCCGCGGACGGGAAACGCGTCAGGTCTCTCCTAAACCGCTTACCTTTCCTCAGGATTAATGACATTCATACATATCTGTCTGACCGAGTCGAGATCAACAACACAACCCGATTACCCGCGAGGATCGGCCTCCTCGTACTCCCACGTCCGCAACACCAGCGACCGGCCCTTCTCCTCGGAGGGGACGGGCGGCGCGTCCGTCAGGCGGTATCCCGCCGCGCGGGCCACCGCCACGCTCGCCGCGTTGCCGGCCTCGATCTCCAGCAGCAGCCGGGACACCCCCACCGTCTTGCGGGCGAACTCCGTCATCACCCGCACCGCCCCCGACGCCAGCCCCCGTCCCCGGTAGGCGGCCCCCAGGCCGTAACCGATCTCCGCGACGTCCAGGCCCAGCCCGCTCAGCATCAGCAGCACCTCGCCCGCCGGCTCGCCCCCGTCCACGGTGATCGCCAGCTGAACCCGCTCCCCGGCCGCCCGCCGCCGCCGGGCCCGCTCCAGGTAGGCCCGCGCCGCCTCCGGGTCGAACGGCGAGGCCAGCGGCGTCCAGTAGGCCACCTCGGGGTCGTCGAACAGCTCCACCATGGCCGCCAGGTCGCCGTCCTCCCATTCGCGCAGCACCACCCCGTGCCCGCTCAGCCTCACCCGCTCGGGAAGGCACACCCGCCCGACACCGAGATCGCCCCGCTCCGTCCGGCCGTCCCCCGCAGCTCCCACGCCGCCACCTTCCGTCACACCGCTTCACACCGCTTCACGTCGCTTCACGCCGCTTCCGAGCAACCTACTCCGCCCGCGGAGCCGTCATTCGTGTCCGATGTCGGACGTCGCCGGTGCGCCGTTCCCGGACCGCTCGCGCGGGGGCACCGCAAGGTCCGGCCACCGTCGGTCCACGAGGCCGGGCGCCGAGCAGTGACCGTCGAGCAGCGATCGTCGAGGGACGGAGAGCACGGTCGACGGTTTCGCGGGAGTGCGCGGGGCCGCGATGCCAGGCGCCGGCGACGGTTCTCCGGCCGCCACGTGCCGTGCGGGAGATGTCCGGGCCAGCCGGTTCCGGATCGGCCGAATCGGACGGTGGTGCCCCGAGTGGGATTCGAACCCACACTGAATGGATTTTGAGTCCATCGACTCTGCCGATTGGTCTATCGGGGCATTTTTCGTTATTTGTCCGGATCTTGCGCGCCAGCTAAGAGCTTACCTAGAAGTAGATCACTCTCGGGCACCGGCGTGGTCCCAATCTAGCGGACGTCGGTACTCTCTTGCTCGTGAGTACGCAGCGGCGAGTGGTGATCGCGGAAGACGAGGCACTGATCCGCCTCGACCTCAAGGAGATGCTGGAGGAGGAGGGGTATGCGGTCGTCGCGGAGGCCGGGGACGGGGAGTCCGCGGTCAAGCTGGCGATGGAGCAGCGGCCGGATCTGGTGATCCTGGACGTGAAGATGCCCATCCTGGACGGGATCTCGGCGGCCGAGCAGATCGTGTCGCAGCGGATCGCGCCGTGTCTCATCCTCACGGCCTTCTCGCAGCGCGATCTGGTCGAGCGGGCGAGGGACGCCGGCGCGATGGCGTACCTGGTGAAGCCGTTCACGAAGTCGGACCTGGTCCCGGCGATCGAGATGGCGGTCAGCAGGCACGAGGAGATCGCCGCGCTGGAGCGGGAGGTCGGGACGCTCTCGGAGCGGCTGGAGACGCGCAAGCTGGTGGAGCGGGCCAAGGGCCTGCTGATGGAGCGGCACGGGTGGAGTGAGCCGCAGGCGTTCCGGTGGATCCAGAAGGCCTCGATGGACCGCCGGCTGAGCATGCGGCAGGTGGCGCAGATCGTGGTGGCGGACGGGGCGGAGCCCGAGGTGGAGACCCCGGAGGCCTGATCGGGGCTTTCGTCCCCTTTGGGGGGTCGCGCCCGCCAGGCGCCCGCAGGGCGCGTTCCAGGGTGCGGCGCGGCCCTCCAGGCGGTCGGATCGATCCCCGTGGAGACCGTAAGGTTGCCAGTGACCACGGCTTTTGCATCTGATAGCCGAAAAGGATCGGTGTTATAACGAAGCGGCAACGGTGGGCCGTCCTGTATCGACCCGTGACATCCGCTAGTTGTACTAACCGACACAACCCCTGGCCACCCGCCAGGGAAGGGCATCTGTGAACTCGGTCTCGACGAGGGACCGGGCGAAAGGAAGGCAACCTTGCGGCCTAAGACTGCACGCCTCGGTGGAGTGCTTGCCGCCGGTGTGGCGCTCACCCTCGGTCTCGCTGCCTGCAGCAGCGGTGGCACGGAGGCCACGCCGGCTGAGGACGGCTCCAGTGCTGCCGCCCCCAGCACCGTCAAGCTTGGCTTCATGGGAGACCTGACCGGAGCCAACGCCGGTATCGTCATTCCCCCCCGGAACGGTGCGAAGCTCGTCATCGACGAGTACAACAAGACCAACCCGGCCGTGAAGATCGAGCTTGTCGAGTACGACAGCCAGGCGGACCCGTCCAAGGCGGTCGCCCTGGCCCAGCAGGCCATCAAGACCGACAAGATCGTCGGTATGATCGGCCCCGCTTTCTCCGGTGAGTCCGCCCAGGTGGCGCCGGTGCTGGAGGAGGCGAAGCTGCCGAGCATCTCGGCCTCCGCCACCAACGCCGCACTGGCGACGAACGGCTGGAAGTACTGGCACCGCGTGCTGCCCAGCGACAGCATCCAGGGCCCCGGCATCGGTGACTTCATCGCGACCGGCGTCGGCGCGAAGAAGGTCTTCGTCATCGACGACAAGTCCGAGTACGGCAAGCCGCTGTCCGACGCGGTCAAGGCCGCGCTCGAGGCCAAGGGCGTGAAGCCGGAGACCGACTCGCTCGACCCGGCCGAGAGCGACTTCTCCTCCGTGGTGAACAAGGTCGCGGCGGCCAAGCCCGAAGCGATCTTCTTCGGCGGTTACTACGCCGCGGGCGGCAACCTGCTCAAGCAGCTCCGTGACAAGGGCGTGACCGCGAAGTTCCTGTCCGGCGACGGTTCGCTGGACAAGGGCCTGATCGACGGCGCCGGTGCCGAGAACGCCGAGGGCGCCCTGGTCGGCTGCCCCTGCTACATCGCCACCCCGGACGTCACCGACGCCAAGGTGAAGGCCTTCGCCGACGCCTACAAGGCCGCCTACAGCGCCGACCCGGCCATCTACGCGGCCGAGGGCTACGACGCCGCGACGGTCTTCGTCGACGCCATCAAGGCGGGCAACACCACCCCTGACAAGATCAACGAGTTCATCGCCACGGTGGACCTCGCGGGTGTCTCGAAGCAGGTCAAGTTCGAGGCCAACGGTGAGGTCGCGGCGAAGGACATCTACATCTACCAGGTCAAGGATGGCGCGATCGGCCTCCTGGGCAAGGCCACCGAGGCCAAGCTGGGTTAGTCCGGCGCTGAAGGAGATTAGGTAGTCGACGCGCGGGGAGCGGGAACGCCGCGAATGCGTTCCCGCTCCTCGCGTACTTCCAGAGAGTCCACGAGGTTCTGCTGGAGGCGGTGTGCTACCCGGACGTGCAGGCGACCCCCGCTAGAAGTGGTAATCCCTAGTGCTCAATGACTTCATCAATCAGTTCTGGCCGGCGACGATCGACGGCCTGGCCTTCGGCTCGATCTACGCCCTGATCGCGCTCGGTTACACCATGGTGTACGGCGTGCTGCGGCTGATCAACTTTGCGCATTCCGAAGTTTTCATGATCGGCACCTTCGGTGCGATGTTCGTACCGTTCGTGTTCGGCATCAACTCGCCCCTCACGGGCATCGCGCTGGTCGGCCTCATCCTGGCGATGATCCTGGCCGGCATGCTCGCCTCGGCGGGCACCGCGGTGGCGCTGGAGCGAATCGCCTACCGGCCGCTGCGCCAGCGCGGCGCGTCCCGGCTGGCGGCGCTGATCTCGGCGATCGGCGCCTCGATCTTCCTGCAGGAGCTGTTCGCGCTCCTGGTGATCCCGAACGTCTTCAACCGTCCCGAGCAGGGCAGGATCCAGATGGGTCTGCCCCGCATCATGGAGCGGACCGAGCTTTTCTCGATCTTCGGCCATTCGGTCCGGGTCGACCAGATCTTCGTCATCGTCGCCGCGATCGGCATGATGATCGCGCTGGACGCCCTGGTGAACCGGACGAAGATCGGCCGGGGTATCCGCGCCACCGCGCAGAACCCCGAGGCGGCCGTCCTGATGGGCGTCGACATCAACAGGATCGTCCGGATGACCTTCCTCATCGGCGGCAGCATGGCCGGTGTGGCGGGAGCGCTCTACCTGATCTCGTACGAGAACACGAACTACTACATCGGATTCCTCTTCGGTATCAAGGCGTTCACCGCGGCGGTCCTGGGTGGCATCGGTAACCTGCGCGGCGCCCTGGTCGGCGGAATCACGCTCGGGCTGGTGGAGAACTACGGAGCCATCTTCTTCGGCTCCGACTGGAAGCACGTGATCTCCTTCACCATCCTCGTCTTGGTCCTGATGTTCCGCCCCACCGGCATCCTCGGTGAATCACTCCAGCAGGCGCGCGCATGAACCAGAAGAATCCCCTGGCAGGCTTCCGCAACGGCCTCGGCCGCTTCGGTGACGTCATGCACGATCGCTGGCAGACCACTCCGGGCTGGCAGCGCTGGATCCTCTATGTGGTCCTGATCGTCGCGGCGCTGCTGTTGCCGTCGGAGAGCCTCGCCCCCTTCATGTCGCCCTACACCGACTGGGCGAGCATCCTGTTCTTCCCGATCGGGACGTACGTCGTCCTGGCGATCGGCCTGAACGTGGTGGTCGGCCAGGCCGGCCTGCTCGACCTGGGCTTCGTCGCGTTCTACGCGGTCGGCGGCTACGCGATGGCGCTGATCGGCACCCGGCTGGGCTGGAACTTCTGGCTCATCCTGCTGGTCGGCATCGGGATCTGCGCCCTGTCGGGCATCACGCTGGGCGCTCCGACGCTGCGGTTGCGCGGTGACTATCTGGCCATCGTCACGCTGGGCTTCGGTGAGATCATCCGCATCACCGCCCGCAACACCGACGAGATCGGCGGCCCGAACGGCATCCGCGGCATCCCGCACCCGCCGAGCTACGAGGACCTGCACCTGTTCGGGATCAGCATCCCCAACGTGTTCGGGGTCGATCCGTTCAAGTACGGCGTGCTGGATCCGCGACCCTACTACTACCTGCTGGTCGCGCTGGCCGTCATTGTGATCATCCTGGTGAAGCGCTGGGAGAAGAGCCGGGTCGGGCGCGCCTGGGCGGCGATCCGCGAGGACGAGGACGCGGCCGAGGTCATGGGCGTGCCGACGTTCCGCTTCAAGATGCTCGCCTTCGCCATCGGCGCCTCCATCGGTGGCGCGATGGGCGTGCTGTGGGCGGCGAAGGCCATCTCGATCAACCCGAACGACTTCCAGTTCCTGCTGTCGGCGACGATCCTGGCCGCGGTGGTCATGGGCGGCGCGGGCAACCTGCCGGGTGTCATGCTCGGCGCCTTCGTGGTGGCGTGGCTGCCCGAGCGGTTCCGGGGCCTGCAGGAGTACCGCATGCTGATCTTCGGCGCGGTGCTCGTGGCGCTGATGATCTTCCGTCCGGAGGGTCTGCTGCCATCGCGTCAACGCAAGGCGGAGCTGAAAGAGGGGTCAGGCGGGATGGGTACGCTCGGAGCCGAGGTTCCCGGGCCCGAGTCGCACGGTGAGGAGGTGGCTTCCAAGTGAGCGCCGAAGTGAACCCGGCCGAGGTGACCCCGGCCGGTACGAACCCCAAGGCGGTCCAGGCGGAGCGCGGCGGCCGCGTCATGCTGGAGCTGAAGAACCTCGTCATGCGGTTCGGCGGTGTCACGGCACTGCGCGAGGTCAACCTGACCATCAACGAGGGAGAGATCTTCGCTCTCATCGGCCCGAACGGCGCCGGAAAGACCACGGTCTTCAACGTGGTGACCGGCGTCTACCAGCCGACCGAGGGCGAGGTCCGCTTCCTGGACGAGAAGATCAGCGGCGTCAAACGCTTCAAGATCACCAAGCGGGGCATCGCCCGCACGTTCCAGAACATCCGGCTGTTCCACAACATGACGGCCATCGAGAACGTCATGGTGGGCGCGGACGCGCACCACAAATCGGGCATGGTCAGCGTGGCGCTGGGGCTTCCCTGGCACCGCCGGGCCGAGAAGGACGGGCGCAGGCTCGCGATGGAGCTGCTCGACTTCGTCGGCATCGCGCACCGCGCCAACGAGCACGCCAAGAACCTGCCCTACGGTGACCAGCGCCGTCTGGAGATCGCCCGCGCGCTGGCGACCAACCCGAAGCTGCTGCTGCTGGACGAGCCCGCCGCCGGTATGAACCCGGCGGAGAAGGTGGCGCTGCAGCAGCTGATCCGGGACATCCGCGACGCGGGCCGGACGATTCTGATCATCGAGCACGACATGAGCCTCATCATGGGCATCAGTGACCGCATCGCGGTGCTGGACTTCGGCCAGAAGATCGCCGATGGCCTGCCGGACGAGGTGCGGACCGACCCCCGGGTCATCGAGGCGTATTTGGGAGCTCCCGCCGATGCTTCTTGAGGTCAAGGACATCCGTGTCCACTACGGCAAGATCGAGGCGCTCAAGGGCATCTCGGTCGAGGTGAACGAGGGCGAGATCGTCACGCTCATCGGGGCGAACGGGGCGGGCAAGACCACGACCCTGAAGACGATCTCGGGCCTGCGCGGCCTGTCGTCGGGGAGCATCACCTTCGACGGCAAGGACATCAGCAAGATGCCCGGCCACAAGCGGGTCCTCGCGGGCCTGGGGCAGGCGCCCGAGGGCCGGGGCGTGTTCCCCGGCATGACGGTGCACGACAACCTGCTCATGGGGGCGTACACCCGCTCGGGTGACTTCAGCGCCGACCTGGCCGAGGTCTACGAGCTGTTCCCCCGCCTGGCGGAGCGCAGGACCCAGATGGGCGGCACGATGTCCGGCGGCGAGCAGCAGATGCTCGCCATCGGCCGCGCGCTGATGGCCAAGCCCAAGGTGCTGCTGCTGGACGAGCCGTCGATGGGCCTGGCGCCGCTGCTGGTGCAGCAGATCTTCGAGATCATCGAGGAGATCAACCGCCGCGGCACCACGGTGCTGCTGGTGGAGCAGAACGCCCAGCAGGCGCTCAAGCTGGCCCACCGCGCCTACGTCCTGGAGACCGGGAAGGTGGTCAAGAGCGCGCCCGCGGACGAGCTGCTCAACGACCCCGCCGTGCAGGCCGCCTACCTGGGCGGCGGCGCGGAGCTCGACCTGGAGGCGGAGGCGGCGCAGGCCGCGCCCGCTCCGGCGGCCCCGCCTCCCGCCGCCACTCCGCCGGAGAAGCAGGGCTCCACGAAACCGGAAGAGCTGCCCTGACCCGGTGATTCCCCGCCTCCGCGGGGATCCCATGGGGTCTCTACGGGGTCTCCGCAGGGCCTTCGCCGGCCCGACGGCAGGTGACGGGCCCGTCGCGCGCTCGTGCGGCGGGCCCGTCCACGCCGATGCGGGATCTCCCGCCGGCGTCACAGGTCTCAGTGTCGTCCCGGGCCGCCCCGAGCGGCACCCGGGGCGAAAGCGGCTCAGGGCAGAGGCACCTGCACGCCTTCGGTGCCGCCGGTCACGCCGAGGGGCGGGTCGCCGAACAGCCGGATCGCGGAGACCTCCGCCTCCTTGGGGATGTCGTACCAGAGGTCCAGCTCGACCCTGACCTGGGCGCCGAGCGGGAGCTCGTCGGGCTGCCGCTTGATGGCCTGCGCGAACTTGTCGATCGCGTACGTGCTGCCGTCGGAGGCGATGAGTTTCTGGCGTTTGGCGTCGAAACGGGCGTTGGTGCGGCCGGGGTTCTCCACCAGGATCCGCACGACCACGTACTGCCCCTTGGCCTGCCACTCGGCGTGGCTGCCGAAGAAGCCGCTCAGGCCCTTCTGCAGGCCGATCACCTGGAACCGGGTGTCGCCGTCGGCGACCGGCGCGGACCTGACGGGGCTCTCGCCCGGCCGTACCGGGCGCGGCGGGAGCTCGTAGGTCGGGGTGGGCGTGACCGGGGGAGAGGCGGGAGCGTCCGGCTCCGCTCCGGCGCAGCCGGACAGGAGGGCGGCGGCGAGGGCGGCACCGGTGAGCAGGATCAGGGGGTCACGCACATCCGGCAACGTAACCGAGGTAGATCCTGAAGTTCAACGGCTCCTCCCGACGGGGGTCGTCGATCCGGCAAGTGCCGGCGCCCGGATCCGCGTGGCGGCAGGGTATTGAACAGAAAACTCCGGACGCGGTTGTTGTCCGAATTGTGTCGTACTGGTGATCTGCATGATTATGCAGGTGATGAAGCATGACCTGCACTGAGGTATCCATACAAGAAGCGACATTGACCGTAAGGAGGCCTTCGTGGGCCTGAGTTTTGTTTCCCGTCGTGCGATGGCGGTGGGCGCCATGGTCGTCGCCGGTGCGCTCGGCCTTTCGGCCTGCGGCGGTGGCGAGTCCACCTCCGCCAGCCCGAGCGATGGTGCCTCGGCAAGCGCCCCCGCGGCCGCGGGCGGCCCCAAGCTCGTCACCCCCGGCAAGCTGACCACCTGCACCAACCTCCCGTACGAGCCCTTCCAGTTCAAGGAGGGCGACAAGGTCGTCGGTTTCGACGTCGACATCGTCGACTTGGCCGCCAAGAAGCTCGGCCTGACGCAGGAGATCGTCGACATCGACTTCGCCGTCATCAAGAGCGGCGCGGCGATGGCCACCAACAAGTGTGACGTCGCCGCCGCCGGCATGACGATCACCGAGGAGCGCAAGGCCAACATCGACTTCTCCGAGCCCTACTTCGACGCCACGCAGGCTCTGCTGGCCAAGAAGGGCACCGGCGTCAAGACCCTCGACGACGTGAAGGCGAAGGGCCTCAAGCTCGGCGCCCAGGCCTCCACCACGGGCCTCGACTACGTCAAGGAGAAGGGCCTCGACCCGAAGGAGTTCGCCGACTCCTCCAAGGAGCTGCTGGGCCTGCAGTCCGGCCAGGCCGACGTGATCGTCCAGGACCTCCCGGTCGTCCTGACCTGGCTGAAGAAGCCCGAGATCGCCGACAAGTTCGAGCTGGTCGCCAGCCTCGACACCGGCGAGCAGTACGGCATCGGCCTGAAGAAGGGCTCCGACCCGGTCCTGCTCAAGGCGATCAACGACTCGATCGCCGAGGCCAAGTCCGACGGCACCTACGAGCAGATCTTCGTCAAGTGGTTCGGCAAGAAGCCCGGGGAGCTCGGTTAATCGATGACCGACCAGCCAACGACGACCGAGCCCACTCCCGCCGGGGGCGCCCCCGGCGGGAGCGGGCTCAGTCCCCGCAAGAGGCAGCAGATCAGCAGGGGCGTCCAGTACGCCGTTCTGGTGGCCGTGGTCGTCTTCCTCGTCCTGCGCATCGAGTGGGGCAAGCTCGGGGAGAACTTCACCAAGCTCGACGTCGCGGAACAGACGCTTCCCGACCTGTTCACGATCGCGCTGAAGAACACGATCATCTACTCGGTCGGCGGTTTCGTCTTCGCCTTCCTGCTCGGCCTGCTGTTCGCGCTGATGCGGCTGTCGTCGGTGCGGCCCTACCGGTGGATCGCGGTCGCCTACATCGAGATCTTCCGTGGCCTGCCCGCCCTGCTGATCTTCCTGCTCATCCTGTTCCTGCCGCTGGCCATCACCGGCTTCGAGGTGCCCGGCGGCACGTACGGCCAGGGCATCCTGGGCCTGACGATCGTCGGCTCGGCCTACATGGCCGAGACGCTCCGCGCCGGGCTCCAGGCGGTGCCCAAGGGGCAGATGGAGGCGGCGCGCTCGCTGGGCATGTCGTACTCGCGGGCCATGGTCACCATCGTCATCCCGCAGGCCGTGCGCATCGTCATCCCGCCGACGACCAACCAGTTCGTGTCCCTTCTCAAGGACTCCTCGCTGGTGCTGTTCCTCGGCGTCTCCGGTGACTACGTCGAGCTCACCAAGTTCGGCAACGACATGGCCTCGACCTATGCCAACGCCACGCCCATCCTGGTCGTAGGCGTGACGTATCTACTGGTCACCATCCCGCTGGGTTACCTCGCGTCCCGGCTGGAGAAGCGCCAGGCGAGGGGACGGTGACAGTGAATCCAGCGAATCCAGCGAATCCGGCGTCCCCGGACGCCCAGGCGACCCACGCGGTCGAGATCCGTGACCTGCACAAGTACTTCGGGAAGAACGAGGTCCTGCGGGGCATCGACTTCGCCGTCGACCCCGGCCAGGTGGTCTGCGTCATCGGCCCCTCGGGGTCGGGCAAGTCCACGCTGCTGCGCTGCGTGAACCTGCTGGAGCAGCCCACGTCGGGCAAGGTCGTCGTCAACGGCGTGGAGCTGACCCACCGCGACGTCGACATCGACGCCGCCCGCCGCGGTGTCGGCATGGTCTTCCAGCAGTTCAACCTGTTCCCGCACATGACCGTCCTGCAGAACGTGATGATCTCGCAGCGCCGGGTGCTGAAGCGGGGCAAGGCGGAGGCCGAGCGGATCGCCAGGGAGAACCTGGACAAGGTCGGCATCGGGGAGAAGTGCGACGCCTTCCCCGCCCAGCTCTCCGGCGGGCAGCAGCAGCGCGTGGCCATCGCCAGGGCACTGGCCATGAGCCCGGGGCTGATGCTCTTCGACGAGCCCACCTCGGCGCTCGACCCCGAGCTCGTCGGAGACGTGCTCACGGTCATGCGCAAGCTCGCCGAGGAGGGGATGACCATGCTCGTGGTCACCCACGAGATGGCGTTCGCCCGCGACGTGGCCGACCGGGTCGTGTTCATGGACGGCGGTGTGATCGTGGAGGACGGCACCCCGGAGCAGGTGATCAGCGCTCCGCAGCACGAGCGCACCAAGACCTTCCTGCGCCGCGTGCTCGACCCGACGCACACCGACATCTGAGTCTCGCCGCGTACGGCCCGCGCCCGCCCGGCGCGGGCCGTACGCGTGCCGGGGTGCGCGTGCCGGGGTACGTGTGCCGCGAGGATCCGCGTGGGGGACGGCAGGGGAAAGGCCGGTGGAACGGCGAGGGGCGGGAACGGATCCCGGCCGGCCCGCGGGTTCGCGGGCCCGGCGAAGCGTGGCGAGCCCGGGGGAGACCTTTGGCGCCATACGGAGCTTCCCCGACCCCGTACGTTTTCTACTCGGCCTCCCCGCGGGCATCGCCGTCACCCACCGTAGCGGACTCGTTGCTTCAGGTGGGCAAAAAGGCGGTCCGAATATGATCGAGGACGAGATGTGATCAGACGATCGGCGGACGTGATCAGGGGTGCTCAGGCGTCGCGCAGCATGCACGTCAGGCGCGAGGTGCACACCCGGCGGCCCTGCTCGTCGACGATCTCGATGTCGTAGGTGGCGAGCGTACGGCCGCCGTGGATCCGGGTGGCCACCCCGGTGACCAGCCCGGACGTGGCCGAGCGGTGGTGGGTGGCGTTGATCTCGACGCCCATGGCGATCCGCCCGGGGCCCGCGTGGATCGCCGCGCCCGTCGAGCCCAGGCTCTCCGCCAGCACGCACGAGGCGCCGCCGTGCAGCAGGCCGTACGGCTGGATGTTGCCCTCGACCGGCATCGTGCCGACCACCCGTTCGGCGGTGGCCTCGGTGATCTCGATGCCCATCCGGTCCGCCAGCGTGTTCCTGTGCGATGTGCCGAGCGCCTCTTCGATGCGCCGGGCGGCTTCTTCGCGGTCTGTCACGGTCAAGGGGGCGTCTCCTGTCGTACGGGGCCAGGTTTTCTGTCGCACCAGGAGACTAGGCTTTCGGTGTGCCGAAGAGCGAAGCGACCCCCACTCGTCCGTGTCTCCTGCTGCTGGATGGGCATTCATTGGCCTATCGGGCGTTCTATGCCCTGCCGGAGGAGAATTTCTCCACCACCACGGGGCAGACGACCAACGCGGTCTACGGGTTCACCTCGATGCTGGTCAACGTGCTCCGCGACGAGCGGCCGACCCACGTGGCGGTCTGCTTCGACCGCTCCGAGCCGACGTTCCGCCACGAGGAGTACGCCGACTACAAGGCGAACCGGAGCGCGAGCCCCGACAGTTTCCGCAGCCAGATGAGCCTGATCCACGAGGTGCTCGACGCGTTGCGCGTGCCGCACCTGTCGCTGGCCGGATACGAGGCCGACGACCTGATAGCCACCCTCGCCACCCGCGCCGCCGAGCAGGACATGAACGTGCTGGTCGTCACCGGCGACCGCGACGCGCTGCAGCTCGTCGACGAGCGGGTCACCGTGCTGATGACCCGGGTCGGCATCAGCAACATGACCCGGTTCACCCCCGAGGCCGTGCTGGAGAAGTACGAGCTCACCCCGGCCCAGTATCCCGACTTCGCGGCCATCCGCGGCGACTCCAGCGACAACCTGAAGAACATCCCCGGCGTGGGCGAGAAGACCGCCGCCAAGTGGATCCGCGAGTTCGGCTCGCTGGAGGAGCTGGTCAACCGGGTCGACGAGGTCAAGGGCAAGGTCGGCGACAAGCTCCGCGACCACCTCGACCAGGTGCTGATGAACCGGCGGCTGACCCAGCTGATCCGCGACGTGCCGCTGGAGCGCGAGGTCGCCGCCCTGCAGATCGGCGCCGCCGACCGCGAGGAGATCAACAAGATCCTCGACACGCTGGAGTTCCGCGGCGAGATCCGCGACCGGCTGTTCAAGACGATCGGCTCGGCCGAGGCGGAGGCGGAGGAGGGCTTCGAGGTCGAGGTCGTCACCCTGGGCCCCGACGAGGTGGGCCCCTGGCTGCGCGCGCTGCCCGAGGGCCGCGCGGGCCTCGCCTTCAAGGGCGCGTACGGCAGCGGCACCGGCCGCGTCGACAGCATCGCCATCGCGGCGGCCGGGGCGGGAGCCGGCGCGGAGGCGGGGCGGGCGGCGAAGGGCGGGCCCGGCGCCGCGTTCGTCGACCCGACCACGCTCACCGAGGCCGACGAGGCGGCCCTGCGCGAGTGGCTGGCCGACGCCTCGAAGCCCAAGGCCGTGCACGACGCCAAGGGCCCGATGCTCGCGCTGTGGGCGCAGGGCATGGAGCTGCGCGGCCTCACCTGCGACACCGCGCTCGCCGCCTACCTGGCGATGCCGGGGCAGCGCTCGTTCCCGCTGGAGGACCTCGTGCGGGTCTACCTGCGGCGCGAGCTGCGCAGCGAGGCCGACAACGGCGGCCAGGCCAGCCTCTTCGACGACCAGGACGACGACGGCGCCCGCGACCTCGCCCTGCGGGCGCTGGCGGTCGGCGAGCTCGCCGACGCGCTGGAGGCGTTCCTGGAGCCGCTGGGCGGCATCCACCTCATGCGCGACGTGGAGCTGCCGCTCGTCACCGTGCTGGCCGAGCTGGAGCGGGCCGGCATCGCCGCCGACCGGGAGCACCTCGGCGCCCTGGAGGCCGAGTTCGGCGCCGCGGTGAAGCAGGCCGTCGAGGCGGCGCACGCCTCCGTGGGCGGCGAGCAGTTCAACCTGGGCTCGCCCAAGCAGCTCCAGGAGATCCTGTTCGTCAAGCTCAACCTGCCCAAGACGAAGAAGACCAAGACGGGCTACACCACCGACGCCTCCGCGCTGGCCTGGCTCGCCGCCCAGACCGAGCACGAGCTGCCGACGATCATGTTGCGCCACCGCGACCAGGCCAAGCTGAAGGTCACGGTCGAAGGCCTGATCAAGGAGATCGCCGACGACGGCCGCATCCACACCACGTTCAACCAGATCGTGGCGGTCACCGGGCGGCTCAGCTCGGAGAAGCCCAACCTGCAGAACATCCCGATCCGCACCGCCGAGGGCCGCCGCATCCGGCAGGGCTTCGTGGTCGGCAAGGGCTTCGAGACCCTGCTGACCGCCGACTACAGCCAGATCGAGCTGCGCGTCATGGCCCACCTGTCCGGGGACGAGGCGCTCATCGCCTCCTTCGAGTCCGGGCACGACTTCCACATGGCCACCGCGGCCCGGGTCTTCGACGTCGAGCCGGAGAAGGTCACCGGGGAGATGCGGGCCAAGATCAAGGCGATGAACTACGGCCTCGCCTACGGGCTGTCCGACTTCGGGCTGTCGGAGCAGCTCAACATCGCGGTCTCCGAGGCGCGGGCGCTCAAGGAGGAGTACTTCGAGGAGTTCGGCGGCGTCCGCGACTTCCTCAACGCGATCGTCGCGCAGGCCAGGAACGACGGCTACACCGAGACCATCCTCGGCCGCCGCCGCTACCTGCCCGACCTCAACAGCGACAACCGCCAGCGCCGCGAGATCGCCGAGCGGATGGCGCTCAACGCGCCCATCCAGGGGTCCGCGGCCGACATCATCAAGGTCGCCATGCTCAACGTGCAGAGCGCGCTGAAGGAGGCGTCGCTCGGCTCCCGGATGCTGCTGCAGGTCCACGACGAGCTCGTGTTCGAGGTGGCGCCCGGCGAGCTGGAGACCCTGCGGGAGCTGGTCACCGACCGGATGAACGCCGCGTACTCCCTGCGCGTCCCGCTGGCCGTCTCGGTGGGCGTCGGCCGCACCTGGGAGGACGCCGGGCACTGACGATCCCCTCCGGGAGGGGTTCCCGGGAGGGCTGCGACCGGTTCCGGGATGCCGGACTTCGCTGATTGGCCGGGCCTGTCCGAGTCTGTTCTAGGCTGGTGATCCAAGCCGAGAAGCTCGACGGGCACGGGAGTTCTGTGCGGAGTCCAATCCCCCTGACGAAGATCATTTTACTGGCCAACGTGCTGGTCGTCGTAGTGGCGGTGGTGGTGCTCCTGGTGCTCCCGCCGTCCTCCCCGCCACCCGGCGCCGCCCGGCCGGGCACGGCGGCGAGCAGCCCGGCGTCGTCACAACCGCCCTCGCCGGCACCCGACCTGCCCTCGGCCGAGCTGCCGCCGCCGATCACGGCGTCGGAGGAGTTCGCCCGGCAGGTGAAGGCCAACGAGGCCGGAGCGGTCCCGATCCTGATGTACCACCGGATCACCCGCAAGAGGCTGGCCTCCATCGACCGCACCCCCGCCCAGCTGCGCAAGGAGCTGGAGCGGCTCGCCAAGGGCGGTTACGTGCCGGTCACCGCGCGGGAGTTCGCCACCGGGAGGATGGACATCCCGGCGGGCAGGCACCCGGTCGTGCTGACCTTCGACGACGGCCACCCCAGCCACTTCGCCCTCGACGCGAACGGGGCCCCGGCCAAGGACACCGCGGTCGGCATCATCTACCAGGTGGCGGTGAAGCATCCCGGATTCCGGCCCGTCGCCACCTTCTGGGTCAACCGGGACCCGTTCGGCCTGCGCGAGCGGAAGGACCAGGAGCGGGCCGTGCGGTGGCTGGCCTCGCGGGGCTTCGAGGTGGCCAACCACACCTGGGGCCACCCCCACCTGCCGCGCCTGTCCAAGAAGAAGGTCGTCGAGCAGGTGGCCAGGGTCGAACGGCTGCTGAAAGGACTCGGCGTTCCTCCCTCCGAGACGATGGCGCTGCCGTTCGGCGCGATGCCCCGCAAAAGATCTACCGTGCAGACGGGAAAATGGCACGGAGTGTCCTACCGGTTCAAGGGCGTCTTCCTGGCCGGCGCCGAGCCGTCGGTCTCGCCGTTCGTCGAGGACTACGACTGGCGCGCGATCCAGCGGATCCAGAGCAACGGCAGGAAGGGGGAGTGCCGCAAGTGGTGCTCCGAGTACTGGCTCGGATGGCTGGACAAGCATCCCCGTGAGCGCTATACGGCTGACGGCGATCCCGATCGGATCTCCATCCCTCGCGGGCTTCGAGGTAACATCAGGGCGGACCGGAGGCAGAAGATCAACGCCTATTGAGCGAGATCGTTATCCTTTCGGCACGCGGGCGCGTAGAGTCGTTGGATTGACCATACCCGTCTGGTCTCATATGCTGATCGCTGCGTTGTGGGCTCGCGCGCGTCTCGGACGGAGTGGGCTCGCGCTCGATCACGCCGATGAATTCTTCGGCTGACGGTAAGAGGCCTGCCGCGCGTTCGCCACATCGACATCTGTCCGCGTTCGGAGCAACTCCACACATGACGAGCAGCACTGAGGCCACCTCGAGCACCCCGCAGGTAGCGGTCAACGACATCGGCTCTGAGGAAGAGTTCCTCGCAGCGATCGACCTGACCATCAAGTACTTCAACGACGGCGACATCGTCGAGGGCACCGTCGTCAAGGTCGATCGAGACGAAGTTTTGCTCGACATCGGCTACAAGACCGAGGGTGTCATCCCCTCGCGCGAGCTCTCGATCAAGCACGATGTCGACCCGGCGGATGTCGTCGAGGTTGGCGAGCACGTCGAGGCCCTCGTCCTCCAGAAGGAGGACAAGGAAGGCCGCCTGATCCTGTCCAAGAAGCGCGCTCAGTACGAGCGGGCCTGGGGCACGATCGAGAAGATCAAGGACGAGGACGGCATCGTCACCGGCACGGTCATCGAGGTCGTCAAGGGTGGACTCATCCTCGACATCGGCCTGCGCGGCTTCCTGCCGGCGTCCCTGGTCGAGATGCGGCGCGTCCGCGACCTCCAGCCGTACGTGGGCCGCGAGCTCGAAGCGAAGATCATCGAGCTCGACAAGAACCGCAACAACGTGGTTCTGTCCCGCCGCGCCTGGCTCGAGCAGACCCAGTCCGAGGTTCGCCAGACGTTCCTCAACACCCTGCAGAAGGGTCAGGTCCGCAAGGGCGTCGTCTCCTCGATCGTCAACTTCGGTGCGTTCGTCGACCTCGGCGGCGTCGACGGTCTGGTCCACGTCTCCGAGCTCTCCTGGAAGCACATCGACCACCCCTCCGAGGTCGTCGAGGTCGGCCAGGAGGTCACCGTCGAGGTGCTCGACGTCGACATGGAGCGCGAGCGCGTCTCCCTGTCGCTCAAGGCGACGCAGGAAGACCCCTGGCAGCAGTTCGCCCGCACCCACCAGATCGGTCAGGTCGTCCCGGGCCGCGTCACCAAGCTGGTGCCGTTCGGTGCGTTCGTCCGCGTCGAGGAGGGCATCGAGGGCCTGGTCCACATCTCCGAGCTGGCCGAGCGCCACGTCGAGATCCCCGAGCAGGTCGTTCAGGTCGGCGACGAGATCTTCGTGAAGATCATCGACATCGACCTCGAGCGCCGCCGGATCTCGCTGTCGCTCAAGCAGGCGAACGAGGGTGCGATCGGCGCCGACGTCGAGTTCGACCCCACGCTGTACGGCATGGCGGCGACCTACGACGACTCGGGCAACTACATCTACCCCGAGGGTTTCGACTCCGAGACCGGCGAGTGGCTCGAAGGCTTCGACAAGCAGCGCGAGGAGTGGGAGCGGCAGTACGCCGAGGCTCAGACCCGCTTCGAGGCTCACAAGAAGCAGGTCGAGGAGGCCCGCAAGGCCGAGGCCGAGGCGGGCGAGGCTGCCCCCACGTCCTACTCCGGCGAGACCCCGTCCTCGGGTTCCACCGGCGCCTCCAGCAGCAGCGGCTCCTCCGCTCCGGCGGCGGGCGCGCTGGCCTCCGACGAGGCTCTCGCGGCTCTGCGCGAGAAGCTCGCGGGCGGCCAGAACTGACGGTGCCGACGGCGCCGAGCTGACAACGCGGTAGAAGATTGACGGAAGGGCCCCGCTCCGGCGGGGCCCTTTCCGCGTTCCCGGGGCACTCCTCCATGGACTCCGGGCCCGGAATCCGCGGAGTTCCCGGGACCTCTGAGACGGTTTCCGGGATGGAATCCGCGGGACCTCCAAGACGGCTCCCGGTGGGACCACCCGCCCCGGCCACCCGCCCGGCCGCTAGGGTGACGCAGTGATCGTGATCGAGGTGGCGGAGCCCGAGGACGCGGGCGAGATCCTGACCGTGCAGCGCGCCGCCTACGTGGGCGAGGCCCAGCTCTACGGTGACCCGTTCATCCCGCCGCTCGTGGAGTCGGCCGCCCAGGTCAGAAAGGCCGTCGAGACGGCCACCGTGCTCGTCGCCCGCGACGGGGCGAGGATCGTGGGGTCGGTCCGCGGCCGGATGTCCGGCACGACCTGCCTGGTCGGCCGCCTGGTGGTCGCCCCCGACCGGCAGGGCGAGGGCATCGGCGGATCCCTGCTGGCGGCCCTGCACGACGAGGCCGCCACGGCACTCGCCTTCGACCTGTTCACCGGCCACCTGTCGGAGGGCAACCTGCGCCTCTACCGCCGTCACGGTTATCGCGAGACCCGCAGGGAGCCGATGAGCGACCATCTCACCCTGGTGCACCTGCGCAGGGAGCTGTAGGAGCCTCAGGCGCGTTCCCGCACGTCGTCCGGTGCCGAGTGAAGGCCGCGGCCCGAGGGGCGGCAGCGTGGCCTCCGGCGCCGCGGGGGCGGCTTCTACCGGCCTGCCGGAATGCGCCGCCTGGCGAGCCCGGCGCCGACCGCCCCGGAGCACGGCCCGTACGGCGTATGCTGCGGATCATGTTGAAGGTGGGGCTTACCGGCGGCATCGGGTCGGGCAAGAGCGAGGTCTCCCGTCGGCTGGGCGCCCGTGGCGCCGTGGTCATCGACGCCGACAAGATCGCCAGAGAGGTGGTCGAGCCGGGAACCCCCGGGCTGGCGCGCGTGACCGGCGTCTTCGGCACGGGTGTCCTGCACGAGGACGGTTCGCTCGACCGGGAGAAACTCGGCTCGATCGTCTTCGCCGACTCCGAGAAACTCGCCTCCCTCAACGCCATCGTCCACCCCCTCGTCGGCGCGAGGGTCGGCGAGCTGCAGGAGCAGGCGCCTCCCGGCAGCATTGTGATCTACGACGTGCCGCTGCTGGCGGAGAACAAGCTCGCCCCCATGTACGAGGTGGTGATCGTCGTCGACGCCTCCGACGAGGTGCGTCTCGCCCGGCTGATCGAACTGCGCGGCATGAGCGAGCAGGATGCCAGGGCCAGGCTCGCCGCCCAGGCGACCCGCGAGGAGCGGCTGGAGATCGCCGACATCGTCGTCCCGAACGAGGGGACCCTGGAGGAGCTGGAGGCCCGGATGGACGACATCTGGGCCGACCTGACGGCCCGCGCCGGCGTCTGAGCGGGACGGCGGATCACGCCGTGGCGATCACGTCGCGCGGGCCGCCGTTTCGCGCATCCGTCCGGCGATCTCCCCCGCCTCGGGAACTCCCATGGGGGAAAGGATCTCGAAGGCGGTTTTCCAATGGGACATGGCCTCATCGGTCCTGCCGAGCGCTTGCAGCGCATGGGCGAGGTTGCTGTGGGCCAGACCGAGTAAATACGGGTTCTTGACGGTGAGGGCTATGTCCAGGGCGGCCTGCTGGTTCTCGGCCGCGGCCCGCCCATCTCCGGTTGCCAGCAGGGTCGTCCCCAGGTCCATCAGGATCTCGCATTCGGCGTACTGGTCTTTCATCTCCCTTATGCGGGTGAGGGCGTCCCGGTGGTGTTCGAGAGCCTCGGCATGGCGTTTCTGCCACCGGCGTATTCTTCCGATGCCGTTGACGGAGTTCACCTCGAGTCGATGGTTGCCCACGCTCCTGTTCAGCTGGATTGACTGTTGATACAGGTCGAGGGCGGTTGTCAGATCTCCCAGACTCTCGTGGACGTCACCCAGGACATTGAGTGTGTAGGCCTCGTCGTTGCGGTTGCCCGCCTTGCGCTCGAAAGCCAGACAGCGGTCGACGCAACGGAGAGCGTCCAGCGAACGACCCATTCTGAGATAGGCGATCCCCAGGGCGAAGATCACCGTCGCCTCGCCGTGCTCGTCATCGAACCGGTTGAACAGTTCGATCGCCTTCACGCAGTTCCGTATCGCCTGACGGAAGTCCCCCGCCCAGAGCAGGCTGTATCCGAGTCGGCCCAGGGCGTAGGCCTCCTCCTTCCGGTCCCCGACCGCCCGGCTGAGGTCCAGGGCCTGCCGCTGGTACTCAAGACACCTGTCGATTTTCCCGGAGAACATGTTCGCCGCGCCCAGCGCGTTCAGGACCCGCCCTTCCCCATGCCGGTCACCGGTCTGGCGCACGGCCGAGAGGGCGGTCTGGTGGACCGTCACCCAGTCGTCGACGCGGTCCCTGAGGTAGAAGAAGTAATCCAAGGTGTAGGCGATCTGCCACGCGTAGCCGAACCACTCGTGTTCGGCGGCGTGGTTGACGGCCGACATGAGTGCCGGATACTCCGCGTCGAGCCATTCCGTGGCGGAATCATGATCGTCGAAGACCGGAATCCCGTGCGAGGGGGGCTCGGAGACGAGCGTGATCCCGCTGTAGTCGGTGTTCACGTGCTCCATGGCCGCCCTGGCCGCGTGCAGATACCAGTCGAACAGCTGGACCAGCGCGCCACGGCGAGCCGGTTCGCTGTCGTCGGACTCGGCGCGCTCGCGGGCGAACAGGCTCACCAGGTCGTGCATGACGAAACGCCCACCGGTGCCGTGCTGGACGAGATGGGCGCCGATGAGCGTGTCGAGGGCCGCGCGGACGTCGTCGACGGACGAGCGAGCCAGGGCGACGACCTCGTCGACGCCGATGTCCGGGCCGGGATGAAGGCCCAGCAGCCTGAAGGTCCGCCGGGCGGGCTCGGGAAGGCTCCCGTAGGACGTCTCGAAGGCGGCCCGTACGCCTATGTGCGGGTCCTCCTCGATGTCCAGCGCCGTCAGCCGGTTCTCCCGGAGAAGCCTGGTCACGAAGCCGGCGACGGACAGCGTGGGCCGGCTGCTCAGGTGCGCGGCCGCCAGTCGCAGCGCGAGCGGGAGGTGACCGCAGAGGCGAACGAGTTCGAGCACGGCCTCGTCCTCGTCGCGGATCCGATCCTCGCCCAGGACGGCGCCGAGCAGCGTCCTCGCCTCGCCGGGCGAGAGCAGGTCGAGAGTGAGGGTGTGGACGTCGTGTGTCACCGAGAGTCCCCTGAGGGAGTCCCGGCTGGTGATGACCACCTTGCACAGCGACGAGCCGGGCAGCAGGGGACGCACTTGCTCCGCTTTCGCCGCGTTGTCGAGCACCACGAGCATTCGCCTGCCGGCCAGGATCGACCGGTACATCGACGCCCGCTCGTCGGCCTCGTGGGGAATCTCGTCCGTGGCGACCCCGAGCCCTCTGAGGAACTGGTAGAGCGCCTGCGCGCCTGTGACCGGTTGCCCCTGTGAGTAACCGTGGAGGTTCACGTACAGCTGCCCGTCGGGAAACCGGTCCGCCACGCGGTGTCCCCACCGGGTGGCGAGCGCGGTCTTGCCGATCCCGGGAGTACCGGTGATGGCGGTGATCACCACGGCCGACGCGCCGCCCGGATCCGCGGACAGCAGGAGATCGAGGCGGCGCAGGCTCTCCTCGCGGCCGGTGAAGCGAGCGATGTCGGCCGGTAACTGCCTGGGCACGGTCGCGGGCGGTGAGGTGAGAGCGCGTTCTGCCGGAATGTCTCCGGCAGCGGGCTCTCCCGCGAGAATCGACTGGTGCAGCCGGACGAGTTCCTCTCCCGGGTCCAGCCCGAGTTCCTCTCGGAAGTGCCGCCGGGCGGCCCTGAATACCTCCAGCGCCTCCGCCGTACGGCCGATTCGGTGAAACGCGCGCATCAACTGGCCGTGAAAACCCTCGTTCAGGGGGTGTTCCGCCACCAGCAGGCGCAATTCCCCGAGCAACTCCGCGTGGCGGCCCAGAACGAGGTCCGCTTCAATGCGATCGAGAAGCGCGGCGACGCGTAATTCTTCGAGTGCCGCCCCTTCGACGGCCTGGAAATCGGGTTGTGTGCCGTCCAGCGCGGGACCGCGCCACAGTGCCAGCGCCGCGCCGAGTCGCTCGGAGGCTTTCGCGGCATCTCCCGCGGCCATGGCGGAGCGGCCCGTCGCCGTCTCGGAAAGGAAGACGTCAAGGTCGGAGTCACCGGGACGCAACCGCAGGGAGTAGCCGGTAGGCGTGCCCACCAGCGTGTTCGCGTCGTCGAGCAGGCGCCGTACGGACCACAGGTAGTTGTGGAGCAGTCGCCTGCTGGTCGCCGGAGGCTTCCCCGCCCACAGGGCCGTCAGCAGCCGGTCGTGGGGGACCACCCGATTCGCCCGCACGACGAGAAGGGCGAGAAGTGTCCGCTGCTTGGGGCCCAGGACGCTGATCGAGCGCTCGTCACGCCATATGTCGACCGGGCCGAGGACGCGAAGCCGTGTTCCGGATTTCTTCTCGTTCATCGCCAGGCGAGGCGGTGCGCGTTCGGCCGGCGCGCTTTTCCTGTCCCGAACTGCCTCATACGCCACTCGTTCCCGTGAATACGCGAAGTGCGGACAGAAGACAAGGTTAGGACACTCCATACGACAAGATCAACAGCACTGTCCGGGATGCTTGGCGCGATCATCTTTGGCCGGGCTCTCCCATTCCGATGCCCGGCCGTCAGTCTCCCTTTCGCAATGGAGGAACCGGTGGGGATTCCCTTACCGAACCGTCCCCTCGCGCCGCCTTCACGGCGCGGACCGAACAGGCGAACGGCGACCACGGTCGTGGCCGTCCTGACCCTGGCCGCGTCGCTCCTGGTGTCGGGCGGCGCCGAAGCGCAGGTGGCCCCCACGCCCACGGCCGCCCCCACGGCGCCCGTCCAGACGCCGTTCCCCCGCCCTGAGGACCCCGACGCCCCGCTGCGCGCGGCGGTCGCGGAGGCCAGGAAGCAGAACAAGGCGGTCGAGGTCACCGGTACGTTCACCGAGACCTCGCGCACCTGGGCCTTTCCGGACGGCAGCCTGAAGACGGAGTCGTACTCGGGTCCCGCCCAGGTCAAGCGGCAGGACGGTTCGTGGGCCTGGATCGACACCACGCTGGTGGAGAAGGACGGCGTCCTCAAGCCCAAGGTGGCCAAGGCGGACCTCGCCTTCTCCCTCGGCGGGAACGACGTCCCGTTCGCCGTGATGAAGCGTGACGCGAAGCAGAGCCTCAGCCTCTCCTGGGACGGGAAGCTGCCCCGTCCTGTGGTGAAGGGCAACGTCGCCACCTACCCGGACGCCGCCGGACCCGCGGCCGACCTGGTCGTCACCGCCCTGCCCACCGGTTTCCGGCACGACGTGGTGCTGCGGGAGCGCCCCACGGGGCCGCTGGAGATCCGGATCCCGGTGGAGTCGGCCGGGCTGACCCTTGAGAAGTCCGCACAGGGCGGGCTGCAGCTCACCGATCGCAGGAACAAGGTCGTCGCCCAGGCGCCGAAGCCGGTGATGTGGGACAGCACCGGCGCCGGCGCGCGGGACCCCAAGACCACCACCGCGCCGCGCACCGCGCCGATCGCCACCTCCGTCGTCGAGGACGGCGGCGAACGGACACTGGTTCTCAAACCCGACGCCCGGTGGCTGGCCGATCCCGCCACCACCTTCCCCGTCGTCGTCGACCCCACCTCCACCCTCACCGTCAAGACCGACACGCTGCTCTCCAGCGGCGCCGACTGCAACACCTACGACCAGCCGGGGGCCACGCTGCTGAAGATCGGCGCGGCCTACTACAGCTGCAGGGGGGTGGACGCCATGAACTACTGGCGCTCATACCTGAAGTTCGACGTCACCGGTCTGGCCGGCAAGCCCATCGTCTCGTCCACCATGCAGCTGTGGCGTACCGAGTCGCCCGGCTGCCACCTGCGCGGCAACGGCAAGATCTATGCCACCCGGGTCGGCGCCGACTGGACTCCGGGCCGGATGACCTGGGCCGACAAACCCGCCACCGCCGAGTTCGTGTCCACCCCCTGTCCCACCACGGGCGTTTTCACTCCCGGCGTGATGACCTGGCCCATCACCAACTGGGTCAAGGCCTGGACCGGAGGTCAGTCCAACCACGGCGTCGAGCTCAGCGGGCCCACCGAGAGCGTCGACCGCTACAACGCCTACTCCGCGGTCTTCCACTCGGCGGAGACGACCGGCACCGGAGCCACCCCGCCCAAGCTGATCACCCAGTACATCCTGCCGCCCGAGATCCCCACGGTCACCGCGGAGTCGGTCGACTCGATGGACGGCGAGCACGCCATCGTGCGCGAGAGCTCGGCCAGGGTCGGCTACAAGAGCACCTCGGTCGACGGCAGGAACATCGACTACTACGTCTCCGTCGTCGACTCCACCGCTCCTCTTCCGGCCTGGACCACGGGTGGTGGCGAGGTCGGCAAGTGGAGCTTCACCGAGGGCACGGAGGGCACCGACTCCAGCGGCAAGGGCAACCCGCTGAGCTTCGTCAGCGGCCGCTACTCGATGGTCGACGGCAAGGACGGCAAGGCCCTCTTCCTCAACGGAGCCACCGGCATCCCCTCCTTCGCCGCCACCCAGAGGCCGGTGCTGCGCACCGACAGGAGCTTCTCCGTGGCCGGTTGGGTCCGCCTGGACTCCGGGACCGAATCCGCCGCGCTGATCAGCCAGGGCGGCCCCGGCACCAGCGCCTTCGTCGTGGGGTACGACTCCGTCAGCCGCAAATGGAACATGCTGATGTACCACACCGACACCACCACCAGCGCGGTGACGGAGATCGAGTCCTCCGCCGTGGCGCAGATCGGCACCTGGACCCACCTGACCGGTGTCTACGACGCCGTCGCCAAGAAGATCCGCCTGTACGTCAACGGCGTCCAGGCCGCCGAGGCCGACTACACCGTCACCCCCTGGCAGGCCGAGCAGCCTTTCTGGCTCGGCGCCGCCAGCCACGGCGGTTACAGCTTCCCCTGGGTCAAGGCCGGCTACGACGAGATCCGCGCCTACGACCGAGCCCTGAGCTCCGGTGAGGTCCAGTGGATGCTCAACCTCACCCCGCCCACCAACGCGAACCTGCCCTCGGGCCAGAGCGCGTCCGTCACTTACAACGTCGGCAACGTCGACAGCTTCAAGATCTCCGTCAGAGCCTGCATCAACGGGGCCACTCCCATCACCTGCAGCGAGAGCCCGTACTACCGCATCACCACCGACGCCCCCTACCTGCCTACCGACACCGAGACCGGCCTGGCCGACCCGGCCAGGCCGATCCTGTCCGGCATGGTCAACCGACCGTCGGGCGGACCGATCACCGCCAAGTACTTCCTCTACGACGGCACGGGCGCGCCGGTCGGCTCCAGCCCGCTCGGCGAGCGTACGGTCAACGGCGGGGAGCGCGCGTCCTTCCAGGTGCCGGAAAACACCGTTCAACTCGGCGGGACCTACACCTGGCAGATGCAGGCGTGCGCCCTGGAGATTTGCACGGCCAAGACCGCCCCGGTCAGTATCACCATCCCCGGCACCCCACCGGAGCCGCCAACTGAAACCGTCAACCACCTGACCCTGCTCAAGGACAACTTCGTCATCAAGACCGCGAAGGTCGACCCGACGGCCTGTGACGGTTCGCCCTGCACGGTGACCGACTCGACCGTCATGCGGATCGGCGGCAGCGGTGTCGACAAGATCGCAGCGGTGATCGGGTTCAGGCTCGACGAGCTTCCCGAGGGCGCGGGTATGTCGGAGAGCATCCTCAAACTCGGTACTCCGACCTGTCCGGCCGGGACCTGCCCGGCGGACACGGTCATCACCGCCACCCCGTTGAAGAGCCAGGTCACCGGCGAGACCAGGGGCTCGGACCTGGCAGGCGATGCCAACACGGACACCACGCCCTACTCCTTGCCGCTGAGCGGTCCGCAGGCGGACATCGCCGGGAGTGAGTATCAGTGGCTGATGCTCACCTCTAACAAAAACGAGGTCATGACCTTTGGAGATGTGGAAGCAACCGAGCAGCCGTCGTTGGCGCTCACCTATCTTCCTGCCGGACCGCCCAGCAAGGTGCTCAATCTGACCGCTAAAGGCGGCGACGCGAGCGCGACCGCCAGCTGGGGCGTGCCGGAGAACAACGGCAGCATCGCGATGCTCGACGGCTACGACGTCCAGATCATCGATGACAGCGGCGCAGTCGTTAAAACAATCGAGGTGGAAGACTCTTATGCCCTCATCAGTGGCCTAAGTAATGGCGTCACCTACACCGTGAAGGTGCGTGCCAAGACCGCTTTCGGCATCGGTGAATGGGAATCCACCACCACGACGACGGCAGCCATCCCACCACCCAGCTCTGACACCGGCGGAGGTGCGACCTGCAGGCTTGAATACCCCTCCGCGCTCGCCACGGCCACAGCTGTGACCAGGTCTGGTGCCTCAGCCTATCTCGACCGTGTCGAGCACTACTACCGGACGCAGGACGCGGTGCTCGAAGGCCGGGCCCACACCATCTGGGACGCTCCTGGCGTATCCGCGAATGCGTCGAATACAGCTAAGCTGTCGCTTCTCAATACGCTCCTGCTTCAGCAGCGAGATTCTTTACGGTTGATGGAGGTGACGCGGAGCCAATCAGCTGTGCAGCTATTGGAGCCTGTAACTCAGTTGATGCCGGACGGCACCGTTCACATTACCGTCTATGTTAAACGCACATGGAAGGAGGAGCTCGCGGCAGGCGCGGCCAAGTCTGTTGTTACTTCCAGTGCGCCGGGCAACGTTGAACCAAGTGAATTCACCATATCGGTGTTCGTCTTCGACCGCTGCGGGGACATGAGCATCATCGAAGTCCCGATCCAAGTTCATGAGGATTCAACCGATCACTCCGATCCCTGCTCCGGTTTCGTTAACCCTGACGGAACGGTTGAAGAGGTGTGCGGTGTCTCGACTAGTGATGGTGGCACAGGACCTTCGTACGATGTGTGTACAAAAGTTATCGAGGCTAAGAATTCGTGCTCGTGGTATCGGGCTCAGCCGCAGGTCCCTCAAAACCCGGTGACCAAGATCCCTTATAAGGGCATGACGATTCAAGCTTCAGGAATGCATGGCTGGAAACCCAGTCCTGCCTGGAGGCTGAAGGAACTAAAAGTCGCTAAGCATCGCGTCTGGGCACAGGCTTATTTCACTAAGGGCTTTCTTAAGAAGTACGAAAGCTATCAATTTGTGAAAAATATGACCATCACGGTCACTGACAAGGTGTGTGCACGGACGCTTTCGGGGACTCTGAACATCACCATCCCGCCCGGATATGAGCCGATGACCAGCGAGGAGTGCGAGAAAAAAACTGTACGAGGAGTCAAGGGGGACCGGGTCCTTCATTACCCGACTCAGGGTGACGACAACCTAGAGATCACATGCACAGGATCCTTGCCGGGCCTCTGTGATGTCCAAGAGTTCCAGACCGGATTCATTGTTGACGTCCATCTGCCCTTCAAGAATCCGGACTATCCGGATGGCCGGATCAAGATGACGGCTTCTTCGTGTTGGGATCTACCGAACCGATACGATCCGCCGATAGCGCTCGGCCATTCATGTCCAAAGTATGTGTATACCCTTCCCCCTGAACTGTAATTTCAAGCCGATTTAACCGCGCGGGGATCCTGCAGCTGTGCGGATCCCCGCCTTTTAAATCAGGCGATCGAATGGACGTCGGGTGGCCGATAAACTTACTGGTTGCGCAAACTTGATGCTCTCGTGAACGAGGAGACCGTCAAGATGATCCAGGCCTACCTGATCGATACGGTCGATCCTGTCGGATGTCGTCGAGCAGCAGTCGGAAGCATCCGTGGTCGGTGGGCAAACGGATCGCACGGAAGTATTTACGATTCAGTTCGAAGGCGGCGTTGGTCCGGAACTCGGCCGCCAAAGCCGCGTTCATCGTGTCGGTCAGGCCGATATTCGGCGTCTGGCCTGTGTTTCGCAGATGTGTACCCAGGGCCCCGGCAAGTTGATGTTTTGAACGGGTTCGTTCCGTAGCGGTCCATCGGCATCAGCAGGGCAGGTAAGGAAACACCAAGCCCACAACGACCAAAAGGCGCGGTTCCCGAAGATCAGAGGTGTCTAAAGCCGCCTGATCGAACGAGGAAACCGTGCCTATCGCGCCATCATCGCTGATCAACGCTGTCGGCCGCGAGCAGATCGGGCAAACGAACACCGATTCTTCCGCCCGGTTGGACCTCATCAACCGGTTCGCCCTGATTTCCGACCCGCGCTCAACGCGAGGACAGCGCCACTCACCGGCCTCGATCCTGGCGATCGTGGCATGCGCCACCGTAGCGGTAGGCGGCGACTGCCTGACCGCGATCGAACAGTGGGCCGACAACGCCCCCCAGCAGATCCTGGCCGACCTGCACATCTGGCGCGACCCGTTCACCGGCCTGCACCGGCCGCCCAGCGAACGCACCATCCGCCGCGTCCTGGCCGCCTTGGACGGCGACGAACTCGACGCCTGCCTGACAACCTTCCTCAACCGGCCACCCGTGTTGCCCACCGCCGAAACACACGACCGCCTCCCGGCACCGGCGAGCCGGCGAACCGAGCGCGAAGCCCGCCGCGCCGCCCACCGATCTCCCACCCCGACACCGGGCCTGCTGCGGGCCTACGCCGTCGACGGCAAACGCCTCAAAGGCGCCCGCCACCCCGACGGCGGCCGCGTTCACCTGATCAGCCTGGCCGCCCACCTCGACGCCACCGTCCACGCCCAACGCCAGATCCCGGCCAAAAGCAGCGAGATCGGCGCCCTGGACGCACTGCTGCGCCAAGCCGGCGGCACCGACCTGGCCGGCGGTCATCACCGCCGACGCCCTGCACACCCAGCGCGCCTCGGCACGACTGCTGATCGAGGAGCATCACGCGCACTACGTCATGATCCTCAAAGCCAACCAGCCCACCCTGCACGCCGCCGCCATCACCGCGCTGACCGGCACCGACACCAACTTCGCCGCCGCCACCCACCGTGAGACCGACCGCGGGCACGGCCGCACCGAGCACCGCATCCTTCGCACAGCCTCGGCCAACGACATCGACTTCCCCCATGCCGCTCAGGTCTTCCGTGTCCTGCGCCACCGCGGCGGCCTGGACGGCATACGCCACAGCAAGGAGGTCTGCTACGGCATCACCGACCTGACCGCGCGACAAGCTGGACCGGCCCACCTCGCCGCCTACGTTCGCGGCCACTGGAAAGCCACCGAAAACGGCGTTCATCACGTCCGCGACGTCACCTTCGCCGAGGACGCCTGCCAAGCACGGACCGCCACCTTGCCCCGCGCCCTGGCCGCTTTCCGCAACCTCACCACCGGCGCCCTACGCCGAGCGGGCCATGTCAACATCGCCTACGCCCGCCGCGAGCACGGCTACGACCACCAGCGCGTCCTCGACCTGTTCAACCTCGGACCGAAGTGATCACACCGACCAAATCACAAACTTGCCGGGGCCCTGGACCGCTGGACAGTGAGGTCTACGATTTCCAGCCACGAACGAGGCTCAGTCCGAGTATTCCGAACCGAGGTTCCAAGAGTGATCTTTCTGGTCAGTAGAAATGACCCGATTTCACGGCGATGAGGAAAGCACCCCATTCATCTGGGGTGAAGACAAGGGCCGGGCCGGTGGGGTTTTTGCTGTCGCGGACGGCGACGGCTCCGGGGAGGTTTCCGGCGACCTCGACGCAGTTTCCGCCGCTGTCGCCGCTGAGGGAGCTCTTCTTCCAGGCGGCTCCGGAGAGGTCAAGGCCGGTGGTCACATCTGCTGCTTCCATTGGTCCCTCGCTTCTTTGATTATTTCTAGCGACTGCCCGGGACGGTGCGCCTCTGCGCGGATCCTGTCATATCTATCCCAGATGAACGCCGCCAAATCGTGTTCCGCTGACACTTCGCCTGCTCCGGATGACTCTATGGAGACGGTGGTGGGGGCGTCCGATAGCTCGGCAAGCACGAACCCGGACATCAGGCCCGACGTGCAGGGGGTGTCATAGGGAACGAGTTGCACCTTCACGTTCTGCCGACTGGCAACCGCCGCGAGGTGGTCGAGTTGTTCGTACATGACCTCCGGGCCCCCGATGGGGCGGCGAAGCACCCATTCGTCTATGAGGGCCCACAGTACGAGCGGGCTGTCCTTCGTAAGGATCAGTTGGCGCCGCATGCGAGCGCTTACCTGCTCCTCGATCTCTTGCTCCGAAGTGGCCAGACCGCCACGGAAGACGGCTCGCGCGTAGTTCTCCGTCTGGAGCAGGCCGGAGACCAAGAGCGGGTCCCAGCTTCTCAGCACGCGGGCCCGGGGCTCGATCTCGTCGGACCATCTGAGGAACCAGGCCGGCCCGGTGGGGGCGGTGATGTTCCGGCAGAGGTGGGTGAAGAGGTCGTCCGTCTTGAAGAACCTGTCGCAGTCGGCCGCCAGCTTGGTGCCGGGCCTCCGGTTGCCGGTCTCGATGTGCCCGATGAACGACGACGAGACGCCCAGGTGATCACCCAGCCGTGCCTGCGACAGACCCGCCTCCCTGCGGACCCGCCCCAGCTCGCGGCCGAAGCGCTGAGCCGGTGTCAGGCGTGGGTCGAGATCGTTTCCCATGTTCGCCTCTCAATCGTCGCGATGACGTCGGCCGTCGAATGAACGACAAACGCCTACAGCCTGTGTGGCTTTTTGTCGTCAATTCGTCGGCCGATCTGTTCTGCAACGGCAGCATAACTGTGTGCACTCTATAGGCCAAGACTTTATCCGGGCGATGCAAGGGCACTAAATGGACAATTCGCCTGGTTAATGGAGCCATTGGGGCAGGCGAATTGTCGACGTCTGCGACCTCACAGGAATGGCGGTGATCCGATGGGTGCCGAAACGGTTCCCGTGCTCGGTCTGCTGGGCCGGGTGGATCTGTGCGGGGTGGCCGAGTCGGTTTCCACGGCCCGGCGATACGTGCGAAGCGCGTTGGAAGACTCGGGTCAGCCGGATACGTACGACGCCGAGCTTCTGGTCAGCGAGCTGGTCTCGAACGCGGTCAGGTACTCGGAGTCGGGACGCGCCGGAGGCCGGGTGACGGTCGTGGTGGCGAACCTCGGCGACGTCATCCGGGTAGCGGTGATCGACGAGGGGTCCTCCACCTGCGTGCCCAGACTCCCGGCCGAGCCGGACGAGCCCGACGAGGAGGCCGAGGGCGGTCGTGGGCTCCGGCTGGTCAGTGAGATGGCTCTGTCTTGGGGCTGGTACGAGGGTGCGGCAGGGCGCAGGCGCGCCGTCTGGTTCCAGTTGGCCCGGCGATGACCGGCGTACCGGGCGACGCGAAACCCGGGACGATAGCCATCCTCATCGCCCGGTACGGCAGGCACTGGCTCATCTCCGAGGCGGCCGGGGGCGGCTATTACGCCGTACGCCGCCAAAGCCTCTCCGAGGAGGTTCTCGACGGGAGGAACCTGTCCAACGTGATGTGTGCCGTCACCCTCGGGGAGATGGCGCGCCGCCTGGCGGCCGAGAATGAGCGTGAGGGACAATGATCCGGGAAGCGGAGAGGAAAGGCTATTTTTGAATTCGGTCGCGGTTCTTCGTGACGGATGGCGCGGCAGGCGAGCCGAATTGTGATCCTCGGCCGTTCGAATGCCCGCTGAATCTTCTGAATGCGCCGATGTTCGCCTGACGGATCCAAGCCGTTTCCCGGAAAGTCCAAACCCTGAAATTTCAGGTTTTGACCGGCTTGGGCCCCAGTAAGCGGGAACCAGGCCGGTGGACGGGGCGGCGGGGCGGGGGAGTCCGGGAGCGGGTTACGAGACCTTGGAGGAGGGAGCCACCCAGGTCTTGCAGGAGCGAGGGTCTGAGGTGGAGTAGCCCCGCTTGGTCCAGTAGACGAGGTTGGCGCTCTTGCCGAAGTAACGGAACTCGCCCTTGGCGTCGGCCTCGGCCTTGGCCAGGTCCAGCAGGCGCCCGGCGTCCTTGGCGGGGTAGCCGAGGGCGGACCACAGGCTCTTCGCGGTCATCCCGCCCAGGCACTTCGCCTGCAGGTTGAAACGGCGCAGCTGCTCCAGGATCTCGTCGCTGTCGTCGGCGTGCAGGGCGTTGTAGCCCTCGGTGACGTCGACCAGGCTCAGCACGTGCTCGGCGTAGGCGGAGCTCAGCTCCGCGAGGATCGGGACGTCGTCGGATGCTTTGATCCAGTCGGGACGGACGCGTACGGAGAGGTTGGTCCCGAAGCAGTGGACGGCCTCCGACTTGGCGGGGTTCATCTTGGCCCCGAAGCAGTAGCGCTCGTACCCTTTCTCCAGGGGGGTCCCGTGCACCTCCACCCTGGGCGGCACGAACTGGAGGTTGGCCTTCTTCATATAAGGGCCCCAGGTGTCGTTCATGCAGGTGATGAGCGCGTTGACGTGCTTCTTGACCGAGCTCAGACTCTTGCCCTTGGCGGGTTTCCTCGCGCACCCCGCGGCGGGGAGTTTGCCTGCGGAGTAGAGGGGGTTGCCGGTCAGGAGCGGGGCGTCCTCGACCGGATATGCGAAGGCGGTGGCCGTACCGGGGAAGAGCAGGACGGAGGCGGCGGCCGTCGCCATGATCACGCGGATTTTCATGGTCATGGACATTAGGGCATATGTCTGCTGTTCGTCCGGTCGTCTAATTCGTTTGCCCGTGGACCGGGGGTGAAGACAGGATCGAGCATGGCGATGACACCGGAACTGCTCGCCTACTACGAGCAGGACAAGGAAGACGGCAGGCTCCGCGCGGGACGCGGGCGGCTGGAGTTCTGGCGGACGCAGGACGTGCTGCGCAGGGCGCTGCCTCCGGCTCCGGCCAGGGTGCTGGACGTGGGCGGCGGCACCGGGGTGCACGCGGAGTGGCTGGCCGCCGACGGATACCGGGTCGAGCTCATCGACCTCATGCCGTCGCACGTGGAGCGGGCGGCGCGGCTGCCCGGGGTCACCGCGCGGCAGGGCGACGCCAGGCGACTGCCGCTGCCCGACGAGAGCGTGGACGCGGTGCTGCTCCTCGGCCCGCTCTACCACCTCGCCGACCGCGCCGACCGGGTCCGCGCGCTGGCCGAGGCGGTACGGGTGGTGCGGCCCGGCGGCCTGGTGGCCGCCGCGACCATCAACCGCTACGCGGCCGTGCACGACATGGTCTACCAGGGGCTGTACCTGCGGGAAGAACCGAGGGAGACGGTGAACGCGGCCCTGGTGGACGGGGTCCTGTCCGGCCCGGGTATCGGCTTCAACGCCTACATGCACGACCCCGGCGACGTCCCGGCCGAGTTCGCCGACGCGGGACTTCCCGACGTCGCCCGCTACGGCCTGGAGGGAGCCTTCTGGCTGTACGGCGACGTCGACGACTGGCTCGACGACCCCGAGCGCCGCGCTCTCATGCTCGACGCCCAGCGTCGCCTGGAATTGGTCCCCTCCCTGCTGGGCGTCAGCGGCCACATGCTCACCCTCGCCCGCAAGGCATCCTGATCCCGACCGGTGAGGGCCGTGCCGCTGAAGACCTGGAGTCACGACGGCAGGGAGGGAAGCGAGGGGACGGGGTCGAGGCCGAGATGGCGGCCCGCGGCGGCCAGAGCCTTGTGGACATCGTCGAAGATCTGCTGGGTGACGGATTCTCCGAGGCCCTCGTAGGAATGGCCGAAGTCGATCCACACCTCGGCCGTGGTGCGGCCACGAGAGATCCGCTCCGTGTACGCGCCTGACGTGAGCTGCCCGAAAACAGTGAGTTCCTGCAGTTCAGCGGGACGCCACCACGCGAGCCAGGCCGGTGCCTCGTTGACGGCCAGGACGAGGTGTTCCGCCACTTCCGCGTAGGCGGTGTCGTCCGGCAGGCCCCGGTCGTCGGTACTCCAGTACGCCCACAGCCACTGCTTCTTCTGGTGGGAGAAGTCCGGGACGAACGGGACGGGCGGGTCCTGCGGCTCACCGTGGAGAGCCTTACGGTAGGGCTCCAGGTACTCCAGGAACACCTGCCGATCTCCGGCCCGTACCTCGCCGAGCCAGTTGTCCCGCGAACGCGTGGCCAGGGCGAACGCGGCGACGGCCAGCCGGCGCAGGTCGTCGGAGACGGTGAAGGGAGTGCGGTCCAGCCAGTGATGCGCGGCCTCGTCGGGGGCGATGCCGGAGATCCGGGCGGCGATCAGGCACGCGAACGCCAACGCCTCATCCACGGCTCCCTCTTCGGCGTACTCCTCGTTCTCGCGTACGAACGTGTCAAGCGACTCGGCCATCGTCACGGCGACGTCGTCTTTCCCCTCCAGTTCCGCGATGGCGTCAGAGGCCTCATCACTGTCGAAGGGGCCTTCGGAGAAGGAGGAGTCGTCCACGCCGTAGGTCCTTTCCGGAAGCTTCAATCAGGATGGCGTTGTATGTGTCACCACGTGGAGCGTGTGAATTCTTTTGGAGGAAACCTGGGAAATCGTCGGTGAGGTGAGGAGTCGGTGCTCGTCTGGGTGCTCGTCGGCATGTTCCTGGGCTGGTCGCCGGGCGACGCGGTGTCGTTGGCAGCCAGGTGAGAAGTCGTCGCGATGGCGGAGGCGCGGTGCTTGCCGGTTGGAAGCGGCGGGATGGCTTTGGCGTCCTCGGCGGCGAGCCGGGCCCTGAGCATACCCACATCTTGCGAGGTGAAGAGGGTGTCATCGGGGTCAAAGGCATAGGCGCGCCAGTAGAAGCTCTCGATTTGCTGGACCTGAACGGGGTCGAAGGGAGCGTGACGGTCGGAAGTACGGACGTGGCGTGCCTGATGGGCGATCCTCATCGCGACGGGGGCGGCACCGGTGAAGAGCCCGGCGCGGAAAGCCCATTCGGCTGCCTTGATGGGGTAGCCGGCGTTCTCGTAAGCAGTGCTGACGCGGACGAAGATATCTTTGACAATCTTTCCGTACAGTCGATCTCCTGCCCGGAAGGGCTCGAAATCCAAGGTGAGTTTGCTGTCCAGGCGCGCTGCCATGCGCAGGAACTCGCCGCCCTCGTGGACGGACCCGCTGTTGATCAACAGAATCGCCAGTTCGAAGGCGTGCAGAGCGTTGCCGGCTTCGGCTCCCTCGAGCAGTTCGACCCCACGGTATCCAAAGCTTTTCGCCATCCGAGTGGCCGACTCCTGGCCGTTGGGGGTGCGGCTGAGTATGGCGAAAGTGGCCTCCTTCTCCACCGGTTGCGCGGGATCCTCGCCAAAAACGGCCTGCCACAGGCTGAGCTGCCTGGCCTCAACCGACTGCCGGGTAGGAGTGGCGCTCCACGACTCGGAGTAATCGGGCCAGGTGTCGATGTCCTGCCCGGTGTAGGAGGACAGCAGGAGTTCCGCGTAGGGATCCTCAATCGGATAGTCGCAGAGATCAGGAGGGGGCGGATATGTGGGCTCGGTGTAGGACCACGCCAAGAAATCGCTGGGGCTTCCGCCGACGGGTGACTGGGGCGGTGTGGAGTATGCCGATGCGGAGTACTGGGGGTAGCGGGGCTGGATGAGGTCGGCGTAGCTGCTGGCGACAGGTGCGGGGCGAGCCTCGCGGTGGACGGGTGGCGATGAGGGCCGCTGCGGTGCGGGGGGTGACAGTAGCGGGTGTGTCAGAAGCGGGTGCGCTGGGCGCGCCTGACCGGCTGGTGCCGTGCCTGACCACTGAGCAGCGTCGTCAGACGCTGGCGATGGCGAGACCGACGTCTGTCCCGAGTCGGTAGGAGCATTCTCCTGGACGGTGACGGGCATGGCCGCAGCGTTGACGGCCAAGCATGCCAGGTAGCGTTCGCGCCAACTGTCCATGCTGCCCAGCACCGCATCGGGATCCATGCCGTCGTTTTTGAGGGACTCCTTCAGAGCCAGCAGGAAGCTGACGACCTTGTCCCAGCGTGGCGGTCCGACACGACCTTTGCCGGTCAACAGCGCTGACAGCGTGGCCTTGCTCAGCGGCACCTTGTAGTTCTTCGAGATGATCCGCAACTTGTCGTATGACGGATTGACGGCTTTTCTCCGCGCGTCTTGTAGCTCGGCGCGGAACTCCGCCCAGGGAGCTCCGGGGAGAGGACCAGTCATGGAACCGGGCCACCGCCAATCAGAAAGTCATTGCTTATGGAGGCTCAAGATTCTTCCGTACCCGACCGACATGTGAGACGCCCACGCGATCGGTTGAGACAACGGAAGGGAAACGGAACAGCCTGGAACGCCTGCGATCGGAACCTCTCCGGAGTCGGGCGTGGCTGCGGGGACGTTCCGTCTCTGTTCCGCCTCCGTTCCGGACCTGTTCAGCGAAGGTGTTGAGCTGGCGTAGCGCATGTGAAACGAAAACGGGAGCGTGCGGAACGCCACCGTCTGAAGCATCGTCGAGCGCCTCGTTGGTTCCGGTACCGTTCCGGGCTGTCCCGAGATCGGTCCACCACGATCTTCACGGAGCGGGTCATCTTTGGCGTTGGTAGGCATAAGGCAGCAAATTCCACGGCCCCGGCGAATCGTCGTCCGGGGCTCTTTGCGATACGGAGGTTTGATGTCTGTGTCCGAATCGGTGATCCGAGGGATCATCGTCACTACGATCTCTCTGATTCTGGGAGGAGTCGCGGTGGTGCTTGCGCTGCGTTCTGGCAAATCGACGCCCGCCGCACTGCTGATGGGGATGACCATCGCCATCGGCGCGCTGGGCGGGCTGGCCGCGCTGCTGTAGTTGAGCTTCCCCCGACGCAGGTGGAGGGGAGGCCATCGTCCCTTTCGGGAACATGGCCTTCTGCCTGTGGGAGGCGCCGGCCGTTGTCGGCTACGACCGGCGCCTTGAGGTTTTGAACGGTTGACCATCTCAACGCTCTGGGCCAGGACGCGCGGCAGGCGTGACGCCAGTTGGCGCAGGACCCCTGTCAGCCCGGGTTTCGGACACTGACGGGCGGGTGGCCGTCGCCCGTGAGTTCGAGCATGCGAGCCGGAGACGGCTCAGCCGGCGACGCGGAACCGGATGCTCGTCGCGTGCGGCACGTGGTTCAGGGCGATGCGTTCCAGCCTGACGTTGGTCCCGCCCGGGTGGTCGAACAGCCGGACGCCGTCGCCCAGCATGACGGGCGCGACGAACACGAGGATCTCGTCGAGCACACCCGCCTCGAAGCACTGCCGGGCGACGTCGGCGCCGAGGATGTTGACGTACCTGTCACCCGCGGCGGCCTTGGCCGCGGCGACGCCGCTGCCGAGGTCGTCGACGAAGGTGATGCCCGGCATCGGCGTGTCCGGGATCTGGTGGATGAGCACGAACTGCGGCCCGGTCCACGCTCCGCCGAACGGCTTCTCCTCCTTGTCGGTGCCTCGGTGGGGGTCGTCGCCACGGAAGGTGCGATTGCCGATGAGAAGCGCGCCGATCTCGCCGATGAGCTCGTCCACCGCCGGGTCGGGGCCGAGGTGCTCGGTCAGCCAGGACATGTCACCACCCGGACCGGCGATGAAACCGTCCAGTGACATGGTGACCGAATACAGCATCTTGCCCATGGGGTGCCTCCGTCAGGATCGATTGTGGTTGACCCGTTCTGAGACGGCGGATCGCGCGAAAACTCATCGGCCTCCGGGAGACAACGTCGTGGGCAGGGCGAACGCCGCGAACAGGCCGAGATCGTGGAAGGCCGTCATCTCCGCGATCCGGTCGTCCTCGATCCGTAGCACGCCGATCCCGAAGGCGCTGTAGACGGGCTCGCCGAGGCGCCGTACGTAAACTGCCGCGCCCGGCTGCCGGTTGGCCCGGACGGGCAGCATCCGGAACCGGCCCACGTAGTCGGGCGAGGCGGTGTCCCAGCTCGCCGCCAGCGTCGCCACGACCGCGTCGCGGCCCCGGAACCACATGGGCCACGGCGGCATCTCCGCCCGTACGTCCTCGGCCAGCAGGTCGGCGACCGCGGCGAGGTCGGCGCGTTCCATCGCGTCCATGTAGCGCCGCAGCACCGCCCGCTCCCGCTCGGTCGGCTCCGCCGGCGGCGCCCAGTCCAGGCGGCGCTGCGGCAGGTGCTCTTTCATCGTCGCCCTGGCCCGCTGCAACGCGCTGTTCACCGACGCCACGCTGCCCTCCAGCAGCGCCGCGGTCTGCTTGGCGGGCCAGCCGAGCACGTCGCGCAGGATCAGCACCGCCCGCTGCCGGGCCGGCAGGTGCTGGAGCGCGGCCAGGAACGCCAGCTCGATCGTCTCCCTGGTGACGGCCACGGAATCCGGCTCGGTCTCGCTCGGCGCGACCGGCTCCCACAGCCGGTCGGGGAACGGCTGCAGCCACGCGATGTCCGCGGGGGGCGACAGCGGGGCACTCGGATCCGACGGCCCTGACAGGTGGCGGGGGAGCACCCGGTGCGCCCGCCCGTCGAGGGCGTCGAGGCACGCGTTCGTCGCGATCCGGTACAGCCAGGCCCGGAACGACGAGCGCCCCTCGAAACCGCCGAGGTGCTTCCACGCGCGCAGGAACGTCTCCTGCGTCAGGTCCTCCGCCTCGTCGAACGAGCCCAGCATCCGATAGCAGTGCACCCGCAGCTCGCCCCGATGACGCTCGACGAGCGCCGCGAACGCGGGCTCGTCGCCCGCCCGCGCGGCGGCCACCACCGCGTCGCCGTCACCCGCGCCCACCCGACCGCCCTTCGCCCGTACTCCGGCCACCGGCCGGTCTTTGTCGGGAACCCTACGACAGACATGACGGAGGCGCGGCCCGGCGCTCCTCACGCGCCGGTGAACAGCGAAACGGGTGTGCCCCGGCGACCAGGGCACACCCGTCACTCACGAGAGGAAGGCTAGAACCAGCCGCGCTTCTGGGCCATGGACTGCAGGCCGCCGCGCAGCGACTGCTCCACCTGGCCCGGGTGGTCGTCGTAGCGGACGGTGAAGCGGCTGTAGGTGTCGTTGCTGGAGCCGAAGCTGCCGCGCTTGTCGGCCTCCAGGATGATGTCCATGGCCTGGGGGCCGGCGATGAAGGTGAGCTCCAGCTCGTTGAAGTGGCGGCGGTACTCGTGGCCCGCGTAGTACTCGATCTCCTGGAAGAACGGCATCCGCGAGCCGTGCAGGGTGCCCCGCTCCAGGTCGGCCTTCTTGAAGCGGAAACCGAGGTTGTCCAGCGCGCCGAGGACGTGGTCCTGGGCGGGCAGCGGGTTGACGAACAGCGGGTCGAGGTCGCCCTTGTCGAGCGCGCCCGCGAGGGCGAGCTCGGTGGAGACGCCGAGCTGCATGCCGCGCAGCGGGTGTCCGCCGATGGCGCTGATCGGGGTCTCCCAGGGGACCTGGATCTCGAAGGGGGCCGACTGCGGGGCGCCCGCGGCGAGGTGGAAGGGGCCGGTGATCTGCTGGCGCAGGAAGCTGTACGTCGACTTGTACTCGTTGTCGCCGCTCTCGACCTCGACGACGGCGGTGAAGTCGATGAAGATGCCCTCCACCTTGTAGTCGGAGCCGCCGCCGCGGAAGTTGACCTGTCCGCGCAGGACCTCGCCGGGCCGCACCTGCGAGTTCTGCAGCACGGTGTCGACCTCGACACCGGCGCCGAACGCGGCCATCAACTTACGGAACACCATCTAGGACTCCCAGGGGTTGGAGATTGTTCTCATCAAGGGCTTGTCAGGGGGCTTGGTGCTGCGGCCTGGCCTGGCCGTTGCCGCCGTTGCCGCCGCCGTTCAGCTGGGGCAGGATCTGGGCCATCAGCAGGGTGGACAGGGCGGAGGTGTCGCCGGAGGCGCCGGAGGTGCGGACGACGACGGGGCGCGGGGCGCTCTCGGCGAGCCTGGCGCCCACGTCGAGCCTGCGGCGGGCCAGCTCGTACTGGAGCACCGCGCGGTTGTCGCGGTAGGAGTCGGCCAGCCTGCGCAGCCCCTTCGCCTCGTTCTCGGCGGAGGTGAGCTCGGCCCGGCCCTTCGCCTCGATCTCCCAGCGCACCCGCTGCGCCTCGGTCTCGTGCTCCTCCAGCATGCGGGCGACGTCCTTACGGGCGGTGTTGGCGGCGGCTCTCACCTCGACGATACGCGCGTCGCGCGTCTTTTTGGAACGTTCGATCTCCATCAGCAGGGTGTCGATCCTGCGCTTGCGGGTGAGCTCCCACTCGCGCTCGAAGGCCGACAGCTCCTTGGCGACCTTCTCGCGGGTGGCCAGATGCTGCTGGTACTGGTCGGGCAGCTGCACGTCGGGGATGTTGGCGCCGGTGATGCGCACGCCGTACCGGCCGAGCTGGCGGGTGAGGAGCTCCTGCATGTCGCCGACGTCGGACCCGCGCAGGTCGTAGGCGCGCTCGGTGTTCACCAGGCGGCTGCGCTGGCGGATGGCGTCCTGTACGGCACTGCTGAGCACCAGGTCGAAGTTACCGGCGCCGATCGTACGGACGAAGGCCACCGGGTCGACGATGCGGAACTTCAGGAAGAACTCGATCGACTTGAGCGGGACGTTCTCCGCCGTCGGGCAGGCCACGATCGGCGCGGAGTAGGGGATCTCGGTGGAGGTGTCGACCACCGCGTCCACCCGGTCCCACGGCAGCCACAGGTAGTGGCGCCCCGGGGGCAGCGTGCCGACGATGGCGCCCCACCGGCTGCGCACGCCCGTGGTGCCCTCCTCGATCTCGATGATCGCCCGGCGCCACAGCCACACCAGCGCCGCGACCAGGGAGAACAACGCTCCGACCGCGGACAGGAAGGACAGCGCCCCGCCGGCGAACACCGCCGTGCCGGCCAGGTAGAGGGCGAGGAAGAGCAGTGCCACCCAGGCGAAGCCGCGACGGTCCTTGGGGATCACCACCGGGACCAGCTGGCCCGACTCGCCGCCGCGCAGCAGCTGGCGGATCTCCGACCAGGAGGCCAGGGATTCCTTGATCTTGGAGAACTCTCTGCCGCTCATCGGACCTCTTCCTGGACTTCCTGGGCGACCTGGCCCGCGACGGGGGAGGGGACGGGGACGACGGTGTCGGCGGGGGTGTTGAGCAGAGCGCTGATCTCCGCCCCGCGCTCCTCGACGCGGCCGCCGATCTCGCTCATCCGCGCCCTGATCGCGGCCATGTCCGCCTGGGAGAACAGCTGGGCCTCGGGGTTGCCGACCAGCTGCCTGGCCAGGGCGAGCAGGTCGATGTCGACGGCGTCGCCGACCTGCACCAGGCGCGGCAGGTGAGAGGCGACGGACTCCAGCTTGTCGAGCAGGTCCTGCTGGAAGCGGTAGTCGAGGATCTCCGGCGCCTCGGCGGCGCTCAGCGAGCGGATGTCCAGCGCCTGCGCCTCCAGCAACGCCGCGTTGGCCTTGGCGGTGGACTCCGCCTCCACCAGCCGCTGACCGCCCTGGGCCTTGGCCTGGTGGGAGGCGCGCTCCAGCGCGGTGTCGATCCTGGCCTGGTGCCCGGCGATCTCGGCGTGGATGGCCGACAGCTGCTCCTGCAGCCCGGCCAGCTCCTTGATCAGGTCGCCCTCGTTCTGCTCCTTGCGCAGCTGGAGCTCGTACTCGTAGGTGTACGCCTCCTTGGCGACCCTGATCATCTCGGGGGCGGCCAGGTCCATCCGGTACTCCTGGCTGGACGGCTCGGCGTGCGTGATGTTGACGTCGGTGAGCCGTACGGCGGGCAGGAACTGCTGGTTGAGGTTGTCCAGCATGCCCATGGTGCTCTCGCCGACCAGGTCGTAGATCTCCTCGGCGCGCTGGGCGTAGATGAGGGAGCGGGTGACCTCGCTGATGGCGTTCTGCAGCTTGGCCTGGAAGCCGCTCACCGAGCCGAGCACGAAGATGAACTCGGCCGGGTCCTCGATCCGGAACTGCAGGAACAGGTCGACGCTGGCCTTGACGCCCTGCTGGGTAGGGGCCTCGCGGATGGGCGCGTTGAAGGGGTACTCGCGGGTGGTGTTGACGATGTAGCTGACCCGCTTCCACGGGTTGAACAGCGTCACCCGGCCGGGCTCGGCGATCTGCACGAGCTTGCCGAACTTCGTGATCAGGGCCTTGCAGCCCTCGGGCACCATGACCACGCTCCTGCGCCACCACAGGAACGCCGCGGCCAGCACGAGCACGGCCCAGTAGTGCGGGCCGAACAGCACCCGGGCCCCCTCGGGCAGGCCGGTGGCGACGAGCCCGACCAGGCCGAGCCCGGCCAGCACGACCAGCGGGACGACCACCCTGGCGGTGGTGCCCTTGGGGATCACCACGGGGGAGATGACGTGGACCGGCTCGCCGTTCGGGCCGTTGCCGCTGAAACTCCGGTTGACGATCTCCCCGGCCTCGTTGAGCGGGGCGCTGCGGGCCTCGATCACCGTGCCCAGGGACGAGCCCTGGTCGCGGGCGGCCATGAAGTCGGAGGGGTTGAGCGCGAAGCCTTTCTCGCCGGCGGAACCGCCTGAGCCGCCGGAGCCGGTGTTCCCGGCCACCTGGCCCATGAACTGCTCGGCCACCTGCCCGGCGTACTGTCCCGCCGACTGGCCGGCGTACTGCCCCACGGCCTGCCCGACGACCTGGCGCACGTCGCCGCCCTGTCCTATGGCCTGGGCTGCGGCCCTCGCGTACTGCGCGGCTTCTCTTGGCCGGGACATCACACCTCCGGGATGGTGATAGATCGATAGCCCGATATATCACGCTTTGTGATCATTGGCACGCAAGACAGTCAAGGGGATCCCGCTTGCGGATCGCTTGCCACGCGGTTGACGCCGGTCCACCCGTGCGCGGACCTATGAAGAAGGATTGTCGGTCACGCCGCCTACAGTGGGACAGGTGAGGCCGGTAACAGATTTGCAGCGCAGGGTGGCGCCCTTCGAAGTCGTCACCGACATGACCCCATCGGGCGACCAGCCCGCCGCGATCGCCGAGCTCGAACGGCGCGTCAAGGCCGGCGACAGGGACAACGTCCTGCTGGGCGCCACGGGCACGGGCAAGACCGCCACGGTCGCCTGGCTGATCGAGCGCCTCCAGCGGCCGACCCTGGTCATCCAGCCCAACAAGACGCTCGCCGCCCAGTTCGCCAACGAGCTGCGCGAGATGATGCCCAACAACGCGGTCGAATACTTCGTCTCCTACTACGACTACTACCAGCCCGAGGCGTACGTCCCGCAGAGCGACACCTACATCGAGAAGGACTCCTCGATCAACGAGGAGGTCGAGCGGCTGCGCCACTCGGCGACCAACTCGCTGCTGACCCGCCGCGACACGATCGTGGTGGCCTCCGTGTCGTGCATCTACGGCCTGGGCACCCCGCAGGAGTACGTCGACCGCATGGTCAGGCTCAAGGTCGGCCAGGAGATCGACCGCGACACCCTGCTGCGCCGCCTGGTCGACATGCAGTACACCCGCAACGACATGGCCTTCACCCGGGGCACCTTCCGGGTGCGCGGCGACACCGTCGAGATCATCCCCAAGTACGAAGAGCTCGCCGTGCGGATCGAGATGTTCGGCGACGAGATCGAGAAGCTCGCGACGATGCACCCGCTCACCGGCGAGGTGATCACCGAGGACGAGGAGCTCTACATCTTCCCCGCCTCCCACTACGTCGCGGGCGCCGAGCGGATGGAGAGCGCCGTCCGGGGCATCGAGGCCGAGCTGGCCGAGACCCTGGAGACCATGGAGCGCCAGGGCAAGCTCCTGGAGGCCCAGCGGCTGCGCATGCGCACCACCTACGACCTGGAGATGATGCGCCAGATCGGCACCTGCTCCGGCATCGAGAACTACTCGCGCCACATGGACGGCCGCACCCCGGGCAGCGCGCCCAACACCCTGCTCGACTACTTCCCCGAGGACTTCCTGCTGGTCCTGGACGAGTCCCACCAGACCGTCCCGCAGATCGGCGCGATGTACGAGGGGGACGCCTCCCGTAAGCGCACCCTCGTCGACCACGGCTTCCGCCTGCCCTCCGCGATGGACAACCGCCCGCTGAAGTGGGAGGAGTTCCTGGAGCGGATCGGTCAGACGGTCTACCTGTCGGCCACCCCCGGCTCCTACGAGCTGGGCCGCTCCAAGGGCGACGTGGTCGAGCAGGTCATCCGGCCGACCGGCCTGATCGACCCCGAGGTGATCGTCAAGCCGACCAAGTCGCAGATCGACGACCTGGTCCACGAGATCCGCACCCGCACGGAGAAGGACGAGCGGGTCCTGGTCACCACGCTGACCAAGAAGATGTCCGAGGACCTCACCGACTACCTGCTGGAGCTCGGCATCCGGGTCCGCTACCTGCACAGCGAGGTCGACACCCTGCGCCGCATCGAGCTGCTGCGCGAGCTGCGGATGGGCGAGTTCGACGTGCTGGTCGGCATCAACCTGCTCCGCGAGGGTCTCGACCTGCCCGAGGTGTCGCTGGTGGCCATCCTCGACGCCGACAAGGAGGGCTTCCTGCGCTCGGAGACCTCCCTGATCCAGACCATCGGCCGCGCGGCCAGGAACGTCTCCGGCCAGGTGCACATGTACGCCGACCGGGTCACCCCCTCCATGGAGCGGGCGATCGACGAGACCAACCGCCGCCGGGCCAAGCAGATCGCCTACAACGAGGCCAACGGCATCGACCCGCAGCCGCTCCGCAAGAAGATCGCCGACATCCTCGACTCGCTCAACCGCGAGGACGCCGACACCGCCCAGCTCCTCGGCGGCAGCGGCCGCCAGCAGTCGCGCGGCAAGGCCCCCGTCCCCGGCTTCGCGATCAAGCAGGCGGGCCAGCACGCCAGGACGATCGCCGGAGAGATGCCCAGGGCACAGCTGGAGGCGCTGATGGAGTCGCTCACCGAGCAGATGCACCAGGCCGCCACCGATCTCCAGTTCGAGGTCGCCGCCCGGCTCCGCGACGAGATCAAGGAGCTCAAGCGGGAGGTACGCGACATGCGCGAGGCCGGGGTCTCCTGACCCGGCCGCCTTCCGGATGGTCCGATACGCCGCGGGCGCGACCGGTCGCCGAAGACGACGGGAGGACCGGGGGCCACGCGGGGGAGCGAAGCGTCCGGGAGGCGCAGCCGGGCCGGGGGAAAACGGCTCGTCCGTCGCGGGCGCGGCCGGATACGGTCGCCGTATGCGACGGTGTGACGGCTGCGGCTGCTGGGAGTACGGCGGAGCGCCCGGCTGTGCCCGGTGCGCGGCGCTGGTCGACCGGATCGTCGAGGACGGCTGGCGGGGGTTCCTGCGAGAGCGGTTCGGCGCGGCCGGGCCGTCCGCCGGACATGGCGGGGCAGGACCGGCCGCCGGGTCCGGCGGGGTGGGACTCTCCGCCGAGGAGGAGTCGGCGATCGCCGAGATGGTCGCCGACGAGCCCGACCGGCACGACTGGCGGGTCGTCGACGGCGCCCTCGACCGGCTGGTCTGCCCCGGCTGCGGGACCCGGCTGGGCAGGGGTCCTCTGGGCTGCCCGCCCTGCGACCTCGCCGACGGCTTCCGCTACTCGGCCGTCGAGACCGACCGCCCGGGCGTCCCGCCCGGCAACGAGCACGCGATCAGGGTCGGCGTCTCGGTGATCCGCGCCGGGCACCGGCAGTCGCCGAGCGCCCTGCTCGGCTGGCGCCTCGGCCTGCCCGCCCTGCTCGACGGTTTCCTGCCCACCACCGCCCAAGCCCAGGCCATGCGCGCCCGCATCAACGCCGGAGCCGGCTACGACGATCTCGCCGGGATGTGGGACTCGTCGAACGCCTCCGGCGCGGAGGCCCCCGGCCCCGGCCGCCGGGAGGATGTCAGGAACCGATGAATTCACCGAGATCGAGATCGATGTCGACCTCGAAGCCCACATCCGCCTCACCGTGTGCGGCTCGCGGGCCGTTCGGGACGCGACGACCACGAGAGGTCGCCGGCGGGTTTCGCCGGTGACCGGCCCGGCGACCGTCCCCCCGCGGCGGGAGCCGCCGTGAGGGGACGGTCAGCGGGAGTCGTCGGGGTGGGTGCGGTTGATCATCGTGCGGTTGTACAGCTCGTCGATCTGGTCCAGCGGGTCGGGGGCGCGGCGGCGTGCCTCGATCTCCAGGTCGGTGCGCCCCTGGATCTCCTCGATGCTCCCGGCCGAGTGCGCCATCTGGTCGTTGCGCAGGTCGGCCCTGATCCTGGCGCAGGACGTGGTCAGCTTGGCGTGGTGTTCGCGCAGGCGGCCCAGCGCCGTGTGGTCGATGTAGGGCGAGACCCGGCGCTCCTGGGCGTAGTGGGCGAGCTGGGCGTCGAGCTGGTCGGCGTGCACCGAGATCTCCGCCACGAGGTGGGGCAGGTCGCCCAGGCCCCAGCCGTCGCGCAGCGCGTGATCCACGGCCTGGCGGGTCAGGGAGACCTCGCGCCGCAGGTCGATGCGCATCCGCTCGGTCTCCGCGGCGTCGCCGGTGCCCATCGCCGCCACGTGGGTCGCGACCCTGGTGGAGACGGCTCTGGCCTTCTTCGTGGCCTTCCTGCCGACCTTGACCAGAAGGTAGATCCCGACTCCTCCCAGGAGGAGGAAGAAGAACATGATCACCAGCAGGACGATGAGGAAATCGCCGATCGGAGCCACCTCCCGACAGGGGCTGGACAGGGTGTTTCGAGCATAGCCCGCGCCGCGGTCCCCGCGCGGGCGTCAGGCCTCGCGGGGTCGGCCGGTGCGGAGAGGGATGCCGCGCCCCCGGCGGGGTGCGCGGCGCCGGTCATGACGGGCACCGCGGTGTGGTTCGCGACAGGGACCACACCGGGGCCTGTGACGGTGTCGCGCGGGTGCGGTCTCATCGCAGGCTCGGGGCGGCCTCTCGCCGCCGTCGCCGTATCCTGCGGGTCGCCCACCAGGCGAACAGCGCCAGCCCCGCCACCACCACGACGACCAGGACCGGCAGGAAGATCGCCACCAGGCTGATGCCCAGTGCCCCGGCGTCCTCGACCGTGCTGACCACGGGCGCTCCCACCCCGGCCGTGGTGGCGTTGACCACGGGCCTGGTGGTCGCCTTCATGGTGTGCACGGCGAGGGCGATCGCGATGCCCAGCACCCAGCTGAGCCAGGGGTTGTGGGCCATCCAGGTCGAGCCGTCCAGCCGGGCGGCGGCCTCGGTGGCGCTGAAGACCACGCCTCCGGAGGCGGGGCGGACGACGGTCTGGATCATGTCGTTGACGCTGTCGACCACCGGGACCTTGTCGAGCACGAACTCCGCCAGGAGCAGCACGCCGATGATCCCGAGCACCCAGCCGTTGGACAGCCAGGCGAACTCCTGCGGCAGCCGTACGTGGTCGGTGAAGTTGGCGAGCAGGCCGACCACCAGCAGCGGGATGTAGGCGTTGAGCCCGGCCGCGGTGGAGAGTCCAAGGCCTGTCAGTGCCGCGAGCATCGCACCTCCGTAGTGTCTCTCTCCTCCTTCAACGGTTCCCGGCCGTCGATCGATCCCGATCCGTCCCCTATCGCGATATCACTCCGGTCTCGGTGTCCACAGTGTCCCTGGCGTCCCTGGCGTCCCTGGCGTCCCTGGCGTCCCGGACGTCCCGGACGTTCCCGGCCTCCGCGACCTCCAGGTGGGGTGGCAGCCACCCCTGGCCCGGTACGTAGTGGCGCACCACCTTGGCGGGGATGCCCGCGATCACGCTGTGGTCGGGGAACTCCCCGCGCACCACCGCCCCGCCCGCCACCACGCACTGCCTGCCGATCCGGGTGCCCGGCAGGATGATCGCGCCGGTGCCCAGCCACGAGCCCGACCCGATCGACACCGGGTTGTTGCGCGGCCACTGGCGGCCGATCGGCGCCTCGGGGTCGTCGTAGACGTGGTTCTGGTCGGTGATGTAGACGTACGGGCCGGTGAAGACGTCGTCGCCGATGTCGATCGACTGGTGGCCCACGATGTGACTGCCCCTGCCGATGGAGCAGCCCCCGCCGATCCGCACGATCGAGTCCGGGCCCAGGTCCACCCCGGGGCCCATGCCCGTGGAGATGGAGACCCGCTCGCCGATCAGGGTGTGGTCGCCGATCTCGATCCAGGCCTCGCCGAAGACGGCTCCGAGCGGGAACGACAGGCAGGTGCCCTCGCCGAGGCGCCGGAAGCGGTATCCGGCGGGGCTGGCGGGGGTGACGGCGCCGGCCGTGCGGACCGCCTCCCAGATCCGGTGGACGAGGCTGCCCAGGGCACGCCGTACCGCACCATGAAGTGACATAACGGATCAAATTACCGCTTGGTTGTGTTTGAGGAGAATGTGGGTGGGGGGTTGTCCGGGCACTTCGCCTGCACCGTTTGATATTCTGAGAGCCCGTGGACCTGTAGGCCATTCATCAGGGTGCGCCGACGATCTGTAACGACCACGGGAGCCTTCTTGCGCAGCGCCGCACACACCAAGCATCTGTTCGTCACCGGCGGCGTCGCCTCCAGTCTTGGGAAGGGACTGACGGCCTCCAGCCTCGGGCGCCTCCTCAAGCTGCGCGGCCTGCGGGTCACCATGCAGAAACTCGACCCCTATCTCAACGTCGACCCCGGCACGATGAACCCGTTCCAGCACGGTGAGGTGTTCGTCACCGACGACGGCGCCGAGACCGACCTCGACGTCGGCCACTACGAGCGGTTCCTCGACACCGAGCTGCACGGCTCGGCCAACGTGACCACCGGCCAGGTCTACTCCAACGTCATCGCCAAGGAGCGCCGCGGCGAGTATCTCGGTGACACCGTGCAGGTCATCCCGCACATCACCAACGAGATCAAGGACCGCATCCGGTCGATGGCCGGACCCGACGTGGACGTGGTCATCACCGAGGTCGGCGGCACCGTGGGCGACATCGAGTCGCTGCCCTTCCTGGAGGCCGTCCGCCAGGTCCGCCACGAGGTCGGGCGCGACAACGTGTTCTTCCTGCACGTCTCGCTGCTGCCGTACATCGGGCCGAGCGGTGAGCTGAAGACCAAGCCGACCCAGCACTCGGTCGCCGCGCTGCGCAGCATCGGCATCCAGCCCGACGCGATCGTCCTGCGCTCCGACCGCCCGGTCACGAACGCGCTCAAGCGCAAGATCAGCCTGATGTGCGACGTGGACGAGGACGCGGTCGTCTCCGCCATCGACGCCGCCAGCATCTACGACATCCCCAAGGTCCTGCACTCCGAGGGCCTGGACGCCTACGTGGTGCGCCGCCTGGGCCTGCCCTTCAGGGACGTCGACTGGAAGGAGTGGGAGCAGCTCCTGCGCCGGGTGCACCGCCCGGCCAACGAGGTCACGATCGCGCTCGTCGGCAAGTACATCGACCTGCCCGACGCCTACCTGTCGGTGACCGAGGCGCTGCGCGCGGGCGGCTTCGCCAACGACGCCCGCGTCAACATCCGTTGGGTCAAGAGCGACGACTGCGAGACCCCCGAGGGCGCGGCCCGCGAGCTCGACGGCGTCGACGGGGTCCTGGTCCCCGGCGGCTTCGGCGTGCGCGGCATCGAGGGCAAGGTCGGCGCGATCCGTCACGTCAGGGAGAACAAGATCCCGCTGCTCGGCATCTGCCTGGGCATGCAGTGCATGGTCATCGACGCCGCCCGCAACCTCGCGGGCATCGAGGACGCCGGCAGCACCGAGTTCGACGCCGAGACCACCCACCCGGTCATCTCCACCATGGCCGACCAGGAGGACGTCGTCTCCGGCGAGCGCGACATGGGCGGCACCATGAGGCTGGGCCTCTACCCGGCCAGGCTCGGCGAGGGCACGCTCGCCCGCCAGCTGTACGGCATGGCGAAGGTGGACGAGCGCCACCGCCACCGCTACGAGGTCAACAACTCCTACCGCGAGCAGCTGGAGAAGGTCGGCATGGTCTTCTCCGGCCTCTCGCCCGACGGCCGCCTGGTGGAGTACGCCGAGCTGCCCGCCGACGTCCACCCCTTCTTCATCGGCACCCAGGCGCACCCCGAGTTCCGCTCCCGGCCGACCCGGGCGCATCCGCTGTTCAAGGGCCTGATCGGCGCCTCCCTGACGTACGCCGACATCCGCGGCACCGCCGCCAAGGCGGGGCGGGGAAAGTGAGCGGCTCGCGAGCGGAGGCGGGCACGGGGGAAACCCAGGAGGGCCAGGACGGCCGGGACGGCCAGGACGTCGTGGACGTTCCCGAGGAGTGGAAGGTCGCCTCCTCCACCGAGCACTTCCGCGCCCGCGTCATCGCCGGGGTCACCGACGCGGTCGTGATGCCGGACGGCGAGGTCGTCGACCGCGACTACGTGACCCACCCGGGCTCCGTGGCCGTCGTCGCCCTCGACGAGCGGGGGCGGATCCTGCTGATCCGCCAGTACCGTCACCCGGCACGGCGGCTGCTGTGGGAGCTGCCCGCGGGGCTGCGCGACGTCGAGGGCGAGGCCCTGCAGGCCGGGGCGGCCCGCGAGCTCGCCGAGGAGGCGGGCTACCGGGCGGGCACCTGGCACACCCTGATCGACGCCTTCACCTCGCCCGGGATGAGCGACGAGCGCACCCGCATCTTCCTCGCCAGGGACGTCAGTCCCATCCCGGAGGGGGAGCTGGACTTCGTCCACCGGCACGAGGAGGCCGACATGCCGGCGGTCTGGATTCCCCTGTCCGACGCGGTTCGGCGTGCCATGGCGGGAATGATCCACAATTCCCAAGCCGTGGCCGGTATTCTCGCCGCATACGCCGCTTCGGCGGACGGATTCGCCTCACTGCGGCCCGCCGACGCACCGGAGGCATGACAGGAGGACACCCTGAGCGAGACGGAGGCCGTCCTGTCCAGTTACCTCGCCCACCTGGCCGTGGAGCGGGGCCTGGCCGCCAACACCCTGGCCTCCTACCGCCGTGACCTCCTGCGGTACGTGGAGCATCTCAAGCAGCGCGGCCGCGTCACCTTCGGCGAGGTCGCCGAGGGTGACGTCACCGCCTTCGTGGCGGCGCTCAGGGAGGGCGACGGGGGACACCAGGCCCTCGTCGCCGCCTCGGCGGCGCGGGCCGTCTCCGCGGTGCGCGGCCTGCACCGCTTCGCGCTGAGCCAGGGCGTCTGCCGCCACGACCCGGCCCACGAGGTGCGCTCGCCGCGCCAGCTCAGGCGGCTTCCCAAGGCGATCAGCGTCCGCGACGTGGAGCGGCTGATCGCCGCCTCGGGGCCCGACGGAGCCCCGCTCACGCTGCGTAACCGGGCGCTGCTCGAGCTGCTGTACGGCACCGGGGCGCGCATCTCCGAGGCCGTGGGGCTCACCGTCGACGACGTCGACCTGGGGGCCGAGGCCCAGCGGGTGCGCCTGCGCGGCAAGGGCGGACGGACCCGGCTGGTGCCCCTGGGCGGCTTCGCGGGGGAGGCGCTGCGCGCCTACCTCACCCGCGCGCGCCCGCGCATCGCCTCACACGGCCGGGGCACCTCGGGGCTCTTCCTCAACGCCAGGGGCGGGCGGCTCACCCGCCAGGGCGCCTGGGAGGTCCTCCAGGCCGCCGCCGAGCGTGGCGGGCTCGAAGGAGTGTCGCCACATATGTTGCGACATTCGTTCGCAACCCACCTCCTTGACGGGGGTGTGGACGTTAGGGTGGTTCAGGAACTACTCGGCCACGCCTCGGTGACCACCACCCAGGTGTACACACAGGTCACGGTCGACAAACTCCGCGAGGTCTATGCCGTCGCGCATCCGCGCACGCGGGATTGACCTTGCTTATGTCCGGGCGTGCCGCCTTGCCGCATACGTGTTGACGCCATAGTGTCCGTCCGGACGGTCCGGTTAGAGGCCGTCAGGGAGGTTCGACTGGTGACTGTGACCACCGACGGTTCTATCCGGGGAACGACCCCGGCAAACCCCGAGAATCCCTGGGGCGACACCAAGACCGCCGGGACCCCTCGCAGCGGGGGAGTCCTCGGCCCGACCGGGCGTCCCCGGCCGGTCTTTCCCGACCCGCCCCCCCGTACGGTGCACGGGCCGGCGAGGGTCGTCGCCATGGTCAACCAGAAGGGTGGCGTCGGCAAGACGACGACCACCATCAACCTGGGCGCCGCGCTGGCGGAGGCCGGGCTCAAGGTCCTGCTGGTCGACTTCGACCCGCAGGGCGCCCTCTCGGTCGGCCTCGGGATCAATCCCCTCCAGCTCGACCTGACGGTCTACAACCTCCTCATGGAGCGGCAGATCACCGCCAGGGACGTGCTGCTGGAGACCGGTGTCGAGGGCATGGACCTGCTGCCCAGCAACATCGACCTTTCGGCCGCGGAGGTCCAGCTCGTCACGGAGGTCGCCCGCGAGCAGGTGCTCGGCCGGGTCATCAAGCCCCTCCTGCCCGAGTACGACGTGTGCCTGATCGACTGCCAGCCCTCCCTGGGACTGCTCACGATCAACGCGCTGGCCTGCGCGCACGGAGTCATGGTGCCGCTGGAGTGCGAGTTCTTCGCGCTGCGCGGTGTCGCGCTGCTCATGGACACCATCATCAAGGTCCAGGAGCGCATCAACGACGAGCTGGTCATCGAGGGCCTGCTCGCCACCATGTACGACGCGCGCACCCTGCACGGCCGCGAGGTGCTGGCCCGGGTGGTCGAGGCCTTCGACGAGAAGGTCTACCACACGGTGATCAACCGGACGGTTCGCTTCCCCGACGCCACCGTGGCCGGTGAGCCCATCACCAGCTTCGACTCGTCGTCGCTCGGCGCCAGCGCGTACCGCGAGCTCGCCAGGGAAGTCCTGGCCAGGTGGGCCGCGCTGGAGCGGTGATCCCGCCCCCGGGTGCGGGACAATGGCGGGATGACCGAGCAGCCGAAGACCGACGATGACACCTTCAAGGTGCATCTGGAGGTCTTCGAGGGTCCCTTCGACCTCCTGCTCGGTCTGATCTCCAAGCACAAGCTGGACATCACCGAGGTCTCGCTCAGCCAGGTGACCGACGAGTTCATCTCCTACATCCGGGCCAGGGGCCCGGAGTGGGACCTGGACCAGACGAGCCACTTCCTGCTCGTCGCGGCGACCCTGCTCGATCTCAAGGCCGCCAGGCTGCTGCCCTCGGGCGAGGTCGACGACGAGGAGGATCTGGCTCTCCTGGAGGCCCGTGACCTGCTGTTCGCCCGCCTCCTGCAGTACCGGGCCTATAAGGAGGTCGTCAAGGTCTTCTCCAGCCGGATGGCCGAGGAGGCGCTGCGCTTCCCCCGTACCGTGCCGATGGAGGCCGAGTTCGCGAGCCTGCTGCCCGAGCTGATCCTCGGCATCGGCCCCGACCGCCTCGCGGAGATCGCTCAGCGGGCCTTCGCCCCCAAGGTGCCCCCGTCGGTCTCGACGGCCCACATCTACCAACCGCTCGCCAATGTCCGCGAGCAGGCGGTTATCCTTGTCGAGCGGCTGCGGCGGATGCGCCGGGCGACTTTCCGGGCCCTCACCTCCGACTGCGCCGGAACCTTCGAGGTCGTGGCGCGTTTCCTGGCCGTCCTGGAGCTCTACCGGGAGGCGGCCGTGTCCTTCGAGCAGGTGGAGCCTCTCGGAGAGCTGCACGTGACCTGGACCGGCAGCGACGACGGCGACGTCGCCGTGGCCGACGACTACGACGAGACCCCGAACAGCCCGAAGAGAGAGCCCGCCGATGACTGACCTGGCACCCGAGCCCGGTTCGCGTACCGAGGTCGGCCCGTCCGCCGAGCCGGGCCCGCGCGCCGAGCCGGACCTGCGCGCCGGGCTGGAGGCCATCCTGCTGGTGGTCGACGAGCCCGTCGCCGAGGTGACGCTCGCCCAGGTTCTGGAACGGCCCGTCCACGAGATCGGGCGGGCGATCCGCGAGCTCTCGGCGGAATACACCGCCTCCGGACGGGGTTTCGACCTGAGAGAGGTAGCGGGCGGCTGGCGGTTCTACACGCGGGCCGAGTGCGCGCCACTCGTGGAGCGGTTCGTCCGCGACGGCCAGCAGACGCGCCTGACCCAGGCCGCTCTGGAGACCCTGGCCGTGGTCGCCTACCGGCAGCCGGTGAGCCGGGCCCGGGTGGCGGCCATCCGCGGTGTCAACAGTGACGGCGTCATGCGCACACTGATGACGAGGGGGCTGGTCGAAGAGGCCGGCACCGAACCGGAGAGCCAAGCCGTGCTCTACCGGACGAGTTCGTATTTTCTCGAGCGGATGGGCCTGCGGGAGCTCGACGAGCTTCCCGAACTGGCACCCTTCCTGCCCGACGACATGGAATCCCTAGAGGAGCAGAAGTAGTGAACAACAGGCGCAGTACCCCGTCCGGTGATGGACGCGGTCAAGGCCGTGGCGGAGCCCCGCGCGGTGGCAATCCCCGTGGGGGCTCGCAGTCCGGCGGATTCCGCGGCGGCTCCTCCCGGGGCGGGTCCTCCTCCGGGGGGTCCCGCGGTGGCTCCCAGGGCGGTTTCCGCTCCGACGGCCCGCGTCGCGACGATCGCGGGGGTTCGTCGTCCGGTGGTTTCCGTTCCGACGGTCCGCGTCGTGATGATCGCGGTGGGTTCCGGGCGGAGCGGGACGGTTCGCGCGGCCAGTACGGCGGTGGCAGGCCCTCGGGCGGTTCCCAGGGGGGTTCGCAGGGCGGTTACCGTTCCGACGGCCCGCGCCGTGACGATCGCGGTGGTTTCCGCTCCGACGGCCCGCGTCGCGATGACCGCGGGGGTTCGTCGTCCGGTGGTTTCCGTTCCGACGGCCCGCGTCGCGACGATCGCGGGGGTTCGTCGTCCGGTGGTTTCCGTTCCGACGGTCCGCGTCGTGATGATCGCGGTGGGTTCCGGGCGGAGCGGGACGGTTCGCGCGGCCAGTACGGCGGTGGCAGGCCCTCGGGCGGTTCCCAGGGGGGTTCACAGGGCGGTTACCGTTCCGACGGCCCGCGCCGTGACGACCGTGGGGGTTCGTCGTTCGGTGGTTCGCGGGGTGGTTTCCGTTCTGACGGTCCGCGTCGCGACGACCGCGATGGTTTCCGTTCGGACGGCCCGCGTCGCGACGATCGCGATGGCTTCCGTGCCGATGGTCCGCGTCGTGATGATCGCGGTGGGTTCCGGGCGGAGCGGGACGGTTCGCGCGGCCAGTACGGCGGTGGCAGGCCCTCGGGCGGTTCCCAGGGGGGTTCGCAGGGCGGTTTCCGCTCCGACGGCCCGCGCCGTGACGACCGCGGCGGCTTCCGCGCCGACCGTGACGGCTCGCGCGGCAGGCCCGGCTCCGACCGCGGCCGCGGCGACGCGCCCGCCGGTGGCTCCCGTGGCCGCTTCGGCAGGACCGGGCGCCGGGACGACGTCCAGACCATCGGTGGCGGCAGCGCCGGGGCGTACGGCGAGCGCCGGCCCCCCGCGGACCGCTCCGGCGACCGATCCGCCGGCCGGGCTCCCGCGGCGAAGGCGCCGCTCAGGCCGGGCACGATCGCGAACGACCGGTTCAAGACCGCTCGCCAGCCCAAGCGCGACTCCGACTTCTACGACCGCGACTACGTCGACGAGCGCGACACCACCGAGGTTCCCGACGGCATCCGGCTGCAGAAGGTCCTCGCCCAGGCGGGCGTCGCCAGCCGCCGGGCCTGCGAGGACATGATCGGTGAGGGCCGGGTGACGGTCGACGGCCAGGTGGTCCGCCGCTTCGGCGCCCGGGTCGACCCCGCCAAGCAGGTCATCCACGTCGACGGCAAGCGCCTGCCGACCATGCCCGACCTGGTCTACCTCGCGATCAACAAGCCGATCGGCGTCGTCAGCACCATGTCCGACCCGGACGGCCGCCCCTCGCTGGCCGACTTCGTGGCCGACCGCACCGAGCGGCTGTTCCACGTGGGACGCCTCGACACCGAGACCGAGGGCCTGATCCTGCTCACCAACGACGGCGAGCTGGCCAACAGGCTCACCCACCCGAGCTACGGCGTCCAGAAGAAGTACTGGGCGAAGGTTCCGGGCCGGATCGAGCGCGACCTCGGCCGCCGCCTGAAGAAGGGCGTCGAGCTGGAGGACGGCCTCGCCAAGGCCGACTCCTTCGCCCTGGTCCAGGAGCACGGCCAGCAGGCGCTGATCGAGATCGTGCTGCACGAGGGCCGCAAGCACATCGTCCGCCGCATGCTGGAGGAGGTCGGGCACCCGGTCATCGACCTGGCCCGCATCGAGTTCGGCCCGGTCAAGCTCGGCCGCCTCAAGCCGGGCACCGTGCGTGCGCTGACCCTCACGGAAGTCGGGGAACTCTACGCCGCAGTCGGGTTGTAGCCTTCCCTGAACGCGTGTTAGGACGCGCCGGATCATCCTCGGGGGTGGTCCGGCGCGGAGGGACTGGAGGAACGACGATGGTGCGGGCGATCCGCGGTGCGATCCAGGTCGAGTCCAACGACCGGGACGACATCCTGTCCGGGGTCACCGAACTGGTCGCGGAGGTGATGGGGCGCAACAGGCTCACCACCGACGACGTGATCAGCGTGATCTTCACGGCCACGCCCGATCTCACCGCCGAGTTTCCCGCCCTGGCCGCCCGCAAGCTCGGCTTCCACGACGTTCCGCTGATCTGCGCCTCCGAGATCGACGTTCCCGGCGCGCTACCCCGCGTGGTGCGGCTGATGGCCCACGTCGAGGTCGACCGGCCCCGCCAGGACATCCAGCACGTCTACCTGCGTGGCGCGGTCGCCCTTCGCGTGGACATCGCCCAGTGAGCCCCTTATGCGGCACCACCTCCAGGGAGCGCGCGTGAGCGGCCTCGGAAGCGTCCTGGTCGTCGGCACGGGACTGATCGGCACCTCGATCGCGCTGGCCCTGCGCGAGCAGGGCGTGGCCGTCCACCTGGCCGACCGCGACGCGGGATCCCTGCGGCTGGCGCGGGAGCTGGGCGCCGGCGTCGAGTGGGCCGAGGGCGTGACGGTGGACGTCGCGATCATCGCGGTCCCGCCGCAGGCGGTCGCGGAGCGGCTCGCCGCCCTCCAGAAGGCCGGTGCGGCCCGTTTCTACACCGACGTGGCCAGTGTCAAGGCGCTCCCGCTCAGGGAGGCCGCGAGCCTCGGCTGCGACCTGACGACCTACGTCGCCGGGCACCCGCTCGCCGGACGCGAGCGCTCCGGGCCCGCCGCGGCGCGGGCCGACCTGTTCCTCGGGCGCCCGTGGGCGCTGTGCCCGACCGAGGACACCTCGCCCGACGCCGTGGAGGCCCTGTACGGGCTCGTCAAGCTCTGCGGCGGCGAGGCGGTCAGGATCGGCGCCGAGGAGCACGACAGGGCCGTGGCGGTCGTCTCACACGCCCCCCACGTGACCGCCTCCGCGGTGGCCGCCCGTCTCGCGGAGGCGCCGGCCGCCGCGCTCGGCCTGGCCGGGCCGGGGGTACGCGACGTCACCCGCATCGCGGCGAGCGACCCGAGGCTCTGGACCGGGATCCTGTCGGGCAACGCGCTGCCGGTGGCCGAGGTGCTGGAGGCGGTGGCGGCCGACCTGGCCGCCGCGGCGGCCTCGCTCCGTACCTCGGCCGGCTCCGGCGATCCCGACGCCATGGCCCGCGTCACCGAACTGCTGCACCGGGGCGTCGCGGGTACGGGCCGGATCCCCGGCAAGCACGGCGGTCCCGCGCGTACCTACGCGGCCGTCCAGGTCATCGTCGGCGACCGGCCCGGCGAGCTGGCCCGGCTGTTCCAGGCGGCCGAGGAGGCGGGCGTCAACATCGAGGACGTCCGGCTCGAGCACGCCCCCGGCCTGCCGCTGGGCGCCGCCGAGCTCTGGGTGCAGCCGGAGGCGGTGACGGCGCTGGCCGAGGCCCTGCGGGAGAACGGCTGGCACCTGCCGTGACCCCGTCCGCCTTCTCGCTCGATGCGCGGTTCCTTCCCGGCTCCCGGTAGCCTCGTACGGACAACTGAAGCGGGCTGCAAGGGAGAGGCGTCGTGACCGGACTGGTCGTCGCCATGGACGGTCCTTCGGGATCGGGTAAGTCGAGCGCGTCACGAGGGGTGGCGCGAGCCTTGGGGCTGCGTTACCTCGATACCGGCGCGATGTACCGGGCGATCACCTGGTGGATGCTCCAGCGGGGCGTCGACCTCGCCGATCCCGAGGCGATCGCCGCCAGGGCGCTCGACCCGGTCCTCACACTGGGCACCGACCCGGACCTCGCGGTGGTGGCGGTCGACGGCGTCGACGCCGTCGCGCCGATCCGCACCGCCGAGGTCACCGCGGCCGTCTCGGCGGTCAGCGCGGTGCCCGAGGTACGCCACCGCCTGGTGGCCGAGCAGCGTGAGATCATCGGTTCGGGCGGCATCGTCGTCGAGGGCCGGGACATCGGCACGGTGGTGGCGCCCGGCGCCGCGGTCAAGATCTACCTGACCGCGAGCGCGGACGCCAGGGCACTGCGCCGCACGGCGGAGCTCACCGGCACCACGGTGGCGGCGCAGCGGGCCGCGATGGCCCGCCGCGACACCCTCGACTCGACCAGGAAGGCAGACCCGCTGGCGAAGGCGGCCGACGCCGTCGAGCTCGACACCACGGCGCTGAACCTCGAAGAGGTCATCGCCGAAATACTGCGTGTGATTAAGGAAAAGGCGTGACCGGGGTATACGACGACGAAAACGGCTGGATCGACGCGGAGCTCGCCGATTCAGGGACCGACGACAGCTCGCAGCGGGATGTGGGGCCCGACACGGCCCCGCAGCCGGTAGTGGCCGTGGTGGGCCGCCCCAACGTGGGCAAGTCCACCCTGGTCAACCGGATCATCGGCCGCCGGGAGGCGGTCGTGGAGGACGTGCCGGGGGTGACCCGCGACCGGGTCACGTACGACGCCACCTGGCGGGGACGCCGGTTCACGGTGGTCGACACCGGAGGCTGGGACCCCGACGCGACCGGCATGGCGCTGAAGATCGCCGAGCAGGCCCAGGTCGCGGCCGAGCTGGCCGACGTGATCCTGTTCGTGGTCGACGCCGTCGTGGGCGTGACCGACGCGGACGAGATCGTCGGCCACGTGCTGCGCGGGTCCGGCAAGCCGGTCATCCTCGCCGCCAACAAGGTCGACAACCAGCAGATGGAGCTGGAGGCCGCCGGGCTGTGGGCCCTCGGCCTGGGCGAGCCGCAGCCGGTCTCGGCCCTGCACGGACGCTCCAGCGGCGACCTGCTGGACGTGATCCTCGACAAGCTGCCGGAGACGCCCGAGCAGCGTTTCGGCCCCGAGCGCGGCCCGCGCAGGGTCGCCCTGGTCGGCAAGCCCAACGTGGGCAAGTCCTCGCTGCTGAACAAGCTGGCGGGCTCCGAGCGCGTGCTCGTCGACCCGATGGCGGGCACCACCCGCGACCCGGTGGACGAGCTGGTCGAGCTCGGTGGCAAGACCTGGCGCTTCGTCGACACCGCCGGGATCAGGCGGCGTGACCGCGAGCTCAAGGGCGCCGACTTCTACGCGAGCATGCGCACCCGGGGAGCCCTGGAGCGCTCGGAGATCGCGGTGGTGCTCATCGACGCCAGCGACGTGCTGACCGAGCAGGACCTGCGGATCATCTCCCTGGTGATCGAGTCCGGCCGGTGCATGGTCGTGGCGTTCAACAAGTGGGACCTGCTCGACGAGGACCGCCGTTACTACCTGGAGAAGGAGATCGACCGTCAGCTCGTCCGCGTGCCGTGGGCGTTGCGGGTCAACATCTCCGCGAAGAACGGCTGGCACGTCGACCGGCTCGTCCCCGCGATCGAGAAGGCGCTCGACTCCTGGTCCACCCGGGTGCCCACCGCCCGGCTCAACGCCTTCCTGACCGACCTGGTCGCGGCCACCCCGCCGCCGGTCCGCAGCGGCAAGCAGCCCAAGATCCTCTTCGCCACGCAGGCGTCGACGGAGCCGCCGAAGTTCGTGCTGTTCACCTCGGGCTTCCTGGAGGAGACCTACCGCCGCTTCATCGAGCGCCGGATCCGCGAGGAGTTCGGCTTCGCCGGGTCGCCCATCGAGGTCACCATGAAGATCCGCGAGAAGCGCCAGGGGCAGAAGAAGAAGTAGAGGCGGGGGTCCCGCCCCGGACAGGGCTCCTGTCCGGGGCGGGACCGTCCCGGGTTCCGGCCCGCGCCGGGTCAGGCCCCGTCCACCCGCCCGGACCCGCGTGGCAGCAGCAGCGCGACCAGCACGCCCACCCCGCACAGGGCGGAGGTGATCAGGAAGATCTCGCTGTACTCGGTGTGCAGCGCCTCCTTCACCCTGCTCTGGTACTCGGCGAGCCGCCCGGCGTACACGACGGGGTCCACGCCGAAGGGCAGCGGCGTGTCCAGGTCGGCGGTGAGCGACTGGAAGCGGTGGAAGCCCCACGCCGACAGCCCGGCGACGCCGAGCAGCATGCCCATCATCCGGGCCACGACCACCGCCGCCGAGGCCACCCCGTGCTGGGCGGCGGGTACGGCCCGCAGCACCGCCGAGGAGACCGGGGCGATCACCAGGCCGAGCCCCAGGCCGGCGACGATCAGGTCGGCGTCCATGCGGTATCCGGCCGAGGCCAGGTCCAGGGGCCACTGGCCGATGCGGACGTATCCGGCGGCGGCCACCGCGAGCCCGATCACCGTCACCGCGCGCTCGCCGTAGCGGCGGGCCATGAGGCCGCCTGCCAGCGCGGCCACGGAGAGCGCGACGAGGAAGCGCGACAGCACCAGGGCGCCGTCCAGGCTGTCCAGGCCCAGCAGCGTCTGCGCCGACAGCTGCACGTCGACCAGGGTCACCAGCAGCGCGGCGCCGGTCAGGAAGCTCACCCCGAGCGTGGCGAGGAACGGGCCGCGCGACACCCCCGTCATGTCGATCAGCCTGGTCCTGGAGCGCCACTCCCACGCGACGAACGCGGCGCCGGACACGACCCCGGCGACGATCACGGGCATGCCCCACGGGGGAAGAACCGACCCGCTGGGATCGGGGTTGTAGAGACCGGCCACGAGCAGGCCGAGCGCGAGCGCGAGCAGCAGCCCGCCGACCACGTCGACGCGCTTGGTCGCCCCGCGGGCCCGGTCGCGGGCGGGCGGCGGCACCGACCGCTGCACGGCGACCGCCGCCAGGGCCACCAGCGGGACGTTCAGCCAGAAGATCGACCGCCAGCCGCCGAGCTGCACGCCGCCGATCTGGAGGGTGGCCGGGACCAGGGTGGCGAGGGCCGCGCCGTACAGGGGGCCCAGCACGCTGCCGAGCTCCTGGGCCGACCCCACCGCACCGAGCGCCACCGGGCGCTCGTCCTCGTCCCACAGGTCCCCGATCAGGGCCATGGTGATGGGCAGCAGCGCGCCGCCCGCGACGCCCTGCACGGCCCGTCCCGCGACCAGCCAGGGCACCGTGTCGCCCAGCGCGGTGACGACCGAGCCCACGGCGAAGCCCGCCAGGCACAGGTGGATGAGCGGGCGCCTGCCGTAGCGGTCGGAGAGCTGGCCGAGCAGCGGCATGGCCGCGATGTAGCCGAGCAGGAAACCGGTGACGATCGGGGTGGCCCGCTCCAGGTGGTTCAGGGGGACGTCGACGTCTCTGGCGATGTCGACGAGGACGGTGACCACGACGTACGCGTCCAGGGCCGCCAGCAGCACCGCCGTGCCGCCGACGCCGAGGGCGGTCCGCCGCCGGGCCGTGAGGGCGCCCTCCGGGGCGGCGCGGGTCACCGTCACTCCGCCGGAGCGGTGACCTGGACCGGCACGTCGTAGTCACTGAAGGCCACGATCACCTTGCCGCCGGTCAGTGGCAGCTCCGCCTTCAGCAGCCGGCTGGTGGCCTTGTCGATCCAGAGCACGGCGTCGACGCTCTGCGTGAGACCGGGCACCATCGTGGCGAGCACCTGCTGGGAGAGCGTCGCCGAGACCCGGTAGGCGTCGACGCCGTCCAGCTTCTCCGCCGCCTGGGTCTTCGCGTCCAGCGCGTTGGCCAGCAGCTGTACGACGCCCTTGTCCGGGTTGAGGATGGCGGAGGGGTCGTAGATCGCCGCCAGCTGGCTCCGCGACATCCGCTGGAAGCCGCCGGTCACGCCCTTGAAGTGGACGGTCTCTCCGATCAGTACGAAATTGATCTCCTGGAGACTGCCCATCACGTCGATCTGGAGGGTGCCGTCCGCGTCGCCGGTCCCGCTGAGACGGCCGGAGGCCTTCTTGACCGGTACGGGGGGCGTGCCCTCCGTCTCCATCGAGAAGGCGGCTGACTTCACGGCGCGCGTCACGTCCGCGGACTTCCTGAGCAGGTCGGCCCCGTCGGGAAGGGCCGTTGTGCCGTCGGAGGCACCACCGCCGCTGCACGCGGTGACCAGGAAGGACGCGGCGATCACCGCGGTGATGAGGATCCGGCGAGCAGACATGGGCGGATCGTAACGACACTCCGGTCTACTAAGGAGTAACGACCGGTATCGGTTTCGCGTCAGCGGACGCCTTCGCGGGTTTCACCGCCCGGTTTCGCGCCGGCGGACGCCTTCGCCGGTTTCGCCGCCCGGTCTCGGGTCAGCGGATGCCTTTGAGGTGGTCCACCACCGGTGCGTACGCCGCTTCCAGCTCGATCAGCTGGTCGTCGGTGAGCAGGTCGATGAAATGCCGTCGCACGCCGGCCACGTGGTGCGGCGCGACCTTCTGGATGGTGGCCCAGCCGTGTTCGGTGAGGACGGCGAAGGTGCCGCGCCGGTCGTCGGCGCAGGTCTCCCTGGCGACCAGGCCGGCGGCCTCCATCCGGGAGATCTGGTGGGACAGGCGGCTGCGGGACTGGATCGTGGCGTCCGCCAGGTCGCTCATCCGCATGCGGTGACCGGGGGTCTCCGACAGGTTCACCAGGATCTCGTAGTCGTTGACCGAGAGCCCGAAGGGCTGGAGCTCACGGTCGAGGCGGTGGTCGAGGAGCTTGTGCACGGCGAGGTGGGCGCGCCATGCCCGTTGCTCGATCGAGGACAGCCAGCGGGGCTCCTGCTCGCTCACCGGTCGCTCACCACTCTCGTTCGCCGCGTGTGTGGTCGCGACTCCGGCGGATCCGTCCCCCGGCCGACCACCCCGCCCGCCGGGCGGGGCTTGCTTCAGGGTCATAGATCAGAACTTACCTCAGAAGGTGCCGATAGCTCGTGGTAGGCGATGTGGCAACGTGACGGAACCCGCGTGTCTCCCCACCCCCGGACGCTCATCCCGCGAGGCCTGAGCTCTCCATCCACCTCTCCACCTCGTCGGGGTGGCGGGGCAGCCCGGCCGACATGAGACGGGCGCCGTCGGCGGTGACGACGAGGTCGTCCTCGATGCGCACCCCGATGCCGCGCAGTTCCGGCGGCAGCGTCAGGTCGTCCGGCTGCAGGTAGAGGCCGGGCTCGACGGTCAGCACCTGCCCCTCCTCCAGCACGCCGTCCAGGTAGACCTCCGAGCGGGCCCTGGCGCAGTCGTGCACGTCCATGCCGAGCATGTGGCCGCTGCTGCACAGCGTGTAGCGGCGGTACAGGCCGCTCTCGGGCTCCATCGCCTCGTCCGCGCCGATCTTCAGCACGCCCCAGTCGTGCAGTCCCTCCGCGATGACGCGCATCGCCGCGCGGTGGAAGTCGCGGAAGCGCGCACCGGGGCGCAGGGTGGCGATCGCCGCCTCCTGGGCCTCGTACACCAGCTCGTAGACCTGGCGCTGGACCGGGCTGAAGCGCCCGGACACCGGCAGGGTCCTGGTGATGTCGGCGGTGTAGAGGTGGTCGGTCTCCACACCAGCGTCGAGGAGCAACAGCTCGTTCCCGTCCAGCCGCCCGTCGTTGCGGATCCAGTGCAGCACGCACGCGTTGGCGCCGGAGGCCACGATGCTGTCGTAGCCGACCGCGTTGCCCTCCAGGCGGGCACGGAGGCCGAAGACCCCCTCCAGGTAACGCTCGCCGCGCCGGTGCCCCAGGGCGGCGGGCAGGGCCCGCGCCACGTCCTCGAACCCGCGCGTGGTCGCGTCGACCGAGAACTGCAGCTCGGCGATCTCCCACTCGTCCTTGATCAGCCGCATCTCGGAGAGGAACGTCTCCAGTTCCTCGTCGCCGCCGCCGGGCGAGACCCGCCCGTCCACGGACGCGTCCACCCCGCGCAGCACCCGCGCGGGCCCGGCGAGCGCGTCGTCCAGCCTGTCGATCGGCGCGCAGGCGATCTGGTGGATGGCCTCCGCCTCGGCCAGGTCGGGGCGGCGGCCCACCCAGAACTCGCCGTAGCGGCGGTCGCGGTAGAACTCCTGCCCGGCCTGGCCCGGCGCCGATCTCGGCGAGCGGGGGCGCAGGAACAGCGTGGCCTCCCCGGAGGGCTCGACGACGAGCACGTCATCGGGCTCCTGGTCACCGGTGAGGTAGGCGAACGCGCTGTGCGCCCGGAACCGGTAGTCGCTGTCGTTGCTGCGGGCCTTGAGCGTGCCGGACGGGATCACCAGCCGCTCGCCGGGAAAGCGGGCGGCGAGCGCGGCGCGCCGCTTGGCGGTGTAGGCGGCCTGCGGGAGCGGCGCGAGGTCGTCGCGGTGCGTGTCGGCCCAGCCGGTGTTCATGAACGCGGCGAGGGCGTCGGAGACCGGCAGGTCGTGGCTGCCGGTGTTGAGCTTCTGGGTCATCGTGTCCCCGGGCGCGGATGTCTTCTGGATGCCCCCACGTTAGTCCCGGAGCGGTGCGGCCCGCACCCCCGGCAGGTACGGAGCCGCACCGCGGATCACGGGTCAGCCCACCGGGACCTGGTACTCCTTGGCCAGGTCGGAGGTCGCGGCCTCCTTGAAGACGACCGCGCCGCCGAGGGCGGCCTTGTCCGGCTTGGCCACGTACGACAGCAGCGAGGCGGGCTTGTCGAACGTGGTGAAGTCCATGACCGTGCCGAACTCCGCACCCCAGGACGACTGGCCGCGGTGCGCGGTGACCACCGCGGCCCGGGTCAGGTCCTTGCCCTCGCAGGCCTTCTTGAGCGCGTCGACGACGATCGCCGCCGCCGAGTAGCCCGAGGGGACGCCGCTGTCGATGGCCGTGTCCGGGTACTTCGCCGCGTAGTCGGCGGCCAGCTTCTTCATGGCGGGCATGTCGGAGCTGATCGGCGTGCCCGCGGTCATGTAGTAGAAGTCCTTCAGCAGCGCGGGCCCGGCCGGGGTGGGCAGCAGCTGCGGGGAGTAGGCCGAGTTGCTGCCGACGAACGGCACGTCCATGCCCTTGGCGAGCGAGACGCCGACGAGCGAGGCGGTCTGCTTGGGGCCGACGGAGACCAGGACGGCCTTGACGCCCTCCGCCTTGAACGCGGCCACCTGGGCGCTCATGTCCTGGTCGGTGGCCTTGATCTTCTGCTCCACGAGCGTGAGGCCGAGCTTCTCCGACGCGTACTTGGAGCCGTTCAGCGCGCTCTCGCCGTAGTCGCCCTCGAAGTACAGGTGACCGATCTTGTCCCCGGACTTGATGCCCTTCTCCTTCGTCAGGAAGTCCACCCCGTTGATCATGTCGATGTCGTAGGTCGTCCCGGTGACCTGGATGGACTTGCTGCCGAGCAGCCCGGTCGCCCAGGCCTGCGGGATGGTGAGCACCTGGTCGGTCTCGATGCGCTGCTTGAGCGCGTTGACCATGGGCGAGCCGACGAAGTGGGCGATCGCCACCACCTTCGGGGCGATCTCGGTGTAGGCCGCGACCGCCTTCTGCGCGTCGTAGCCGTGGTCGCGCACCAGCGCCTCCAGCTGCCGCCCGCACACGCCTCCGGCCGCGTTCGTCTGCTCGAAGTACAGCTGCTGCGCCTGGGTCAGGCTCTTGCCGAACGACGCGTAGGGGCCGGTGAGGTCGGTCATCAGGCCGATCGTGATCTTGTCGGCGGTGACGCCGGGGCCCGTCTTCACGCCGTCCCCCCCGACGGCGGAGGGGGCGGCGCCTCCGCTGCCCCCGGTGGCCTTCTCGCTGGCGCACGCGGTGACGGCCAGGGCCAGGGCGGCGAGTGCCGCGATGCGTCGGACCGGGGTTCTTGGGATTCCCATGTCATCAGTTCCTTGGGTCGGGGGAGGGAGAGGGAGAGGGGGACAGCGGGGTCTTCGTCGTCGCGGGAGTCGCGGGAGTGGTGGCGGCCGGGGGATCGGAGGCGGGGGTGGACCTCCGGTCGACGGCCAGGCGCAGGCGCCCGGCGAGGCCGAGCAGCCCGCCGGGCAGGAAGAGGACGATGACGACGACGGCGGCGCCGTACAGGATGCGGGCCGCCTCGGCGGGCGACACCCCGCCCGAGCCCGGCTCGGCCACCAGCGGCAGGGCGTCGCTGTAGCGGCTGAGCAGCTGGGGGAGCATCGAGATGAAGATCGCGCCGATCACCGCGCCGGCGACGGAGCCGAGCCCGCCGATGATGATCATCGCGAGGTAGTCGAGGGAGAGCAGCAGGCCGAAGTAGTCGGGCACGGTGCGCTGGAAGACCAGCGCGATCAGGACCCCGGCCAGGCCGCCGTACATCGACGACAGCACGAACACCCCGGCGCGGTAGCGGGCCACCGGCACGCCCATCACCCCGGCCGCGATCTCGTGGTCGCGGATGGTGTTCATGGCCCGCCCGGGACGGCCGCGCAGCACCCCGCGGGCGAACAGCGCCGCGCCGGTCAGCAGGACCAGCCCCAGGAACCAGAGCCGCTCCAGCGACCCGAACGGCACCTGCGCCACCACCAGCTCGGGGGTGTCGGCGAACGCGAACCCGAACAGCTCCATCGGCGGCACCGTCCGCCCGTTGTACCCGCCCGTCACGGGTTCGGCGTTGAACAGCACGTGCTGGCCGACGAAGATCAGCGCGAGGGTGGCGATACCGAGGTAGGCGCCTTTCAGGCGACCCGCGATGGGGCTGAACACCCCGCCCGCGACACCCGCCGTGAGCACCGCGAGCAGCGCCGCGACGGGCGTGGGCAGGCCCAGGCCGCCGAGGGCGTGCGCGCCGCCCTCCGGTTCGGAGCCGAAGTAGACGTAGGCGTACGCGCCGACCGCGAGGAAGAACGCGTGGCCCATGGACAGCTGGCCGGTGGCGCCGGTCAGCAGGTTGATGCCGATCGCCCCGATCGCCGCCGACATCGCGAAGAGCCCGGCCTGCAGCCAGAAGCCCTCCAGGTAGAACGGTACGGCGACCGCCACCGCGACCAGCGCGACGCAGGAGAGGATGACCTTCTTAGACACGTGCCAGCTCCCTCGTCCCGAACAGCCCCGCGGGGCGGATGAGCAGGACAACGATCATCACGAGGAACGGGGCGACGTCGCCGATGCCCCGGCCGAGGAAGGCCAGGTCGTTCTGGTAGCCGCTCATCATGGCCTCGGTGATGCCGATGATCAGCCCTCCGGCCAGCGCCCCCGTGGTGGAGTCGAGGCCGCCGAGGATCGCCGCCGGGAACGCCTTCATCGCCGCGAACGTGGTGCTGCGGTCCAGCCCCGGGGTGGGGAAGACGCACAGGAAGAGCGCGGCCACGGCGGCGAGCGCCCCGGCGACCGCCCAGGCCCCCATCGAGACCCGCCCGCGCCGCACGCCCATCAGCGCGGCGGTCTCCGCGTCCTCCGCGGTGGCGCGCATGGCGATGCCCCAGTTCGTGTACTTGAACGCCAGCAGGAACGCGGCGATCAGGGCCGCCGCGACGGCGAACGCGACCACCCGGGTCTGGGCGACGCTGACGGCTCCCAGATGCAGCACCCGGTCGTGCCACGGATCGCCCAGGGCGAGCACGTCGGTGCCGATCTGCCTGGTCAGCTCGGTCGTCAGCACGATGTCGACGCCGATCGTCACGATCGCCAGCACGCTGTGCGAGGTGACGTTCGCCCTGCGGATGATCAGGAACTCGATCAGGGCGCCCACGACGGCCGCCCCGGCGACGCCCAGCAGCAGGGCGGTCCAGAAGCCGACCGACGGGTGCGTCTTGGCCACGATGAAGCCGCCGACCAGCAGCAGCGAGGCGTGCGCGAAGTTCACCACCTCGGTCGCCTTGAAGATGATGACGAAGCCCAGGGCGATCAGCGCGTACACGGCCCCGACGGAGATCCCGTTCACCAGGAGCTCGAGAAAAGTGATCACGAAGCGACCTCCTCGTCCTTGGCCGGTGTGCTCTCCGCCGCCGCGCCCAGGTAGGCGCGGACCACCTCGGGGTCGTTCTGCACCTCGCGGGGGGACCCGTCCGCGATGCGCCTGCCGAAGTCCAGGACCGTCACCGCGTCGGCGAGCCGCATGACGATCCCCATGTCGTGCTCGACCAGCAGGATCGAGATGCCGAGGCTCTCCCGCACCGCGACGATCAGCTCGGCCATGTCGCGGCGCTCACCGCCGTTCATGCCGGCGACCGGCTCGTCCAGCAGCAGCAGCCGGGGCTCCATGCACAGGGCCCGCGCCAGCTCCACGCGCTTCTGCACGCCGTACGGCAGCAGCCCGACAGGCGTGGCCAGCCGTTCGGAGAGCCCGACGAACGCGGCGATCTCGGTCACCCGCTCGCCGTGCGCGGCCGCCTCGCGCCGGGCCGACGGCAGCCGCAGCCCGGCCGAGACGAACCCGGCGCGGGTCAGCCGGTGGCGGCCGAGCATCAGGTTGTCCCGCACCGACAGGCGCGGCGACAGGGCGATGTTCTGGAAGGTGCGCGCCACCCCCAGGGCGGCGATGCGGTGCGGGGCCAGGGAGGTCAGTTCCGCGTCGCCGAACCGCACGCTGCCCGAGGTGGCCCGGTAGACGCCCGACAGGACGTTGAAGCAGGTCGACTTGCCCGCTCCGTTGGGCCCGATCACCGCGTGGACGCTGCCGGGCTCGACGCTGAAGCCGACGGCGTCCAGCGCGGTGAGCCCGGCGAAGCGCACGGTCACGTCACGCACGTCGAGCCGGGGAATGGAAGTATCCGTACCGTCCGGTTGGTATGTGTCACTCACGCGGACCACCTCGCCAGTGCCGGGCGGGCGGCCGCCGCCTTCCCCGCGGATCCCGGGACGGCCGGAACCGGGTCCTCGATGCCCAGGTAGCGGCGGCGCACCTCGTCGCTCGCGGCGAGCTCGGCGGCCGGTCCCGACAGCACCACCTCGCCGACCTCCAGCACGTAGGCGTGCGAGGCCAGGGACAGGGCCATCGCGGCGTTCTGCTCCACCAGGAGCACCGTGGTGCCCGCGGTGTTGATCTCGCGGATGGTGTCGGCGATCCTGGCGGCCATCATCGGAGCGAGACCGAGGGTGGGCTCGTCCAGCAGCAGCATCCTCGGCCTGGCCATCAGCGCGCGGCCGATGGCGAGCATCTGCTGCTCGCCGCCGGACAGCAGGCCCGCGCGCTGCCCGGCGCGCTCGGCGAGCACGGGGAAGAGCGCGAGCACACTCTCCCTCGCCTCGGCCGCCGACCGCCGGTCGGGCGCGCCGAGGGCGCCGGCCCGCAGGTTCTCCTCCACCGTCATCCGCGCGAAGACCCTGCGCCCCTCGGGCACCTGGACGACGCCTCTCGCCACCACGGCCGAGGTGGCGGCACCGGACAGCCGCGTACCGCCGAACCCGACCTCGCCCGCGGTGATACCACCCCGGTGGAACCTGAGAGTGCCCGACACGGCGCGCAGCAGGGTCGACTTCCCCGCGCCGTTACCGCCGAGCACCGCGACGACCGAACCGCGCGGGACGTCCAGCGAGACACCCCGCAGGGCCAGGACCGGGCCGTAACTCACCGCCAGATCCCTGACGACCAGCCCGGAATCTCCGGGCGGGCGAGGGTCGTGCACGTCCATGTGTGCCTCCTGACAGCCGATGAACGCACCCAACCGAGGCGCTTCACCGGCGTCCAGAGGGCAGGGTGAAGTCGGGGCGGGCGCCCATGCGGGACGGGTGCCGGTTGTGCGCGCGCACAACCCCGCATCACGAAACAGAACAGAACCTTGTTCGGCTAGGTGCCTTGCTGTCACGATCCCCAGATGGGGACCCGCCCGGTTACGGACGAAGAAGTACGCAGGATCATGCGCCTGGCCGCCCGCAGGCTGCTGCTGAGGCTTCCCGAGCTCACCGACGAACTCGTCGCGAAGATCCGCGACACCGACGAGGCGTACCGGCGGATGGTCCCCACCGACGACCACTGGCAGAGCGTCTACGCGGCGATGCGGGACGGCATCGGCGCCATCCTGCTGCCCCGCTCCGAACGGTGCGACCTGCCTCAGGCGGAGAAGACCGCCCGGCGCAGGGCCGAGCAGGGACTGCCCATGGACTCCCTGCTGCGCAGCTACCGGCTCTCCGCGCAGGTGATGTGGGACGGCCTCATCGACGTGGTCGCCGAAGAGGAATCAGACAGCCTGCCGGTCCTGCTCCGCAGTGCCACGAAGGTGTGGCACGCCATCGACAGGCAGGCGATCGCCGCCGCCGAGGCCTACCGAAGACGGGAGGCCGAGATGTTCGGCCGCACAGCCGAGAGGGTCCAGGCCCTGCTCGACGCGCTCCTGGAGGACCGGGTCGACGCCGCCCTCGTCCGCAGTGCCGCCGCCGGGCTCGACCTGCCCGAACTGGGCCGGTACGCCGTCGTCATCACCCGGCTGCCCGGCCGCCACGACCACGGGGACGACGCCCCCAGGCCGACCGCCCTGGGCGTGATGCGCCTGCTGTGGCGGATGCGCCCCGACTACGAGGTGTCGGTCGTGCTGCTGCACGACGCGAACATGGACGACCTGGCCGAGGAGCTCCGCCCGCACGTCACCGGATGCGCGGGGATCAGCCCGGTCGTCGAGGGGCTGGCGGAACTGGGCCGCGCCAGGCGGCTCGCCGAGCTGGCCCTGCGGACCTGCGTGGGCGAGGGCCCGGAGATCGCCAGGCTGGAGGACAGGCTGCCCGCCGCGCTGGTGGTCAGCCAGCCCGAGCTCGCCGGTCACCTCAGCGGCGCTGTGCTGCGGCCCATCCTCGCCCTCGACCAGGCCGACCGGGAGGTGCTCCTCGGCACCCTGGAGGCGTGGCTGCGGTGCGAGGGCTCGGCCATGCGCGCCGCGGGGCAGCTGTACTGCCACCGCAACACGGTCTTCAACCGCATCCGCCGCATCGAGCAGCTCACCGGCCGGTCGCTCGCGCGCCCGCTCGACATCGTGGAGCTCACCCTGGCCCTCGACGCGGTACGGCTGCTGCCCGTCACCTGATAATCACACGCTTTGCCCATTTCAGCGCTTAGCGTGTGGCACAAAGGGGCAAAGGAAAGGGATACCCGCGCCAGGCTGAACCGAGGTGGTGTCAATGCTGATCGGTACGATTCTGCAAGGCAAGGGAGCGGAGGTGGCGACCGTCCGCCCGGACGCGACGGTCGCCGCGCTGCTGGCCGTGCTGGCCGAGAAGAACATCGGTGCCGTGGTGGTGTCCGAGGACGGCTCGTCCATCGCGGGCATCGTCTCCGAGCGCGACGTCGTGCGGCGGCTGCACGACCGCGGCGCCGGCGTGCTGGACGAGCCGGTGTCGTCGATCATGACGACCGAGGTCCGCACCTGCCCGCCGGACGCCGATGTCGACGACCTCCGCCAGACCATGACCACGCACCGCATCCGGCACGTGCCGGTCGTGAGCGCCGGTCGGCTGGCCGGGATCGTGAGCATCGGCGACGTGGTCAAGAGTTCCATCGAGGCGCTGGAGACCGAGAAGGCCTACCTGGTCGACTATCTCCACCGCTGAGCCCTGAGCTCGTGAGCCCGGACGGGTCCGGGCTCACGAGCCAGGACGGGCCCGGCGCGTCGCGCCGGGCCCGTCACGTTTCCCCTTACTGCACGGTTATCCTGTCCACCTCTATCGTCAGGCCCTTGACCTGCGGTGTCGACGTGCCCGTGGTCACCGTCCCGACGCCGGGGCTGACGCCCTTGATCTTCATCGTGTAGCTCAGGCTGCCTCCCGGGGCGCCGGGCGTGCTGGACACCCGGAGGTCCTCGGCCGGCGGGCCGCTGATCTGGCCGCCCGCGGTGCCGTCGGCGTTCTCGGCGCCCACGGTGAGGCCGTAGCCCGCCGGGGGATCGCCGGGCAGGTTGGCCGGGTCATAGGTGTAGGTGATGTCCTCGGTCCCGTTCAGGCCGATCCACTGCTGGAAGACCTTGAGGTCGCTCGTTCCGTAGAGGTTGACCCGCCACTCGATGACGAGCCAGTCGCTCACGCCGTCGGTCAGCGTGCCGGCGTAGACGCCCGGCGCGCCGGTGCCGTCCAGGTCCGTCCAGTAGGGGGCGAGCACGTTGTTCGGGCGCGTGGGGTCGGGCAGGGTCTGTGGCTGGAACGAGACGTCGGCCGAGCCCGAGCTTCCCCCGGCGATCGTGTAGCCGTTGGAGACGATGCCGAGCCTGGTGTAGGTGTTGCCCGCGTACTGGAACGGGGGCACGGTGAAGTTGATCGCCTGCTCGTCGCCGATCGGCGTCGGCGCGATGCCGAAGGCGTCGAGCGGCAGGTACGGGGCCGGACCTGTGCCAGGGGCGATGCCCGGCCTGTCCGGCTGCCTGGCCGCGAGGGTGGCCTTCGTCGTCGCGATCTGCGAACCGACCTTGGTGGCGCCGGTCACCGAGTTCAGGCGCAGCCTGCCGTCGAGCGTGCTGACCGCCGTGACCTCGGCGTTCTCCAGGGTGTCGTTCTGCACGGTGACCGTGCAGGTGGACTCGCCGGTGTCGCGCGGGATGGTGGCCGGTGCGCAGGTCTGGTCCACCGGGATGGCGCCCTCCTTGCGGACGAACGCGACCGGCAGGTGCAGGTTGCGCGAGCCGCCGACCTGCTTGAGGTTCACCTGGCCGAAGTACTGGCCCTCCGGCAGGTCCGGCGCGGTGATGACCACGCTGAGCTTGACGCTCTTGCCCGCCTTCACGCTGAACAGCGGCGGCAGCACCGTGATGTTCGCGCCGCTCACGGTCGTGCCCGTGGCGGTGAAGGTGAGCGTCTTGTTCGTGACGTTGGTGAACGTCCGCTTGGCGGTGATGAGGCCCGGCATGATCGGGGCGTTCACCGACGGCAGGTTCAGGTCGATGCGGTTCAGCGGGTCGTCGGCCGAGGCGGTGAAGTTCTCGCCCGTCTCGTTCAGGGTCAGGCCGGGGTCACCGGCCTTGGTCAGGTCGATGCGCCCGCCGCCGGTGTCGAACGGGTCGGCCGGGGTGACGCGGTCCTGCTTGGTGACCGAGGTCTTGGCCGTCGTCTCCAGCGCGGACTTCACCTGGCCCGGCGTCCAGTCCGGGTGCAGCGCGAACAGCAGGGCCGCGGAGCCCGCGACGTGCGGCGACGACATCGAGGTGCCCGAGATGGCCTGGTAGAGGTTGCCCTGCGGGCCGCCGGCCGGACCCTCGAGCAGCGGGGTTTGACCGGCCAGGATGTGCAGGCCGGGGGCGGTGACGTCCGGCTTGAGGAAGTCGCCGCCGGGGCCGCGCGAGGAGAACGTGGTGATCGCGTCGCCCTGCCAGGTGGCCTTGGTGCCCTGGGTGAACGAGGCCGTCGCGCCGGGGTTGGCCGACAGGAACGCCAGCAGGGCGTCCCCCTCGGGCTTGTCGATGTGGACGGAGGGGATCCAGTGGTTGTCCGTCATCACGTCGAGCGGGGTGGCGTTGTACAGGATCATCCCGGCCGCGCCGCCCTGCCGGACGTTGAAGCCCTTCAGGACCCGGTCGGGACCGCGCTCACAGACGACGATCTTCCCGGTGAACAGGCCCGGGGGTGCGGGCGCGGTGCAGAGCGGGTTGGAGTACGGCGGGGCCGAGGCCCGCACCACCGGCAGCGGGGAGGCGATGCCCGGGGTGATGGAGGCGCCCTTCACCGTGGCCGTCGCGCCGCCGGAACCGGACAGCGTGACCGTCGACTGGAAGGTCCTGGTCTGCGTGGAGGCCGCCACCGTGGTCACCCACGGGCTGACGTGGTTGACGGTCGCCGCGCCGGGACCGGCGTTGCCCGCCGAGGCCGAGACGAGCACGCCCGCCGAGTACGCGTCGAGGAAGGCGAGTTCCACCGGGTCGCTGTAGGGGGAGGTGCCGCCGGAGATCGAGAAGTTGATCACGCGGACGCCGTCGAGGATGGCCCGGCCGACCGCCTGGGCGGAGTCGGAGGGATAGCAGCCCGTGACGCCGCAGACCTTGTAGACCGACACGTGCGCCGCCGGGGCGATGCCGTGGATCGGTCCCCGGTTGATGCCGAGCGGGTTCGCGTCGGCCACCGGGCCGCCCGCCGAGGTCGTCGCGGTGTGGGTGCCGTGGCCGTTGGAGTCGCGGGCGCTGTCCGGGAAGGTCTCGCCGGGGACGTTCGCGTTGTAGGTCTCCAGGAACGGGGCGCCGCCGATGACCTTCCGGTTGCAGACGAACGGGTCGGCCGCCGGGGTCAGCGGGTTGTCGCCGAAGTCGCAGACGCGCGGCGTGCCGTCCTTGGTCGCCGGTACGGCGGGCAGCGTGCCGGGGTCGGCGAACTGGGGGTGCTCGGGCCAGGCGCCGGAGTCCAGGATGCCGACGATGACGCCCTTGCCCGACGAGGAACTGCCGCCCAGCTTGCTGTAGATCGCGGGCGCTCCGATGAACGCGGGGCTGGAGTCGGTCAGCAGCTGCTCGGGCTTGTCCTCCTGGACGGCGGCGACACCGGGCAGCTTCAGCAGCGCGGCCGCCTTGTTCGCGGGGACGCGCAGCGCGATGCCGCCGTAGACGGTCCGCAGCTTCTGGCCCGCCTTGGCGCCTGGCACGTTCCTGGCCAGCTCGGCGAGGAAGGTGTTCTCGACGTCCTCGATGTGCCGCTGGTATTTCTGCGCGTCGCCGCTCTTGATGTCAAGAGCCTTTCCGGTCTTCGCCGGGCTCGTCGCGGGAAGTCCTTCGAGACCGCCCTGATAGGCGGCGAAAGAGTCGTAGTCGAGTTTGACCATCACGTTGACCGTGGCGCCCGAGGTCGACTTCAGCAGCCCCTCGTCACTCCGGGCGAGTTTGCCGGTGGGGGACTTCGCGCCCTGGACCGGCTCACCCCCGGTCAGGGGAGTCGCCGTCCATTTGGCGGACGGCGTGGGGGTGGGGGTGGGATCCGCGCTCGCCGGCGGCGCCATCGCCGCGACGAGCCCGACGCCGGCGGCGAGTACCGCCACGCGTCTGATCCTCGGTGAGTAGGGCTTCCTGGCCAACGAGACCTCCCTGTAGGCACGCGTGAACCGCCACGCCACAGGGAGGGAGGCCACCCGCGGGCCCGGGGCAGGGCATGCCGGAGAGGCCGTGACCCTCCCCGGTGGGTGACGCGCGATCGGCCACCCGGTAAAGGCGGCCGATCATGACAGGGAGCCTAACTAGACAGCATTTGTCTGCCTAGATCATTGAATTGACACAATAATCCTGGGAATTGGTCAAATTTGATTGCAGACTAGGCCGATGTTTCGGTGTCCCCGAGGTCCGCGACTCCTGACGTCTCGCGCCCGCGCGATTCGCGATCGCGGGCGGACATGATGGCGGGGCGTGATCACGGGGAGGCGTGCCCGCCGCGAAGGCGTGGCGTGCCGCCCCGCGTAAACTGGCCCCACCTGACACGCGGGAGGCTCGGTTGAAGCTCAAGCTTGATCTACACCCCCTCTACAACAAGGGCGGGGAGATCGACAAGGCGCTGCGGGGCATCATCGACGAGGCCATCAGGAAGAAGGCCACCGAGGTCGAGATCATCCCCGGCAAGGGCTCGGGCCAGCTGAAGAAGAAGGTCCTGCGCTTCCTGGAGCAGAAGGAGATCAAGGCCCTCTACCACCGCATCGACAAGGACGCCAAGAACCACGGCCGCCTCTTCGTCTACTTCCGCTACAAGTAGGCCGGAGAGCGCGGCGGCGACCACCGCGGGATCGTCGAGTCCGAGACAAACCGCTGCTGTAAGCCCAGGTCAACGCCGATCTCTTCAACGCGGAAGACGTAAGGGCCAGCGGTGATGAACTGTCGGCCCGAGAGGCCCTCACCGGTCCTGGGCCGTCTGCGGGCCGTCAGACCAAGACCCAGTGACCTCATAAACCCTGTCGACGGCTCTTCGGGTCCGTCCCTGACTGCTCGGCATCAGGTGTGTATAGACCCGCAGGGTGAACCCTGGATCGCTGTGGCCGAGGTACTGACTGAGGGCCTTGTGAGCTTGCTCCGCTTTGACGAACCCCTGATCTCGGATGTCCGTCAAACCGGATCAAGCCCAAATCGCGCCCACGCCCGTATCCGGGCCATCGGTGAGCGTGCCGTCGCGACCTTGAAGGGCTGGAAGGTGCTGACCAGGCTGCGCTGTTGCCCGCATCGAGCGACCGCGTTCGTGCAGGCGATCCTTGTGCTGCAGCTCGTGGAAGAAGGCCGCTACCCAGGATGAAATGGCTCTTATTGTGTCGGTGGGCGCTGCGAGCATGACGGGATGATCGCGACTCCTGACGACTACTCCTGGTTCTCCCCCGAGCGCTTCCCCGGCCTGGCGGACGCCTACTGCTTCACCTACGTCCGCGGCCTGACGCTTGAGGAAGTGGTGACCCGGCTCGGCGTCCGGGTCGAAGACTGCTCTCGCGTGACGCTCGATGGGCTGATCCGGTGGCAAACCTTCGGTGCCGTCGCCGTTGGAGACTGGGTGCTCTTCGTCGAGGCCTGCAGCGGGCTCGGCGTCACCGAAGAGATCATCATGCCGCTGTCGGCGGGCACCCGTCTCGTCTCCCACTTCTACCTCGACGTCGATGACATGGACCACTTCTACTGGATCGACGACGGGAAGATCCGGTTCGAGTTCGCGCACGACGAAGGCTATTCCCACCGGATCGAAGACGGGAGGATCCAGTTCATGGCCAGGCCCCACGAAAGCTACTCGGAGGAGACGCCGGACGAACTCGCGGAGATCCTGGAGCGGATCGACTCCCCCGTCTACTCGATCGCCGCCCCCCACAAAGGGCCGGCGTTCCTCCTGGCCGAGCGCCTCACCGGGATCACGATGACGCCGCAACTGCTGGAGGAGTCCACCTATCTGTGCGGAGTCGTTCCCGGATCGAGGTGAGCAGGATCCATCGTCTGCAGACCCCGCGGGTCGGCAGGCGGACGGTGGATCACTTCGCCGCACGCTCCTGCAGGTTTCACGGGGGCACTGTTCTCCGCGGGCCTGCCGCACCAGGCCGTCAGGATGAAAAGCCTCACAAGATCGCATCGGCCGGCGGCGCATCATCCCGGCCACGGCGGCTGCCGTTGTAGCCCTGCGGCGAAGGAGCGAAGTACGCAAGTGATCAGGTGGTGTGTTTCGTCAGCAGTACACCCGCCATTCCTCATCAGGGACGGAGCCCTCTGACGCGTCACAGACACGATCAGACCACTCGTGGGCAACAAAGACCGGACGGGTCAAGACGACATCTCCGGCGCGTTGCGCACGCATCACGAGCCCAAGCTCGTCAGCTCCGAGATTTCCGTACTGAGAGGAGCGGACCGCCTCCGGCAGTCCCCGCGACAGCATGTGATCAACGAATAGATCCTCCAACTCGGACGGCACACGTCCAACCAGCCGAAGGCCATCCATCGTCACCTGAGGACCGTGAAGCGCGTCAACCGCGATGCAGGACAGGCGTCCAGACTCCGCATAGTACGTCGTCAGGGCACTCCCGTGAGAGGTAGGCAGACGGAACCACGCATGGCGCACTCCGCATCCGTCAGACTGGCTGGAAGGGACATCCGTATCCAGCGCAGCCATCACCTCGTCATGACTCATTCCAAACCGTAGTGGTCCAACGCTCATGAGCGGTGTGAAATCCCACTGCAGTCGTTCCGTGTCGTCTAAAATGACGCCCGCACGTTTCATGGAGCGCGCCTTTCCGATGCCCCTGACAGTTCAGCGCACCGCACCCTACCGCGTGAGCGTTCAACACTTGCCCGGGCGTAACCCGGCCGTCACGACCTTGAACATCTACACCCACCGGGGCCGGACGCGGGCGACCGCGGCCTCGCTGCGGCGGCGATCTGCGCCGACATCAAGCCCAGCCCGCCGATTCCACCAGCGAACCCGCCTGGCCACCGCATATTCCCAGCTCAACTAACGAATGGCGGCTGCCGTACCAAGACTGTGACTCGTTTGGTGGTCGCTCGTCGGACATGGCGCGGATGCATTCCTTCGGCGACCGGCCCGAACGGGATGACACAAAGATACGTAGCGGCCATCGTGATCTGCGGGAACAGGCCCCCGGTCTTTACCGTGGCGTGATATGCCGGACCAGCCCCGTGACGTTCAACTCCGAGACTCCCTCCTGTGATGACCGGGAGAGTGTGGCCTGCCGTTTCAGAAGGCCATGGCGCAGATCACCGCCTGACGCGCTCTTCACGCTGCGGGCGGCGCGGCGGTGACCGAAACATTTCGGTATTTCACCGGCTAAGCTGCAGCTTAATTAAATTGACATATTTCGGAAATGCTCCCAGAATGGCGCGCAGGCCGGCTGCCGCCACACATCACCTTGACGATCAGCCGTCCAGCAGGCGGTGCTGGGGGATGCCGTCGTCGAAACCGCATCACCACCGGTGTGCGGATTTTTGCACCTGCTCCTCCCCGGCCCCGGCTCCCGTGGGCGATCGGGGGCGTCTCCGGACGGCCCCCGTACGACACGCCCGACTGTCCAGTGGAAGGAGAAGCCGCGGTGACGATGGTTGAGGTGGTGGCGAGACGATGGCCCCTGGTGGGCCGCGACGCGGAGCTGAAGGCGTTCAAGGCGGTCCTCAATGAAACCGGTTACAAGGCTTTTCTCATCTTCGGTGAGCCCGGCGTCGGCATGACCCGGCTGGCGGAGGAATGCCTCACCGTCGCGGAGCTGCAGGGGCACGCCGTGGGCCGCGCCGCCGCGACCGGCGCGGCGGCGGAGATCCCCCTCGGGGCGATAGCACATCTCCTGCCGGACGGCGTGGATCTGTCGGATCCCGTCGCGGGCTTCGCGACGGCCGTCCGGCTCATGTCGCGGGCCTACGGCGCACCGGCCCGTCTCGTTCTGCTCATCGATGACCTGCACCTGCTCGACTCCGCCTCGGCCCTGCTGTTGCGCCAGCTCATGGAGACCGGTGCCGTCTTCCTGGTGGGCACGGTGCGCTCGGATGCCTCGTCCCTGGAGAGCGTCGTGACGCTCGGGCGGGGCGATGCCGTCCATCACGCCGACCTCGCGCCGTTGACGTGGCGGGAGGTGAACGAGCTCCTCCAGCACGCCCTGGCCGGGCACGTCCACCGGGAGAGCATCGACCGATTACACGCCGCGAGCGGAGGCAATCCGCTCTATCTGGGCGAACTGGTGCGCGGTGCGCTGGCCGAAGGCCGGCTGACGAACGACGGGGAGATCTGGCAGCTGGCCGCCACCGAGCCCCTTCCGGTCACCCGCCGCCTCACTGATCTGATCCGCCACCGGCTCGCGACGGTGGCGCCGTGCGGCCGTCGCCTTCTCGACGTCCTCGCGCTGTGCGGCCCGGTGTCCGTAGCCGACCTCGAACGCGAGCCCGGCGCCGAGGTCCTGGACGAGCTGGAGCGAGCCGGACTCGTCACCGTCGTACGGGAGGGACGGCGCACGTACGCCCGCCTGGCGCACCCTCTCTACACGGAGGTGCTGCCCCCGGGCATCACCGAGAGGCGGCGCAGGGAGATCCTGCGCGAGCAGGCGGACAGGCTGGAACGGACCGGCTCGCGCCGCCGGGAGGACGCCATGCGCCTGGCCTCCTACCGGCTCGCCGGCACCGGCACCGCCGATCCGGCCCTCCTCCTCCAGGCCGCCCGGCTCGCCGCGTACGGTGACGACCACGCCCGCGCGCTCGCCTTCCTCCGGGCGATCCCCGAGGACGACCTCACCTTCCCGGCCCTGCTTCTGCTCGGCCGCACGCTTTCGGAGGCGGGCCGGCCGCAGGAGGCCGAGGACGTGCTGTGCCGGGCCGACGGGCGGGCCACCACGGAGAGCCGCGCGCTCGCGGTGGCGCTGGCGCGCACCCACAACCTCATGTGGTGCCGCGGCGCAGCCCGCGAGGAGGCCGTCGCCGCGAACGGCGCGGCGCGCGACCGCGTCACGAGCGCCGCGGGCCGGTGGGCGCTGCAGGTGAACGAAGCCAACATACTCTCCAGCCTGGGCCACCACGCCGAGAGCCTCGGCCTGCTCGACGGCATGCTGGACGAGGAACCGGCGGTGGGTGACATCGCGGGCGTGGCAGCGTGGACGGCCGCCGCCGCGACGAGGGCCAGTGCGCTGTCCTTTCTCGGCCGGAGCGAGGAGGCGGTGCCGTGGGCCGAGCGGGCCGTGGCCCTGTGCGCGAAGGCGAGGACGGAAGGCAGGGGCCACGCCCCGCAGGAGGCGGCCGCGTGGTCCGCCCTCGTCCTGGCCCTGACCGAGATCGGACGTCTGCGGGAGGCCCGCGTCACCGCCGAGCGCGCCTACACCGACTCGGGCTGGGTGCCGACCGGGTGGCAGCGTACGCTCCTGGTCTTCCCGCTCGCCCGCAACGCCTGGACGGCCGGCCGCCCGGCCTCGGCGCGCCGCTGGTACGCGGAGATCGCGCACGACACCCGCCCCCAGGCAGTGATCATCCGTCCACTCGCCCTCGCCGGGCTCGCGGCGGCCGCGGCGCTGCAGGGTGACGTGCGCGCGGCGGAGGCCGCCCTCGCCGAGTACGCCGGCCTCGCGGCGCCGGTGTACGTGCCCGAGGAACGGCTCGGCGAGGCGTGGACGCACGTGGCGCGGGGAGAGCAGGGGGCGGCCAGGAGAGTGCTGCGGGAGGCGGCGGCCGAGGCCCGCGAGCGGGGGCAGTTCTCCTCCGAGGCCATGTTGCTGACGGACCTCGCGCGGCTCGGCGGCGCCGCGGAGGCGGCGAACGGTCTCTCGGAGCTCGCGAAGGCCGGGGGGCCCTTCACCGCCGCCCGGGCACGGCTGGCGGCCGCGCTGGCCGCCGGAGACCAGGACGGCCTGATGGCGGTGGCCGGCGACTTCGACCGGATGGGGGCGAGCCTGCTCGCGGCGGAGGCGGCGGGCGCGGCGGCGGAACTGTGGCGCCGTTCCGGCAGCCCCAGGCAGGCCTCCGCCGCCGCCGCGCGGGCGGCCGCGAACGCCGCCCTGTGCGAGGGCGCGCGCACGCCCCTGCTCCAGGCGGCCGACGCGGCCGTGCCGCTCACGACCAGGGAAAGCGAAGTGGCGATCCTGGCCTCCGGAGGGATGTCCAGCAAGGACATCGCGGCCAATCTGACCATCTCCGTCAGGACCGTGGACAACCACCTGCAGCGCGTCTACGCGAAGCTCGGCGTCTCGAACCGCCAGGAGCTGACCGGCCGGCTCGGCCGCACGAACAGGTGAACCACTCGGCCGCGCCGCCCGCGCACAGGGGCGCGGGCGGCGCGGCCGCGGAGTCGCCGGGTCCCGCCCGCCTTCGCCGGCGGGGCGGGACCCGGGTGGCGCAGGCGGCGCGTCAGACCGCTTCGAGCCAGTAATCGGAGACCCCGAACAGGCAGCCGGACTCGGTCCGCGCGGGGGTCGTGAAGCTCGTCCAGCGGCCCTCGACGACCGCCGCCGGCTCGCTGCGGTAGGTCAAGCCCCATGAGCAACTGGTGACGAGCCGGACCCGCGCGCTCGAGGCGTGGGGCTTGGTGTGGCACTCGTTCGCGAAGGCGCGATAGCCGGTCGGGCGGTAGGCGTCGTAGTAGGTTCCGGTCGCCCACGCCGGGCAGGCCACCTTGTCCGTCTCCAGATATTTGTATGTGCCCGCGGCGGCCGCCGGAGAGGCCGGGCCCAGTACGGTGAGCGCGGCGAGTGTGACGGCGCCCGCTTTCCTGACGATATTGTTCATGGCGTTTCCATATCCTCTCGAATTCACGGCGGGCGTTTTCACAGGGCGGAGGCGAGCGCCACCGCGACGCCTTCCGAACCGAGGGTGAGCTTGCTCTGCGGCAGGTTGCTGGCGTAGCAGTTGAACTGGGCGAAGCAGAGGTTGACCCCGCGCGCCATGTGGGAGTAGTGGGGCGACCCGACGCCGGTGGTGTTGGTTCCGACCGGCGCGCCCACGAAGGCGCGGACCACGTCGGTGACCAGGCCCTGCGGGTAGGCGACGGAGGACTTGTCGGTGAAGTAGTCACGTCGGTTGTACATGGGCTCGGAGATGACACGGGTGCTCTCCCAGCCCGAAACCTGGTTCGCCGTGCAGTAGGAGAACGCGTGATGCCAGGTGTAGATGGTGAGGCCCGCCCAGGAAGTGAGCGTCAGCGGGTGGTCGACGGCCCAGCATTTCTGCTGGTAGGACGCTAGCGCGGCGCGCGACGCGGAGGAGTCCCGGCCGCCGGGCCTCTGGGGCGGGTCGACCTTGGTGACGACCGGATCGCCCGCCTTCACCGACACCGGCACCGTACGGGCCAGCTGGGGGTCGTTCTTGATGATCTCGAGGTCGGCGGTGGTGGCCTTGCCCGACACGGCGTGCTGGATGGCGGTCCTGACGTCGGCCTCGGAAGGGCCGTCCGCGGCGGTCGCGGGACCCCCGGCGACCATCACCGCCGCGGCCGCGACAGCGAGTCCCGCGGACAGGGTGCGGAGCTTCATTCTCATTTCCCCTTCGAAATCGGAATACTGTTTTCGATAAGAGAAACTTTTTCAGCCGTGGAATTCGAGAGGTAGAGTAATGACTACTCATTCCTCCGTGCGCGACTGCTCATGCTCACCATGAACGCCGGGGCCGCGCGATGCGATCTCTCGATCGTCATCGTCCCCGCCCCGCTTCTCCGGGGCCCGCGCGCTCGCCGCTGCCGTCCGCGCCACCCGTGTCGGCCACCCGGCCCCGTACGCCGGAGCCGCCGGGCCGTCGCGTGCTTCCGTCCCTCCGGCCCGCGTCCGGGTGGCGGGCGGTGGCGACGCCGGTCGGCGCCGGCCGGCGCCGACCGGCGCCGACCGGCTCAGCCGGAGGCGACGGGACGGTAGCCCCTGACGTAGTCGACCGTGAACCGCTTGGGATAGGCGTGTCCGGGCCTCGGCGACCCGTCCGGCTCGGGGAACTCGTAGATGTTCAGCATCAGCTGCATCGGATAGCCCGGCGACTGGTGAACCGTCCGGACACGGCGCCCGTCGACGAAGAAGGCGACGTGCTCGGAGGTCCACTCGGCGGCGTAGACGTGAAACTCCCGCGCGTCGATGGGCAGGGTCTCCACCGTGAAGTCGTCGGTGATCTCCGGGTCCCCGAACGGGTGAAGCCCCATCCCCACCTTCACGCTGTCCGGTCCGACGTCCCGGCCGAAGATCTCGCACACGCATATCTCGGCGGAGCGCTCCGGCTCGTCCTCGTAGCCGATCATCCACAGCGCGACCATGCATCCCGGGTCGTCGATCGCCTTGGCCCGCATCTCGATCAGCCCGTACCTCGGGGTGTAGAGCCGGACGTTGCGCTGGGCCTCACGCACGACGGCCCTGGAACCGCGCCCGTGCTGCCCGATCGTGCTTCCCACCGGACCGGCGAAGACGCCGGTCTGCAGCGACGACACGCGGAGCGGCCCCTCGAGCTCGGGCGACCAGGGCGGCTGGTCCTCCTCGATCAGCAGGTGCAGACGCCCGCCGTCCAGCTCGTAGCGGGCGGCGGAGGCCGCGCGGTCGCTCCACTGGGGCAGGTATCGGGGAACCCAGCGATCCTCGTCGAGGCGGTCGGCCTCGAAGGTGTCCTCGAACTCCAGCTCGTAGCCGGCCCACGCCACGGGTCCCCACCTTCCTGCCGCCGTCTTTCCGGAAAGGACCATACGCCGGGTCGGCCGCCGCGGTCACGGGCGGCGCGGGTGTGGGCGGGCGGGGGCGGCGCGGACCGCTCACGGATCAGCGGCCAGGTTCTGCCAGCAGCAACGAATTGAGGGTGCCGTACTCAAGACCGCCCTCAAGGGCTCCGCAGGTGCCGTCGGTGAGCAGTTCCCGGGCGGCACGTGCGACCAGCCCGTAGGCCGCCTCGGCGATCGAGGATCCAGCACTCACCCGAGCCACGCCCAACGCCGCGAGCGCGGGCACGGTGAGAGTCCCGGGACCCGCCAGGACGTTCACCGGCACGGACACCGCACGCACGAGCGCCGTGATGGTCTCCGCATCCAGAGCCCCGAGAACGAACACCCCGTCAGCGCCGGCCGCCACGTAGGCCTCGGCCCGGGCCAGGGTTTCCTTCAGCCGTACCGCGGGATCCCCGGCCGGCAGACGGTGCGTGTCGATTCGGGTGTTGATGAACAGCGGCACACCAGCGGTGTCCGCGGCACCACGGGCAGCCGCGATGCGCTCGGACTGCTCCGGGACGGGACGCAGCAGGGCCGGGCCCGCGCGAAGTGAGTCCTCCAGATTGATGCCGACGGCTCCGGCCGCGAGCACGCCCCGCACGGTCTCGGCCACCCCCGCGGGGTCGGGCGCGTATCCGCCTTCGACATCGGCTGTCACCGGAACGTCGACCGCTGCGGCGACCCGAGCGATCAGGTCGAGGCCGCGGTCCCGGTCCAGGTGGTCGCCGTCTCCATAGCCCAGGGCCCACGAGACGCCGGCGCTGGTGGTGGCGACCGCGGCGGCGCCGGCATCCGTCACGATACGCGCGGAGGCGACGTCCCAGGCATTGGGCAGTACCAGCGGCCGGCCGGGGACGTGCATCGAGCGGAACAACAGGGCCTTGCCGCGAAGTGTCGTCATGCCGGTTATTTCATCAGACGGTACTGAAGCCCGATCAAACCTATTTCGCGAAGCCACCGCGGAGTATCGAAATCGCGCATGAGCTGCTGCCGGCTCCGGAGCTCGTCGCTGCCCGGGCACCAGTCGAGGCCCCAGCCGCCGAGGGCGTGGATGATCGGAAGAGTCTGGATGCCGGTTTCGGTGAGGCTGTAGCGAGCGCGCTGCCCCCGCGATGCGGTGCCGCGGGTGAGGATCCCCGCCTCGACGAGCCGCACGAGGCGGTCGGCGAGGATGTTCGAAGCGATGCCCTCGATCGATCCGGTGAGCAGCACCCGGAAGTAGCGGCGGTCGCCGAAGATGACGTCGCGCAGCACGAGCAACGATCAGCGATCTCCGAGCACCTCGACGGCGGCGTTGATCGGACACCCGGACCGTGGTTCCACGATTCCTCCTTGACAGGTATTTCGTCCTCACTACAGTAGTTGCAAAACGCAATCACTATGGTGGAAGAGGAGATGATGGGCCACTTCGTGTATTGGATGAACGTGTCCCTCGACCTGCGGATCGAGCAGGTTCCGGGGGACAACGGCGCGGGCGAGTGGCTGCGTATCGGCGAGGAACTGCACCGCGAGTTCAACGCCCGGGCACAGACGCTCGCCCTGATGGTCCAGGGCCGGGTCATGTACGAGACCATGGAGGAGTTCTGGCCACGGGCGCGCGAGGACACGTCGCTGCCGGACGTCTTGCGTGAGTACGGCGAGATCTGGACCGCCAAGCCCAAGGTGCTCGTCTCCCGCACCCGCCACAGCGCCGATCACGACACCCGGATCGTCGGCGGAGACGACGCGATCGAGCGGCTCGCCGCCCTGCGGGCCGAGACCGACGGCCCCATCGGGGTGGGCGGCGCGGCAATCGCGACGCAGCTGCTCCGGGCCGGGCTGCTTGACGAGCTGCTGCTCTTCACCCACCCGGAAATCCTCGGCTTCGGCAGGCCGCTGTTCGACGACTACGACCTGCCGATCGAGCTCGACCTACTCGAGCAGCGATCGTTCGAGCAGGGCGTCACGATGCATCGCTACGCCATCCGGGACGCGAGGCGGGCGAGCTCGTGCTGAGGCAGGTCGCGGAGGGCTCGCGCTCCGGGCGAGCGGCGGACGGCGGCGAGAGCCCACCGGCGGCGGGCCCGCTCATCCCTTCAGGCCCGAACGGGAGATGCCCTCGATGACCCAGCGCTGGGCGACGAGGTAGAGCACGATCACCGGCAGGCTGGCGATCACCGCCCCGGCCATCAACAGGTCGTAGCGGATGCTGTTGGCGCTCTGGAAGTTGCCCAGGCCCGCAGGGAGGGTGAGGGACTCGGGGCTGAGCAGCACGAAGATCGGCCACAGGAAGTCGTTCCAGTTGGTCAGGAACGACAGCAGGAACAGCGTGACCAGCGCCGGGCGGGCCAGCGGGAGCGCGATGGTGGTGAAGATCTGCCACCGGTTGCAGCCGTCCAGCTCGGCGGCCTCCTCCAGCTCCCCGGGCAGGGTGACGAAGAACTGCCGCAGGAAGAACACGCCGAACGCCCCCGCCGCCGCCGGGACGATCACCGCCGGCAGGCTGTCCACCCAGGCGAGCTCGTTGACGATCAGGAAGTTGGGGATCAGCAGCACCACCGGCGGCACGAACAGCGTCGCCACCACCGTCGCGAAGATCGTGCTCCGGCCGCGGAAGCGGAGCCGGGCCAGCGCGTACGCGGCCGGCGCGGCGGTCACCAGGACCAGGGCCGCGTGGCCGGTGGCGGCGGCGAGGCTGTTGAGGAACCACGTCATGATCGGGCTGTCGGCGCTGCCGAGCAGCTGCCGGTAGGCGTCCAGCGAGATCGGGTCGGGGATCCACTGCGGCTCGGTGGAGCCGGCCGCCTCGCGGGTCTTGAACGAGGTGACGAACATGTAGACCAGCGGGCTCAGGTACAGCGCCGCGATCACCGCCAGGACGAGGTGCAGCAGGGCGCGCCGCAGCCGCCGGGTGTCGAGGGTCATCGCGTGCTCCTGTCTCTGAAGGCGCCGAAGACCAGGGCGCTGGCCACCATCAGGAACGCGGCGAGGATGAAGCTCATCGCGGACGCGGTGCCCATGTCGAACTGGCGCAGGCCGGTCTCGGCGATGAGGTAGATCGCGGTCTTCGTCTGGTCGGCGGGCGCCCCGCGGGTGATGATGTAGGACTGGCCGAACATGTTGGCCGAGGCCAGGATCGTGGCGTTGACCACGAACACCGTGACCGGCCGCAGCCCCGGCAGGGTCACCGAGCGGAACCGGTGCCAGGCGGAGGCGCCGTCGACCATCGCGGCCTCGTGCAGCTCGCGCGGGATGTCCTGAAGCCCGGCGAGGAAGATGACCGAGTTCAGGCCGAGCGTCCACCAGACCGTCACGCCCACGAGGGCGACCCAGGCGGGCGGCACGTCGGTGGTCCACTGCACGTCCAGGCCGAGGTAGTGGTTGACCAGGCCGATGTTGCCGTCCAGCAGGAACTGCCAGACGAACCCGACGACCGCCACGCCCAGCACGTACGGCGCGAAGTAGACGGCGCGGTAGACGTTGCGTCCCGCGAAGCGGCCGTTCATCAGCAGCGCGGTGAGCAGGGGCAGCACGATGAGCAGCGGCACCGACGCGAGGGTGAAGATGCCGGTGGCCCGCATGGCCGTCCAGAACCGCGAGCCGTCCACGCTGGCCGGGTCGAACAGCTCGGCGTAGTTCTCCAGCCCGACGAACGGCTTGTCCGGGAGGTTGATGTCCCACTCGTGCAGGCTGGTCCAGAACCCGAAGCCGATCGGCAGCAGCATGAAGACGGCGAACAGCGCGAGGTAGGGGGCCAGGAAGGCGTACGGCGTCCAGGGCCGCATCCTGGGCGTGGTCCCGGCGGCGGGGGGCCGGTCCCCGGGGGCGGGGGACCGGCCCTTCCGCTCGGCGAGCAGGCTCACTTCCCGTACTTCCGCTTGTTGGCGGCGAGCAGCTTGTCGGCGGACGCCACGCCCTCCTTCAGCGCGTCGGCCGGGGACGCCTGCTTCAGCACGGCCTTGGCCACCGCGAGCTCCAGCGCCTTGGACTGCACGTCGCCGACGCCGGGCAGCGGCGGCAGGAAGCGGAAGATGTTCACGTCGGAGGCCATCCTGATCTGCGGCAGGTCGGCGATCGCGGGGTCCTGGCGGGCGGAGTTGCGCGCCGGGATCATCCCGGCCTTGGCCCACTCGGTGGACTGGCGGCTGATGTGGTCGATGAAGAACTTGGCCGCCTGGACCTTGTTCGGGTCCTTGCCCGCCTGGGAGGTCATCACGAAGTTGTGCGAGGAGGCCCAGGCCGCGGCCGTGCCGCCGATGTTCGGGATCGGGGACATGCCCCACTTCAGCGACCTGGCGTTGGTCTTCAGGTCGTTGATCTGCCAGATGCCGTCCCAGGTGAAGCTGACCTTGTCGTTCTTGAAGGCGGCGTACTGGCTGTCCTGGGCGACCTTGGCCGGGCTGAAGCCCTTGTCGATCTGCTCGACCATCCAGCCCAGGGCCTTGGCGCCAGCCTCGGAGCCCCAGAGCGCGTTCGCGCCGTCCTCGCTGTAGAGCTCGCCGCCGAACTGCCAGAGCAGGCTCATGAACATCAGGTGGGCCGGCCACTTGCTGGGCATCCAGAACGGGTTCTCGATCCCGGCCTCCTTCAGCCTGCCCAGGGCGTCCTCGTACCCGGCCCTGTCGGCGGGGGCGTCGTCGAGGTCGATCTTCTCCAGGTGGGAGGTGTTCCAGTAGTCGGCCAGGCTGTGCACGTCCAGCGGGACGCTGTAGCGCTTGCCCTCGTAGATCCCGGCGTTCCACACCGCGGGGATGAAGTCGGACTCGCTGAGCTTCAGCGCGCCGACCACGTCGTCCAGCGGGATCAGCGTCTTGCGGGTGGCGAAGGTGCCGATCCAGTCGTTGTGGATGACCGCCACGTCCGGGCCCTTGCCCGCGGTGATGGCCGTCGGCATGGCCGGGTAGAGGTCCTCCCAGCGCCGGGTGACGTTGCGGACCTCGATACGGCCGGCGTACTCCTTGTTGAACGCCTCCAGCATGGTCCGCATGTGCGGGCCGTCGCCGCCGGTGAAACCGTTCCAGTAGTCCAGGGTCACCTTGGGGCCGGAGTACTCCCCGCCGGAGAAGGTCGGCGCGGCCGGGGCCGGGGAGGAGGCACCGGATCCGAGCTTGGTGCCGCCGCCGCAGGCGGCCAGCGCGGCGGTCAGACCGGCGGCGCCGGTCAGGCCCATGAACGAGCGGCGGGACAGAGGACTGGTCATGTTCCTACTCCTGGGGGGAAGGGGCGGCGAAGCGGACGATGTTCCACGAGACGGGTGAGAGGTTCAGGAAGGCGCGGCGGCCCTCCAGGCGCGGGCCGTCGCCCGGCCGGGGGACGACACGGTCGGGCGCGTCGGCGGAGTTGACCGCCGACAGGTCGTCGTCGGTGAGCTCCAGGTGCTCCACGGGCCGCAGCCCCTCGGGCAGCGTGAGCTCCAGCGCGCACGGGGCGTTCCGGTCGCGGTTGACCACGAACAGCACCAGCTCGCCGGTCGCCTCGTCGTGCGTGGCGGTCGCCCAGATCGCGGGTGCCTCCCCGTATTTGGCGGTGGGGATCACCTCGCACTCCGGCTCCACCCGCAGCACCTGGCCGCGGGCGTGCCGCGCGGTCAGCGCGAACGGGTGGAAGATGCTCTGCCGCCACGCCGGGCCGCCCGGCTCGGTCCTGATCGGGGCGATCACGTTGGCCAGCTGTGCCTGGCAGGCGACGCCGACCCGGTCGGTGTTGCGCAGCAGCGTGATGAGCAGGCTGCCGACCACCACCGCGTCGGTCACGTCGTAGGTGTCCTCGATCAGCCGCGGGCGCTCCTCCCAGTCCAGCGACGACTCGCCGGAGAAACGGCTCTGGTACCAGACGTTCCACTCGTCGAAGGAGAGCCTGATCCGCTTCTTGCTGCGCAGCTTCGCGCCCACGTGGTCGGCGGTGGCCGTGATCGAGCGGATCATGTGCTCCATGTCGGCGCCGCTGGCGAGGAAGGAGTCGGCGTCGCCGTCGGAGGGGTCGTAGTAGGCGTGCAGCGAGATGTAGTCGACCATCTCGTACGTCGCCTCCAGCACCTCGGCCTCCCAGGCGCCGAACGTCGGCATGCCGCTGTTGGAGCTGCCGCAGGCCACCAGCGACAGGCCGTCGTCGAAGCGCTTGAGGGCCCGCGCGGTCTCGGCGGCGAGCCGGCCGTACTCGGCGGCGGTCTTGTGACCCATCTGCCACGGGCCGTCCAGCTCGTTGCCCAGGCACCACAGCCGCACGTCGTGCGGCTTGTCGACGCCGTGCGAGCGGCGCAGGTCCGACAGGCGCGTGCCGCCGGGGTAGTTGGTGTACTCGACCAGCTCCAGCGCCTCGGCCACCCCTCTGGTGCCGAGGTTGAGCGCCATCATCGGCTCGACCCCGGCCTTGGCGGCCCAGGCCATGAACTCGTTGAGCCCGAAGCGGTTGCCCTCCAGGCTCCGCCAGGCGAGGTCCAGCCGTGCCGGCCGCTCCTCGGCCGGGCCGACGCCGTCCTCCCAGCGGTAGTTGGAGACGAAGTTGCCCCCGGGGTAGCGGACCAGCGTCACCCCGAGCTCGCGGGTCAGCTCCAGCACGTCGGTGCGCAGGCCGTCGGCGTCGGCCAGCGGGTGGCCGGGCTCGAAGACGCCGGTGTAGACGCAGCGGCCCATGTGCTCGACGAAGGAACCGAAGAGCCGGGGCTCCACCGGGCCGATCCGGAAGGCGGGGTCCAGGGTGAGACGGGCGGTGGTCGCCAAGACACGACCTCTCTGTTAACGCGACATTTCGTGGTAGGGGGTTTCTACAACGTTGTTTCAACGTTGTAAACAGGTGCTCCGGAAGTCGATACCGGGGCGTTACGATCGTCGCAATCGGATCTCGTACGGTCCGTGGAGCGTCGGCCGGGCCGGGCGGCGGAGACCGCGGCGGGAATGGGGGAGCGGGTGGGTGCGAGCCTGCGCGACATCGCGCGCCTGGCGGGGGTGTCGGTGAAGACCGTCTCCAACGTCGTCAACGGGTACGCCCACGTGTCGCCCGTGACGCGGGCCAAGGTCGAGGAGGCGCTCTCCCAGCTGGAGTACCGGCCCAACCTGTCGGCCAGAAGCCTGCGTCAGGGACGCACCGGCGTGATCGCCCTGGCGCTGCCCGAGCTCGACGCCCCCTACTTCGCCGAACTGTCCAGGTTCGTCATCGACGCCGCGGCCAAGCTGAGGTGGCTGGTGGTCATCGAGCAGACCGACGGCCGCCTGGAGCGGGAGCGGCGCATCCTGGACGGGGTCCGCGACCACCGGGTGGACGGGGTGATCCTCAGTCCCATCGCCATCGGCGCCGACGAGCTCGCGGCGCGCACCGACGCCACCGCGCTCGTGCTGCTGGGCGAGCGGATCCACGACGGTCCCGCCGACCACGTGGCCATCGACAACGTACGGGCGGCGCGAGACGTCACCGAGCACCTGATCGGGCTCGGCCGCACCCGCGTCGCCGCGCTGGGGGCCGAGGACAACGCCGCCAGCGGCACCGCCCCGCTCCGCCTCGCCGGGTACCGCGAGGCCATGGCCGCCCACGGGCTGCCCGAGACGGTCGCCACGGTCGAGCGCTACCGCAGGGACCAGGGGGCGGCGGCGATGGCCGCGCTGCTGAAGCGCGCCGAACCGCCCGACGCGGTCTTCTGCTTCAACGACCTGCTGGCACTGGGCGCCATGCGGACCGTCCTCTCCGCCGGCCTGCGAGTGCCCGAGGACGTCGCGCTGGCCGGCCTCGACGACATCGAGGACGGCCGTTTCAGCACCCCGACGCTGACCACGGTCGCCCCCGACAAGGCCCAGCTGGCCCGGACCGCGGTCGACCTGCTCAAGCAGCGGATCGACGGCCCCGCCGACCGCCCCCCGAAGGAGGTGGGCGCGGGCTACCGGCTCATGGTCAGGGAGAGCACCCTCGGGCGGTGACCGGCGTGCCCCTTCCGGGGCCCGGCCGTCCTCGTGACCGCGATCCGGTAATAAATCTACATCGTAAAGGCCCCGGCTCGATTTGCAAGATCATTTCTGACCGTCCCTCCGCGAGAGAATCGGCGGGCAAAAGGCCCGGACACGTCAACCGGGAAGATTTAACGGCGCGGAACACCGGGGACGACAACGGCTGGTTCCCGTCGCGGTACACCGAGAGCCCATATGCGGCCATAATGACGCATCCACCCGCGCCCACCTGCGCTTTCGTCGACCGGCGACATCGCGGCTTTACGGGGTGCCGAAGATGATTCACAATTCCTGCGGGGGGTCACACGCCGACGCGGTTCGATAGGGGCATCATGCAACTCGGCAGGCGATCCTTTGTGGCGGTCCTTCTCACCCTCGGATTCCTCTCCCTGGCGTTACTCGCCGCCGCACTGGTGATCGGCCCGGCCGGAGAGACGGCGCTGGCCGCCGCCCCGGCGAGGGGCGCCCCGTACGTGGCCGCTCCGGCGGGGGCGGCCGACGACACCACCCCGCCGACGCGTCCCGCCGGCACGCGGCCCTGCCCGGTGCCGCAGGCCTCCACCCCGACCGGCTACGCCTCCATCTGCTGGGACCCCTCGACGGACGACACGGGGGTCGTCGGCTACGACCTGTACCGCCTGGACGCCGGCGGTTTCGTCCTCGCCGCCACCACGACCGGCACGATCGGCGGCTTCTCGGGCGAGCTGAACCGCTCGTACACGATGTACGTCGTGGCCAGGGACGCGGCGGGCAACGTCAGCCCGCCCTCCACCCTGATCACGGTGTCCGCGACGGTCGGCATGACCCCGACCGCCTCGCCGACCCCGCTGCCGGGCGACCGCGTGCCCCCGTCCAGGCCGACCGGCCTGAGCGAGCCCTGCCTGTGGGACTACCGGGGCGTCGCGTTCTGCTGGCAGCCGTCGAGCGACAACGTGGCGGTGACGGGATACGACGTCTACCGCGAGACCGCGACGGGTTACGCCAAGGTCGGCACCACCACCTATCCCTCGTACCAGGGCTCCGGAGGGCCCGGGGTGGTCATCGGGCAGCGCTACACCTACGTCGTGGTCGCCAGGGACGCGGCCGGCAACCTCAGCGCGCCGTCCGACCCGCTGTCCGTCCTGGCCAGGGAAGGTCTCCCCTCCCCGAGCCCGCTGCCGCCGTCGTGCACGGTGTCGTACCGGGCGACGACGTGGGGTTCGGGGCTGACCGCGAACATCACCGTGCGCAACAACGGCACGATCGCGTTCGAGGACTGGACGCTGACGGTCGACTACCCGGCGCCGGGCGTGCGCCTCGTCTCGGGCTGGTCGGCGGACTGGAGCCAGACCGGTTCGCGGATCGTCGGCACGAGCAAGCACTGGAACAGGGTCATCGCCCCCGGCTCGACGGTGCAGGTCGGGTTCGTCGCCTCGTCCAGCGGTCCCCCGCCCACCCCCGCGAGCTTCACCCTCAACGGAAGGGACTGCGCCGTCGGCGGCTGAGGGCGCCCTGGCGGTGCGGCCCGGACCACGGTCCCGGCTTGAGCGGCACCGGGATCGGCCGTCAGCGGATCCCGGTGCCGGTTGTGCCGCTCGGTAAGATCGGGGACACCGTCGACGTCCCCCTCGCCGCGTCCGCGCGCCGCCGGCGCCGAGGAGGCCCGAGCAGGGGAGAACGCCATGCTGGAGGCTTTCGCCGACCTGTCCACGCCGCTGGTGGCCGATGCCTGCGTCCGCGGCGGCCTGCCCCTGCGCGCCGCGCCGCCCGGCATCGGCCCGGTCGTCCCCGGACACCGGATCGCGGGACGCGCGCTGCCGGCGCGGCACTACGGCAGCGTGGACGTGTTCCTGGAGGCGTTCGGCCGGGCCGGGCGCGGTGACGTGCTGGTCGTCGACAACGGGGGGCGCCAGGACGAGGCGTGTGTCGGCGACCTGGCGGTGCTGGAGGCCGAGGCGGCGGGGATGGCGGGCCTGGTGGTGTGGGGGCTGCACCGCGACACGCCGGAGCTGGCGGAGATCGGACTTCCGGTGTTCAGCTACGGCCGCTACCCGCCCGGTCCGGTGCGGCTGGACGAACGGGAACCCGAGGCGCTGGCCACCGCGCGATTCGGGCCGCACCTGGTGAGCGCCGCCGACGTCGTCTTCGGCGACGACGACGGCGTGTTGTTCGTCGCCGCCGAGCACGTCGAGGGGGTGCTGGCGACGGCGCGCCGGATCGGGCGGACCGAGCGCGAGCAGGCCCGCAGGATCCGGGAGGGCGAGACGCTGCGCCGGCAGACGGCCTTCGACGACTACCTGGCGCGGCGCGACGCCGATCCTTCGTACACCTTCCGGCGGCATCTCCGGCGCGTCGGCGGAGCCATCGAGGAGTAGGCCGTGTCCCGACCGCCGCGGACGTGACGGCCGGTCACGTCCGGGGGAGTGTCCCGCTCCCGCGGCGGCCCAGGACAGGATCTTCGAGCACGCCGGGAGGATGACCGGCCCCGTACCTCCCCGTCGCCCGCACCCCGGGGTCCTATCGGGCCCCGGCCCCGATCGCGTCGTGGACCGCCTCCAGGAGGTCGGCGGCTCTGCGGTCGGGCACGCCTTCCTGGATGTGGTTCATGACGTAGCCGAAGGCGAGGCCGGTCGCCGGGTCGGCGAAGCCGAGCGATCCGCCGTAGCCGGGAAACCCGAAGGCGGTCGGGCTGTACCAGAAGGCGTCGGGGGTCGGCAGGCCGAAACCGGTGCCGATCCGGACCGGCACCCGCAGGACGCGGTCGACACCGCCGGTCTGTTCCGCGGTCGCCGCGGCCAGGGTGGCGGGTGTGAGGATGCGGTGTCCGTCGACCTCGCCGATGAGCGCGGCGTAGAAACGGGCCAGCGCGCGGGCCGTGCAGATGCCGTTGGTCGAGGGCATCTCGGCGACCTGCTCGGCGGGGTCGTCGTGGTTCGGCATCGGCGTGATGACGCTCGTCGCCCGCCTGGTCAGCGAGGTGGGGTCGGCGTAGGCCCGCATCACCTCGCGCGCGGGCTCGGGCAAAGCGTCCAGGTCGATCCGGGCGAACGCGTCCAGGTCGACGGGGGCGGCGACGATCCGGCTGACCCGGTGCAGCTCGGTTTCCGGCAGTCCGATCCACAGGTCCAGGCCGAGCGGCGCGGCGATCTCCTCGGCGAGGAAGGTGCCGAGGCTGCGGCCGGTCACCCGGCGGACGACCTCTCCGACCAGCCAGCCGTAGGTGTGCGCGTGGTAGCCGTGCTCGGTGCCCGGCTCCCAGGCGGGACGCTGGGCGGCCAGGGCGTTCACCATCGGGTCCCAGGCGATCGCCTCCGCCGGGGTGATCGGGTGGTCGATCACGGGAAGCCCGGCCTGGTGGGTGAGCAGCCAGCGGACCGGGATGTGATCCTTCCCGTTCGCCGCGAACTCCGGCCAGTACTCGGCGACGGGCGCGTCGAGGTCCAGCTCGCCCCGCTGGGCCAGCAGGTGCGCGCAGGCGGCGGTGACGCCCTTGGTGGTGGAGAAGACGACCTGCAGCGTGTCGCGCTCCCAGGGGCGGCCGGTCGCGGGGTCGGCGATCCCGCCCCACAGGTCGACGACCTTCCGGCCGTGCAGGTAGACGCCGACCGCGGCGCCCACCTCCTGCCCGCCGGCCAGGTTGGCCGCGAACGCCTCGCGCACCCCTTCGAACCCCGGTGCGGTGGTTCCTCCGATTTCGGGCATGCGTCATCGCCTTCCGTCTGGTGTGTGTCGCCGGAGGTGCTAGCCGCGCCATTTCTCGATGAGCCAGGCGCAGATCTCCGGCTCGGTCATCTCGGGAAACTCTTCGGTGAACGTGACGAGTGCGCGCACCGCCTCGTCCCGGTCCAGGCCACGCGCCGCCGCCGCTCTCAGGTACTCCTGACGTGCGGCGGAAGGACGGCCTCCGCCCGTGCCGCGGCCCGGCAGGCCGTCGCGCCACCGCGCGATCTCCTCCAGCCGATCGGCCCGCCAGCCGGGGGCTCCGTCGACCTCGACGTCGGGTTCGGGAAAGGGGTGACGCGAATCGCGCGGATGGCGTGAGCGCCACTTGTGCACCGCGTGCCGGCTCACCCCCAGCGCCTCGCCGACGCCGAGAACGCCGAGGAAGTGCTCGGTCATGGCGTACCAACTTGTCTGTCCGGCCTCTCCGTGGGTCCCATTACTACCACGCCCGAAGCGGAGTCCCGCGTCCACGGACACATCGAACATCGTCTCTACCAGAGACGATATTAGGGTGGGCGTTGGAACATCGTCAATATCAGAGACGACGTTATCTCCGGCGTTGGAACTTTGTGGACGCTTCATGCGTCGTTCCAGGAAAGCGGGAGGCATCGCCGGGGGAAAGGCAGGGGTGGCGATAGGGGTGACACGATCGCTCGCCGGGGGCGGGTGTGAGATGCGTGTGGACGAAAACTGTCTCGTCGTCGACGTGCCGGGGCGCCATCCGATCCGGTTGCCGCTCACCGGTGAGGAACGTGCGGCCCGCCTGGTCATGTACCGCCTTCCCCGGGAGAACGGGGTCGTCTATGGGGTCGCGGTCCTGAACGCCGCGGGAAGGGGCATGCTCGACTCCCCGGGGGCCAGGCCCCGCCATCTGGTGGAGGCGTTCGCCGTGCACGCCGGGCTGCTCTTCGAGTATCGGCCCCATGCCGCGGAGCGGGAGGGCTACGCCGACATCGAGACCCGGGCGCGTGGGTGGCGCAACACGGCGGACGTGGGGCTGCCGGTGCGTGGCACCCACTCTCCCTACGAGGTGGCGCTCCGGCTCCGGCCGTACGACGAGGTGTCCGGCGAGCTCCGGCCGTGCGAGGGTGCGCTGGAGGGCGCGCCCTGCCCGGCGACCACGCTCAGCTGGGACGGCCGGACGCTGGTCGCGGCGGATCCGGTGGCGGGGCGTTCGCTGCGGCTCATGCCCGCCTCCCTGTACCACTACCGGTACGAGCGCCGGGTGCTCGTCTCCGGCAAGGAGGAGACGCGCTCCCTCACCGGGCTCGCCGTGCTCGACGCCGACGGGCTGGTGCTCGCCGACCTTCCCGGCGAGTGGCCGGCCCACGAGGTGGCCGCCTTCGCGGCCGGCCGGAGACTTCCCGTGCACGATGCCCTGGTGGCGCCGCCGAGGGCGGTCCGCACCGCGCTGAGCAGGCGGGCCCCCGGCTGGACGCGCCTCACCGGGCTGGAGATCCCCCGGATGTCCAGGGCCAAGAAGACCGTCGCGGTCTGCGCCGGGGCGGCGGGGTTGTTCGCGATGGCCTATGTCGTCACGACGGGCGGCTGGTTCGCGTGGCGGGGGCTGTCCGCGCTGGGCGGGATGCTGCTGGACCTGCTGGACGCCAAGTGGCTGGCGGTCTTCTTCGCCCCCCTGCTCGTCGTCCTGAAGCCCGTGCGCGAGGCGTGGCACGCCTCGCGCATCCGGCGCGGTGCCGCGCTCGGGCCACCCGGGGGGCCGTACCTCTCCGTCCCGCGCGGGAGGACGGCACGCGTCCCGCACGGGAGGACGCTGCGCGTCGGGCTCGGCGCGCGGATGGTCCCCGACGACCTGGAGATCGGGCCTGACCTGGGCTGCGCGGCCGGCCTGATGGCCTACCGCCACGAGAGGCTGTCCGGGCTCTTCGTGGTGGACGGCGAGGGCAGGCCCGTCCGCCACCTGCCCGGCCCGTGGCCGCCGGAGGACGCGCACCGCTTCGCCGCGCGACGCGGGCTCGGCTTCGAGGTCCGGACGCTGGGCCGTGCGGAGTATCTCGACCTCACCGCCCGGGCTCGCGACGCCGTACCCTGACCCACCGCTCCCGGGGCGACCGCCGGGTGGCGGGGGAGACGACGACACGAGCGGCCGTCTCGATGCCAGATGCCTCTGAGCGGTGATGATTCCCCGAGACGGATCGACGCCGGGTGGGCTCGTACGGCACCATTATGTGACGCATGACGGCAATGTCCTCTCCGGCGATCGGCGAAGCCTCCGGCAGCTCGCGGATCGCGGCGGGGTTCTGCCCGGGTGGAGGCCCGATCCTCTCGTGAACAACCTTCAGTAGAACGCGCCGCTTCCACCCGCATACCTCTCACCTCCCCTGAAAGGCCCCCCTATGAGCGACCTCAACGCACTCCTCGCCCAGCGCGCCGAGCTGGACCGCCAGATCGAGGAACTCCAGTCCGGAGACCTGAAGGAGCGCGAGAACACGCTCAGCGACATCCTCGCGGCCGTCGCCGAGTGGGCCACCGTGCGCGGCCACGAGGCGCTCAGGAGGGAACTCAAGAACTGGGAGTACGTCACCTTCGCCGGTATCGAGGTCGGCGTGGGTCACGACGGCGGTGAGCGCTGGGGGCTGCCGCAGAGCTCGGTCAGCGTGATGGACTCCGTCAGCGGGACCGACGTGGAGTTCGGCACCACGCCCCCTCCGGTCCAGGCCGTCCTCGGCCTGCTGGAGGGCCTGCTGGCCACGCGCTAGCCCCGTCCCGCGCGTCCGCCGGAACCGGGACGGTCTCCGCGTGGCCACGCGCCGGCCCGTCCCGCGCGTCCGCCGAACCAGGACGATCCCCACACCACCGCCCCGGCCTCGCGTGCACGCCGGACCCCGCCCTCCCCGGAGGGCGGGGGTCGCGCGTCAGAGCTTGCGGAAGGTCCTCGCCTCCTCGGCCGCCGCGAGCACGGCCCGCAGCGCACAGCCGGTGCCCGCCGACACGACGGCCGAGATCGCCCCCTCCACGAACGGCACGTCGGCGATGACCACGCGCTCGTCCGCGAAGAGCCGGGCGGTGAGCACCGAGCTTCCCAGGTCGGGGATGAGGATCACCCCGTCTCCCCGGTCCACCTCCTCGATCGCCGCCGCCACCAGGTCGGGACTGGTCCCGAGGCCGCCGTCCTCGGTGCCGCCCGCGGCGGCCAGCGGGACGTTCGTGCCGCCGATCTGCGAGGCCAGCAGCGCCACCTCGGCCGCCAGCGGGCCGCTGTGCGAGATGAGGACGATGCCTACCACGGGCTCACCACGGGTCCGCCGGCCGGTTCGCGACCGGGTGCGAGCCGGCGGCCGCCCGCCTCCGGCCGGAGCGGGGAGCGGGTCATCGTGCCACCACCGCGTGCAGGGCGGAGAGGATGAGCGCGGTGGAGGCGGCGCCGGGGTCCTCGTGGCCCACGCTGCGCGGCCCGAGATAGCTGGCCCGGCCCTTGCGGGCCTGCATCGGGATCGTCGCCTCGGCTCCGGTACGGGCCGCCGCCGCCGCGGCCCCGACCGCCTCCGCCGGGTCCTTCCCGTCCTGTACGGCTTGTTCCAGTGCCCGCACGGCCGGGGCGAGGGCGTCCACCATGGTCTTGTCGCCCTCGGCCGCGGATCCCAGCTTGCGCACCCCGGCGAGCCCGGCCTCCAGGGCGGCGTGGAGCTGCGCGACGGACACCTCGGGGGTGTCGCCCAGCGTCTTGCCCGCCTCGCGGAACGCCGTGCCGTACAGGGGGCCGGACGCCCCGCCGACCTTGCGGATCAAGGTGTTGCCCACCAGCACCAGCAGCGATCCCGGGGTGCCGGGTTCCTTGCCGGCCAGGGCCGTGGTGACCGCGGTGAGGCCCCGGTCGAGGTTGACGCCGTGGTCGGCGTCGCCGATCGCGGCGTCCAGGCCGGTCAGCCGCTCCTTTTCGGCGGCGACGGTCCTGGCGGTCTCCTCGATCCAGGCGGCGAAAAGGGCGGTGTCCATCGCGGTGTTCATCTCGGTGTCGTCCGTGTCGGTGTGTGTCTCGGTATCGGTGCCGGTGTTCGTGCCGGTGTTCGGGGCGGCGTCCGTGCCGGAGGCCATCAGCGGCCCCAGCGCAGCGCGGGGGTTTCGACGGGGGCGTCCCACAACCGGGTGAGCTCCTCGTCCAACCGGCACACCGTGATCGAGAATCCCTGCATGTCGAGGCTCGTCACGTAGTTGCCGACAAGGTTACGCGCCGCCCGCGCCTGCTTCTCCGCCAGGTGCTCCACGACGGCCGCGTAGGCGATGTACAGCTCGATCAGCGGGGTGCCGCCCATGCCGTTCACCATCACGAGGGTGTCGCCGGAGATCGGCAGGTCCTCGTGGACGGCGTCCATCGCCAGGTGGACCAGCTCGCGGGCCGGGCGCATGGCCGAGCGCGTCCGGCCGGGCTCGCCGTGGATGCCGATGCCCAGCTCGATCTCGGTGTCGGCGAGATCGAAGGTGGGCATGCCCGCCGCGGGTGTGGTGCAGGGGCTCAGCGCGACCCCGAAGGAGCGGCTGCGGGCGTTGACCTCCCTGGCCACCCGCGCGACCTCGGCCAGCGGCGCGCCGGTCTCGGCCATCGCCCCGGCGATCTTCTCGACGAACAGCGTGGCGCCGGTGCCCCTGCGTCCCGCCGTGTAGAGGGAGTCGCGCACGGCCACGTCGTCGTCGACCAGCACGCTCTCCACCCGCACCCCCTCCTCGCCGCTCAGCTCGGCGGCCATCTGGAAGTTCAGCACGTCGCCCGTGTAGTTCTTCACGATGTGCAGGACGCCCGCCCCGCCGTCCACCGCCGCGGTGGCCTCGATCATCTGGTCGGGTACCGGGGAGGTGAAGATCTCACCGGCGCAGGCCGCGTCGAGCATGCCGTACCCCACGAATCCGGCGTGCAGCGGCTCGTGCCCCGACCCGCCGCCGGACACCAGGCCCACCTTGCCGGGGCGCGGTCCCGAGGCCCGGAACACGATCTGGTTGTCCACGTCCACCCGCAGCCCGGGATGGGCCGCCGCGACGCCGCGCAGCGCATCGGGAACGACGGACTCGACATCGTTGATGAGCTTTTTCACAGTTCCCAAACTCGCCCTGTTCGCGGGCGATGGCAAGCATCGGCCGCGGAAGCTCTTCCCGGCTTCCTTCCCGGCTTCGATGTCTCGGCCGGACCGGGGCGGGCGGGACCGGCGCGCGGCCGTCGCCGGGCAGGGAGGACCGGTGGGCACGCGAAGGTGGCGGGCGAAGGCGGCGCTGTAGGAGGATCTGCCGAGGTCCTGTCCCGTTGGAGTCCCGTTGGAGGCGTCATGTCGGTGTTGCGGAACCTGGTGGAGAGCATCCGGAACGGCGGGATCGAGGTGATCGACCTGACGGCGCCGCTGTCGTCGGAGACGCCGATCCTGCGGCTGCCGGAGCCGTTCGGCAACACCGTCCCGTTCGCGCTCAAGGAGATCAGCCGCTACGACGACCGCGGCCCCGCCTGGTACTGGAACGACATCGTGACGGGCGAGCACACCGGCACCCATTTCGACGCTCCCGTCCACTGGGTCACCGGCAAGGACGGCGAGGACGTCTCGCAGGTGCCGGTCGAGCGGCTGATCGCCCCGGCCGTGGTCCTCGACTTCGCCGCCGAGGCGGCCGAGAACGCCGACTTCCTGCTGGAGATCGCGCACGTCAAGGCATGGGAGGAGGCCAACGGGCCGCTGCCGGAGGGCGGATGGCTGCTCTACCGCACCGGCTGGGACGCCCGCTCCCACGACCAGGAGCGCTTCCTGAACGCGAACGAGACGGGCCCGCACACGCCCGGCGTCTCGGTCGAGTGCGCCCGGTGGCTGGCCGAGGAGACCCCGATCGCCGGGCTGGGCGTGGAGACCGTCGGTACCGACGCGGGCGCCGCGCACGGCTTCGACCCCGCCTTCCCGTGCCACTCGTTCCTGCTGGGCGCGGGGAAGTACGGCCTGACCCAGCTGCGCAACCTCGACCGGCTCCCGGTGACCGGCGCCGTGGTCGTCGCCCCGCCGCTGCCCATCGCCGGAGGCTCGGGCAGCCCGCTGCGGGTGCTGGCCCTGGTCGAGAGGTGAACGTCGCCGAGGTCGTGGGGCGGACCCTCGCCTCGCTCGGCGTGGGCACCGCCTTCGGGGTGGTGGGCAGCGGCAACTTCCACGTGACCAACGCCCTGGTCGCGTACGGCGCGCGCTACGTCGCCGCGCGCCACGAGGGCGGCGCGGCGACCATGGCAGACGCCTACGCCCGCCTCAGCGGCGAGGTCGCCGTGCTCAGCGTCCACCAGGGGCCGGGGCTCACCAACGCGATGACCGGCATCGCCGAGGCCGCCAAGAGCCGCACCCCGCTCGTCGTGCTGGCCGGAGAGGTGACCGAGCCCCGCTCGAACTTCTTCGTCGACCAGGTCACGCTGGCGGAGGCGGTGGGTGCCGTCGCGATGCGGATCGGGTCGGCGGAGACCGCCGCCGCCGACACGGCCGAGGCGTTCCGCGCCGCCCGCGACGGACGCCGTACGGTCCTGCTCAACCTTCCGCTGGAGGTTCAGGGCCTGGCCGTCCCGGACGCGGGCCGGGAGGCTCCGGCGGCCGTCGCGGAGGGGGAGGGGCCGGGGGCGGCCGTACCGGAATCCGGGCAGGCCGTCCGGTGGCCGGGATCCGGTGAGGTCGTCCCGCCGCGGGAACCCGGGGTCGAGCGGGTCGCCCGGCTGGCGGAGATCCTCGCGGCGGCCCGCCGTCCCGTCTTCGTGGCCGGGCGGGGCGCACGCGGGGCCCGGCGCGAGATCGAGGAACTCGCCGAGCGGGCCGGGGCGCTGCTGGCCACCTCCGCCGTGGCGAAAGGGCTCTTCCGGGGCAGTCCGTGGGATCTGGACGTGAGCGGCGGGTTCGCCTCGCCGCTCACGGTCGAGCTCATCCGCGACGCCGACGTGCTCGTGGGCTGGGGCTGCGCCCTCAACATGTGGACCATGCGCCACGGCACGCTGATCGGCCGCGACACCACCGTCGTCCAGGTCGACCTGGACGAGGCCGCGCTCGGTGCTCACCGGCCCGTCCACCTCGGCGTGGCCGGTGACGCCGCCCTCACCGCGCGGGCCACCGCTCGCCTGCTCGGCGACGGCGACGGCGACGGCGACGGCGAGGGTGACGGCGAGGGCGAGGGTGACGGCGAGGGCGAGGGCGAGGGCGACGGCGACGGCGAGGGTGACGGCGATCGTGACGGTGACAGCGACGGTGACGGTGTATCGCGTGACGAGGTGAAAGTCCCGGGCGGTGCGAGCGCCGGCGTCCCGGGCGCCGGCGGAGCCGGGTACCGCTCGGCGGGGCTGGCCGCGCGGATCGCCGGGGAGAACCGCTGGCGGGACGTTCCCTACACCGACGAGAGCGGCGACGGCAGGATCGACCCCCGGACGCTGACGATCGCGCTGGACGACCTGCTCCCCGCGGAACGCGTGGTCTCCATCGACTCCGGAAATTTCATGGGATATCCGTCGATGTTTCTCGATGTCCCTGATGAGCGGGGTTTCTGCTTCACACAGGCGTTCCAGTCGATCGGCCTCGGCCTCGCCACCGCGATCGGCGCGGCCCTGGCCCAGCCGGACCGGCTCCCGGTGGCCGCGCTGGGCGACGGCGGCGCGCTGATGGGCGTCGCCGAGCTGGAGACGGTCGTACGACTCGGCCTGCCGATGGTGATCGTCGTGTACGACGACGACGGCTACGGTGCCGAGGTGCACCACTTCGGCCCGGACGGGCACCCCCTGGAGACCGTGACCTTCCCGCCCGCCGACATCGCCGCCGTCGCCCGCGGCTTCGGCTGCGAGGCGGTCACCGTACGGACCCGGGAGGATCTCGTCGCGGTGGCCCGGTGGCTGGAGGGGGACCGTGACCGGCCCCTGCTGGTCCACGCCAGGGTCAGCCGCGCGCGCGGATCGTGGTGGCTGGAGGAGGCGTTCAGGGGGCACTGAGGCCCGGCCCCGCGAGGGCGTCCGCAAGAGGATCGGGGGAGGTCGGGCCGGGGGGAGAGCTGAGGTACGGTTCAGCCATGGCTGAGATCGTGTACCCCCCGGTCATCGGGGCGGCGTTGACCTTGTTCCGTGCGCTGGACCTCAAAATCCGCATCGAGGGCGCGGAGCGCATCCCGCGGACCGGCGGGGCCGTGCTGGTCAGCAATCACATCAGCTATCTCGACTTCATCTTCGCCGGTCTGGCCGCGCGTCCCTCCGGGCGCCTGGTGCGTTTCATGGCGAAGAAGGAGGTGTTCGACCACCGGATCTCCGGACCGCTGATGCGCGGCATGCACCACATCCCGGTCGACCGCGCGGCCGGGGCCGCCGCGTTCGGCGCGGCGCTGAAGTCGCTCAAGGGCGGTGAGGTCGTCGGCGTGTTCGCCGAGGCCACGATCAGCCGGTCCTTCACGATCAAGGAGATCAAGAACGGCGCGGTCCGGATGGCCGTCAGCGCCAAGGTGCCGATGATCCCGGTCTCCCTGTGGGGCACCCAGCGGCTGTGGACCAAGGGTCACCCCAAGAAGCTGCTGCAGCGGCACGTGCCGATCACGATCCAGGTCGGCGAGCCGATGTACCCCCAGCGCGGCGACGACTACGACGCCGTCACCGCGGACCTGCGCGAGCGCATGGCCGAGATGCTCGACAAGGCGCAGCGGAGCTACCCGGAGATCCCGCCGGGCGTCTGGTGGCAGCCCCGCCACCTCGGCGGCACCGCGCCCACCCCCGAGGAGGCCGCCAAGCTGGACGCCGCCGAGGCGGAGGCCAGGGCGGTCCGCGACAAGCCATGAACAGGTAGTTCACAAGTGGCGTGCCCCATCCTCTCCCCATGAGCAGCGCATTCGACGACATCGCGAACGCCTTCCAGCCGGTGCCGGCCCCCGGACCGGGACGCACGCCGGGGAAGGTCGGCATGGCCGTTCTGCTGGTCCTCTGGACGGGGCTGGGAGTGCTGCCCTTCGTGGTCGCGGTGCCCGGCCTCAAGCTCGCGACGGGCTCCATCGGCGTCCCCGGAACGCTCACGGTCGTCTCGTGCGAGGACCTGGGCCGGGGCCGCTACGACTGCAAGGGCGCTTTCGCGCCCGACGGCGGCGGCGACGCGATCCCGGTCGACGCCTCACCCGACTCCACCGCCGGTGACGTCAGGCGGGCCCGGCTCACCCCCGAGGGCGACCGCGCCGTACCGACCGGCACCTCCGGTGTGCTGGCCGCGCTGACCATGCCCTTCCTCGGCGTCGGCGTGCTGGGCTTCCTGCCGTACGTCCTCCTCCACGTCTCCGGGGCGCGGCGGGGCCGCCGGGCCGCCGTGGTCCTCGGATGCCTCCTCACGCTCGTCTCGCTCGCCGGTGTGGTCGTCGGGATGGTCGCCGCCTACTCCTGAGCACGCCGAGGCGCGCACGCGCCCGGCGGCGTGTCCCGGCGCTCGTTCGGGAGACGGGCTGACGACAATCGTCGGATGGAGAAGATGACGGACGCCGAATGGCGTGAGTTCGTGATGACGGGGACGCGTACCGGCAAGCTCGGGGTGGTCAGGGCCGACGGCAGGCCGCACGTGACGCCGATCTGGTTCGTGCTCGACGGGGACGACGTGGTGTTCACCACCCACGAGAGCAGCGTCAAGGGCAGGAGCCTGCGGCGCGACCCCAGGGGGGTCCTGTGCGTGGACGACGAGACCCCGCCGTTCTCCTACGTCATGATCGAAGGCCTTGTCACCCTCTCCGCGGACGCGGACGAGCTGCTGAGGTGGGCCACCGAGATCGGCGGCCGGTACATGGGCCGCGAGCGCGCCCACGAGTTCGGCCGGCGCAACGGCGTACCGGGGGAGTGGCTGGTCAGGCTCCGCGTCGGCAGGGTCGTCGCCGGCCGCGACGTGGCGGACTGAGGATCCCACCGGACATCCCGTACGGCATTCGGGTGACCCCCGGCCGTGAGACCTCCGACGGCATGCGGGACGTCGTAGGGGCGAATCTGGTCGAAATTGGAATTTTTAAACACGGTGGTGAGCTGCTGAAAAGCCCGATTTAGGGTGTCATGCACTTATTTTGCTTGCATGGGTTCGCGTGAAGCGGGCACTGTTCCCCGCGCCCTGGACGGAGGACCACGACCGGGCGGTGGTCCTCGGTCTCGGCGGCGGGCGTAGGCACCCCTTCGACGCCCCCGCTGGTTCCGGATCAAACCAGATGGAGGACAAGGTGACGCGAACAAACCCCGGCAGTTCCAACGAGGTGTCGTCGAGCGGATCGGGCAGAGCACCCTGGCGCATTCCACGCCCGATGGTCCTCGCCACCGCCGTCGTGCTGGCGGCCTCGGGCGGCGTCGGGGTGTCCTCGGCGTCAGCGGCATCGCCGCCGCCCGTTCCCACGCCGCCGGAGACGCCGACTCCCAGCGTGACGGTGACGGTGAGCGAGACACCCACCCCGGATCCCACGCTGACCCCGACCCTGACGCCGACCCCGGGGCCCACCGCCACGACGCCGCCCAAGATACCGCCGGTGGCGTTCCCCGGCGCGCTGCACGGCGAGTTCGTGCTGCCGGCGAAGGACGGCTGCGGCTTCACGGTGTTCGCCCAGACGGGTGAGGCGATCGCTGTGGCGGAGGACTCGATCACGGTGCGAAGCCAGGACGGCTTCGAGAAGGTGTACGCGATCACCGATTCCACCAAGTCCCTCTCGGGACGGCGGGGCAACGTGGTCAGGCAGGGAGACTGGGTCTCGGTGACCGCCACGACGACGGGCGCCACGACCCCGGGTGAGACGATCCCGGGCGAGACGCCGCCGCCTGCCCCGACGCCGGGCGAGACGACGCCTGCCACGACGCCGACCGTCACAGCCCCGGGTGAGACGCCGCCGCCTGCCCCGACGCCGACCGCTACGACGCCGCCCGCCCCGGCGCCCGGTGAGACGATCCCGACCGCCCCGGCGCCCGGTGAGACGACGCCGGGCGAGACGACCACGGGCGAGACGGCGACGGCCGCCTACGTCTTCGACCTGACGCGGCCCAGCAGGAAGTTCTGGCGCGGCGGCGACTGGTGGTCCCTCAGCAAGTGGCGGATCGGCAAGTGGCGCGAGCCCAGCATCTGCCCCACGCCGCCCGCCGTGACCCCCACGGTGCCGCCTCCCGCGGAGACCCCGGCGCCCCCCACGGAGACCCCTCTCCCGCCCACGGAGACCCCGCTGCCTCCCACGGAGACGCCGATCGTCCCCACTCCCGAGCCGACCCCCACCGTGACGGAAACCCCGACCCCCACCCCGACTCCCTGAGCGTCCAGGGACCGGACGCGGCCGTCGCGCGCCCCTGACCCGTGGGGCCGCGCCGAGGATCCCGAAGCCGTCCAGCGCGAGGTGAGGGGCCCGGGGGGCCGATGACGCGCGGCTCGCGAGGGCGTCGCCCGGGTCTCCGATCGGAGACCCGGGCGACGCCGTTCCACGTCGCGACCGCCTCGGTGCCCCGAGCCGGGGCGCGGTCGCGGCACCCCCGGCGGTCACGAATCCGGTCTCCGCGGACTCCTCGAAGTCGTCATGCCCCGGTGCGTACGGGGAAGGTCACCACGGAGAGACCGTCCACGATCCCTGGAGGCGAATTGACCGCGAAATCCGGAACAGAGTCCGAATCCGTGATGTCTCCCAGCCGCTTCGACGCCCGGATCACCGCGGATCCGGACTCGGCCTGGCCGGCGGAACCGCGTCGTTACCGGCTGGTCGCGAGCCGCGCGTGCCCGTTCGCGAGCAGGGCCGTGGTGAGCCGCAGGCTGCTCGGCCTGGAGGACGCGATCTCGCTGGCCGTCGTCGACCCCATCCAGGACGACCGCGGCTGGAGCTTCGCCCTCGGCCCGGACGGCAGGGATCCCGTCCTCGGCTACCGCCACCTCAGCGAGGCGTACCTGGCCGCCGACCCGGAATACGACGGCGGGTTCAGCGTTCCCGCGATGGTCGACACGGCCACCGGGCGCCTGGTCACCAACGACTTCGACGCGATGACCCTGGACCTGGCGACCCAGTGGACGGCCCTCGCCCGCCCCGGCGCCCCGGATCTGTACCCCGAGCCGCTGCGCGCGGAGATCGACGAGCTGAACGAGCGGATCTTCCAGGACGTCAACATCGGGGTGTACGAGGCGGGCATGGCCACCACCCAGGAGGCGTACTCGCGGGCCTACGACGCGCTGTTCGCCCGCCTCGACGCGCTGGAGGAGCGGCTGCGGACCCGCCGCTACCTGGTCGGCGACACGATCACCGAGGCCGACATCCGGCTGTTCACCTCGCTGGTGCGCTTCGACGTGGTCTACCACGGGCACTTCCGGTGCAACCGCTCCAAGCTGACGGAGATGCCGGCGCTGTGGGCGTACGCGCGTGACCTGTTCCAGACCCCCGGCTTCGGCGACACGGTCGACTTCGACCACATCAAGCGTCACTACCACCTCGTTCTGGACGAGAGCAATCCCCATCACATCGTGCCCGGCGGCCCGGACCTGTCCGGATGGCTCGTCCCGCACGGCCGCGACGGTCTCGGCGGCAGGCCGTTCGGGGACGGCACCCCGCCGGGCCCGCCGCCCGCCGCGGAGGTCGTCCCGCCACGGGGACGGGCGGCCTGACGCCACCCCCCGCCGCGCCCCGGGGATCCTGAGGTCCCGGCCGTGTGCGGGGGTGGCGACCGGCCGGCACGGCGCCGCCGGACGGGTGGCGCCCGGCGCCGTTCAGCCCCGTTCAGCCCCGGTGCGGCCAGGCGCGGGCTCTGCCGGTGCTCCAGGCCCACGAGGCGATACCGACGCGGTTCCGCACCCCCAGCTTGCGCTGGATGCCGGCGATGTGGTTCTTGACCGTGCCGGGCGACAGGAACAGCTCCGCGGCGATCTCGGCGTTGGTCTTGCCCTGGGCGACGAGCAGGGCGACGTCGTCCTCGCGTTCGGTCAGCGCCGTGCCCCGGGGGACGTCCTCGGGCGACGGGCCGATCCGGCTGAGGAGCCGTACGGTGAGTTGCGGGCTGATGAGCACATCGCCGTTCACGGCCGCGCGTACGGCCTCGACCAGAAGGGCCGGGCCCGAGCGCTTGAGGACGAACCCGGCCGCGCCGTGGCTCAGCGCGGCGTACAGGTACTCGTCCAGTCCGAACGTGGTGACGACGACGACGCGGACGCCGGTGCCGGCCAGCGCGCGGGTCACCTCGATGCCGTCGGCGTGCGGCATCCGGATGTCGGCGAGCACCACGTCGGGGCGCAGGTGCCGGGCCGACTCGATGGCGGTGACGCCGTCGGCGGCCTCCGCGATGACGGTCATGTCCGGCTGGGCGTCGAGGATGAGACGGAAGGCGGTGCGGATGCCCTCCTGGTCGTCGGCGACGAGGATGCGGATCGACATGTCGCTCATCGTGCCAAGGGGATGCGGGCCGTGAGCGACCACCCTCCGCGTACGGGGGCCGCGTGCAGGAGGCCGCCCAGCGATCGGAGGTGCCGCGCCAGGACCGGCAGGCCGAAGCCGCCGCGTCCGCCCTCGCCCGGTCCGGTCACCCCGTCGTTCGTCACCGTGACCACGAGCGTGGCGGACTCCACCGTGACGGTGACGTCCACCACGGTGGCCTCGGGGGCGTGACGGCGCACGTTGGTCAGTGATTCGGCCACGACCCGGAACGCGGTGGCGGCCGTCTCCCGCGGCACCGTCTCGCCCACACCCGGGTCCATGTCCACGCGGACGCGTGCCCGCCCGGCCGCGGTGAACCGGGCGGCGAGTTCGGGCAGCTCGGCCAGGCCCGGGAGCGGTGACGTGGTCGCGAGCTCGTCCTCCCGCAGGATGAGGACGGTCCTGTCCAGCGCCGACATGGCCCGCTGACCGGCCTTCTCGACACGTTCGAGGGCGAGGAGCGCCTGTCCGGGATCGCCGGGACCGACCACCTGGCCGGCCTGCGCGTGCGCCACCATCTCGCTGATGTCATGGGCGACGAAGTCGTGCAGGTCTCCGGCCACCTGCAGCCGCAGGGCGGTGCGGACGTCGGTCACCGCGCGGACCCGCCGGGTGTCCAGGGAGCGCAGGTACGTCCCCGAACCGGCCGCGACCAGCGCGCCGACCGACCAGAACGCGCAGGCTCCCACCCCCTCCAGCAGGGACGAGGGCGTGATGAACCGCAGCAGGCAGACAGACGAGGCGAGGCCCGCGAGCGCACCGGCGGCCGCCGCCCGCCGTACCGGCGACCACCGGGCGTTCAGCGCGACCAGCAGCATGAGTGCCGCGCTCTCCGCCATTCCCGATATGCCGGCCTGCCAGGCGAGGGGAAGCCCCATCAGGCACGCCAGGGTGACGGCGAGGGACACGGCCGCGGCCACGCAGGTCACCGTGGCCAGGTGTGCCGGTGTCCGCGACCGGCCGCCGGCCGCCCAGACCAGGGCGGCCGTCACCGTCGTCGCCGCCGCCATGGCCGCCGCCCCGAAGACGGGCGAGGCACCGATCCCGGCCAGGACCACGGCGGCGACGGCGATCGCACGGGTACGCCCACGAAGACTCACCGGACCGACGATACGCAGGCGCCTGCGCCCGCCGCACCTGCCGTACGGCACGGTCACCGGGCGCGGAGACCGTCATCACCTGCCGAACGGCACATGGCCTGTCGCCCGCCGGGAGCACGATGCTGACCTCATGGCAACGACCACCGCTCCACCTTCGCCCATCCACCGGTCCGCCTGGCCGGGCTACGCGGCGGCCCTGTGGTCGCTCGGTTACGGCGCGCTCGGCCTGTCGTGGGCGCTCGGCGCGCCCGGCTTCCCCTGGGGGAGGTCCGATCCCGATCCCGACGGGGCACTGTCCATCCTCGCTCACGCCACCCCGGATCCCGGCGGTTGGTGGATCGTCGCCTTCTGCGTGCCGGCACTGTTCACCTCGCTGGCCCTGGCACGGACGGACGGACGTGAGCCCGCCGGCCGGGTGCCCCCGCTCCTCGCCTGGCCGATGGCCGTGCTGCTGATCCTGGTGATCCCCGACTCCAGGCCGATGATGGGGGTGGCCTACACCCCGCTGCTGCTGGTGGCGCCCCTTTTCGACCTGGAGCTGGGCGGCAGCACCTTGGCCGACCTCTGGCCGTGGCCGGTGGTCAACCAGGTGCTGTGCGTCGCCGGAGGGCTGCTGCTGGCCGCGGCGGCGCTGAACTACCGACGCCGCCGCCGGGAGGCCTGCGCCGCCTGCGGGCGTACCGGCCACGACGGGTGGACCGCCCCCGCCGCGGCGGCCCGCTGGGGCCGTGTCGCCGTCCACATCGCCGTCGCCGTACCCCTGGTGTACTGCGTGACCCGGTGGAGCTGGGCTCTCGGCATTCCGCTGGGGGTGCGCGGGGAGTTCCTGGAGGAGGGGACGAGGGACACCCCGGGCATCTGGCTGGCCGGCGCCTACCTGGCGACGTTCGGCGCCTGCGGAGGCCTGCTCACGCTGGGGCTGGTCCAGCGCTGGGGGGAGATCTTCCCCCGCTGGATCCCCGGCCTGCGCGGCAGGCGTGTCCCTCCGCTCCTCGCCGTCATCCCGGCCGGCCTCGTCGCGATCATCGTCACGGTCGCGGGACTGACCTACATCCGCTGGACCGTGGCCGGCCGTTTCGCCCTGGACGAATGGGGGGCCTGGCTCCCGGAGACCTTCTGGCCGATCTGGGGAGGGGCACTGGCCGCCGCCGCTCTCGCCTACCACCTGCGCAGGCGCGGCGGATGCCACCACTGCGGGCGGGGTCCGGTCCGGGCCGATGCCGTTCCCGCCTGAACGCGACGCCAGGGTCCCGAACCCGGGACCCTGGCGTCCGAGGTGGGCGGTACGGCCGGGCGAGCGGGCTGGTCTCGCCCACGCTCCTCAGCGTGTCGTCGAGATGTCTCTCGTGCTCCACCGTGTCGTGTCCCGTCAGGTGGCGGAAACACGCCACCCCGCAGAGGGCTCCCCGCCTCCGGGCCCCGCTCCCGGGCAGGACGGTTGAAGCCCCAGGTCATCCTCGTTTCGCCGAGCCGGGACCACGCGGATTCCCTCGCCTCACGCGGGTGCGAATGAAACTCTTGTAAATTTTTCTGTCCCTTATTACGAGCAAATGCAACATTTATTCATTACCCTCCCCGGAGGTTAGGGAGATCCCTTATCGCCCATTTTGCTTCCCCCCGCGGGCACCCCCTGCCCGTGAAGGAGATCGTGTGTTCACAGCCCGCCCCTGGCGAGTGGTCCTGATCGGGACCATCACCCTCGCCTCACTGATCCAGCAGAGTGTGGCGTACGGCGCCACACAGGCCTCGCCCGAGTTCGACAAGATCGACCGGGTGGTCCAGGCCGACCTGTCCACGGACGACAAGGCCACCTTCTGGGTGCGCCTGAAGGACGACGCCGACCTGCGGGCGGCGCGTACGGCGAAGACCAAGGCCGAGAAAGGCAAGGAGGTCTACCGGGCGAAGACGAAGACCGCCGCCGCCTCGCAGACGAACCTGCGCAAGCTCCTCAAGGCCGCACGCGCCGACTTCACCCCGTTCTGGATCGTCAACACCGTCAAGGTGACCGGCGACGCGAAACTGGCGGCCGAGATCGCCAAGCTCCCCGAGGTGACGGCGATCGAGCCGTCCCGGGTCGTCCGGCTGCCCGATCCGGAGCCGGCCAAGGAGGTCAAGGCCACCGCGGCCTCCGTCGAGTGGAACATCGACCGTATCAACGCCACCAAGGTGTGGGACGAACTCGGCGACCACGGCGAGGGCATCGTCATCGGGAGCATCGACAGTGGCGCGCAGTGGGACCACCCGGCGCTGGTCTCCGCCTATCGCGGCACGAAGCCCGGCGGCGGTGTCGACCACAACTACAACTGGGTCGACACGATAGGCGTATGCTCGGCCGGCGTGCCCTGTGACGACCTCGGCCACGGCACCCACACGATGGGCACCATGGTCGGTGGCGACGGCGGCGCCAACAACATCGGTGTCGCCCCCGGCGCCAAGTGGATCACCGCGAAGGCCTGCACGGTGAAGCCGAGGAGCTGCCCGAACGACGCGCTGCTCGCCGCCGGCCAGTGGATGCTCGCGCCCACCGATCTGAACCACCGGAACCCGCGTCCCGACCTCGCGCCTGACGTCATCAACAACTCCTGGGGCGGCGCCGGCCTCGACCTCTGGTACGACGAGATGGTCCGCGCCTGGGTCGCCGCCGGCATCTTCCCCACCTTCTCCAACGGGAACGAGGCCCTGAGGGCGCCCGTCACCTGTGAGAGCACCGGCAACCCCGGTGGGAACATCGCCGCCTACAGCGCCGGAGCGTTCGACTCCGAGGGGCGCATCGGGGAGTTCTCCTCGCGCGGTCCCGGCGAGAACGGCGAGATCAAGCCGAACATCACCGCGCCGGGCGTGAACGTCCGCTCGTCCTGGAACGACGGCGGCTACCGCCCCAACTCCGGCACGTCGATGGCCGGCCCGCACGTCGCCGCCACGGTGGCGCTGATGTGGTCGATGTCGCCCAGCCTGAAGAACGACGTCGAGAACACCCGCGCCCTGCTCGACGGGACCGCGGCCGACGTCGACGACACGAGCTGCGGCGGCACCGCCGCCGACAACCATGTCTGGGGCGAGGGCATGCTCGACGCCTACGCCGCGGTCAAGGCGACCCCGGCCGGGGAACTGGGCACGCTGGCCGGCACGGTCACCTCGGGCGGGTCCCCCCTGGCCGGCGCGACCATCGGCGTCTCCGGACCGGTGAGCCGTACGGTCACCACCGCGCAGGACGGGTCCTACACGCTGCCCCGCCTCCTGAGCGGCGACTACGAGATCACCTTCGGGAAGTTCGCCTACGACGAGGTCACCGCGACCGTCACCGTCACGACCGACCAGACGGTCACCCGGGACGCGTCGCTGGTGGCGCAGGCCCTGAGCACGGTGTCCGGGACGGTCACCAGCGTCGGCCTGCCTCAGGCCGGCGCCACGGTCGCCGCGGCGGGCACGCCGGCCGGCACGGTCACCGACGCCCAGGGCCACTACGAGCTCACGCTGCCCCGCCGGGGCTTCGACCTGAAGGTCACCGCGGGCTCGCGGTGCACGCAGGACGCCACCGTGCCCGTCACGGTGACCGGCGACCTGGTCAAGGACATCGAGCTGGCGAGCCACACCGACTCCTTCGGCCACACCTGCGGGAGCGGCACCGAGCCGTACGTCGAGGGCACCACCAAGGAGCGGCTCGGCGGCGACGACGAGAGCCAGATGATCACGCTGCCGTTCGCCTTCCCGTTCTACGGCAAGACCTACACCCGCGGCGCGGTCGCCACCAACGGGTTCCTGACCTTCGGTGCCAACACCTACGCCTTCCCGAGCAACGTCTCCCTGCCCGCCACCGGCGATTCCAACGCCTCCATCTACCCGTACTGGGAAGACCTGGCGATGTGGGACGACAGCGGGCTCTACACCGCCACCGTCGGCACCGCACCGCACCGCACCTTCGTCGTGGAGTGGCGCAACGTGCAGTTCTACGACAGCGACGACCACTTCTCGTTCGAGGCGTTGCTCGGTGAGGACGGTTCGATCGGGTTCCGCTACCGCGGAATCGACGCCCCCATCGAGGCGGGCACGACCGCGACGATCGGCATCGAGAACGCGGAGGGCACCGACGCCCTGCAGTACTCCTTCAAGACCGATCCTCTCCCCGCCATCGCCGACGGCCAGAGCCTGTCCTTCGCCGCCCGGGGGCACGGGCTGGTGACCGGCACCGTCACCGACGCCAACGACGGCGAGCCGCTGGCGGACGCGACGGTGAAGGTGGGCGACGTGGCCACCTTCACCACCGGAACCGACGGCACCTTCTTCGGGCAGGCCCCCGCCGGTGACCACCAGGTCGAGGTCTCCGGGGAGAACTACGGCACTGTCACCAAGCAGGTCACCGTCAAGGCCGGTGAGCGCAACCCGCTCGACACGGCCCTGGTCACCGGCCGGGTGACGGCGTCGACCGACGAGGTCACCCTCGTGATGCCGGCCTCCTCCACCAGGAAGGGCACGGTCGAGCTGTCCAACCTGGGGGCCGACGCGGCGTACACCGTCGAGATCGCCTCCGGCCAGACATGGCTGGGCGTGACCCCGGCCGGCGGGCAGATCGCGGCCCGCGGGTCCGTGACGCTGCAGGTCACCGCGTCCAGCGCGGGGGTCCAGCCCGGCAGCGTCCGCACCGGCGTGCTGGTCGTGCGCTCGGCGAGCGGCCGCAACCCGGCGTTCCCGATCAGCGTGTCCGTCGTGGTGCCGAAGTTCCAGGCCGCCATCGAGGCCGGCGGCTCCAAGGACGTCGTCGACGCCGTCGGCGACGTCTGGGCGGCCGACCGGAAGTACACGCCGGGCGGCTACGGCTACGTGGGCAACGGCGACAGGACGAGCACCTCCAGCGGGACCGTCGAGGGCACCACCGAGCAGGCGCTCTACGGGAGCGCCCGCGAGGACATGCGGGAGTACCGGTTCGACAAGGTGCCCACGGGGGTCTACACCGTCGAACTGGGCTTCGCCGAGACCCGGAACAAGCGTCCGGGCAAGCGGGTCTTCGACGTCGGCATCGAGGGCGAGCCCGCGATCTCGGCACTCGACCTCGCCCGGGAGGCCGGGGAGAACACCGCGGTCAGCCGCCAGTACACGGTGAAGGTCACCGACGGCCAGATCAACGTGGGCTTCACCGCGCGGACCGGCGATCCCATCGTCAACTCCATCCGTGTCAGCGAGCGTCCCGACAGGGCCGCCCGGTAGGCGCGATCCACACCCTCGACCGGCCCGTACCGCTCAGCGGGACGGGCCGGTTCCACGGTCGCCGGCTCGATCGCGGCAGCGCTGGTCTCCGCCTGCCGGGTGTGCCGCCGCTCACCGACGATGCCAAGTTCGCCGGCGCGACCGGGCACCGGGCGGAGACCCACCGCTACCCGCCACCGCTGGTGTAGATCCTCCTGCGATGCGTTGGCCCCCGGACGGCCCCCGGACGGCCCCCGGACGGCCCCCGGACGGCCCCCGGACGGCCCCCGGACGGCCCCCGGACGGCCCCCGGACGGCCCCCGGACGGCCCCCGGACGGCCCCCGGACGGCCCGCGGTGGGTTCCACCGGGTTCTCCATGATCTCGATCAGCACGGTCTGGCCGGGCCTGACGCGTCGAGGATGGATCGTGGATGAGCGGCGCCTTGGCCGACAGGACCGATGCCCGAGCCTCTGGATTCGAGACCCGGGCATCGCTTCGCCGTGAGGCGGTCACTCGGAAAAGCCCGGCGACGTGAGGCCGGGCCGCCGCCTTCCCGTCCGCGGAACGTCAGCCCATGTGCGGGTGGCGGTGGTCGACCGGCGGGACGGCGGTCACCGCATGGCGCATGCGGTCTCACCGCTCGCTGCGGGCGTGAGGTCCTTCATGGGGGCGCACGCCGTCGACGGCGAGTGCGAGCAGTCGGTCGGCCTCGGCTGCTCCCCCGGGTTCCTGTTCGGTGGCCAGCGAGATGGCGCTGACGAGTTTGAGCAGGTCGACGATGGCGACGTCGGGGCGGACGGCGTGCGCCTGGCGAGCACGCTCCAGCAGTTCGCCGCCGGCGTTCACGATCATCGTGTGGCAGGTGGTGCCCAGCGTCGGATCGCCGTCGTGGGCGCCGCGCATCAGCGACGCGGCCAGGCCGCGGTTGTGTTCAGCAGCAGATCATGGTTGTCGACGACGTCGGCGTGTTCGCCGCCCTGGCCTTCGCCCGCCCGGACGAGTGGATCGGCAGGGCGATCGACCTGGCCGGTGACGAGGTGACCCCACGGCGGATCGCCGAGGCCATCGGGGCGGCGATCGGGCGGCCCGTGCCGTACGTTCACCTTCCGATCGAGACGATCCGGCGGGCCGGCGAGGAGTTCGCCTTCGCCTGCGAGTGGCTCAACACGCTCGGCCGGCGGGCCGACATCTCTGCGGCGCGGCGAATCCACCCCGGCCTGATGGATCTGCACACCTGGCTGGAGCGGACCGGCGCCGCTCAGATCGAGGCCTTCTTCGAGGCCCGGCAGGAAGTATGAACGACCATGGACTCGATCTCGGGCGTATCGGGATCTGGGCGGGAGACCTCGGCGGCTACCTGGACGCGATGGACGCCGCCTCGTTCGGGCCGCCCGAGTCGCCGGTCACCCCACGCCGAGTGCTCGCCGCGCTGGGGCCGGAGCTGCTCGCCCTCGCCCGCGAGCGGGCCTGGGGGGCACACCCGCTCGGCATGCCGGTCGAGCACACCAGGACCGCCAGGACCCTGCTCGGTCCGGACGCGCTGCTGGCCGTCACCCAGCTCGTCGTTCTGGACCCGGACCGCTCCGCCACCGCAGGCCTGGCCCGCTCCCACGCCGCCGCGCTCCTTCCCAACCGCCGCGCACTGTTGCGGAACCTGGGGTTCGAGGACGTCGACTCCCTCGACGACCGGCTGGTCGACGCGCTGGTGAGTCGCGGGCCCGCCGATTCCATCGCGCACCGCGTAGAGGAGCATCTGGATGCCGGGGCCGACCACGTGAGTCTTTTCGTCGTCACCGCCACGCCGTCTGCCCCGCCCCTGCGCCAGTGGCGTGAACTCGCCGAACGACTTCTGATCTGACGTCAGTGATGAGCGACGCCCGGGTCTCGAATGCGAGAGCCGGGCATCGCCTTGCCGTGAGGGATCACTCGGGAAAGCCCGGCGACTTGAGGCCGGGCCGCTGTCACCCGCTCTGAGGAACGTCACCCCCGTACGCTCCCCGAACAATCGGCGGGACGGCCGCCTTCTCTGCGGCGTCCGAGGCCGGAGGGTCAGCCTGGGGTGAGGAAGTGGCCGTCGGTCCTGATGGCCTCGCCGGTGGTGTTGGTGTTGGCGGCCGAGCACAGGTAGACGATCATGCGTGCGGCGTCGTCGGGGTGGCTGACGCGCTTGGTCGCGGCGGCCTCGCCCGCCTTGTCGAGCAGGTGCTGCGGCATGGGTTTGTCCGCTGGGGTGAAGCCCGGCATGACGACGTTGGTGAGGATGCCGGCGGAGGCGAGTTCCCTGGACATCACCCGGGTGAGGCCGTGCAGGCCCGCCTTGGCGGCCACGTAGGAGACGTTGCCGGGAAAGCCGTCCTCGACCAGTCCTGTGGAGACGTTGACGATGCGGCCCCATCCGTTCGCCCGCATGTCGGCCAGCACGGCGCGGGCGAGCAGGTAGGGGCCGACCAGGTTCGCGGTCACCGACGTGGTGAAGCGCTCGGGCGGCGCGGTCTCGAACAGCTCGCCCGGCTCGGGCCAGTCCGGCCAGCGGACGGCGTTGTTGACCAGGACGTCGACCGGCCCGAGCCGGTCGCGGGCGTGCGTGACCGCGGCCTGTAGCGAGTCGGGGCGGCCGAGGTCGAGTCGCCAGGCGATCGCCTGGGCTCCGCGCTGTTCGGCCATGGCGACGGTCTCCTCCGCGGCCTGGAGGTTGGTGTGGTAGCCGACGGCGATGTGTGCCTTCTCCTCGGCGAAGGCCAGCGCGGTGGCCCTGCCGATGGCCGTGCTCGCGCCGGTCACCAGGACGACTTTTCCTGCGAGTCCGAGTTCCATGCGTTCTCCCGCGGGTGGTGGTCAGGTGAGGTTGTCGCGGACGGTGTGCAGCAGCCGGATGAGTCGCGCGGCGTCGGCCTCGCCGAGCCCGGCGCTCGCCCGGCTTTCCACCTGCGCCCACGCGGCCACGACGGCGTCGACCACGGCCTCGCCGCGTTCGGTCAGCCGCAACCGGGTCACCCGGCGATCGCCGGGGTCCGGGGCGCGCTCGACGAACCCGGCCCGTTCCATGCGGGTGATCGCTTTGGCGATGGTGGGCTGCTCGATGCCGATGCGCTGGACGAGGTCCGCCTGGGTGGTCTCGGGATTGTGGTGGAGGTCGACGATGAGAAGCTCCTGGCCCAGGTGCAGGCCGAGCTCGGCCATCCGGCGCTGCATCTCGGCGCGGTGCGCCCTGGTGACCTCGGCGAGGGCGTAGCCGATCGGCCCCTGTTCGGCCGCGACCTGCCGCCCGGCGGTCACGCCGGCACCGCCTGCCGGTCATCCGCGACGCGGGCGAGGACGCGCCGCCACAGCCGGGTGATGTCGTGTCGCGCCTCCTCCTCCGTCAGAACCCCGTCGGCGTCGATGTGGCGGTGGGCGAAGCCGACCGCCACATCGAAGTCGGAGAGCACCTCGGCGCCGACCCGCCGCAGCATGTCGCCGAGCTGCAACTGGGCGAAGACTCCGCCGAACCGGTTGGGGGACGCGCTCATCAGCACCACCGGCTTGCCCGCCAGCGGGCGCGGGGGCGCGAGGATCGACAGCCAGTCGACGAGGTCCTTCAGCTGCCCCGGGATGCCGCGGCTCAGCTCCGGCGTCACCAGCAGCAGCACGTCGGCCGTCGCCACGCGCTCGCGCAGGGCGCCGACGGCCTGGGGGAAGGGGCGGTCGCGGGTGGCGTCCAGGCGGGGAACCCGGGCGTGGTCGTCCCACACCTCCACCCGCAACGGGGCGTCCGCCAGCTGCTGCGCGGTTCGAAGGAGGGACCGGTTGTGCGACCCCTCCCGGGTGCTCCCGCAGATCGCCAACACGTCAACTATTTCCATAGTCGGCTATCTTATAGTCGGCTATGTAAATGCCGCAAACCCGCGGTTCCCGGAGCCCGGAGACGGCATTCCCGATCGGCCGGTCGCCATGAGCGGATGGTGGCAGCCTCGACGCGGCCGCGGCCCTGCTGGACGAGGGCGGCGTTCGCCGGAGGAGGTGCCGCACGCGACATCGTCTTCCTCCATCGCTTCCCCACCGGCTGGCCGGTGCGCGGCGCCGACTGCCGGCCCCCGGCTCATCGCCCGCAACAACCCCGCACTGGCCGTCTACCACATGCGTGATCCCGCCCAGGATCGCCCCATGTTGGAAGCGACGGCGTACATGCGGCTCAAGCGGCTACGGCTGGGGCGAATCCACGAGAGGTTCCTGGAAGAACGGCTCGCGCCCGGCGATTCCGGCTGTCGGCGGGACGGCCCGTCGCCTGACCCGATCCATCGCGACCGGATCAGGCGACGGGCCGTCCCCGGTCACGCCGGGGTGGGAGTCAGCCCTTGCCGCGCCCGCTGAGCGCGTCGCGGACGCGGTCGATCAGTCCCGCGCCGGGCGCCAGCAGCTTGTTGGCCGGCGGGGTGTCGGGCGCGGCGGGATGCGGCCGGGTGGGAGCCACTTTCTTGACCGCCGTGACCTTGCCGCCGAGCTCGCGCAGCTCCTCAGGGCCGGCGTGCTGAGCCAGCTTGGGGAACAGCTCACTCTCCTCCTCCTGGATGTGTGCGCGGATGTCGCTCATCAACCGGGTGAGGAGCTCGTCGAAGCGGGCGTCGGCGGTGTCGGTCTGTTCCAGTTCCTTCATCACCTCCTCGGCTTCGGCGTGCTCGGCGATCTCCCGGTCGGCCAGCGCGTCGCCGCCGGGGACGAACCGGCGGGTCGCCGGGTAAACATAGGCCTCCTCGGCGACGGAGTGGCGGACCAGCTCAATGATCACCTTCTCCGTCACGTCCCGGGTGCGTTCGTGGTCGCCGGTGCCGCGCAGCTTCTCCAATTCGGCGAACATCTGCTCCACCTCCCGATGGTCGGTGGTGAGAATGCTGATGACGTCATCACCGTGGTCTGGCATGGATCCTCCCCTTCGCAAGATGCGTGTCCTTCGCCTTACCCACCACCCCGAGGATGAACCGGTGGTCCGTTCCGGCGCGGCCGACGCCGTTCTTCCTGGTGAGCGAGCTGATCACGCCGAGGCGAGACCAGGTCCTCCCTGCCGGAGAAGGCGGTGACGCGGTCCGCGACACGGACTTCGAACGGCGGCGCGTACGGGTGCGGCCGGAGACTTATCGCCCGGAATGAGGTTGCGCACCCGCGGTCCCGTCTCCTCCACCACACCGACCGCATCATGGCGGAATGGGGATTCGACATGCCGGTCCGTGAAATGATCGACACTTATCCAGCCGACGTCGATCTGGACCGCGGCGGGCCGCCGACGCGGTGCGGGTGCCGGCCGGTTGCGCCCAGACGCGCACCGCCTGCGCCGACGAGCGCGCCCAGCACGCGGACATGCACGAGCACCGCCGCGTCCGCGCCGAGTCCCGCCGCCACGCCGGCCGTCAGGCGGAGATCCGGCGTCTGGCGGTGAACCGTGACGAAGTCACCGGTCAGTGGCCGACCGACCTTTATGTCCGCGAGGCGGGTTCTTGCCGGAAAATTGTTTTTTCGAGTCTGGGTAGTTCTGCGGCGAGACAGGAGATGGTGCGGAGCAGCCCGCCGACGGCCTCGGCCTTCGCCTTCCACCCGAGGCGGGGGCGGCCAGCGAGGTGTCGGGGCACCGGACGGCCGGATCGTCCCTAAGTGGCTGTTTATTGGAATACCTAAGAACTAACCCGCACCGTTCGGGGGCAACCCGTCTTCCTGGAGGTGCTCATTGTCGACCCGTCGTCCCGCCGCCGTGTTGTTCGACTGTGACGGAACCCTCGTCGAAGACATTCCCTGCAATTCCGATCTCGCCGAGCGCTGGCTGCGCCGCCCCGGGACGGGACGGACGTGCCCGCCGTCCACGTCGAGCACAACGCCCCGCCGGGAGACGTCCCGCGCACCCGGCACCCGCTGGCCGGCCGCGACGACAGATCGAAGCCATGCTGCTGGGCATGCCCGTGGTGGCGCTGGCCACCACGGAGGCCGTCGAGGCGGTTCCCGCGGAGCGGGAGTGATCTCGACCCGCGTCGACACGCTGGCCGCCGCCTTGGAGGACTTCGCCGCGGACCCGGCCTTGGCGGAACACGTGGGCAAGGCGGCCCGCGCCGCACTCGCCCACTACGGCCTCAGCCGCTTTCTGGCCGACTGGGACGACGTGCTCCGGAAGATCATCCGGGCTGTGAGCTGACCGCGATCGGCTGATCGCATTTCGGTGTTCATCGACGTTCGTCGGCGCCCGCCGTCCGCGGTACGGCGCTCACCGCCGTCATGTGGCGGCCTCGGTGGATCAGCGCGCCGCGCCACCGTCGCGTACGGCGGTTCTGCGGCGCCAATGGGGCCGTGGAGGACGGTTCTGGGCGTGGGCAAGATCGTCCGGGGAGAGAACGGCGACGCCCGGGACTCGGATTCACGAGTCCCGGGCGTCGCCGTCTTCCAGTCGTCCGGGTAGCCGGACTTCCTCAGGCCGGGCTCCTGCCGGCCGGACCGCGGAACGTCAGCCCATGTGCGGGTAGCGGTGGTCGACCGGAGGCACGAAGGTCTCCTTGACGGTCCGGGCGCTGACCCAGCGGGTCAGGTTGAGGATCGACCCGGCCTTGTCGTTGGTCCCCGACGCGCGGCCCCCGCCGAAGGGCTGCTGACCGACGACCGCGCCGGTCGGCTTGTCGTTGATGTAGAAGTTGCCCGCCGCGAAGCGCAGCCGCTCCGACGCCGAGGTGATCGCGTAGCGGTCCCTGGCGATGATCGAGCCGGTCAGCGCGTACGGCGAGACGCTCTCCATCTGGTCCAGGACCGTGTCGAAGTCCGCGTCGTCGTAGACGTGCACGCCGAGGATCGGGCCGAAGTACTCCTTGACGAAGATCTCGTCGGTGGGGTCGGCGGACTCCAGGATGGTCGGCCGCACGAAGTAGCCGGTCGAGTCGTCGTACGAGCCGGTCAGCACGTTGATCGAGTCGAGCGAGCGGGCCCGGTCGATCGCGGCCCTGTTCTTGGCGAACGCCCGCTCGTCGATGACCGCGCCCATGAAGGTCGACAGGTCCGCGGCCACGTCCCCGACGGTGAGCGACTCGGCGGTGCCCACGAGCTCGTCGCGGATCACCGACCAGACCGAGCGCGGCACGTACGCGCGGGAGGCGGCCGAGCACTTCTGCCCCTGGTACTCGAACGCGCCGCGGACCAGCGCGGTGGTGAGCGCCGCGGGGTCGGCCGAGGGGTGGGCGAGCACGAAGTCCTTGCCGCCGGTCTCACCGACCAGGCGCGGGTAGGACCGGTACGAGGCGATGTTGGCGCCGACCGTGGACCACAGGTGCTGGAAGGTCGGCGTGGAGCCGGTGAAGTGGATGGCCGCCAGCTCCGGGTGGGTCGTCGCGACCTCGGAGACGGCCGCGCCGTTGCCGGTCACCATGTTGATGACGCCCGGCGGGAGCCCCGCCTCCTCCAGCAGGCGCATGGTGAAGTGCGCGGAGAACTGCTGGGTGGGGGAGGGCTTCCAGACGACGACGTTGCCCATCAGGGCCGGCGCCGACGGCAGGTTCGCGGCGATGGCGGTGAAGTTGAACGGCGTGATCGCCAGGACGAAGCCCTCCAGCGGCCGGTACTCCATCCGGTTCCACACACCGGGCGAGGAGACCGGCTGGTCGCTGAGCAGCCGGCGCGCGAAGTCCACGTTGAAGCGCAGGAAGTCGATCAGCTCGCAGGCGGCGTCGATCTCCGCCTGCTGCGCGGACTTGGACTGGCCCAGGATCGTCGCGCCGTTCAGCGTCTGCCGGTACGGGCCGGCCAGCAGGTCCGCGGCCCGCAGGAAGATCGCGGCCCGCTCGTCGAACGGCATGGCGCGCCATGCGGGCGCCGCCCCCAGCGCCGCGTCGATCGCCGAGCGCACGTCGTCGGCGTTCGCGTCCGCCGTGCGGCCCAGCACCGAGGCGTGGTTGTGCGGCTGGACCACCTCGATCGAGGCGCCGCCGCCCATCCGCTGCTCGCCGCCGATCGTCATCGTCAGGTCGAGCTGGGCCCCGGCCAGCTCCTTGACGCGGTTCTCCAGCGCCGCGCGCTCGGCGCTGCCGGGCGCGTATCCGAGCACCGGCTCGTTGGACGGGGCGGGAACGGTGGAGATGGCATCCATTACTTGCCTCCAAGGGCACGAAGAAAGAAGGCGACGTTCGCCGGGCGCTCGGCCAGCCGGCGCATGAAGTAGCCGTACCAGTCGTCCCCGTACGGGATGTAGACGCGCACGGTGTGACCCGCTCCCGCCAGGGCCTGCTGCTTGTCGGCCCTGATCCCGTAGAGCATCTGGTACTCGTACTCGCCCTGGGACCTGGCGAACCGGTCGGCGAGCGTCTCGGTGATCGCGATCAACCGGTCGTCGTGCGTCGCCACCATCGGGTAGCCCGCGCCCGACATGAGGATGCGCAGGCAGCGCACGTAGGCCTTGTCGACCTCGTTCTTGCTCTGGTGCGCCACCGAGGCGGGCTCGGCGTAGGCGCCCTTGACCAGGCGCACCCGCGACCCCTCGTACGCCAGGTCACGGCAGTCGGCCTCGCTGCGGAAGAGGTAGGACTGCACGGCGACACCGGTGGAGGGGAAGTCCTCGCGCAACGCCCGCAGGGTCGCGAGCGTCGAGTCGACCGTGGTGTGGTCCTCCATGTCGAGGGTCACGCTCGCCCCGGAGGCGGCGGCCGCCTCGCAGATCTGCAGCGCGTTCTCCAAAGCGATCTTGTCGCCGTCGGCGCCGAGCGCCTGGCCGACCGCGGAGAGTTTCACCGACACCTCGGCCCGGTCCCCGAGCCCGAGCCCGTCCAGCGCGCCGAGCAGCGTGACGTAGGCCCCGGCCGTCTGGGTGGCGGCGGCGGAGTCCCGCGTCTCCTCACCCAGGTGGTCGACGGTGACGGCCAGGCCGGCGGCGGCGAGCCCGCGGATCGCCTCGACCGCCTCCCGGGGCGTCTCGCCCGCGACGAAGCGATCGACGACCTTGCGCGTCAGCGGCACGCCGGAGACCGTGCGCCGCACCAGCGGCAACCGGGATGCGCCGAGAAGGAGAGAACCGAGCATGTTCTCAGCCTAAAACCCCGGCTCGCGCGGCCGTCATGTGCATCTGCCACGATCAATGGGTGGGGCGTTCATACATATGTACGACAATGGTGGGGTGTTGCAGGAGACGGTAGACGAGATCGCCGCCAGGCTGGGCGCCTCGGCCACCCTGGAGGACCGGGCCTTCCAGCTCCTGGCCTACGCCGCGCAGAGCGGCGACATCGACGTGGTGCGCCAGGAGTCCATCCTGCGGCGCCGCGCGACGGACCAGGTGCGCGCCTACTTCGAGGGGTACGGCATCGCCGGGGCCCGCGGGCCGGTCCGCATCCCCGCCGACGCCGACCTGGGCGTGCTCGCGCGGGTGTGCGTGCCGCTGCGGCACCACGAGGTGACCTACGGCTACCTGTGGCTCCTCGACGACGGCACGCTCGGCGACGACGCCCTCGCCTCGGTCGGCGACCTGGTCTCCCGGGCCGCCACCGCCCTGGCGCAGGAGGCCCGCAGCCGCCAGGACCTGGGCGCGAACCTGCGGGAGCTGTTCTCCTCCGACGCCGAGGAACGCTCCCGGGCGCTGTCGCGGCTGGAGGACGTGCGCGGCCCGGTGGCGGCGATCGCCGCCCGCACCTCCCCGGACCGGGTCGCCGCCCTGTGGACGCTCCCGCGCGCCGTGCTCGCCGACCCCGCGTTCCCGGTACGGGGCGAGCCGCTGGTCGCCCTCCTGGTCCCGGCGGGCCAGGCGGAGGAACTGGCCGACCGGATCCAGGGCATGTACGCGACGGTGGTGGGCGTCGGCGCCCCCAGGGAAGAACCCGCGCAGGCCTGGCGAAGCTGGCGGGAGGCCGTGCACGCGCTCGGCGTCGCCGGCCGGGTGCCCGCGCTGGCCCCCGTCGCCACCTGGCCGGGGCTGGGCGTCTACCGGCTGCTCGCCCGGATGTCCCCGGCGGGGCTGCGAGAGCTGGCGGAGGAGATCGCCGGGCTGGGCGAGGACCCGGAGCTGGCCAGGACCGTGGAGGGCTACCTCGACCGCGCCGGCCACGTCCAGGAGACCGCCGGTGCGCTCGGCGTGCACCGCCAGACGCTCTACTACCGGCTGGCCAAGGCGGAACGGCTCACCGGCAGGGATCTGGCCGACGGCGAGGACCGCCTGCTCATCCACCTCGCCCTCAAGGCGGCCCACCTGCTCTGACCCACCGGCCTCACCGGGCTCCCGCCAGACGGCGGCTCAGGCTGTGGCTCAGGCTGTGGCTCAGGCTGTGGCTCAGACAGGGGCCCGGTAGACCTTCACCCAGTCCACGTACATGCTGACCGTCGGGGGAGTGGAGCGGTTGCGGCACGGCGACCACTCGTTGCACGTCACGTCGTTCTGGAGCGTCAGGTGCATGGAGCGGCTCCTCGGCACGTTCGGCCCCCGGTAGTCCCACACCTTCCTGCCGTCCAGCCAGAACGTCAGCCGTCCGGGCAGCCAGTCGACCGCGACCGTGTGCCACCGGGTGAAGTCGGCCCGCATCTGCCGCTGGGCCTGGGGCCGGTCGCCGCGGTGCACGAAGATCCCGCCCGACCTGCGGCTCGGGTCGATGATCTCGGCGAAGTCGACCTCCGCGTACTCCCCGCCGCCCTGGTCGGACGGCCAGAGCAGCGCCACCGGGGTGTAGCCCGCGCCGCGCTCGGCCCGCAGCCGCACCTCCCAGCGCCCGTACCGCTGCGCGCTGCGGGTCGCGATGCCCCCCGACAGGTCCCTGCCGCCGTAGAACCCGCCCTTGAGCCGCAGGACGCCGCCGCCCACGCTCGTGGCCCGCCCGGTGCGCGGGTTGGTCTCGGCGCCGGGGGAGTGGTAGACGACCCACCTGCGGCCGTCGACGCGGGTGCCGTCGAAGTTCTCCACCAGGACCGGGGCGCCCCATCCGGGAGCGGCGGACGGGCTCGCCTGCGCGGACGCGCCCGGCGCGGTCAGCGAGGAGAACGCGAGGGAGGCGGCCAGAACGCCCAGGAACGTGCCACGAATCGACATGGGAACATCAAAGCAACGATCGCACTCCAGTAACAGAGGTATCCCGTTTTCGCATACGCCCCACGGGTTCGGGGGGTGCCGTCCCGGCCCGGCTGTGCCACGATTCCGCACATGGACGACGTTGACGCCGTACGACGGGCGCTGGCCCGGCTGGTGGAGTCCGGTGAGCTCCGCGCCGAGCAGGTGGAGCCGGTCGCCCTCGCCGTCGGCGAGGCGCTGCGCGAGCCGGGAGCGGGAGACCGGGTCAGGTGGAGCGAGATCCTCGCGTACGTCGGCGGGGGGCTCGTCCTGGCCGGCGCCGCGGCCTTCGTCGCCCTGGGCTGGGACCGGATGACCCAGCCGGCGAGGATCACGGTCCTCGCCGTGGTCACGCTCCTGCTGCTCGCGGTGGCCGCGGGACTCGGTGCGGCGGCGCGGTCGGCGACCGGCAGGACGGCCGCCGTGCAGGGCAGGGTCGCCGCCACGCTCGCCGCGCTGGGCTCGGGCACGGCGGCCCTGTGCGCCGGGGTGGCGGTCGACCGCCACGAGGTGCTCGTCGCCGGCGTGGCCGGGCTGGTGGTCGCGGCGGCGGCCTACGCGCTGCTGCCCACCGCGATCGGCCTGCTGGCCTGCGGGGGTTTCGCCCTGCTCACGGTGACCGGCCTGATGGACGCCTCCGCCGGGGAGGGCCCCGGCTGGGGTCTGGCCTACGTCGCGCTGGGCGCGCTCATCCTGGTGGCCGCCCTCGCCGGGCTGCTCGTCCCGCGCGACCTGGGGCTGGGCATGGGCGCCGCCATCGCGATCTTCGGCGGCCAGTGGCCCGTCCTGTGGGACGGAGGCGCCTGGGGATACTGGCTGACCGCGGTGATCGCGCTGGCCTGCCTGGCGCTGTACGGGCGCCGGCGCACCTGGGTGCTGATCGTCAGTGGCGTGGCAGGGCTGACGCTCGCCGTCCCCGAGGCCGTCTGGGACTGGACGGACGGGGCCGTGGGCGGTGCGGTGATCCTGGTCGTGGCCGGGGTCGTCCTGCTGGCCGCCAGCGGTCTCGGCGTCGTCCTGCACCGCCGCGCGACCCGGTCGTAGACGTCGCGGGAGCCGGTCGCGGGACCGTGCGACCCGGTCCCCGGCGTCGAGGGAGCCGGTCGCAGGTGTCACGCGATTCGGTCGTGGGGCCCCGCGCGACCCGGTCACCACGTGTTCCGTACGCGAAAGACCGGAGGCCCTTTTCAGGACCCCCGGTCTCGGAGCGCGGCCCGCGGTGCCGGCCGGCGCGGTCAGCGGGCGGAGCCGGACAGCGCGTTCTCGTAGACGTGGACGAGCTCCTGGCTGATCCGCTCCCACGAGTAGCGGGACCGGGCGCGGTCGGCACCGGCGAAGCCGAGCGCGGTGCGACGGGTCGGGTCGGCGAGCAGCTCGCGGGTCAGGCGGGAGGTCTGCGCCGGGCGGTCGGCGGGCACCAGCAGGCCGGTCACCCCGTCCACCACGGAGTCGAGGTGGGCTCCCACCGCGGAGGCGATGACGGGAACGCCGCAGGCCATGGCCTCCAGCGCCACGACGCCTGCCGGCGCCTCCCTGGGCAGCGAGACGACCACGTCGGCGCTGCGCATCAGCTTGGCGACCGAGGAGTGCGGGATGTGACCGAGAACGGTGATCCGGTCGTCGACGCCGATCTCCTTGGCCAGCAGCATCATGCGGTGCGCGTCGGCGTCGTGCTCCAGGTCGACGGACGCGGGACCACCGGCGATGATCAGCTCGGCCTCGGGGATGCCCTCCAGCGCGCGGATCGCGGTGTGCACGCCCTTGTCGGCCGTGAGCGGGCCGACGTGCAGCAGGCGGGGCCGGGTGCCGCGGGCGGCGGCAGGACCCTGGCGGCGGAACCGCTCGACGTCGACGCCGCACGGGACGACCGAGATGTTGCGGCGCGGCACGCCCAGCCGGATCAGCGAGCTCTCCTCGTCGCCGCACCCGGCGATCACCGCGCTGGCCCGGCGCCCGATGGCCCGCTGCAGCCGGACCTTCTTGGCGTCGCGGGTGTTCTCGCTGCTGAAGGTCTGGGTGAACGGCACGTTGAGACCGTTCGCTCCGGCGATCGCGGCCAGCCCGCCGGTCCAGGAGTGCGCGTGGATGACGTCCGGGCGTTCCTGCCCCCAGCGGTGCATCAGCTGGTCGCCGAGGTCGGACAGGTAGGGCAGGACGCTGTCCTCGGGAAGGTTCTGCGCGGGCCCGGCGGTCAGGTTCTCCAGGGTGACGCCCTGCGACACGCGGACCTTGGACTTCTCCGAGTCGGAGTTCCTCCGGCTGTAGATCGTGACCTTGTGCTCGCGGCCGAGCTCACGGGCGACTGCCATCAGGTGAGCGCGCTGGGCGGCGAGGTCGGACTCGTCCTGGGTGGAGGAGAGAGCCTCGGAGGAGACGAATGCAATGTTCACGGCACACCTCTGGGAGGAGATTAGGCATGGAAAGCCTGTGATTCCTTCAGGGGTGCCTGCGTCTTAGGCACACGTCTGTATGAGGTCAACCATACCCCGATCTCCGCCAAAGCCAAACCCTTGTCAAGGAACCGGGCTCGCTAATAGGACCTGCTCTGCCGCGACTCCTCGGCCCTGGCACTCGGGACGTGCAGCTGGATCACGCATCCGTGCCGGTCATTGTGGATGTCGAGGCGGTCGCACAGCTGCCTGGCGATCCACAGGCCGTCGCCGGGGCCGGCCGCCGAACCCGGCGGGAGAAAGCCCGCGACCGGATCGGCGACACGCCCGCCCCGGCGGTCGACGTGACAGGTGATCGCGCCCAGCCGCTCCCACATCCGCACCGTCACGGGCGGCCCCAGCAGGGCGGCCACCTCGCAGGCGGCGACCGAGAGCAGCTTCGCGCGGTCGTGGCTCAGCCCCATGAAGGACGCGTGGCCGGTGACGAACACCCGCAGGGCGTGGAGCGTCTCCACGTGCGCGGCGGCCGAGTCACCCGGTGGTTCGAGGGGCGGGAAGGAGTCGCACTCGCCGATGAAGTCCGCGGGATCGGCGTACTCGGGGCAGGGCGTCATCGAGACGCCGTCCTCGGAGAGCGTGGGGTGGGTGCGCCGCGCGGTCGCCACCACCCCCGGATCCGCCGTCCTCTCGTCGTACGGGCAGATCATCCACACGTTGGTGGCGCGCAGCAGCAGGTTCAGGCCCGCCTCCATGCGCTGCCAGGCCCGCACGTCGGCGGGCGCGCGTCCGGCCCACACCGGTTCGGCGAGGATCCGCACGTGCCCGCCGCGCGGGGCCTCGGCGCCGCGCCGCTGCCAGTAGCGGTGGAAGGCGGTGGCACGTTCCACCGTCCGGCGGCCCAGGAACGCCGTCTCCGCGTAGTCGACCAGCCGGCCGTCCCTGCCCAGGGCGCCCCCGAGAAGCTCCAGGTTGGCCGAGGTGGTCGCGACCATCACCGGGTCGCCCTTGGCCAGCCCGTCCCGGACGAAGGGCAGCGCCATCGCCAGGAAGCCCCCGTCGGAGCCGTACACCGCGGCCTGGTGGATGGAGGTCATCCGAGCGTCCCGGACCCGGCCAGGCCGGGGAAGGAGGGGCGGGGACGCTCGCCCGGTTCGGTCCGACCCGAAGAGGGCCGATCCTGAAGCGATCCCATACCCCGCCCCACTTCGTCGGACACGGGCGCCGCCGGGCGCGGCCCCTCATCGCTCGGCAGGACCGACGGGTCACACCGAGTTAGTCAAGCTATACGACACGGAGGGCGAGTATCACGATCTCATCCCAAACTCTCCCGCCGGAGAAAGCGTGCCGGTCCTCCTCCACGGTTTTGACGATCTCGGCGGGAGACTGTGCCACGCAGCGCGCCAGCACGTCCGCCAGCCTGGTCTCGCCGTAGGACTCGCCCAGCTCGTTCTGCGAGGCCACCAGGCCGTCGGAGTAGAAGACCAGGGTCTGGCCGGAGGTCAGCGTGACCTCCTCGGTGAACATCTCCGCCTCGGGGGCGATGCCCAGCGGAACACCACCCCCGGCGGTGAACCGCACCCCGCCGTCGGGCAGCAGCAGCGCGGCGGGGTGGTGCCCCGCGCTGGCCAGCCTGATCTTGCGCGCCTTGATGAACCCGGTCACCGCCATCACGAACATGCCGTTGTGCTGGGCGGTCAGGGCCTGGTTCAGCTTGCGCATCACCTCGCCGGGGTCGGTCTCCCAGACGCTGAGCACGCGCAGGCCGTTGCGCACCATGGCGCTGACCGAAGCGGCCTCCTCACCCTTGCCCGCGGCGCCCCCGAGGGCAAACCCCCACCCCTCGCCGGCGCGGAAGACGTCGTAGAACTCGGCGCCGACCGGGCTAGAGCCCGCGTTGTAGATGGCCGCCGCCTCGAATCCCGGGATGTCCGGCAGGCTCCGGGGCACCACGCTGGTACGCAGCGCGTCGGCCGCCCGCGAGCGGGTCTGGAAGCTGCGCCGCGCGCGCAGCGCGAGCCCCAGATGGACGCCGATCTCCTCCATCAGCCCGAGATCGGCCAGCGAGAACGGTTCGCGGTCGCGCAGCCGCACCAGGGTCAGCGAGCCCAGCACGCCCTCCTCGCCGCCGATCGGCACGATCAGCACCGAGGCGGCCCCCATCACCCGCAGCAGCGGCGGGCCGCCGGGGACGTCGCCGAGCAGCCCGTCGTCCTCCAGCATCTCGTGCACCACGCCAGAACCGCCGGTCAGCACGTGCGCGACGGCCGGCGCGGTCAGCGGGTTCATCCCCTCGGCGAGGCGGACCAGCTGGGTCACCGGCTTGTCGCTCGGGCCGAGCACACAGGCCCGCCTGGGCATGCCGTCGCGGACCACGTCGGCGATCACCCAGTCGGCCCACTCGGCGGCCAGCAGCCGGGAGGCCCTGGTGACGGTCACCGGCTGGCGCAGGCTCTCCTCGTCGAGCAGCAGGCGGGTCATCCTGGCCAGCAGCTCCTGCCGGCGCGCCGCGGCCATGACCAGGGTGGCGTCCGAGCGGTCGGCCGGGCCGTGGGGCGGCCCCGCCACCTGCGCCTCCAGCGGCAGGATCATGACCGCGACCATCTCCTGCGGCTCGCCCGGCATCGTGAGCCGGGTGACGGCCAGCTGCACCGTGTGCGCGCGGCCCTGGTGGGCCAGCCGCGTCTGGAGGGTCGCGGTCTGGCCGCCCTGCTGGACCGCCGTCAGGTGCGAGCGGAACGCCGCCCGCCGGGAGACGTCGACGAACAGCGGGAACGAGCGGCCGATCAGGTATCCCGCGGGACTGCCCAGCATCCGGGAGGTCTCGGCGCTGATCCGCCGCACCACCCCCGAGGCGTCCAGCACCACCACCGGGATGGGGAAGGTGCGGAACACCTGCCGCAGCAGCTTGAGCTCCCGCTGCGACCCGCTCTCCCGCTCGCCCGAGCGTTTGGGCGCCTTGCGCAGCTCGCGCACCGAGGCGTCCAGCAGCTCGCGGGCGGTGTCGAGCTCCGCGAGCGCCGCGTCGAGTGTGGACCGGGGGTCGGCGGGGTAGGCGGACTTCGCCTCACGCAGGGAGGAGACCCTGGTGGTCAGCGCGTTCAGCGCCTGCTCCAGGGTCTGAAGGCCAATGGCGTCGGTCAATGCTCGTCCTCGTCAGGGGCCGGAGTGGGCTGGTCCCGTCGTAGACGGTACGCCACCCGGTAGGTCGAATCGATGCGTGGTCGGATAGTGGTTAAGTTAGCGACACAGACAAGGGGAGTCGCGAGATGGACATGGTCACCCCTGTTCTCGCCCGGGACCTCGCGGTCCTTGGCAGGGTCAGCGAGGAAACGTCGACCGAGAGCGTGCTGCGCGGGCTCACGGCCACCCTCGCGGGCGGTGTGCCCGGTTGCGCGGGCGGCTCCGCCGAGCTCTGGCGCCGGGAGCGTATGGTCGTCTCAGCCTCCCACAGCGAGCTCATCGTGCTCCTCGACAGCGAGGAGGAACTCGGCGAGGGCCCCTCGTCCGAGGCCCGCGCCACCGGGCGCCACGTGATCGTCCAGGACGTCCTGCGCGAGCCCCGCTGGCCGGCGTACACCGGTATGGCCGTCCGCTGCGGCGTCCGCTCGGTCCTGGCGATGCCCATCGTCATCGAGCACGCCGTCCTGGTCCTCGGCATGTACGGGGTGCGCCCCGGCGTCTTCGCGGCCAGGAACGTCCCGCCGCTGGCCGAGATGCTCGCCGAGCAGGTGGGGGTGGCCCTCGCCAACATGTGGGACTACGACGAGGTCCGCACCGACGCGGCCCAGATGCAGGAGGCCCTCGCCGGCCGGGCGATCATCGACCAGGCCAAGGGCATCATCATGAAGTCCAGCGGCTGCTCGGCCGAGGCGGCCTTCGACGAGCTGCGCCGCATCTCGCAGCACCACCAGGTGAAGGTCGCCGACCTGGCCAAGCTGCTGGTCGAGGAGCACCAGCGCAACCGCGAGGCGAAGAAAGAGGACAAAGAGGACTGAGGCCCCTGCCGGCGGCCCCCGCCCTCGGTGATCGGTACTTGATCGTCTCGGCCGGCCGGGGCGGTCCCCGGCCGGCCGAGACGATCGGCCGCTAGCCGAAGGCGGCGATCGCGTCGTCGATCGTGTCGTACAGGGGCAGACGCTGGGCCAGGCCGGTGATCCACATCACCTTGGTCTTGGCGTACTCCACTCCGATGAGGGCGAACTTGGCGCCCGCGGTGGTGCTGACCTGCCAGTGGTGGACGATGAGTCCCAGCGCGCGTGAGTCCATGAAGGTCACCCCGCTCAGATCCAGCGCCATGTCGAGACCGTGCTCGCCGGTCTCCGCCGCCAGGTAGTCGGCGAACTGATCCCTCGTCGTCGCGTCCAGCAGACCCGTCACCCGGATCACGTTGATCCCACTGACGAGCGCCGACGTGAGAGTCAGGGCTGCCGATCTCTCGCCGTTCTCCGACACCGTCACTCAGGGCCTCCTCGTGCCATTCGATTAGCAACCTTACTGTTACCTGGGGGCGAGTAATACTCCAGGATTCCGGGCAATAATGGAACCAGAGGTCCAGCAGAGGGCCTCGCCTCGAAAAACAGGTCGAGGCGATGCCGTCTGCCCGGATGTTGCTTCCGCGGTCGGCTCGCCCGACAGTAATACCAGGGAGCAGCAATGTCTGTTCAGGCACTCGCACTCACCGACATGACCGCTGAGGAACTCCTCGCCGAGATGTCCCTGCCTGAGATCTCCGAGTACCGCGCCGAGCGTCTGCGTGAGCGCATCGTCGAGATGCACCGCCACCTCGCCATGGAGATCGCCCGCCGCTACCGCTACCGCGGCGAGCCGCTGGAGGATCTCCTGCAGGCCGCGTACGTGGGGCTGATGAAGGCCATCAACGGCTTCGACCCGACCCTCGGGCACCCCTTCCGCGGCTACGCCGTGGTCACCATGACCGGTGAGGTCAAGCGCCACTTCCGCGACCGCACCTGGGCCATCCGCGTCCCCCGCGTCTACCAGGAGCGCAGGGCCGAGCTGAACCGCCTGGTCTCCGACCTCAGCCAGGACCTCGGCCGAGCCCCCACGGTCGCCGAGCTGGCCAAGAAGATGCACATCTCCGAAGAGGACGTCCTGCTCACCCTCGACGCCTCCGCCGCCTACAGCGCCCTCTCGCTGGACGCCCCGCTCGGCGCCGACGACGACGCCGCCGCGCTGGGCGACGTCATCCCCGACGAGGACGACGCGCTGGGCACGCTCGTGGATCGAGAGGCGGTCAAGCCGCTGATCGACAAGCTGCCGGATCGGGAGAAGAACATCCTCCTGCTGCGTTTCTTCGGCAACATGACCCAGGCCGAGATAGCGGCGGAATTCGGGATCTCCCAGATGCACGTCTCCCGTATCCTGCGGAAGGTGCTTGACCAGCTCCGCGAGGAACTTGTCGCCGAATGCTGAATACACCGCTCGTTACAGGGCACCCAAGTCGGCGACAACGGACGTGGCGTAAGGTGCGTTTGAATGGATCCCGGATGCTGAGGACAACGGCGGACTGGGACAGGGGAGGCGGATCTCGGGTGAACGAGGACGGTGTTCGTCCCGCTCGCTTCACGGCGAGCGGCGGCCGTTCCCCGATGATCCCGGCCGGAGCCGCTGTCGCCGAGCTCGCCTTCTGCCTTCCTGACCTTCCCGACGTGCGCGACTTCGCCTCCGCCCAGGCCGTGCGGAGCGGCATGTCCCAGGAGGGCCTCGCCGACTTCCTGGTGGCGCTGAACGAGGTGGCCACCAACGCGGTCACCCACGGTCACACCACCGCCAAGGCCGTGCTGCGGATGTGGACGGTCGGCCGGACCCTCGTCGTGGAGATCCACGACGAGGGTCAGTGGGACCCCGGACCCAACCCGGGGGAGACACCCCCCGGGCCGCACGCGACCAGCGGCATGGGCCTGTGGGTGGCCCGGATGGTCAGCTCCGACATCAAGTTCGAGACCGGGGCCTCGGGAACGTTCATCACCATGTCGTTCAAGGTCTGAATGTCGTTCGAGGTCTGAACCCGCCGCTCCGGGACACGCCCGGACCCGTGCGGGGATCGTGGGCGGCGCCACGTGGCCACGTGGCGCCGCCCACGATCTTCGCCTTCCTTCCTCCCCTTCGCCGGCGCGAGGCGCGCACATCGCCATCGACGCCGGTTTTCTCATGCCCTGCGCGGGTCCCCGCCGGAAACGCCGGACGGCACCGCCGGGGCTCCGTGCGCCCTCACGTGTCCTTCGCCCGCACCGCCCGCACCGCTCGGCCTGCCCGGCTCCCGGCCTCCCAAGGAACGGGAGGCCGGGCGGACGGACGAACGGGGCGCAGGCGGACGGGCGAATGGGAGGCGGGCGGACGAACGGGAAGGGCCCCGTCCGCGTGGACGAGGCCCTTCCCGTTTCGACAGCCATCCTTGAGGCGGACCTCCCCGGTGCGGGGCCGCCTCCGGAAGGCCTAGCGCCTACGGCGCCAGCCGCCCCCGCCACCGGTGGTGGTCCGCGGGCCGGCCGAGCCGATCCCGGCCTGGTGCAGTGCGAGCAGCAGAAGTCCGAGAAGCAGGAAGCCGGTCCCGGTGAGCGGGCCGAGCCTGGTGTTGATCAGGTCAAGCAGGAATCCAAGGCCGAACACGACGGCGGCGGCGATTGCGAGCATGGTTACCTCGTTCCAGCGGAGACGTTCAGGAGCTGTTCCAGAGTCGCCCGGTAGTCGCGCAGAGCGGTCCGGAGGTCTTCGGTGTCGTTCTTCTCGGTGTTCTTCCAGCGCCCCTGGAGCTCGGTGGCCCGGGTCTCCAGCGCGTTCCGCAGGGAACTCGTGACCTCGTCGAGCAGGGAGTCGGCCCGTTCCACCGCGTCACGCGGGTCGTCCACGAAACCGGCCTGAACCTCCTGCCAGCGCCGCCGTACGTCGTCGGCGTCCTGATCGAACAGGGCCCCGGCAGTGGCGGGCGCGGTGGCGGCGGGCGTCTGCTCGGTCTCCGTGGGGGTGAAGCCCGTACCCTCGTCGAGCACGTCGTCCGGCCGGTCCGCGGTGTTCTCGGGGAAACCGGGGGTCACCGGGGAGCCCGTGCCGGGCACCGTGGCGTCGTGCGCGGCGGTGCCGGCCACCGGCGTGCCCGGGGTCGCGGCGGAGGACTGGGCGTGGGCGAACGGGCTGTCGTTCCTGCCGTCGTCGTTGAGATCACCCGGCACGCCGCGCCGGTCGTCGTCGAGCGGGGCGTCCGAACCGGTGGTGACGCGCCGGTCGTCGCTCGATTCGACGACGAGGACGTCGTCGCGGTCACCGATCAGGGGGTCGCGCGTACCGGTGTCCGGGTCGACGGGCGCGGTGTCCGTGCGGCCGGCGTCGCCGTGGCGCGGCTCCTGGAACTCGGGGGTCACGTCCTGCCCGTGCCGCGGCGCGTTCAGATCGTCCTCGTCGAACTTGCGGACCGCCCGGTCGTCGTTCTCGTCCGCCTTGTGGACCAGCTGGTCCTTATCGGGATTGAATCGGTCGTTCATCTCGGTTCACCGTCCTTGGGTGTCGCGTCGGGAGGCTCGCCCGGCGTCGTCGGTGGTCTCGGGCTCGGGGGAATTCGCCCCTGGGACGTCCCGATCGGTGGGAACCGTGGAACCCGTCCGCCCTGAGTCCCCGCCGACGGCCTCGGCCCGCCGGGAACCCCGGTCGCCGTCGGCCGAACTGCCGGGGGCATCGAGCAGTTCCTCGAACAGGGCGCGGTAGTGAACCATGGCCTGCCGGAGTTCCTCGGTGGAGGCCTCCTTGTGCGCGGCCCGGGTGCTGATCTCGTGAGCCTGCCGGTAGTGGTCGAGAGTGCGGCCGTGCGCGACCGACAGGTCGGAGAGCCGCTGCTCGAAGTCCTCGGTCGGGTAGCCGCGCTCCGCCATCACGGAGGTGACCAGGTGGTCGGCCTCCGTCACCGCGAAGCCGGGAGCGTCCACGAACCGCTCCTGGACCTCCATCCACTTCTTCGCGTAGATCTCGCGCGTCCCGGCGTCCAGGGCGCGGATGTCGAGGGAGCTGAAGCGCTGCTCGCGAGCGATGAGTTCCTGCTCGGCGTCGCGCCTGTTCTCGCGCTCCTGAACGGTACGTTCGTATTCGGGGCCGAAGCGGTCGCGAAGCCGGTGTCGGCGCTGCTGCTGCAGCACGAAATAGCCGACTGCGACGATCGCCACCACCGCGACCACGACGACGGCCACCCAGATCACGGTGGACATGTCTGCCTCCGGTTGTGTAGGCGCTTGTACCCGTGCGCTGCCCTAGGGTCAAGGCTCGAAACCGGTTACCGACATCTGCGGCGTGCCACTACTCGGTCTGGATTTAATGTTTTACCGAGATTTTTCGGGTAGTTACTGATCTTTTGTTGAGCCTTCGATCACGGCCCCGCACTCGTGCTCACTCCTTCGCGTGATCCTCGACGCCGCCGGAGGCTCCGGCGGCGTCGATCGCCTTCCGGGCCTCGTTCACCATCCTTTCGACCAGCCAATCCCCGGGAGAGGCGGGAACCTCGAGGAACCCCCTGCCGGACTCGTACGAGATGTCCATGCCGGAGGCGACCAGCCGTCCGGCCCAGCGCAGCGCCGTGTTCAGCTTCTCGGCGGGAATCGCCCGCCCCTGCGCCACGGACGAGAGATTGCGCAGGTTCGTCGCGGGCCCGGACTGGTTGTGCGCCCGGTCCAGCTTCCACGGGATGGCCCGCGAGTGATCGAGCATCGGCTTCGAGAGCCCGGCCGCCCGCTTCGCCTGCAAGATCCCGGACTCGCTCACCCCGAACCGCGCGGCCAGCTCCGCGTTCGACAACCCCTGCCCGGCCAGTCGCCGCAGCTCCTCCTGGTCGATCAACGCCTTACGCCCCACGTGCCCTCGCCCTTCGCGCGATCGCCTGCCCTCGCGGGCGTCGCCGTGTGCGAAGCCCCCTCGATCTGCGCTAAGGTTATGACGTCCCGCCCGAGAGGGCGCCGGACAACCGGGACGTAGCGCAGCTTGGTAGCGCACTTGACTGGGGGTCAAGGGGTCGCAGGTTCAAATCCTGTCGTCCCGACCAGGTTTTAGCTGGTCGGCAAGGGTGTCACCCGAAAGGGAGGCACCCTTTCTTCGTTCTGGGTGACTAACTGAGTGACTATCGCTCCCGTCACGTGAAGATCCGGTCCATCGCCTCCGCCCCGCCGAGCAGGACCGGGCGGATCTGCTTCCGGTAGACCGCCTCCGTCACCGCTGTCCCGCTGCGGCCGACGAGACGCGCGATGTCCTCCAGGGGTACGCCGGAGTCGGACAGCAGCGAGACGAAGCTGTGCCGCATCTCCCGAGGCGTCCAGTCCTTCGCGGGCAGCCCGGCGTCCTTCACGATCTTCCGGAACGCCCGCCGTACGTTGTGGGAGTCCAGGGGAGTGCCGACGAGGGAGGCGAAGACGAGATCGTTCTCCGTCCACCTCGCGCCCGCCGTCTCCCGCTCCCTGGCCTGTTGGGTCCGGTGCTCCCGGAGGGCTTCGACGCAGCGACGAGGCAGCGCGAGAGATCTCCGCGACTTCCGGGTCTTGGTGTCGCCGCCCTCCCGCACAGAGCGCCACACGGCGATCCACGGGAGAGTGTCGGCGCCCGGCTTGCCGTCGAGATCCACCTCCGACCAGACGAGCGCCCGCAGCTCTTCCGTCCGGGCACCGATGAGGAGCGAGAGCACCACGTAGGCGTACATCCGGGTGCCGCTCGCGGCCTTGAGGATGGCTTCCGCCTGGTCGAGGGTGAGCGCCTTGGAACGGCCGCCCCTCCTTTCCCTCGGGGACCTCGCAGAGGCCCACCACGTTGCGCTTCACCTTGTCGCGGGACTGGGCGAACCTCACCGCCCGGTTCAGGCACGAGTGGAGGAGGCGGACCGTTCGAGCGCTGAGCGTCCTGGCCTTCCCCATGAGCCACCGGTCCACGTCCTCCGCGCTCAACTCCCGCAGCTTCCGGGCGCCCAGGCCGGGGATGACGTGCTTTTCACAGAGGGTCCGGTAGTTGGCCACGGTGTTCGGGTCGCGTCCGTGTAAGCCGTAGGTGAGCCAGCCCGTCACGGCGTCGGCGACGGTGTAGTTGGCCGGACCGCTCGCCAGCCCGTCGTCATAGTCGCGGATGATCTATTTGAGCTTGGCCTTGGCTTCGGTCTTGGTCTTGCCGCTGGCCTTCTTGACGATGCGCTTTCCGGCCGGGGTGTAGCCGACGGTGACCGAGGCGATCCAGCGTTCGCGGGTCTCGTCCCAGTGCAGGCCGCCGTCTCCGCGGCTGCGTCGTGTGGTCATGATGCCCTCGCTTCCTGTTCGAGTAGTGCGACGTAGTCGGAGATGGCCGAGGCCGGGATGAGCCGGGTCCGGCCCTGGGTGACCGAGCGCAGACGGCCCGATCGGATCTGTTCGTAGATCACGCTGCGGCTCATGCTGAGCAGGTACATGGCTTCGCTGACGCGATACAGCCGCCGATCGGCGGGCGGTGGGGGTGCGGTCAACCGTCCTCCCGTTTTGCCGCGATGGCGCGGGCCTGGGAGACGCGGTGCCGGATGTGTTCGGCCATGATCGCCTCACCGGGGGTGTAGCCCATCCCGGCGAACCGCCAGTGCCCGAGCACGAGCGTTGTCTCATCACCGAGAGCGGGTAGACCGCGCTGTTTGCGTGCTTCGGTGGCGCGGTGGGTGGAGCGCACCTGCCGCAGGTCACCCAGGGTGGTGGAGTAGGCGCGGCTCTTGGTGGAGAAGTGGCCCCGAAAGCCCAGCATGTGCGCCCATGGCCGCAGTCGCAGTGTGGCCAACTCCGTGCGCCCAGTTCCCAGCAGGTGCGGATCATGCGCCGGGCGTACTGGCACGGATGAGTTCGACAGTGTCATGGTGGAGCTGGTGATCAGTACGGTCATCCTGGCTGAGGCTGCCACCGAGCTGCGTGAGAAGTTTGGGGAGTTGGCCCGGCAAAGGTCGGGGCTATCCGATAGTCCTGCGGGTGTGATTCGGCATAGCGCGCTGGGTGCGCGCACCGAGCAGTGACCAGCAAGATTCAGGCCAGTGGCAGGCGTGCGGGATCGACATTCACCATACTGACGTAATGGAAGATTGGGCCGACGCAGTACGTGCGGCGGAGGGGCGTGGTGACTGGGATGAAGCGATCTCGGCAATCAGCTCTGTTGCCGAGTGTTACAGCCATGAGGTGCCCTGCAGATTCCGGACAGTTGTCTACATAAGCTGACAGAAGTCTGGAAGAGGTAGGTACGTGACGAGGCGTCGTAGGCAGTTCTCGCGGGAGTTCAAGGAAGAAGCCGTCCGCATGGTGCTGGAGGGCGAGCGGACGGTCGCGTCGGTGGCGCGGGAGTTCAACATCAACGCCAGCACTCTGGGCAGCTGGGTGAACCGGCATCGGATCGTGAGCACCCAAGACGAGCAGCGACCGGTTTCCGGGCCGGAACGGGCGCGGATCCGGGAGCTGGAGCGGGAGAACGCGGAGCTGCGTGAGAAGCTGACGTTCTTGAAAAAAGCAGCCGCCTTCTTCGCAGCCGAGAGTCGATGACGCTCGCCAAGTACGAGCTGATCGATGCGGAGAAGGCATGTCACTCCATCGCCCGGATGTGCGCCTGGCTGGGAGTGTCTCGCTCGGGCTACTACGAATGGCGTGAGCGGCCGGCCTCGGCCACCGCGCAACGCCGGAGGCTGCTGGCAGCCGGGGTCGCCGAGATCTTCACCGACTCGCACGAGACCTACGGCTACCGGCGCGTCCACGCGACCCTGCGCCGCCGCGGCGAGCACTGCTCAGCCGAACTGGTACGCGCCCTGATGCGCACCCTGGGCCTGATCCCGGCCCAGGTACGGGCGTTTCGGCCGACAACCACCGTGCACGGCGACTTTCGCGGCATCCCCGACCTGGTCTCCCGCGACTTCACCGCCACCCGGCCGGGGATCAAACTGGTCGGCGATATCACCTATATCCGCACCTGGGAGGGCTTCCTGTACCTGGCCACCGTGATCGACTGCCACAGCAAAGCAGTCCTTGGCTGGGCAATGGCCGACCACTACCGCACCGACCTGATCAAGGCCGCGATCCAGATGGCCGTCGGCACCGGCCTGCTCCAGCCCGGCGCCGTGTTCCACGCCGACCGCGGCTCGAACTACACCAGCGACGAGTTCGGCCGTTTCCTGGCCGGGCTGGACATCCGCCGCTCGGTCGGCCGCACCGGGGTCTGCTACGACAACGCGATGGCCGAGTCGTTCTTCAGCGCGCTCAAGAACGAATGGCTGCACCGCTTCGTCTTCACCACCCGAGCCAAGGCAAGACGACAAATCATCCGCTACATCGAAGGGTTCTACAACCACCGACGCCTGCACTCCGCGCTCGGCTACCGGCCACCCCTGGAAGTACTCAACGAGGCCCTTTCAACCCAAACAGCCGCATAGGCTACGCCCATAAGACGGCTGTCCGGAATCACCGTGGCCCCTCACCATGACTACGTCCGGCACGATGCGCATCTGTGGCATATGGACCTGCTTGCGAGGGCAGGACGTCTCGACGAGCTGGCCCTGCGGGGTGAGACCGACCGGCACGCGCAACGACGGCTGGACCGGCTGCTGTACGAGGAAGGCCGCGACAACGAGCTACGGCGCCGCGCCCAATATAGGGATAAGACTGCCCTGTACTTGCTCGTGCGTCTGCTCCGTCGGCGAGGAGAGCAGGCCGCTGCTCAGCAAGCGGTTGCTGATATCGATGAGACGGACTCCTACGCATTGCAACTGGCACATGATTCCCTCGCCAGCACCAAGGTGAGTAATCAACTGAGTGACAATGGCCCTGGATTCTCGCGGACGCTCATGGGCGACAGCGGACGATCCCAGCAGGAAGAGCGTGATTCCAGACCAAATTGAACCGGTACCGCGATTACTTCGCATCCAAGGGGTCAGGGGTTCACGGCCGTGAGTGAAATCCATGGAACTCACGCTCAAGCGGGGCAGCCATATCATGGCCCGTCCGACCAAGAGCGAATGTGCGCCCAAGGTAGGTGAACGGCCAGCGCCCCTACGGGTCTCCCTCAGTCGTGCCTAGGACCTCTTCGTGCTCCGAGGAAGGGGTGATGCGGCCATTCCTGAGCCAGTACCTCAGCGAGTAACGGCTGGGTCGTTCCGCTGACGTATGGCGCGCCGTTCGGTCCTTTCTCGGCCAGCACCGTGGCGGTCGCCTTTGCTCCGTAGACGTCCGGCCATGGTTCGACGCGATTGACCAGCACCCCGCTAAAGGTCAATGATTTCCATGTGTTTCCTCCTGCTCGCCCGGCGGCCATGGTGCGCTCGAATTCCTCCTCGGAGGTGAAGGCCAACCAAACACCGAGCGTGGCCGTTAGTCCACCTTCCAGACGAATGGGCAGGATCGCTCTCATGAAGGAACCAACGTCAGACACTATGACGGTACGGCTCTCGTAGTCGATCACTGGATCGGGCTGCTCGGACTCGAATTGCTCAGCTAGATCGTCTGGGTACAAGAAATCCCAGGCGAGGTTGTCGTCTGACAGTTCCTCGCCGCAGCAGTAGCACGTCTTGGGCTCAGAGCGTGTTTGAGAGCGGGCGTTGCAACACCGTGATCTTGGTTGGTGAGACTGGTCGGTGTGCAAGAGCAGGACGG